>NZ_CP073104.1:1343333-2015000 GCF_018138145.1 Pseudomonas sp. SCA2728.1_7 | reverse complement strand
AGCAGATCGACCAACTGATGACCGAGCGCGGTTACATCACCGTCGATGTCATCAGCCTGAACAGCGATCACCCGCAAAAAGCCGAATTGCGCGCCAAGTTCCTTGAAGAACACCGCCATGGCGAAGACGAAGTACGCTTTTTCGTTGCTGGCCGTGGGCTGTTTACCTTGCACATCGACGATTACGTCTACGCCGTACTGTGCGAGAAGAACGATCTGATCTCGGTGCCGGCCGGCACCAAGCATTGGTTCGACATGGGCGAGCATCCGCACTTCGTGGCGATTCGCCTGTTTAACAACCCTGAAGGTTGGGTTGCCAACTTCACCGGCGAAGACATCGCTGGCCGTTTCCCGCGTCTGGAGGACTGATTCGATGTCGATCAAAGCCATTGTCACTGACATCGAAGGCACCACCAGCGCGGTGAGTTTCGTGTTTGACGTGCTGTTTCCGTACGCGGCCAAACATTTGCCGGATTTCGTTCGGCAGAACGCCGAACGCGCCGATGTCGCCGAGCAACTCGACGCCGTACGCCGTGACAGCAACGCACCGCAGGCCGATGTTGAACGGGTTGTTGAAATCCTCTTGAGCTGGATCGAAGAAGATCGCAAAGCCACGCCGCTCAAGGCTTTGCAAGGCATGGTCTGGGCCCAGGGTTATCACGCCGGGCAGTTGAAGGGGCATGTTTACCCGGATGCCGTTGAAGCGCTAAAACGCTGGCACGCGGCGGGTTATCAACTGTTTGTGTACTCGTCGGGCTCGATTCAGGCACAGAAGCTGATTTTCGGCTGCTCGGAGGCGGGGGATCTGACGCCGCTGTTCAGCGGGTATTTCGACACGACGTCGGGGCCCAAGCGCGAGGCGCAGTCGTACACCAATATCCAGCAAGCCATTGGCGTTGAAGCGGGGGAGATTCTGTTCCTCTCGGACATCGTCGAAGAACTCGACGCCGCGCAGGCAGCCGGCCTGCAAACCTGCGGCCTCGCCCGTGAAGGCGGCGAACTGGGCAGCCACATCACCGTCGACACCTTCACCGGCATAGAACCCGAAGCTTTCTAACCACACAAAACCCCAATGTGGGAGCGAGCCTGCTCGCGAAGGCGGAATATCAGATAAAAATTTATCCCTGACACACCGCTTTCGCGAGCAAGCTCGCTCCCACAGGGTTTTGCATCAACACAAAAAACAGGCCGTGAAGCGAAAGCTCCACGGCCTGTTTTGTTTAAAGCGCTTTAGAACTTACAGCGAGTGATACGTCGGCAGGGCAAAACGCTGCTGGCTCTGCAGCATGGCAATTTGCGGCAGTTCACTGGCTTGCTCAGCCAAGTCACGGCGAATCGCACTGATCGCCCACGACAGTTGGTCGCCGGCATGCAGTTGTTGATAAGTCAGAGCGCGTTTAAACACTTTACCGTCGCTGCTGCGCAGGGTCAGCAGAATCCCGCCATCGGGGCGTGGCGCAGTGGTGACGTCGAAGTTGGAGAACAGGGAGGTAAATTTTTCTTGGATCAGGCTCATGTCTTTCAGCTCCGTATGCACTTGAATGGCAAGCATGCAAAGGAGGTTGCAGCGATTGTGCCAGCATTTGAAAATAAAAAATCCCTTATAAATCAGTAACTTAAAAAATAAGAAAATTCAGGTCGTCGTGCAAACTGCATGAATGGCCATCGTGCATCCTGCATTTTGCGGGATCATTGTCTATTCGACGGAACCAATCCTCGCCCCGGCGATCATCTTCGCGCCCGCCAAGTCAGCGGATACAAAACATTGCAAAAACCGCGTGTACAGCGCGAGAAGCGCTGACGTATTTTCGATCTCGACCTGCGCTTGAACGCGTCGGTTGCATCAAGCCAAAGCCCGAAAAATAAAAACATCGATCTGCACGTCAAGGTCGAACGGGGAGCTTCCATGAGTCACGCGCCAAGCGACACGATTACCTGGGGCATGATGCTCCGCAAACTGCCGATGATTGCCAAAGCCATCCCACGGGTGGTCAAGGGCATGAAGGTGGCAAATGTCACGGATCCGACCCAAAGCTGTGGCCTTGGCTGGACGTTCGAGCAAGCGACCCTGCGCAATCCCGAAGGCCCGGCGCTACTGCAGGGCGACGTGCTGCTGAGCTATTCGCAGGTCAATCAGTGGGCCAACCGCATTGCCCACTATCTGAACGGGCAGGGCATCGGCAAGGGCGACGTGGTCGCGGTGTTTATCGAAAATCGCCCGGAATTGCTGGTGACCATTCTGGCGCTGGCCAAGGTCGGTGCCGTCAGCGCGCTGCTCAATACTTCACAATCCCGCGACACGCTGATCCACAGCGTGAATCTGGTGGCGCCGGTAGCGATTGTCGTCGGCGAAGAACTGCTCCCGGCTTATGCGGCGATTCGCGAGCAAGTGGCGATCACCGCGCCGCGCACCTGGTTTGTCGCCGATCAGGACACCTACAGCTATCCGGGCATTGCGCCCGAAGGCTACGTCAATCTGATCAGCGCCAGTGCCGACGCCTCCAGCGAAAATCCGTCGAGCAGCCAGCAGATCTTCTTCGACGATCCATGTTTCTACATCTACACCTCGGGCACCACGGGCCTGCCGAAAGCCGGGGTGTTCAAACATGGTCGCTGGATGCGCAGCTCCGCCAGTTTCGGCATGATCGCCCTCAATATGGGCCCCGACGATGTCGTCTATTGCACCTTGCCGCTGTATCACGCTACCGGTCTTTGCGTGTGCTGGGGCTCGGCAGTCAACGGCGCCTCGGGCTTCGCGATTCGTCGCAAATTCAGCGCCAGCCAGTTCTGGAACGACGTGCGTCGTTATCGCGCGACCACCATCGGTTACGTCGGCGAATTGTGTCGTTATCTGGTCGATCAACCGGCCAGCGCCGATGACAGCCGCCACGATGTGCGCAAGATGATCGGCAACGGCTTGCGCCCCGGCGCCTGGGCCGAGTTCAAGACCCGTTTCGCCGTCGAGCACATCTGTGAACTGTATGCGGCGAGCGACGGCAATATCGGTTTCACCAACATTCTCAACTTCGACAACACCATTGGCTTCTCGCTGATGGCTTGGGAGTTGGTGGCCTACGACCATGACAGCGGTGAGCCGCTGCGCAGCGCCGACGGTTTCATGCGCAAGGTCGGCAAAGGCGAGCAGGGGCTTTTGCTGGCGCGGATCGACGAGAAGGCGCCGCTGGACGGCTACACCGATCCGCAGAAAACCGCCAAAGTCGTGCTGCACGACGTGTTTAGCAAAGGCGATCGCTTTTTCAACACCGGCGACCTACTGCGCAACATCGGTTTTGGCCACGCACAATTTGTTGATCGGCTCGGTGATACCTATCGCTGGAAGGGCGAAAACGTCTCGACCACTGAAGTCGAAAACCTGTTGCTGCAACACCCGCACATCTCCGAAGCAGTGGCTTATGGCGTGGAAATCCGCAACACCAACGGCCGTGCCGGAATGGCGGCGATCACGCCTGCGGAATCCCTTGCAACCCTGGATTTCGCCGAGTTGCTGACCTTTGCCCGCGAACGTATGCCGGCCTACGCGGTGCCGTTGTTCCTGCGGGTGAAGGTGAAAATGGAAACCACCGGCACCTTCAAATATCAGAAAACCCGCCTGAAAAATGAAGGCTTCGACCCCGGTCAGACGGGCGATGATCCGATCTACGCTTGGCTGCCCGGAACGCAGACTTATGTTCGGGTCACTGACGACGTATTGGCCGAAATTCATCAGGGCAAACATCGTTATTGAATCTGGCTATGGGCAGGCTTGAGAAAAAGGGGGTGACAGCCACGGCCTCGCTCGGGAAACTGTCGGCTTTCCGATTGACCGAAAGTGGAGTTGCCCCATGTCCGACCAAAGCCGCCAGATGACCCCTGAAGAAGCTGCCGAATTCACTGAGCAGGTTTTCAACAAGGCGCGCGACGGTGATGCCGAGATGCTTGATCGTCTGGTCACGGCCGGTTTGCCGGTCAACCTGAAAAACAGCAAGGGCGACACATTGCTGATGCTGGCCAGCTACTACGGCCATGTGGATGCGGTGCAAGTGCTGCTTAAACACAAAGCCGACCCGGAAATGCGCAATGGCAACGGCCAGAGCCCGATTGCCGGAGCGGCGTTCAAAGGTGATCTGGCGGTGGTCAAGGCGCTGGTCGAGGCGGGCGCCGAGATCGAAGGCTCGTCGTTTGATGGGCGTACGGCGCTGATGATGGCTGCGATGTTCAACCGTGTTGAAATCGTCGATTACCTGATCAGCAAGGGTGCCAACGCGCAAGCCAAGGACGCCAACGGCGTGACGGCGCTGGACGCTGCACGGACGATGGGCGCGGTTGATACCACGGCGCAGCTGGAAAATTTGTTGGGTTGATAAGATCAGAAGATCGCAGCCTGCGGCAGTTCCTGCACTGATTGCGTTTGTGGCCCGTTTCGCGGTCGAACGCTGAACTTGTAGGAGCTGTCGCAGGCTGCGATCTTTTACTTTGTGCGCTATCCTCCGCGCCCTCGAAATTCACCTTCGCCACAGGATCCGCCCTCATGAAAGCCGCACTCGTCGAACTCATCAGCAAAATCAGCTCCGGCTGCATGGGCGAGGACGAGATCCTGAAAGTCGCCGACGAAGCGGCACAGGCCTACGCCGATGCCGATGCTTTTCTGGCAGCCAACCCCGACATCAACTACGACGACACCTTCCCGATCCCGCTGGGCGAGTGGGTCGTGGTCGGTAGCTTGCCGGAAACCGTGCTGTTCCAGGCTGACACTTACGTTGACCTGTTCGCGCAGATCGTCGCCTCGTTCGGCCCGGGCGTGGATTTCAACCTCAAACCGAAGCAACTGGCAAAGACCGAAGCCCTGACTGCACTCAACCGCATCCAAGTGCAAATGAGCAGCATGAACAAGGAAAACGGCGGTTACACACTGATGAACTTCAGCCAACTGCTCGACGACGAATTGCAAATGGTGTTGGTCTTCGGCAACGACGTGCCTCGGGTGCTGGAACTGTGCGCCGAAGTCGGCATCGCCGCCGCACCCTCGCTCGAAGCCCTGAAGATCGCCGTTCACGTCTGAGTGCAATAAAAGGGAA
The DNA here is from genome assembly GCF_018138145.1 of Pseudomonas sp. SCA2728.1_7. NCBI lineage: Bacteria > Pseudomonadati > Pseudomonadota > Gammaproteobacteria > Pseudomonadales > Pseudomonadaceae > Pseudomonas > Pseudomonas sp. SCA2728.1_7. Next base: position 2,009,926 of record NZ_CP073104.1, on the reverse strand, counting down.
CCCTGCGCGCGACCGTCTATCCTAAAAGTGCATGCCACTATTCTGGAGCGACACCATGGGTTCCACGTTCAACGGTCTGATTGGCCTGATCATCCTTGCCCTCGACATCTGGGCCATCATCAACGTGTTGAAAAGCGGCGCGACCACCGGGATGAAAATCGTCTGGGTGCTGCTGATCATCCTCCTGCCAGTGCTGGGCCTGATCATCTGGGCGATTGCCGGGCCGCGGGGCAACGTGCGGATCTGACACTGATCCCGAGAACACCACAATACCCTGTAGGAGTGAGCCTGCTCGCGATAGCTATCCTTCAGTCAATGAGTCAGTGACTGAAAAACCGCTATCGCGAGCAGGCTCACTCCTACAAGGGATTGCGGGTTGCCGATAAAGTGAGGTTCGACCTGTCATCTTCGGCAACGTAGAATGCGCGCCTTTCCCGGGCAATCGTCCCCACGATTGGCGCCCGCGCATTCATCGGAGCACTTGACCATGACCGTCACCAAAACCAGCGAGTACCTGGAAACCCTCTACGAAGGCTACGGCCAGCGTTTTCGCATGGAAAAACTGCTGCACGAAGTGCGCACCGAACACCAGCACCTGGTGATATTCCAGAACCCGCGCATGGGCCGTGTCATGGCGCTGGACGGCGTGATCCAGACCACCGAAGCCGACGAATTCATCTACCACGAAATGCTCACCCACGTGCCGATCCTCGCCCATGGCAGTGCCAAGCGCGTACTGATCATCGGCGGCGGTGACGGCGGCATGCTGCGCGAAGTGACCAAGCATGCCGGCGTCGAGCACATCACCATGGTCGAGATCGACGGCACCGTGGTCGACATGTGCAAAGAGTTCCTGCCGAACCACTCCAGCGGCGCCTACGACGATCCGCGTCTGAACCTGGTGATCGACGATGGCATGCGTTTCGTTGCCACCACCACGGAAAAATTCGACGTGATCATCTCCGACTCCACCGACCCGATCGGCCCGGGCGAAGTGTTGTTCTCGGAGAACTTCTACCAGGCGTGCCACCGCTGCCTGAACGAGGGCGGCATTCTGGTGACCCAGAACGGCACGCCGTTCATGCAGATCGACGAAGTGAAAACCACCGCCGGTCGCCTGAACAGCCTGTTCCCGGACTGGCACTTCTATCAAGCGGCCGTACCGACCTACATCGGCGGTTCGATGACATTTGCGTGGGGCTCGACCAACCCGGCGTACCGCAAACTCAGCCGTGAAACCCTGCAACAGCGCTTCATCGGCAGCGGCATCGTCACGCGCTACTACAACCCGGAAATCCACATCGGCGCGTTCGCCTTGCCGCAGTACGTGCTGCAGGCGATCAACAAGCCAAGCAACGATTAAAGAACACCGCATTACCCCTGTGGGAGCGAGCCTGCTCGCGAAGGCGTCAGGTCAGTCAAAGAATATGTCGACTGGACAGACCCCTTCGCGAGCAGGCTCGCTCCCACATTTGTTTGCTCCACACGATAGATGTCGTTTTTTTCATCTTCGCCCGCTGTAATCCTTTTGAACCAACTTTCGGCGTTCACAGTCGAGATAGTGGTAAGCCCATTTGCGGGTTTGATCGAGGAGGCACCGATGCAAAAGTGGAAAGTCACTTTCGTGGACGATCATGGTGAAATTGTCGATGAGGTGTTCGAGCGCGCGGAATGCCCCACGGACGATGAGGCCGCTCGATTGATCAAGGAACGGCTCCTGCCCGTCGCCGCCAAACTGGATCTCAACGATCTGGAAGGGCGAACCCCCGATGCTGGCGTCAAAAGCCTCGAAACCCAAAACAGCATCAAGATCCGCAGCATCACTCCAATCTGAAAATCTTCCTTTCATCCGAAGCAACCAGGCCTTGGCAGCGGCTCTGACTTGGGGCTACTCTGCAAGCGAGATCAGCGAACGGATCGCTAAGGTCTGGTCTTGTCAGCTACATGCTTGTTCCCGCGTGCAACCACGTTGCCGTAGTACTTTGGCCAGAGGCCCGGGGCGGGAATACGGAAAGTCTATCCATCTATGCGAGGGGGACGATTCATGAGCACAGCCTATCAAGAAGACATCAGCAGCAATGTTCTGCGCCGCATGAAAGAAGGCGGTTTCGATTTTTCCCGATTCCATCCCATCGAGTTCTACGCGATTTTCCCGGACGAGGAGCGGGCGCGCAGGGCGGCAGGCAAATTTCGCGGTGAATCCATCAATGCCCAGGTCAGCGTGCGTGATGACGGTGCGTGGGCGCTGGAATTAAGCAAAGTGATGTACGCGACCTATGACGATATCGGCGACTTCGAGCAGGGATTCTCTGCCGTGGTTGAACCTCTGGGTGGCATCATCGAGGGCTGGGGCGTAAAGCAGGAGGTGCGCAACCGCCACCGTTTGAACTGATCTCTGGTTTCATTTGTTGAACAACGGCTGACCTTCGGGTTGGCCGTTGTCATTTCCGACGTAAGCAAAACGCTGTGGCAAAACCCTGAAACAAGAAACCGAGGCAAAAAAAAGCCACCGGAGAGGGTGGCTAAAAGGGAAGACCGATAAGGAGAGGAAACCGGTCAAGGTTAAGGCAGGGTGGGCTGCGCAGGCAGTCCAGGTCAGTTGAGCTGGCGACTTCGCGGCGCTGTGCGCGGGGAAGTTTTGCAGCGGATGCGCGGATTATCCGCAGGCAGCGCCGGGCAGTGAAATCAACTCTGACTATGCTGGTGATAGGCGATGCAGTGCGTCGCAATGAAGCGGGGGCAATCCGGTTGGGGCATTTGCCGCACAGGAATGGTGCGGTGCCTGCGGCGTGTATTTCCAACCGGTTGAAATCAAAGCGTTTATGCCGATGGCACGGGCCTTGCGAAGGCCTGTAGGTCCGGGTGACAAGGAGTACGGCATGATCCGCACCTATTTTGATGAGATGTACGACGCCGGCGGCCAGGTTCGCCCGCATTATCGGGAGTTCGCCCGATGGCTGGCTGACACGCCTGACGAACTGTTGGCCCAGCGGCGACGTGAGGCCGATCTGCTGTTCCATCGCGCCGGCATTACCTTCACGCTCTACGGCGATGAGCAGGGCACCGAGCGCCTGATTCCTTTCGACACCATTCCGCGCAGCATTCCCGCCAGCGAGTGGCGGATCGTTGAGCGCGGCTGCATCCAGCGGGTCAAGGCGCTGAATATGTTTCTCGCTGACCTCTATCACGAGCAGCGCATCATCAAGGCCGGGATCATTCCTGCCGAACAGGTGCTGGCCAACGAGCAATATCAGTTGGCGATGCAAGGCCTCGATCTGCACCGCGATATCTATTCGCACATCTCCGGCGTCGATCTGGTGCGCGATGGTGACGGCACTTACTACGTGCTTGAAGACAACCTGCGCACTCCGAGCGGCGTGAGCTACATGCTCGAAGACCGCAAGATGATGATGCGCCTGTTCCCGGAGCTGTTCGCCGCCCAGCGCATCGCGCCGATCGATCATTACCCGAACCTGTTGCTCGACACCCTGAAAAGCTCAAGCCCGATCGACGACCCGAGCGTGGTGGTGCTGACGCCGGGGCGCTTCAACAGTGCGTTCTTCGAGCACGCGTTTTTGGCGCGGGAAATGGGTGTGGAGCTGGTCGAGGGCGCGGATCTGTTCGTGCGTGACGATAAAGTCTTCATGCGCACCACCGACGGCCCGAAAGCGGTGGACGTGATCTACCGCCGCCTCGACGATGCGTTCCTCGACCCGCTGGCGTTCAACCCCGACTCGATGCTCGGTGTGCCGGGGCTGCTCTCGTCTTATCGCTCGGGCAACGTCGTGTTGGCCAATGCCATCGGCACCGGTGTGGCGGACGACAAATCGGTGTACCCGTTTGTTACCGACATGATCCGGTTCTACCTCGACGAAGAACCGATCCTGAAGAACGTGCCGACCTGGCAATGCCGCAACCCGTCTGAACTTTCCCACGTGCTGGCCAATCTTCCAGATCTGGTGGTCAAGGAAACTCAAGGCTCCGGTGGTTACGGAATGCTCGTGGGGCCGGCGTCGACGACGGCGGAAATCGACGCCTTCCGCGAGCGCATCAAAGCCAAGCCGCACGCATACATCGCGCAACCGACGCTGTCGCTGTCGACCTGTCCGACCTTTGTCGAAAACGGCATCGCCCCGCGCCATATCGACTTGCGTCCGTTTGTCTTGTCCGGGCGCGAAACCCGCGTGGTGCCTGGCGGTTTGACCCGTGTGGCGCTGCGTGAAGGTTCCCTGGTGGTGAATTCCTCCCAGGGCGGCGGAACCAAGGACACCTGGGTGGTCGAGGATTGAAGGAAGCTTGCCATGTTAAGTAGAACTGCCTCGGATCTGTATTGGATGTCGCGTTACCTGGAGCGGGCGGAAAACCTCGCCCGGATGCTCGACATCAGTTATTCGCTGTCGCTGATGCCGCAGGACGGTCGCGGCGACGGTTTGCACGAACTGGCGATGCCGCTGCTCATCACTGGCACCCTCGACGATTATCTGGAGCGTCACGGCGCGCTGCATGCCGAACGCCTGCTGCACTTTTTTGCCCTCGACGCCGCCAACCCGGCGAGCATCTACAGTTGCCTCGGCGCGGCGCGGGCCAGCGCCCATGCCGTGCGCGGGCGCATCACGGCGGACATGTGGGAGAACATCAATTCGACATGGCTGGAGATTCGCGGGATCGCCGAACAGGGCCTCAGTCGCTATGGCATGAGCCGTTTCTGCGAATGGATCAAGGAGCGTTCGCACCTGTTTCGTGGTGCGTCCTACGGCACGATCATGCGTAACGATGCATTTCGTTTCATTCGTCTCGGGACGTTCATCGAACGCGCGGACAACACGCTGCGGTTGCTCGATGCCCGCTATGAAATGGCCGGCGATCAGGCTGAAGCGGTCAGCGACGGTACGGCCCACGCTTATTACCAGTGGAGTGCCTTGCTGCGCGCCTTGTCCTCCTTCGAGGCCTACACCGAAATCTACCGCGATGCGCCCGGGGCCCGTCATGTCGCCGAGTTGCTGCTGTTGCGCGCCGATGTACCGCGTTCACTGCGGGCCTGCACCGAAGAGATCGATCAGATTCTCGCGCAGTTGCCTGGCGCCAACGGCCGACCGGCGCAGCGTCTGGCGGCAGAGATGGACGCACGCTTGCGCTACACCGGCATCAACGAAATTCTCGAGGAAGGCCTGCACGCGTGGCTGACCGAATTCATCCCGCTGGTGCGCCAGTTGGGCAACGCCATTCACAGTTCCTACCTGGAGGCTGCATGAGACTTTCCATAAGCCACGAGACCACCTATCACTACGAAGATCAGGTGCGGGCGAGCATCCAGTACCTGCGGCTGACCCCCCACGACAGCGAGCGTCAGCATGTGCTGAGCTGGCAACTCGACCTGCCACGCCCGGTGCGCGCGCAACTCGATCCGTTCGGCAATATCCTGCATGTGCTGACCATGGATGAACCGCACGAAGCGATCATCATCGGCGCCCGCGGGCAGGTCGATATCGACGAATTGCGCGAGGCCGAGCACGAGAGCCAGTCGGCGCTGCCGTTTCTGCGCTTCACTCGCTTGACCGAGGCCGATGAGGCGCTGCGTGCGTTCGCGGAAAAATCCTGCAAGCAGCGGCGCGATCGCACGGCGCTGATTGATTTGATGCACGGTTTGAATCAGCACATGACGTATACGCCGGGTTCTACTGAAGTCGACACCAGCGCGGCGGAAGCTTTCGCCGGACGTGCCGGGGTTTGTCAGGATCACGCTCACGCGTTTCTGGCTTGTGCACGTAGTCTCGGGATTCCGTCACGTTATGTGTCGGGCTATTTGTACAGCGAGGATTGCGAGCATTTGGCGAGCCACGCCTGGGCGGAAGCCTGGCTGGATGACGCTTGGTACAGCTTTGATGTGACCAATCAACTGGCGCGGCCGGAGCGGCATTTGAAACTGGCGGTGGGTCTGGATTATCTGGATGCCTGCCCGGTACGCGGCATGCGCCGGGGCGGTGGCTGTGAGCAGATGCATGCGAAAGTGTTTGTCTCGCCGACGCCAGTCATCTCCGTCCAGCAACAGTAACGGGCTCACACAAAACCCTTGTAGGAGTGAGCCTGCTCGCGATAGCGGTCTGTCAGTTACAAATGTGCTGACTGATACACCGCTATCGCGAGCAGGCTCACTCCTACAAGGAAATGTGCTCAGGGCTTAACCTTGCGCCCGGCCATGTGTTTCAAATATCCCACCAACATCTGCAAATCTCCATCCGGCAACACCTCTACCGAAAACCCCGGCATCTTCGCCTGCGGCCACTGACGCAGACTCTGCGGATCACGAATGTAACGCTTGAGGAAATCCGCGCCGAAATACTCGGTCGGGTTATACGGAATATTCAGATCCGGCCCGAACTGCGCATCCCCCGCACCGTTCAACCGGTGGCACGCCAGACAGTTTTTCTGAAACAGTGCAAATCCCAGGTTCACCGGGTCATCCGCCTTCAACTCAGGATCCGGCAGCAGGGCCGGGAAGCGTTCGGCCACCGGCGCCATGCGCTTGATGCTCGCGACCTGGAATGGCCATTGCTCCGGGCTGATATTGCCAGCCTGTGGATCGCTCCAGACCAGATAGAACGGCCCGGCGCTATGCTTGCCTTCCGACAGCGGTGGCCACGGCTGTGCCGGATCTTCGATGGCCAGCCATGCCCGTGCGCCGTCGCGGTTGAGTAACGGAGCCGCAGCCAATTCCGCGGCAAACCCATCCAGTGCCACCGCTTGCAGATGATCTTGCGGTTTTATCCCGGTCAGCAGCGCAGCCACAGGCACGACGCGATAGGTCATGTCCTTTTTGTAGGACACATCGTTTTTGATCGTGAGGGTTTGCACTTGAGGATGCTTGAGCAGTTCTTCGGTCTGCCAGGTGCGGCTGTTTGCGCCCAGTTGCAGATCCAACTGTGCGGCAGACAAGGGCATGCTCAGCAGCATGGCCCCGAACACAATGAGCGCTTTCAAATGATCGCCGTCCATGTCGTGAGAGTGCGCAAAGGTTGGCACAGCCACGCTGGCCCGGGTAGCGGGCCAGTCACATTTTCAGTGGCGATAAACAGCACCTGCCGCTCGATTCAGCCGATGACCTTGGTCAGATTCGGCAAAATCAACAACAGCGTCGTGGCGAAAAGAATGAGCCCTGCTTGACGAACTTTCGGTTGTTTGAACATGGCTTGACCGCCTTTATTGTTATTTCCTGATGCTTGCCTGCATATCCATGACGGCAAGCGCTGCACTTCCTGTTGAAGAACGTCGGCCTCGGCAAAACCCGACGACTCTGACGTACATGTACTACCTTAGGGCCCGCGTCACGCTTGGCTTAGATCCATTTCATATGGAGTGCTAGGCAATTGCGATTAAAAAGGCATGAGGCTTATTGCCAGCTTCTTTGCCGCCCGCTGGCTAGACAACTCGCCGACCTGAACCGGTTCACCCAGCCTTCTGTGACCGTCCGTCTGAGCGTGGGCGTCAACCGCATTGAGCGCTGTGGTCATTGAAACCATGACGGCTTGGGCCAAGAGTGAAGGTACAAGAAATCACTCACCGCACAGGTTCGAGGACGACATGACCCAAGCTTTGATATTCGATGCGCTACGCACGCCCCGTGGCAGAGGCAAGGCCGATGGCGCTCTGCACAGCGTCAAACCGGTGAATCTGCTGGCCGGTCTGCTGACCGCGCTGCAAGCGCGTAACGCGCTGGACACCAGTCAGGTCGATGACGTGGTGGTCGGCTGCGTCACGCCGATTGGCGATCAAGGCTCGGACATCGCCAAAACCGCCGCGCAAGTGGCCGATTGGGACGTCAGCGTTGCGGGCGTGCAGATCAACCGTTTCTGTGCTTCGGGACTGGAAGCGGTCAACCTCGGCGCAATGAAAGTGCGTTCGGGCTTCGAAGACCTGGTGGTGGTCGGTGGTGTCGAGTCGATGTCGCGGGTGCCGATGGGCAGCGATGGCGGCGCCTGGGCGCTGGACCCGCAAACCAACCTGCACAGTCATTTCACTCCGCAAGGTGTTGGCGCGGACCTTATCGCCACGCTGGAAGGCTTCAGCCGTCAGGACGTCGATGCCTACGCCTTGCACTCGCAACAGAAAGCCGCACGGGCGCGGGCTGACGGCTCGTTCAACAAGTCGCTGGTGCCGGTGCAGGACCAGAACGGCATCATCCTGCTCGATCACGATGAGTTCATTCGTGCCGAGTCGACTCTGGAAGGCTTGGGCAAGCTCAAGCCGAGTTTCGAAATGATCGGGCAGATGGGTTTCGACGCCACGGCGTTGCGGGTCTACAGCCATGTCGAGCGAATCAATCACGTGCACACACCGGGTAACAGTTCCGGGATCGTCGACGGTGCGGCGCTGATGCTGATCGGCTCCGAAGCCAAAGGGCGGACGCTGGGCTTGCAACCTCGGGCGCGCATTGTCGCCACAGCGGTTACCAGCACCGACCCGACCATCATGCTCACCGGCCCTGCGCCGGCAACGCGCAAGGCACTGGCCAAGGCCGGGTTGCGCGTTGAAGACATCGACCTGTTCGAGGTCAATGAAGCGTTTGCTTCGGTGGTGCTGAAGTTCATCAAGGACATGGCCGTCGACCCCGACAAGGTCAATGTCAACGGCGGCTCCATCGCCATGGGCCACCCGCTGGGCGCGACCGGTTGCGCGATCCTCGGCACCTTGCTCGATGAGCTGGAAGTGCGGCGCCTGCGCTATGGCCTGGCGACGCTGTGCGTCGGCGGCGGCATGGGCATTGCCACCATCATCGAACGCCTCTGAGCCCCGAATCCAAGGAATCTTGTTATGAGCGAAGCCATTCGTTACGAAAAAGGCCAGGACGCTATCGTCGTGCTGACCATCGACATGCCGGGCCAGAGCGCCAACACCATGAACGCTGTGTACCGCGAGGCCATGGCCGCGTGTGTCGCCCGGCTGGTGGCGGAAAAAGACCACATTGCCGGGGTCATCATCACCTCGGCGAAGAAAACCTTCTTTGCCGGCGGCGACCTGAATGAGTTGATCAAGGTCGGCAAGCCAGAAGCCAAAGCCTTCTACGACATGGTGCTGACCCTCAAGGGGCAATTGCGCACTCTGGAAACCCTCGGCAAACCGGTGGTCGCGGCGATCAACGGCGCGGCGCTGGGCGGCGGTTGGGAAATCTGCCTCGCCTGTCATCATCGCGTGGCTTTGGATGATGCGGCGGTGCAACTCGGTCTGCCGGAAGTGACCCTTGGCCTGTTGCCGGGCGGTGGCGGAGTAGTACGGATGGTGCGCATGCTCGGCATCGAGAAAGCGCTGCCGTATTTGCTTGAAGGTAAAAAGGTGCGTCCGCAACAGGCGTTGCAGGCGGGTTTGATTGATGAACTGGCGGCAAACCGCGATGAATTGCTGGCCAAGGCGCGCGCCTGGATCGTTGCCAATCCGACGGCAGTGCAGCGCTGGGATGTGAAGGGTTATCAGATTCCGGGCGGCACGCCGTCGAACCCGAAAGTCGCGCAGATGCTGGCGATTGCGCCGTCGATTCTGCGCAGTAAGACCCAAGGGACAATGCCGGCGCCGGAGAAAATCCTCTGCGCGGCAGTCGAGGGCGCTCAGGTCGATTTCGACACTGCACATCTGATCGAAACCCGTTACTTCACTGAACTGACCACCGGGCAGATCTCGAAAAACCTCATCGGCACGTTCTGGTTTCAACTCAATGAGATCAACGCCGGAGGTTCGCGGCCGCAGGGCTTTGCGCCTTATAAGACGCAGAAGGTCGGCGTGCTCGGCGCCGGGATGATGGGCGCAGGGATTGCCTTTGTCAGCGCTTCTGCGGGTATTGAAGTGGTGCTCAAGGACGTCAATCTGGCTGCCGCCGACAAAGGCAAAGCACATTCTGCGGCGTTGCTGGACAAGAAAGTCGCTCGTGGACAGATGGATGCTGCGAAGCGTGATGAGGTGTTGGCGCGGATCAAACCGTCCGAAAGTGATGCCGACCTCGCGGGTTGCGATCTGATCATCGAGGCGGTATTTGAAGATCGCGATCTCAAGGCCAAAGTCTCTTCTTCAGCCCAGCGGGTGGTGGGTGCCGAAGCCGTGATCGCGTCGAATACCTCGACGCTGCCGATCACGGGGCTGGCGACGGCGGTGCCTGATCCTGGCAAGTTCATCGGACTGCATTTCTTCAGTCCGGTGGAAAAAAATGCCTCTGGTGGAAATCATCAAAGGCGCGCAGACCAGTGACGAAACCCTCGCCCGAGGTTTTGATTTCGTTCTGCAAATCAAGAAGACGCCAATCGTGGTCAACGACAGTCGCGGCTTCTTTACCTCGCGGGTATTCGGCACGTTCACCAACGAAGGCATCGCCATGCTCGGCGAAGGCGTGAGCGCACCGATGATCGAGACCGAAGCGCGCAAGGCCGGGATGCCGGTCGGGCCTCTGGCGATCTCTGACGAAGTTTCCCTCAGCCTGATGAGCCATATCCGTCAGCAAACTGCCAAGGACCTACAGGCAGAAGGGAAACCGCTGATTGAGCACCCGGCCTTCGCCGTGATTGACTTGCTGCTTAACGAATACAAGCGTCCGGGCAAAGCGGCGGGTGGCGGTTTTTACGATTACCCAAGCGGTGCACAGAAACATTTGTGGCCCGAACTGAAGACGCGATTCGAGAGAGCCGATGGGCAGATTTCGCCCAAGGATGTGCGTGATCGGCTGTTATTTGTACAAGCCATTGAAACCGTGCGCTGTCTGGAGGAGGGTGTGCTGACTTCGACGGCGGACGCTAACGTCGGCTCGATCTTCGGAATCGGTTTTGCAGCGTGGACGGGCGGTGCGTTGCAGTTCATCAATCAATACGGGGTGAAGGATTTCGTCGCCCGCGCGCAATATCTGGCTGAGCAGTATGGGGAGCGTTTTGCGCCTCCCGCGTTGCTGCTGGATAAAGCAGCGAAAGGTCAAATGTTCTAAGGGAACGCGCATTCCGGGGCTTGCCTTGCCGGGGCGTTTCAAGGCAGGCTCTGGGGTGTTCATTATTCCCATCACGTGTCAGGTATTTTTTATGTCGCTACGCATCTGCATACTGGAAACCGACATCCTGCGTCCGGAACTGGTCGATCAATATCAGGGTTACGGGCAGATGTTCCAGCGCCTGTTCTCGCAGCAACCGATTGCCGCCGAGTTCACTGTCTACAACGTGATGCAGGGCGAATACCCGAGCGACGAGCAAACCTTCGACGCGTACCTGGTCACCGGCAGCAAGGCTGACTCGTTCGGTACTGATCCGTGGATCCAGACCCTGAAGGAATACCTGCTGACTCGTTACGAGCGTGGCGACAAACTGCTCGGCGTGTGCTTCGGCCATCAACTGCTGGCGCTGCTGCTCGGCGGCAAGAGCGAGCGTGCGACGCAGGGTTGGGGCGTCGGCACTCACAACTACAAACTGGCGGCCAAGGCGCCGTGGATGAGTCCGGTACGTGAGGAACTGACGCTGCTGATCAGCCACCAGGATCAGGTCACAGCGCTCCCGGAAAACGCCACGGTGATTGCTTCCAGTGATTTTTGCCCGTTTGCGGCCTATCACATCAACGATCAGGTGTTGTGCTTCCAGGGCCACCCGGAGTTCATTCACGATTACTCGCGGGCGCTGCTCGATCTGCGTCAGGAAGCGTTGGGTTCGCAGATCTACAGCAAAGGTGTGGCCAGTCTCGAGCAGGAACACCATGGTGCGACAGTCGCGGAATGGATGATGCGGTTTGTGGCGCATAAGCCAGAAACTGTCTAAGGCCAAAAGCTTCGCGAGCAGGCTCGCTCCCACATTGGATTTTCGGTGCGCCACCGATCAATGTGGGGGCGAGCCTGCTCGCGAATGTTCCAGACAACTCGGTCTGCGCTACAACCACCCGGACTTCTTGAAGCTCGCCCACAAACTCACACACCCCACCGCAATAAACCCCAGCACCCCGAAGTAACCGTAGTGCCAGCTCAACTCCGGCATGTTCTGGAAGTTCATCCCGTAAATCCCCGCCACCGCCGTCGGAAACGCCAGGATTGCCGCCCAGGCAGCAAACTTGCGCTGCACCACGCTTTGCCGTGAAGCCTCGAGCAACACACCGATCTCGATGGTCTGGCTGGCGATGTCGGCCAAAGTGCTCAGGTCTTCCATCTGCCGCGTTACGTGGATCTGCACATCGCGGAAGTATGGGCGCATGTTCTTGTCGATAAACGGGAAACTCAGTTTCTGCAGTTCCTCGCCAATCTCTACCATCGGCGCCGCGTACCGGCGCAGGCGCACGACATCGCGGCGCAAGCCATGCAGCTTCTGAATGTCACGTTCATTCAACGCGCTACACAACACGTTGCGCTCCAGTTCATCGATTTCGGCATGGATCGCTTCACCGACCGGCTGGTAGTTCTCGATGACGAAATCGAGCAACGCATACAGTACGAAATCTTCCCCATGCTCCAGCAGCAGCGGACGCGCCTCACAGCGTTGGCGGACATGGGCGTAGGACGCCGAGTGGCCGTTACGCGCGGTGATGATGTAGCCCTTGCCGGCGAAGATGTGCGTTTCGATGAACTGCAGAACGCCGTGTTCGCGGATGGGCGAATAGGTGACGATAAACAGAGCGTCGCCAAAGGTTTCCAGCTTCGGTCGGCTGTGTTTTTCCAGGGCATCTTCAATGGCCAGTTCGTGCAGGTTGAACTGACGTTGCAGGTTGGACAGTTCCTGTGCGTCCGGTTCTTCCAGACCGATCCAGACAAAGTGACCGGTTTTCGCGGCCCAGGCAGCGCCTTCGTCGAGGGTAATATTGGTGACTTTCTTGCCTGCGCTGTACACCGCAGCAGCAACAACTCGACCCATGGTGGTGATTCACTTCTTCTTGGCAGGTGGCAGGGAATACAAGGCTTTAGCTTAGCCGTGTCGCTGCTTGAGAGTCAGTGAAATCTGTACAGTTCACCGGGCAAAAGAAAACCCGCACAGGGCGGGTTGTCTTTTCAGGCGGCTTGCAGTTGCCGATCCATCGACTCAATGCACTCGCGCATCTGTTCGCGGCACTGATTGATGAGCATGGGCATGTCATCCATGGTCAATCCGGCTGTAGGAATCGCCGGCAGCGAGCGTATGAGAATTTTTCCGCTGCGCCAGCGATTCAGACGCATATGCTTGATGTAACTGCTCACGCAAACCGGAACGATCGGTACACCAGCGGCAATCGCCATCTGGAACGCGCCTTTCTTGAAGGGCAGCAATTCTTCGCCGAGGTTGCGCGTGCCTTCCGGGAACACCCAGATCGAGGTGTCTTCGTTCTGCAAGGTATTGGTGGTGGTCAGCATCGACTGGCGTGCCTTGTGCGCATTGCCACGGTCGATCAACACATTGCCGGCCAGCCAGAACAGTTGTCCGAACAGTGGCACCCACTTGAGGCTCTTCTTGCCGATGCACACGGTACGGCGCGGCACGACGTTGCCGAAAACGAACAAGTCATAGTTGGACTGATGGTTGGCGATGATCACGCAACTGTCGGGTTTGTTCAGCAAACCGCTGACATCGGATTTCACCCGTAAACGCAAAATACACATCGCTGGTAGCGCGTAGAGGCGGGCGCACAGCCGGCTGTTGTCCGGATTGAACGGGCGGCAGATCCCGAGAATCACCCCGAGCACGCCGGCCAGAATAAAGTGCAGGCCCATCAATAACATACGAAACACGAACAGCATTTTCAGGCCCCACCGGGACAAAAGGTGGCGCAGTGTACGGATGTGCACTGTTTTCGGCAATTGCCACTATAGAGTCGGGAGATAGCCGATGTTTAAGCGCATGTTTCCGAATCGCGGGTCAGACCTGTCCTAGAGCTCTTGCAGCTTTTTAAACCGGGCGTGCAAGAAAAAGCCCGACACGACGGTCGGGCTTTTCGTTACGTTCTTGAATCCAGGCTTAACCCAGATGCTCCTGATCCTGGATGATCGCGTTATCCAGCGCTTCCAACAGTGCCTTACGGACTTTCAACTTGGTGTTCTTGTGCGCGAGCATATTGATCTTTTTCAACTGACGCGCAGCGGCGAGGGCGGCACCTTGCAGCTCTTCGGCGGAAACCACCTTGTCGAGAAAACCGGCATCCACGGCGCTTTTCGGATCGAACATCTCGCCGTTGATCACCGAGCGGTGAAACGCCGAGCGACGCAGACGATCACGCGCCAGCTCGATACCGGCGTGGTGCATGGTCATACCGATCTGCACTTCGTTCAGACCGATGCTGAACGGGCCATCAACACCGATGCGGTAATCGGCAGACAACAGAATAAACGCGCCCTTGGCCACGGCATGACCCGGGCAAGCGACGATCACCGGGAACGGGTGAGAGAGCAGACGACGCGCCAACGTCGAACCGGCAGTCACCAACGCTACCGCTTCTTTAGGGCCGGCTGTCATCACCTTAAGGTCATAGCCGCCGGACAAAATTCCGGGCTGACCGGTAATGATCACGATGGCACGATCCGTCACCGCCTGATCCAGCGCCGCGTTGAATGCCGCAATCACGTCCGGAGAAATGGCATTGACCTTGCCGTTGCTCAAGGTCAGGGTCGCGATACCGTCTTCGAGGTGGTAGGAAATCAACTCACTCATGACGCTATTCCTTGTAAGAAAGATCGGCAGACGTTACCCACCGCCGCAGGCCAGGTAAAGCGCCGTGACTGACCCGCCAGTCACCGTTTTCCTGCCCGCCCGGCGCAGCGAGGCATTTCGCTTCTATATAGAAGGGCCGCGCCCACCGAAGATTGGCCGGTTTGCCATGGCCTGCCAGCGGGAAAAACGACTTTTTCTCTTAACCGCATGAAAATTCTAAAAAAAAGTTTGCCATCGCAAAAGCTTTCGACTACATTAGCGCGCCTCGACAGACAGAACATGTTTGAAGAGATACGGTGAAGTGTCCGAGTGGCTTAAGGAGCACGCCTGGAAAGTGTGTATACAGGAAACTGTATCGAGAGTTCGAATCTCTCCTTCACCGCCACATTCAGTAAACGCAAACCCCTGATTTTCCTAGAGAAAGTCGGGGGTTTGTGGTTTTTGGCGTCTGGCAAAAGGCGATATTGGACCAAATTTGGGACAGACCTGCCTATGATTGCTATCGCACGAATGTGGATCTGTGCCGCCCACTACTGACCTTTTCTAAAAAATGCCATGGCGCTAGGAGAGTCCTCCTAGCTTGTCGATGGAAGTGGAAACATCGAATATTGATCCGGCAGGCGAACGAATAATCCCTTCGCGGGATCAACGCCATCCGCCATCCGCCATCCGCCATCCGCCATCCGCCATCCGCCATCCGGCACATGCGCTCCTGTGCTGAGTTAAGTCATTCGTTACGACGGATTTCAGTTTTGATTTTCCACACTCATGAGTAGCGTTCCCCTTCAATGCATTTAAGGGAAGATTCGTTCTCAGCGGCATCGAATACATTGATGGCTGCGCTTATGCGCAGTCCTGGTGGTGCAGAGAAAAGTGACTGGCATTTCCGATAAAGAACGGGGCACGGCGGCCCCGTCTACGAAGATCACTTTGATCCACTTGATGTTGCTCGAAAGCAGACAGTTTACCTATGACCGGAAAGGGTCAGGCTCGCCGGTGCATTGCTTCAATCTAGAAATAACGTCCGGGCCTGTTTTAGCGATATCGATCCTGCCTGTTTCATCCAGATAGATGTCAATGGTTCGACCCCATTTGGGGGTGATGTCGATGCACCTCTGAAAACCTTTATCAGTCCACCAATCGAACATCATGAAAAAGTCGTCATCGGGGAATAGGTAGCCGAACTCAACGGCCGAGCCACCGTGCTTGATATCGCCTCTATGAATCCTGTCTTGAGTGTTCCAGACGTAGTGAAATTCTCCCTCGCTGTT
Organism: Pseudomonas sp. SCA2728.1_7; assembly: GCF_018138145.1. NCBI lineage: Bacteria > Pseudomonadati > Pseudomonadota > Gammaproteobacteria > Pseudomonadales > Pseudomonadaceae > Pseudomonas > Pseudomonas sp. SCA2728.1_7. The sequence continues at coordinate 1,994,043 of NZ_CP073104.1, read as the reverse complement.
CGGAGAAAAATTCACTGCTACGACTGGGGAGCCGAAATACCAAAAAGCGATTGGAAGGGCGACGAGTATCAGGAGGATCCAGCGCCCATACCGCCGACCGGTTTTATTTGCATTCATGTAATTTGATTCCTTTTCCCCATTCCTTAGGCGGCACTGCAAGGACTTGATCCATGATCATTTTGGCTGTGATGCCTCCATTGGGATGTTGGCGATAGAGATTCACACCGATGCTTATGGATATTCGATCGGGCGCATCATCCCACGCCCTCAGACCGTCGACATTGGCTGAGCGGTTTGGGCCAGGTAATTCCCATTGCTCTTTAGGCTTTGTTACGACTTCTTGGGCTTTGCGTAGGGCATCTGAAATGATTTGCTCACCACCGGCACCATCCAGAAGCACACTCTCGGATAGACCTCCAGCTCTGCCCACATAGCCGTAATGAACGTTCGACCAAATGTCATAGAAATACTCGTACTTTCCTTGCTTGTGCCAAACGCCCCCGATGGTCTTGCGGATGATCGGCTTGTGGTCCCAAGGACGATTTTGACCGACACGCTCAGTCCAAATGGCCAATGCTCTGGCTTTCATCCCAAGCGCCATACTATAGAAATCAGGCTTTGGACCGAGTTGAAGCCAGAAGGGCTGCGCCATGTATTCCTTGGTTTTTGCATGGGCGTCGTAGCTGTTCAATTCCTTCATCTGGCGAACGGCTGGGCTATTGATGTTGGTGTTCATCTCGGCCGCGATGTAGCTCGCCAGCTTTTCCATCATGTCAGGGTCTTTACAGACAGCAGGTTCAGCTTTTGGCTCGGATTTCTTTTCCGGCTTTTTGACGGGTGGCTTGGCTGCGGGCTTCGGTGCTACCAGAGCATTCGCAGCAGTGGCCTTTTCAGTGAGCTTTGGATCGGCCAACAAGGTCGCCATTTTCTCATCGTCCACGGAGCCATCGGGGCGGAAGGCCCCGAGCGCCATAAAGTTGATGATTGTTGCACCACCAGCATCTCCCATGACAAAGCCCCCCCCGACATCGCCTGATCCGGTGATGATCGTTCCACCATGGCTGGTGGGACTGCCCAAGTGGGCCATAGGGCGGCCATTCACTTGGATAGAGGGAAAACCCGTCGTGATGACGGCGCCACATCCACAGGTATCACCGACACGGGCAGAGCCCATCGTGTTGATGTTTACGTCACCGCTGGCGGAGGCAATGGGGGTGGTGCCGTGACCTGGCAATGGGCAGACGTGCTTGTCACCCAAGCGAGCAGAAGAAATCATTTATCGTCCTTGAGTCATTCATCCGTGTTCCTGAACCAGCGTCGTGTTGGTTCGGGGGGAGGCTACCGCAAACGTATGAAAGGGTCTGTAAGAAAAAGCCGCTTTGAGCGATTACAATCGCGGATTTACTCATCCGTATAAGGACGACATTCCATGATCATCTCCACCACTCACGCCATCGAAGGTCGGCAGATCACTGCATATCTGGACATTGTCAGTGCGGAATCAGTGCAGGGCGTCAATGTGATCCGCGACATGTTTGCCGGTATGCGCGATTTTTTCGGTGGGCGTTCGCAGACGCTGGAGCGGGCGTTGAAGGAGGCGCGTATTCAGGCGACCGAAGAGATCAGGGAGCGCGCGCGTGTTCTGCAGGCGGATGCGGTGGTTGGAGTGGATTTCGAGATCAGCATGCCCGGCGGCAAGGGCGGGATGGTGGTGGTGTTCGCGACGGGGACGGCGGTGAAGTTGCGCTGAGTTTCGGTCAATAGGCTTGTGAGCCCATTCAGAGGTTGGATGGGCTGGTTTTGTCGCCGATCAGCCCTGCGACTTGAGGATCACGGTTCATCGGTGTGTTTGAATTTTGCAGTCCATTCGTCGGGCGTCAGCTGATCTGAATTACAAGTCCAGGAATGACCGACTAGTCTCAAAAGCATAGCAGGTCGGTATTTTTTCAGGCAAAAGAGTTTTTGCCGGTATCGGTCTGTTGCGAAGGGGAAAAGATATGACTGGTCCGTATATCGAAGACGATGGCGCTGAATTTTCCTTCAATAACTGTGTACGGTGCGGTCAGACCGAATACCAGTCAGGTTTTGGCGAGGATCCGGTGCAAATCGGCAAGATCAAATCCACGGCACCTAAAGGACCGAAGGCTAAATTCCTGCCCAAGGTCACTGCGCGATCCAGAAAATAATCGTTGTCTGAATAACCCCGTCAATCAGCGGGGTTTTTTATGGCTGAACGTTCGAGGAAATATCTTACGGACGATGTTGTGGCGGATGTCGCGGGATTTCACAAACTTTTCACGTCTGCCGCAGTAGGGTGAAGCCATCCGTTAGAAAGCAAGTCTCCAGCCCGTCTCCCCAGCGGGCTTTTTTTTGCCTGTCATAAAACCTTTTCCAGAATCGCTGTCCAATCGGCGCCGAGTGCGCGAAGCCTCTGATTTCGTCTGGACTTTTGCGCGGCGCCGGCATTAAATCCCGGCCCTTTTTGTCATCCCAATTTTTGAGGTTTTCGTCATGCGTTTAACACTGCCCGCTCTGGTTCTTGGGCTTCTGGTTGCTCAAGGTGCAATGGCTGCTGGCGATGGTACTGCGGCGCTGGGCGGCGGTCTGGGTGGCGCACTGGGTAATGTCGTCGGCCAGAAAATGGGCGGCAGCACTGGCGCGGCAATCGGTGCTGGTGTAGCAGGCGCGGCCGGTAGCGCAATGGCCGCGCGCAAGGGTAGCCGGACGAAAGCGGCGATTGGCGGCGGTGTTGGCGCGGCCGGTGGTTCGGTGATCGGCAACAGCTTGGGCGGCAGAACCGGCGCCACGATCGGTGCAGGCCTGGGCGGCGCTGCTGGCGGCGCGGTGGGCAGCAACTTGTCCAAAGGTCACAAGCGTCACTGAGACTGATCGTTGTCCGAAAAAGCCCGACTTGATGTCGGGCTTTTTCATGGCTGAACGTTTTTCCCGTTTGCGTCTCCAATCTCACATAGGCCCATGTCTGGGCGGACTGTCCCGCTTCGGGAACTGTGAGGTTCATATGCGCTTGTCATTATCTGCACTGTTTTTCGGTTTGCTGGTAGCACAAGGGGCGATGGCCGCCGGTGATGGCACCGCCGCTGTGGGTGGTGGCCTGGGCGGTGCGCTCGGCAATGTGGTCGGTGGACAACTCGGTGGCAGTACTGGCGCGGCGGTAGGTGCGGGTGTTGGCGGCGCGGCCGGCAGTGCCGTCGGGGCGAATAAACGCAATCGAACCGAAGCGGCCATTGGTGGTGGTCTCGGCGCGGCGGGCGGCTCGGTCGTCGGCAACAGCCTCGGCGGCTCTACGGGTTCGACCATTGGCGCAGGGTTGGGCGGCGCGGCGGGTGGTGCGGTCGGTAATAACCTGGGTGACGATGGTGGATCGCACTCGGGCGGCGGTCACAAGCACAAGAACAAACATAAAAACCGCCATCATTGATGGATGGTTTAAAGGAAACCCGGCGTTGTGCCGGGTTTTTTGTATTTGTTCATCAGGCTCTGGAACGATTGGTTGTAGGGCTTTTCGAACGTCTTACACGCCACGAGATGATGAGGTTTGCAATGACTCCCGAAACTGAAGGCAAGGAAGAGAAAGGTTCGAGTGGACTGCCGCCTATCAATGATCCGGGGAATGAGGATCCGGGGTCGTTGATGGATGATGCGACGGTGCCGTTGAATGATTCGGATGAGGCGGATATGGAGTATGAAGAGGATGAGGATGAGCAGTCATCGGATGTTTGAGAAGAACTGAGCGTCTGAATCCGGATTTTAAGGGCCTGAGTTCAAGAGGTCCTGCAAATTTGTTAGCGACTAAAAACGGCTGCCCGCCAGGCATTGAACTGGTGAACGAGTCAAGGTATAGGCGTTTTTTGTAGTGCTAACTATGTGAGATCTCGGATTTAGAGAATTCCAAGTTGTCTAGAATCATGCTGAGCAACTGGATGTCGAACTGCTCTCTGTATCTATATAAAATTTTTATGACGCCTCACGGTAATAGAGCACTCGTCGCTCAATAAATTTTAGAAAGGTAAGTCTGTTAAATATACGCTAGGATCTCTCAGTCTTAATGATGATGTGGTGAATGTTATATTCGAAGTGCTTGATGTAGCTGAAATCAGATATCTGTCCTCAATGGTTTGTATGGATAGACTTAGGTTTTTTTGAGTTGGAATGTTGGATGTCGTCAAATCTCTAATTTCACCGCATGTTATTCCGATTCGGCAAGCATTGTATCCTATGGATTCCCATTTTTTCGGAGGAGTGTCCGGCATTTCTCTAATATCAAATGCCAATGTCAATGTTGAAAGATTGTTGTCCATGTTTAAAACAAATAACTTGATCTCCCCAATGGATATATTACTGCTGAATACCATATTGAAGAATTTGCTGCCTTCTATCTCATTCCAGTATTTCATTATCGTCCCTTGAATGGGTAATGATCGTTCGTGTTTTTTACTTTGCCATTGCGTGTGTCATCCGCGGGTCGTATGTTTATGTGAGGTCCTTGATCTCCTCGATTGTTTGTATCTCCATATTTATGTCCCGCTGAGTGGTCTTGGAGTATCAATATAAAACCATCCTCTCGGGTGAATCTATATTCTCTGGTTATAATCGGCTTTCCGCTGCTGTCTAGAATGTTATTTCCTTTTCTATCCGTCATGTTGGCATAGGTGAACTGCTTCTGCCTGCCACTTACCTCATCAATTTGAATGTCAGGCTGTTGCCCTTTCGGTATTCCGGCATCAACTTTTGCCTGCCTGAATGCACCGCGCCTGGAAACCTGTGGTAGCTCAACTTCATCAGGTTTTGGACAATCGATCGATTTTCGACCTTTGGGTGGACAATTGGAACTCAACCCCAACGGATCCACCCACCCCGTCGGATTCGGCACGTACTGGTACTGATTCAAGCCACCGGCCAACTTGATCGGATCCGGCGTCAGATACCGGCCAAGCCGCGGGTCGTAGTACCGATGCCGGTTGTAATGCAGGCCGCTTTCGCCGTCGAAGTATTGCCCCTGAAAGCGCAGCGGCTGGTTCAGGTAGTCCTCCCCGGCCAGGGTCAGTGCGGCGACTTTACCGTAGGCGTCGTATTGCGCGGACCAGACGATGTCGCCGCTGTAGTCGGTGAGTTCCTGCGGGGTGCCGAGGTGGTCGAGTTGGTAGTAGAACGGGCAGGCTTTTTTCGGGCCTTTGCCGTCGAGCAGCGCGAGCGGGCGGAAGGTGCCGGGTTCGTAGACGTAGCTGCGGTATTCGCTTTCGCTGCTTTCGGCGACGAGGTGGTCGCCCTGCCAGAAGAATTCGGTGGTGGCGTCGCCGACGGTTTTGCGGATGCGCCGGCCGAAGGCGTCGTACTTGTAAGACGCGGTCTGGCCGTCGGGGCGGGTCAGGCCGATCAGGCGGTGTTGGCTGTCGTAGCGGTATTCGGTGACGAGAGTCTGCGCGCGGCCGCGGCGTTCGCGGATCAGGTTGCCGAAGGCGTCGTAGTCGTAGTGGCGGTCGCCCTGCATCAGCAGGCGGTTGCCCTTGATCTGGCTCGGGCCGGGACGGTCCTGCATCAACAGGTTGCCGGCCGGGTCGTGGGCGAAGGATTCCGGCAGTTCGTCGCGTGAATGGCGTACGCGGATCAGGCGATTGAGGGCGTCGTAGCCGTAGGTGCGTTGACCGTGGCGGCTGTCGGCGATGTGCGCGAGATTGCCGTTGGCGCTGTAGGCATAATCGCGGCGGTACAGCGCAGCGCGCTGATGGCCTACGGCGTGGGCGAGTAATCGTCCCTGATCGTCGTAGGAGTATTCGCTGAGCAGCAGGCCCTGCTGACGTTGTTGTTCGCGACCGGACTTATAGACGTGGCGTGTCAGCGGCGTGCCGTTGAGGTCGATGTCGGTCAGCGCGCCGCCCTTGGCGTGGCGGTAGTCGAGCACGCTGTTGTCCGGCAGGCGCATGCGTTTGAGCTGACCGCAGGCGTCGTAGCGGTAACGCAGGGTGCCCCAGCCCTGATGCTCGGTGATCAAGCGGTCCTGGCGGTCGTATTCGAAGGCCAGTGGGTGTTGCTGGCCGTCGTCGACACCGACCAAGCGGCCGAGGCGGTCGTATTGATAAGTGACCTTGATCCCGTCCGGCAGAGTTTTGACCAGCAGCCGGCCAGCAGCATCGCGTGCATATCCGGTAATCAGCGTCGAGCCGTCATCGCCGAACTCGGTCTTCTCCAGCAGATGGCCGTTGAGGTCATAGGCGTACGCCGTGCGCCGGCCGTCAAAACCGCTTTCCTGACGAATCAGCCCGGTCGGCGTGTAGTCCAGCCGGTATTTTTCCCCGGACTCGTTTTCGATCTCGGTGAGCAATAACTGCGCATGGTCGTAGCGGTACTGCACCCGCGTGCCGTCGGGGTTGATCCGCCGCGAAACCAAGTGCAGATCGTCGTCATATTCATAACGGGTGATGCGCCCGAGTTCATCGCGCTCGGCAGTGACCTGGCCGTAGGCGCCGTAGCTGTAGGCGCGAGTGCTGCCGGTAGGAAACGTCGTCTGAATCAGTCGGCCAACGGCATCCCAATGCTGGCGGGTGACCGCTCCGTGTTCGTCGGCGGTGGTGGTCCGCCGCCCCAGTGCATCGTAGGAAAAACGCCGTACGCCACCGTCGGGCAGCGTTTCTTCGGTCAACTGGCCGAGGGCATTCCAGACCAGCCGATGCCGGCTGCTGTCCGGGTAGCGGATCGACAGCAACTGCCCCCGGGTGTCGTAGTAGTAATGCGTAACCTGACCATCGGGGTCGACCGCTTCGGTGACATCGCCCTCGGCATTGCGCCGGTAGATCCACACCGCCTCGCCGCGCGAACGCCGAAACAGGAAACCGTTGCGATACTCGTAGGACGTGGGCGCGTCATCCGGGGGAATCAGCGCGATCAGCCGTCCGACCTCGTCGTAGCGGTATTCGGTGACCGCGCCCAAGGCATCCTGCTCGGCAATCAACCGGCCGGCATCGTCATAGGCCTTGAGCTGCTCACCACCGTCGGCCGAGACTTTACGCACCAGCCGCGCACGCTCGTCGTGGACGTAAGTCTCTTCAGTGCCATCGACGTAATGCACCGCCACGCTGCCGTCGTCATTCCAGACGTAGCGCGTGTCCATCTGCGAAAACGAGGCCCAATGCCTGACACAGCGAGAAGCCTTGCCCAAGCGCTCCCACTCCCAGAAGAAACTCGCGCCGCCGGCCAGTTGCCGCTGCAGGATCACGTGCGCGTCGTCGTAGTCGTAACGCTCGCTGTCACCGACGGCGTTGCTGGCTTCGATCAGGTGCTGATAGGCGTCGTAGCGGTAACTGACCAGCGCTTGCTCGGTACTCCAGGCGCCGTCGCGAAACACCTGATAATCCACGCCGAGCAACTGCGCACGGTCATAGCGCAACAGCAGCGAGCGCTCGGCGCCGTTATCCAGGCGTTGCACCCGGTCAGAGCGATCGCGCTGCACCGTCAGACGATTGCCATAGGCATCGCTGATCGCCGTCAGCCGTCCTGCGCGAAAGTGATAGAACCGCGCCGTTTCCCCGGCCAGCGCGAGGATCAGCTCTTCCGGTTCATCCCCCAGAAAGATCGCCGCCCGCGACAGGCTGTTGTGAATCGCCGGTCGTTCAACGTTCGGCAACGGAAAACGGGTACGCCGGTTTTCGTGATCGACCCAAACAACCTCATCGGCGAAAAACTCCAGCCGATGCGCCAGCGAATGACTCCAGCCAAACCCCAGCCCGGTATCGATTTCCACCGCACTGCTGCGATACAACCGCGTGAACTCAAACGGCAACACGCCATCGAGCACCGCATCAGTCAGGGTCAGCAGTTCTTCACCGGTGACCATCGACACCGGACAACCGTTGGTACAGGTGCGCGGCACGCAATCGGCGCTGTCGCCGTTGGGGTTTTTCGCCGGATCCGGCGAGTCGTCATGCGGCTCATGCCGCTCGATCCGGCTCGAAGCGCCAGACTTGTCCCGCACAACAGGCGCCGGATTCGGCACGGTCAACACCAGCGAATCGGCCTGACGAATGTTCAGCGGTATCGCCGGTGTCGGTTTCAACTCAACGTCACGCACATTGAGCATCAGCGGTTTCAAAACGCTGGCATGCCGCGTCAAATCCGCCGAGGACGTCAGTTCGGCCAAGCGCAAAGCCGAAGCCGCCAACCACTCCCGAGCGCGTGGTGACTTGACCTTCGCCAGCACTTTGCTGCTCAGGCGCACCGGCACGCCGACGCCACCCGACAACCCCATCAGCAGAAAACTGATCAGCAGTTCGGCCCGCACCTCGGCCACCACTTCGGCCAGGTGCTGCGGCGGCAGCATCTTCAGCCAACTGGTGAACGCGGCCAGATGAATAAACAGAAGGGGTTCGTCACTGAGGATCAGCAAGCCGTTGGCGATGGCCTCGCTGGAGGCATTCAATAACGCCTCAAGCTCGGCCTCGCTGAGGTACTCAAGCAGTTTTTCACTGTTGGCCTGCAAGTCGGCGAGGAGGGCGAATACCTGTTTGATGTCATCCCAAACGCCATTCAGGGCTTTCTCGAACCCGCGCCAGTCGGCCTGTTGCAACTGACCGTAACGCTGAAGAAATCCGGCGCTGGAAAACTCCGTCCACTGGGGTTGAAACCCTGCCCACTCAGCGCGCAGCCAGCCTTCCAGGCCTGCAATGACACCTTCATAAGAGGCATACAGAGCACGCACATGGTCGGTGGACACATCGGGAAAGAAGGTGATGCGATAACGCTGGCCCCGATCGCAATCGGTCACCTGCAGAATGCCGCTGGGGCCGATGGTGTAACGCAGCGGCTCGCCGAAAGTCAGCACGCCGCCGACATCGGCAAGCACCGGTTCGAGGGTTACCGGGGTGTTGCCAATCGGCACAAACCGCGCGGCCTCGAACATGTGCACCAGCGTCAGCGACCCGCTGGCCGAGCACATGACCACCGATGAACTGAGCGGTTGGCGCGACTTGATCGGCGCGCTGAGGCGCACGTCGTTGCCGACGGTGAAGACCTGCTCGACATCCAGCGCGGTGCCTGTCCAGAACTGCTCGGCCCAGGCGTCGTAGTGGTTCAGGCACAGGCGGAATTCGCGGATCAGGTGTTCGAAGTCCGGCTCGTCCGGGTTCAAAGCAGCAACAACGAGCAGGCCGATGCTGTTGTTCAGGGCCAGCAGCCGATCGGTTGGAAGCATTCGCAGTCTCTCGCGCACATCAAAAAGGTGCGGGGACTTTGCGGGGGATCAATCAGGAAAGAAGTCGGGCGAGTAGGCGTTATCTGTAGGATGTTTCGCTAAATGTCTGCGAGTAGTTCATCGCCCAACAAACATTGCCCGTTGCTCAATGTCTGTCGCGATCGTTATGCTGCTGAACCCTTTAATCAGATCCGAGCAGCGGCATCACCTGCCGCCTGGGATGTCTTTGTTAACGGATCCGATGATGAATGCACCGCTGAAGGCGTTCGGCCCGATCAAGGCCGTGATTTTCGATATGGACGGTTTGCTGCTGGACACTGAGGGCATTTATACCGAAGTCACGTCGCTGATTGCCCAGCGTTACGGGCGCACCTTCGACTGGAGCATCAAGCAGAACATCATTGGTCGTGGGGCCAATGATCTGGCGAACTATGTGGTGCAGGCGCTGGATCTGCCGATCACCGCCGAAGAGTTTCTGGTCATCCGTGAGCCGCTGATGCGTGAGCGTTTTCCTACCGCGCAAGCGATGCCGGGTGCCGAAGAGTTGATCCGCCACCTCAAGGCGCACAATATTCCGATCGCTGTGGGCACCAGTTCATCGCGGCAATCGTTCGGTCAGAAAACCACGCTGCACCGTGACTGGTTTGCGCTGTTCGATTTCATCGTCACGGCTGACGATCCGGAAGTCGGCGCGGCCAAACCGGCGCCGGATATTTTCCTCACCGCTGCCCGGCGCCTGGGCGTGGCACCTGAGGATTGCCTGGTGTTCGAGGATTCACCGTTCGGTGTAACCGCAGCGAAAGCCGCAGGCATGACGGCGATCGCCATCCCCGATGCCGCCATGGCCGATGAAAAATACGCACACGCTGACGGGATTCTTCGCACACTGAAAGCGTTCACTCCGAGTGCTTGCGGCTTGCCGGCGCTGGAATGGGCGTAAACATCTGAGACAAAAAAACGCCGCCCCTCTGTTAAAAGAGGGGCGGCGTTTTTCGTTCAGTCGACTCAGATAAATCAGGCGCCGAAACCACCGTCGATGGTCAGGCTGGCACCGGTGATGTAACCGGCTTCCGGGCCTGCCAGGTAGGCGACGAAGCTGGCGATTTCTTCGGCTTTACCGTAACGACCTACAGCCATCAGCGGGATCAGGCTTTCAGCGAAGTCACCGTGCGCCGGGTTCATGTCGGTGTCGACCGGGCCGGGTTGCACATTATTGACGGTGATGCCGCGTGGGCCGAGGTCGCGGGCCAGACCTTTGGTCAAGCCGACCAGCGCCGATTTGCTCATCGCATACACACCGCCGCCGGCGAAGGGCATGCGGTCAGCGTTGGTGCTGCCGATGTTGATGATGCGCGAACCTTCGCCCATGTGTTTGGCGGCTTCCTGCGAGGCGATGAAGACGCTGCGAATGTTGATCGCCACGGTCTGGTCGAAGTCTTCGAGTTTGAAATCTTCCAGTGGTGCGACGGCCAGCACGCCAGCGTTGTTGACCAGAATATCGACGCGGCCAAAGGCTTCGACGGTGGCGCTGACGGCGTGGCGAATGGCGGCGGCATCGGCGCTGTCGGCCTTGATCGCCAGGGCTTTGCCGCCGTTGGCGGTGATGCTGTTCTGCAACTCCTCGGCTTTCGCGGCGGAGCTGACGTAAGTGAAGGCTACTGCAGCGCCTTCAGCGGCCAGACGTTTGACGATGGCTGCGCCGATACCACGGGAACCGCCTTGAATCAGAGCGACTTTACCGCTGAGGTGTTGAGTGGTCATGTTCGATCTCCAGAGTGTTCAAGGCGGGAATGCCTTGGTATTGGTGGCGAGTATCGGCGTGGTATCGACAACTGTGTAGACCATGATTGCTATAGTCTGTGTAAACCAGAAGTTTATAGTGACGAACATGGAAACCTTTAGCAGCATTGAATGCTTCGTGCGCAGCGCCGAAGTCGGCAGCTTTGCCGAGGCCGCGCGACGCTTGAGTCTGACCCCGGCGGCAGTCGGCAAAAGCGTGGCCAAACTCGAGGTGCGGCTCGGCGTGCGGCTGTTCCAGCGTAGTACACGCAGCCTGACGCTGACCGAGGCCGGGCAACTTTTCCTCGATCAGGTGAGTGGCAGTTTGACGACCATTCAAAATGCCGTGGCCAATCTGTCCAGTGTCGAAGGGCGTCCGGCGGGAACGCTGAAAGTCAGCATGGGCGCAGCATTCGGCTGTCTGCATGTCGTGCCGATGCTCGGTGAGTTTCTACGACGATATCCGGCGATCAATCCGGACTGGCATTTCGATAATCGACAGGTCGATCTGATCGGGCAGGGCTTTGATGCGGCCATCGGTGGCGGTTTCGAACTTCCGCAAGGCGTGATCGCGCGCAAGTTGAGCCCGGCGCACCGGATATTGGTCGCGTCCACCGACTATTTACAGGCCAATCCCGAGATCATCGAACCGGACGACCTCAGCCATCACGACGGCATTCTGATCCGCTCGCCGCAAACCGGACGCGTGCGTTCCTGGCAATTGACCGGACGTAATCCACAGAACTGTCAGCCGTTGATGCTCAAGGCGCGAATGACCATGAGTGATTCCGAGGCGGCTTGCAGGGCAGCGGCGCAAGGCTTGGGTATCGCGCTGGTGAGCATGCCGTTTGCGGTGGGCTATCTGCAGGCGGGGACGTTGCAGCGAGTGTTGCCGGACTGGTTTGTTGATGATGGCAATATTTCGATTTACTACGCCGAGCATAAATTGTTGCCGGGCAAGACTCGGGCGTTTGTGGATTTTTTGATTGAACAGTTTGTCGAGAGAGGGTTGGCGCGGCGGTTCAGTGCGATTTGAACAAGGCTTTAGACCGAGTCGCTGCCTTCGCGAGCAGGCTCGCTCCCACATTTGGGATGCGTTTCCCTTGTGGGAGCGAGCTTGCTCGCGAATGGGTCGACTCGGTTTTCGCTGATCACCTCAGCGGGCAAACCGCCCCGGCCAACCAATAATGTTCTTCGGCCGCGGTGTCGCATACGTCCGCACTTTCGACGTCGACAAGCGCAACCGCACCAGCGATTCCGCAATCGTCACCGCCGCCGTCACCCCATCCACCACCGGCACCCCGGTACGCCGACGAATCTGTTCATCCAGCCCGGCCATGCCGCCGCAACCCAGGCAGATCACCTCGGCTTTGTCCTGCGTCACCGCCAACTCCGCCTGATGCACGATCGCTTCCAGCGCACGCTGCGGTTCGTGCTCCAGCTCCAGAACGGCCAGCCCACTGGCCCGCACCGAAGCGCAACGATCCCACAAACCTGACAATTTCAGCCGATCCTCGATCAGCGGTACGGTGCGATCCAGCGTTGTCACCACCGAATAGGCATGGCCGAGAAACATCGCCGTACTCGCTGCCGCATCGGTGATGTCCACCACCGGCACGCTGAGCAATTCCTGCAAACCTTCACGGCCGTGTTCGCCATAACCGGCCTGAATCACCGCATCGAACGGCTGATCGTAGGACATCACCCGATCCATCACCGCAATGGCGGCGAGGTAGCTTTCGAAGTTGCCTTCAATCGAATCGGCGCCGAAATATGGCGTCAAACCGACGATTTCGGTTCCGGGTGAAGCGACAGCCTGCGCCGAACGGGCAATGGCCTCGGTGATGGATTCGGTGGTGTTGACGTTGACTACGAGAATACGCATGGGGAAATCCTTATAGCGGGCAGTTCGGCGGCCCGAAATCCGGGCCGCGAGGAAGTTAATGGCAGACGTTGTCGACAGCGATCGATTCGCCACTGATGTCGGCGTAGTGCGGCTGACGCTTGGCGATGATCAGGTAAAGCATTCCGGCGATCCCGGCGCCGATCAGCCAAGAGAATGGCGAGACGCTGTGGAAGCCCGGCACCAGTGCCAGGACGATGGCGATCAGCGCGGCAGGAATAAACGCCGCCACCGCACGGAAGTTGACCCCGTGGCTGTAGTAATAAGCGCCGTTGGGATCTTCGCTGTAGAGCTGCGGGACGTTGATCCGGCCTTTGCGGATCAGCCAGTAGTCGACCATGATCACCCCGTACAACGGGCCGAGCAGGGCGCCGAGGCCGGACAGGAAATACACGATCACCAGCGGGCTGTTGTAGAGATTCCACGGCAGGATCAACACGGCAATGGTCGCGCTGATCAGTCCGGCGCGGCGGAAGGTCAGGTACTTCGGCGCCAGGTTGCTCAACACGAAGGCCGGGGCGACGAAGTTGGCCATGATGTTCACCGCAACGGTGACGATCAGGAATGCCAGGCAACCGAGCACCAGGAAAAAGGTGTTGGGAATCGAGGCAATGATCTCGGTCGGGCTCTCGATGATCCGGCCATTGATCTGAAATTGCGCACCGCAGAGCAGGACGGTGATCGCGGCGAACACCAGAATATTCACCGGCAAACCCCAGAAGTTTCCTACCTTGATGGTCTTGCGGCACGGCGAGGAGCGGGCGAAGTCGCAGAAATTCAGAATCAACGTGCCGTAGATCGCCAGCCACAACGCGCCGCCGGCAAAGATGTTGCGCCACATCTCGCCACCGATCAGCGGCTCGCGAGTCGACCAGGCGATGGTCGCGTTGGCCTGGAAATACATCCACGCGGCGAGGGCGGCGACGGTCAGCAGAATCACCGGCCCGGCGAAGGCTTCATAGCGACGGACCATTTCCATGCCGTAGGCAAGGATCGCCAGTTGCACGAACCAGATCGCCACGAAACACACCCAACCCAGCGTCGACAGGCCAAGAATCGAATTGTGGTCGTATTCGGCGAAGCCAGGATGCACCGCCGTGAGCAACACGCGGAACACCACCGAGGCCAGGTACGTCTGAATGCCGAACCAGGCAATGGCGATAACCGCCCGGATCAGTGCAGGAATTTGCGCACCGTGGATGCCGAAACTGATCCGGCTGATCACCGGAAACGGCACGCCGGTTTTCTGCCCCATGTAACCGGACAGGTTCATGAAGAAGTACACCAGCGCCGCGCCGATCCCCAATGACAACAGTATCTGCCAGCCACCCAAGCCCAGGGCGTACAGGCCGATGGCGAACGAGTAGTTGGCGATGTTGTGCACGTCATTCGTCCACAGGGCGAAGATGCTGTATTTGCCCCAGCGTCGACCTTCGGCCTTGGTCGGCGCGAGATCGCTGTTGTGGAGGCGGGGGCTCAGTTGTAACGGCTCGGTCAGACCGTCATCGGGTAACGGTTGGTCGAGGGCAGAGGCGGGCAGATTCAGCGCGATGTTATTGGAGAGACTTGTACGCATTCCGGCAGGCTCCTGATGTTCAGGGCCGCGATGACTGTGCATGAGCGTTCAGGCTCGACATATCTTCGTCGCGGCCAGCGAACATCACTGGTTACGGGGCATCTGCAGCCTGTACGGGATAGGGCGCTTCAGGCTTGCGGATCGAAAGTGTTTATGTTTTGCGGTTTTGTATACAAAACATGTATGCACCTAAGCCAGATCTGTGCCAGTCGTTGATCTATGGGCAGCCGTGCTCATTTCGAAAAGTTATCGATGAGCGCTAAGTGCCTGAAAATAATTGGTTAAAAATTGACCGATTGAACAAGTATTTATTTTTGGCGGGGGATTTTGTTGGCGGGCGGAGGCGAGAGGTTTTTGGTAGGGATGTAACTTTTCAGGGCGCGGATACAAAAAAGTGCACACATAAATGGCACTGATGGTGACATTCGTGTGTACACATTTTTGGAGTCGCTACAAACCCCTGTAGGAGTGAGCCTGCTCGCGATAGCGGTGTATCAGGCAAAAAATTCATCGACTGAGACACCGCTATCGCGAGCAGGCTCACTCCTACAGGGGGAAATCAGCGCGGCAGGGAGTTACGCCTTGCTGATGATATTCCCGGCATGCAGCCCGCATTCTTTCTGCGTCGCCTCTTCCCACCACCAACGCCCCTCGCGCTCGTGCTGATTCGGCAGGACCGGGCGGGTGCACGGCTCGCAGCCGATACTGATAAAGCCGCGTTCATGCAGGCTGTTGTACGGCAGTTCGAGCATGCGGATGTAACCCCAGATCTCTTCGCTGGTCATCTGCGCCAGCGGGTTGAACTTGTACAGGGGGCGCTCAGGAGTGGAGAACGCTGTATCGATTTCCATCACCGCCACGGCACTGCGAGTGCCCGGGCTCTGGTCGCGGCGCTGGCCTGTGGCCCAGGCTTTGACGGCGGACAGTTTGCGCCGCAGCGGTTCGATCTTGCGGATCCCGCAGCATTCGCCGTGGCCGTCCTTGTAGAAACTGAACAGGCCTTTTTCCTTCACGAACGGTTCCAGTTTCGTGTAGTCCGGCGACACCAGTTCGATGTCGATCTTGTAGTGCTCGCGCACCTGATCGATGAAGCGGTAGGTCTCTGGGTGCAGGCGGCCGGTGTCGAGGCTGAACACCTTGACGTTCTTGTTGAGCTTCCAGGCCATGTCCACCAGCACCACATCCTCGGCGCCGCTGAAAGATATCCACAGGTCATCGCCGAACTCGGCAAACGCGAGTTTCAGAATGTCCTGGGCGGATTTGTTGGCATAGGTCGTGGCGAGTTCCACGACGTCGAACGTTGCACTCATCAGGGCGGCTTCCTACAGGTCGGTGGCGCTGGGCGCTCTATATGGCGCTGATGGTAACAAAAAGCTGCACGGCTCGGGGGCGTGCTGTGCGTTGCGCGTCTGCATGTGAGTCGCTAGAGTTCGGCCTCGCTCGACTCAAATAATCAATACAAACGGGAGTGTCTTGTGGAAATTGCTTGCCTGGATCTTGAAGGGGTGTTGGTGCCGGAAATCTGGATCGCCTTCGCCGAAAAAACCGGAATCGAATCCCTCAAGGCCACCACCCGGGACATTCCCGATTACGACGTGCTGATGAAGCAGCGTCTGCGCATCCTCGACGAGCACGGCTTGAAGCTATCGGACATTCAGGAAGTGATCGCCACGTTGAAGCCGCTGGATGGCGCGGTGGAGTTCGTCAACTGGCTGCGCGAGCGCTTTCAGGTGGTGATTCTGTCGGACACGTTTTATGAGTTTTCGCAGCCGTTGATGCGTCAGTTGGGCTTTCCGACGTTGCTTTGCCATCGTCTGATTACTGACGAGACAGGGCGGGTGACCAGCTATCAGCTGCGTCAGAAAGATCCCAAACGTCAGTCGGTGCTGGCGTTCAAGAGCCTGTATTACCGGGTGATTGCGGCGGGGGATTCGTATAACGACACGACGATGCTGGGCGAGGCGGACGCCGGGATTCTGTTCCATGCGCCGGAGAATGTGATTCGCGAGTTTCCGCAGTTTCCGGCGGTGCATACGTTTGCCGAGCTGAAGCAGGAATTCCTCAAAGCCTCGAATCGGGATTTGAGTTTGTAGTCGTCTGGAACGGCCCCTTCGCGAGCAGGCTCGCTCCCACATTTGGAATGCATTCACCCTGTGGGAGTGAGTCTGCTCGCGATGGCTTTTAAAGGTTCTGCAGGGTTTCGAGGAGGATCTTCACTTTGGTGATCGACTCCTGATACTCCGCCTGCCAGTCCGAATCGGCAACAATCCCGCCGCCACCCCAGCAGCACACCTGGCCATCCTTGACCAACAGACTGCGAATCGCGATGGAGCTGTCCATCTCGCCACGCACGTCCAGGTAGAGTAACGAGCCGCAATACAAGCCGCGCCGGGTCGGTTCCAGTTCGTCAATGATCTGCATCGCACGAATCTTCGGCGCGCCGGTGATCGAGCCGCCGGGGAAACTGCCGGCAATCAAATCCAGTGCGTCGCGATCATCCGCCAGTTCACCGGTGACGCTGCTGACCAGGTGATGCACGTTCGGATAGCTTTCCAGGCTGAACAACTCCGGCACTCGTACCGAACCGATGCGACAGGTGCGGCCGAGGTCGTTGCGCAGCAGGTCGACGATCATCAGGTTTTCCGCGCGATCCTTGGGACTGGCCAGCAGTTCGGCGGCGTTGGCGGCGTCTTCGGCGGGTGTCAGGCCACGCGGGCGGGTGCCTTTGATCGGACGGGTTTCCACTTGGCGTTCGCTGACTTTGACGAAGCGCTCTGGCGACAGGCTCAATACCGCACCGCCATCGGGCAGGCTCTGGAAACCGGAGAACGGTGTCGGGCAGGCTTCGCGCAATTTGCAGTAAGCCAGCCATGGGTCACCCTGGCACGAAGCGCGGAAGCGTTGGGCGAAGTTGACCTGATAGCAGTCGCCGGCCTGGATGTAGTGCTGGATGCGTTCGAAGGCTAGGCGGTAATCGTCAGCCGAGAGGTCGGCGGTCATCGGAGCGTTCAATTTGAACGGGGTCAGCGCATCAGCATGTGGCTGAGTGAATAACGCAATCAGGCGTTGTTTCTCGCCGTCGATCACGGACGGGTGGAAGACCAATTGGCTGGTGGCCATCTGGTGATCGCTGATCAGTGCCCAGGCGTACAGGCCAAAACGCGCATCCGGCAATTGCAGATCATCGCGCGCCTGGCTCGGCAGGTTTTCCAGATGCCGACCGAAGTCGTAGCTCAGGTAACCGATCAAACCGCCAGCGAAGGGCAGTTCGAAACCCGCTGGCAAATCAGCCTCACCGAGGCGATTCAGATTGTCACGCAGACGTTGCAGGAAATGATTGCCGCTTTCGTCGGGCAACACCGCCAGTTGTTCCAGCGGCCAGGCGCTGAGCAGGTCATAACGGCCACGGTCAGCGCTCGGGCGGCCACTGTCGAGCAGCACGGCGCCGGGGGCGTTGCGAATGGCCGCGAAGTAGTCGGCGGGATTGGCGCGGTAGGGCAGCGGGTGTACGGAACAGGTCAACATGGGCGGGGCAGATCGGCCGTTGAGGCGGGGTGGGGATTGTAGTCCTCTCCGATGCCAGATCAAAGTCAAAAGCCTCCCCCTCACCCCAACCCTCTCCCCCAAGGGGGCGAGGGGGAAAGGGAGCCGATCTTCATGATTTTCAAGATCCGAGTTTGGCTGGATATCTCAAGGGGGCGAGGGGGAAAGGGAGCCGATCTTCATGATTTTCAAGATCCGAGTTTGGCTGGATATCTCAAGGGGGCGAGGGGGAAAGGGAGCCGATCTTCATGATTTTCAAGATCCGAGTTTGGCTGGATATCTCAAGGGGGCGAGGGGGAAAGGGAGCAGATCTTCATGATTTTCAAGATCCGAGTTTGGCTGGATATCTCAAGCTGGTGAGGGGGAAGGGAGCCGATCTTCATGCTTTTCAAGATTCGAGTTTGGCTGGATATCTCAAGCTGGTGAGGGGGAAAGGGTGCCGATCTTCATGCTTTCAAGACCTGAGTTCGACTCAATACGTTCAGGTCGGCGTACTTCCCACATCCACCTCGGTCAGTCCCCTCTCCCTCTGGGAGAGGGCTAGGGTGAGGGGCTTTTAGTTTTTCAGCTCTTAGCCTTCGACCGCAGGAATATGCCCAAACATTTCCTGAGTAAACGCCACCCGCTCTTCAACCGATTCCGTCACCCCACGCGCCTTCAGCTCTTCCAGCCGCGCTTCCACTGCATGCGTACGCAACGTCAGCCCACAGTCATTGGCAATCTGAATATTCAGCCCCGGCCGCGCATTCAACTCGAGAATCAGCGGACCCTTCTCCTGATCCAGCACCATATCAACACCGATATAGCCCAGCCCGCACAGCTCATAGCAGCCCGCCGCGAGTTTCATGAAACCGTCCCAGTAGGGCAGTTGCACGCCGTCCACCGCGTTGGTGGTGTCGGGGTGTTTGGTGATGATGTTGTTCAGCCAGGTGCCGCGCAACGTCAAACCGGTCGCCAGATCGACACCGACGCCAATCGCGCCCTGGTGAAGGTTGGCCTTGCCGCCGGACTGCCGGGTCGGCAAACGCAGCATCGCCATCACCGGATAACCCATCAAGACGATGATGCGGATGTCCGGCACGCCTTCGTAGCTGATGCTTTTGAAGATCTGATCCGGGGTCACCCGGTATTCGATCAGCGCCCGGTCGCGGTGGCCGCCCAGCGAATACAGGCCAGTGAGAATGCTCGAGATGTGATGCTCAAGCTCTTCGTGGGCAAGGATCTTGCCCGACACCGTGCGATAGCGACCTTCGAAACGGTCGGCGATCACGATGATGCCGTCACCGCCCGCGCCCTGGGCCGGTTTGATCACGAAGTCGCTGCGCCCGCCGATGATCTCGCCGAGCTTGTCGATTTCCTTCTCGGTGGAGATCACGCCATACAGCTCCGGCACGTGAATGCCGGCCTCGATGGCGCGTTCCTTGGTGATGATCTTGTCATCGACGATCGGGTACAGGCTGCGCTTGTTGTACTTGAGCACGTAGTCGGCGTTACGCCGATTGATGCCCATGATGCCGCGCGCCTCCAGCGCCTTCCAGGTCTTCCAGAAACCGAACATCAGGCGTCAGCCTTCTTCAGGAAAGCCTTGAAACGCACCAGTTCGGTCAGGCGGTAGCCGCGATAGCGACCCATCGCCAGCATGAAACCGACCAGAATCAGCAGGATCGCCGGGAAGGTGAACACGAAGTACACCAGCTCAGGCACGGTCATGATCAGGTGCGCCAGGGACGCCGCGAACAGCGTGCCGATGGCGACTTTCATCGCATGGCTGGCGCCGCGCTCTTCCCAAGTGATCGACAGGCGTTCGATGGTCATGGTCAGAATCACCATCGGGAACAGCGCCACCGACAAGCCGCGCTCAAGGCCGAGCTTATGGCTGAACAGGCTGATGGCCGCGATCAACACCACGACAAAGGTCAACACCACCGAGAGTCGCGGCAGCATTTGCAGCTTCAGGTGTTCCAGATACGAACGTAGCGAAAGCCCCAGCGCGGTGATCACGGTAAACAGCAGAATGCCGAAGCCCAGCTGCGTTTCGCGGAAGGCGAGGGCGATCAGTACCGGGGTGAATGTGCCGAGGGTCTGCAGGCCGATCAGGTTGCGCAGGATCAGGATCACCAGCACGCCGATCGGGATCATCACCATGATCATGAAGGTCTGCTGGGTCTGCAGCGGCAAGCCGTACAGCGAGTATTCGAGGAAGTTGGCGTCGGTGTTTTCGTCGGTCAGCTTGGCCAGACGAATCGCATTCATCTCGCTGTTGTTCAGGCTGAAGGTCACGTTGGCTTTTTTGCCGCCATCGACGGTGATCAGGTTTTCATCGCCGGTCCACCACAGCAGGCGGTCGGTCGGCAGGCCTTGCTCGCCGGTTTCCGGGTTGAAGTACAGCCAGTCATTGCCATTGAAGCTGCGCAGCCACAGTTCAGGCATTTGTGGCTGATCGGCGACGAGGCGGATAGTGTGGACTTTTTCCACCGGCACGTGGGCGATGGACAGCAGCAGTTCGACGATTTTGGCTTTGTGCGGCGTCGACGGATCGCCGGCCAGCAGCAGTTTGACGTTGTCATCGTTGACGTTGTTGACGCGTTTGATCGCCTCGCCAATGAACGTTTCGACGTCGGCCGAGTGCTGGCGGATCGGCGCGAGCAGGGCTTCGGCGGCGATTTTCTCAGGGCCTTCGATAGCGATGCTGTCGCGGAAGGTCGGGCCTTTGATCTTGGATTTTTCGGCGGTGTAACGCTTGGTCAGCACCAAACGGTAATAAAGCGTCTGGTTGCCCTTGGCCCGGCGTGCCGACCAGGTGACCTTGCGGTTGCCGTCGACGCGGTTGACGGCGACCCCGTAGTTATTGGAGATAAAGCTCTCGTTGAGGCTGACGTAGTCGCGGCTCAACGGTGGTACGAACATCTGGATCTTCACCGGATCCTTGGTGCTGGCGACGAACTCGACCTTGGCGTCGATGTTCCACAAGTCGTCGGTCGCATCTTCGGTCACCGGGATGCCGAGTACGAAAATCTGATAGGCCGTAACCGAAACGCCCAGCAGCACCAGAATGGTGATCAGGATTTTCAGGTGGAAGGTTAGAGAACGCATGGAAATTACTCGGCGGTATGAGCGGCGATGGTGCAGGCGGGTTTGCCGGCAGCGTATTTAAGGCTTGGATCGACCAGCGCATCGAAGCGTTTCAGCGCTTCGGAGCCGATCAAAAGCGGGTATTGGAACGCACTTCGGTCGGTCAGGTTCACTTCGATGCTGCGCATCGCCGATCCCATGCAGATATCCAGCTCGATCACCGGACGGGCGGTGTACTTCTTGCCTTCTTCCGGGTCGTAGTCGCCGGCACGGCGCTTGATCTTGCTGACCCGGGCCAGCGGCCGTTCGATCGGGTGCGAATGCGCGGCATCGATCGCCAGGTAGAAACGTACCCAGGACTCACCGTTGCGTTTAAAGCGTTTGATGTCGCGGGCACTCAGCGAGGCGGTTTTCGCACCCGTATCGAGTTTGGCCGCGACTTCGAGATTGATGCCGTCAAGCGAAGCGTATTCGTTGAGGCCGTACACGGTTTTTTCCCCCGCGGCGGCGAGGCCGGGCAGGCAAAACAGGGCAAAGAATGTGGGAAAAGGCTTGAGTCTCATAAATCCTGGTGCGCAGCGTTCCGTTTTCGGTTCAGGTCCTTGGCAAAACTTGCGCAAGGCCTTTCGTGTGCCTGGCAGCTTTATATGACAAGCCGTACAAATGGCCAGCAAATGCGGGCGGCATTCTAGCACGGTGGTTTTATGGCGCCAGCGCTGGCACCGGTCTATAACCCTTGGGATTCCCTGTGGGAGCGAGCCTGCTCCGGGCGGCGTTCCGACGAAGGCGGTGCGTCATCTCAAGCAGATGCTGACTGACACTACGCTTTCGCGAGCAGGTCGCTCCGACAGGGTTAATCGACCAATGGAAGATTGCCTACGGTTATTAGACGATTGTCGACAATACCTATTTATCCTTTGACTGATGCGGGCTAATTGGCTAGTTTTTGCCGCATTGGATTTAAAGGTGTCGACAATCATGCTGGATCAACTCGATCCCCCGGTTATCAGTGGCGACGATTCCGAGACGCTTTCGGAAAACGTCTTCCGGCGCATTCAGGCAGCCATCGTCAAAGGCGAGATCGCCCCGGGCAGCAAGATCTCCGAACCGGAGCTGGCGCGCACCTACGGCATCAGCCGGGGGCCGTTGCGTGAGGCCATCCATCGTCTGGAAGGTCAGCGCCTGCTGGTGCGCGTACCGCACGTCGGCGCGCGGGTGGTCTCACTCAGCCATGCCGAATTGCTTGAACTCTACGAAATCCGCGAATCCCTCGAAGGCATGGCCTGCCGTCTGGCGGCCGAACGCATGAGCGTTGAAGAAATCGACGAACTGCGCCGGGTGCTGGAAACCCACGAGCGCGACGCGGCGTTTCAGGCTGGTGTCGGCTACTACCAGCAAGAAGGCGATTTCGACTTTCACTACCGGATCATCCAGGGCAGTGGCAACCGCACGCTGACGCAGATGCTCTGCGGCGAGCTCTATCAATTGGTGCGCATGTACCGCATCCAGTTTTCCACCACGCCGAACCGCCCGCGCCAGGCCTTTGCCGAACACCACCGGATTCTCGATGCCATCGCCGACCGTGACGGCGAACTCGCGGAATTGTTGATGCGCCGTCACATCGGCGCCTCGAAACGCAACATCGCCCGTCACTACCAGGACGGCGCCCACAATAAGACAGCCACTGAACGAGGTGAGTCATGAGTTCCAAGCACAGCACTCCAGGCCAGCGTTTCCGCGATGCGGTCGCCAGCGAGCACCCATTGCAGGTGGTCGGCGCGATCAACGCCAACCACGCGCTGCTGGCCAAGCGCGCCGGTTTCAAGGCGATCTACCTGTCCGGTGGCGGGGTGGCCGCAGGCTCGCTCGGCGTGCCGGATCTGGGCATCACCGGTCTGGATGATGTGCTGACTGACGTTCGGCGGATCACCGACGTTTGCGATCTGCCGCTGCTGGTCGATGTCGACACCGGTTTTGGCTCGTCGGCGTTCAACGTCGCGCGCACGGTCAAGTCGATGATCAAGTTCGGCGCGGCGGCGATTCACATCGAGGATCAGGTCGGCGCCAAGCGCTGTGGCCACCGTCCTAATAAAGAGATCGTCAGCCAGCAGGAAATGGTCGACCGCATCAAAGCCGCCGTTGATGCCCGTACTGACGACAGCTTCGTGATCATGGCGCGCACCGATGCGCTGGCGGTGGAAGGTCTGGAATCGGCACTCGATCGCGCTGCCGCGTGCATCGAGGCCGGTGCCGACATGATTTTCCCGGAAGCGATCACTGAGCTGGAAATGTACAAGCTGTTCGCCAACCGTGTGAAAGCGCCGATCCTGGCCAACATCACCGAGTTCGGCGCAACGCCGCTGTACACCACCGAGCAATTGGCCGGCGCTGACGTGTCGCTGGTGCTGTATCCACTGTCGGCATTCCGCGCGATGAACAAGGCGGCGGAAAACGTCTACACGGCGATCCGCCGCGACGGCACGCAACAGAATGTCATCGACACCATGCAGACTCGCATGGAGCTTTACGATCGCATCGACTACCACACCTTCGAGCAGAAGCTCGATGCGTTGTTTGCACAAAAGAAAGGCTGAACAAGACCCTCTGTGGGAGCGAGCCTGCTCGCGAAAGCGGTGGATCAGGCAATATCAAAGTGACTGACACGACGCTTTCGCGAGCAGGCTCGCTCCCACAAGTTTCCCCATACAAATTCAAGAAGATTGGAGAACACAATGGCCGAAGCAAAAGTACTCAGTGGCGCCGGGCTCCGTGGCCAGGTTGCCGGGCAAACCGCACTGTCCACCGTGGGCCAGGCCGGTGCCGGGCTGACCTATCGCGGCTACGACGTGCGCGAACTGGCAGCCGATGCACAATTTGAAGAGGTCGCCTACCTGCTGCTGTACGGCGAGCTGCCGACCCAGGCACAACTCGACGAATACCAAGGCAAACTGAGCAAGCTGCGCGACCTGCCGCAAGCACTGAAAGAAGTGCTCGAACGCATCCCTGCCGACGCCCACCCGATGGACGTGATGCGCACCGGTTGCTCGTTCCTCGGCAATATCGAGCCGGAGAAAGACTTCTCCGAACAGCGCGACAAGACTGACCGTTTGCTCGCCGCGTTCCCGGCGATCATGTGCTACTGGTATCGCTTCAGCCACGATGGCAAGCGCATCAATTGCGTCAGCGACGAGCCAACCATCGGTGGCCACTTCCTGCACTTGCTGCACGACAAGAAGCCGAGCGAACTGCACGTCAAAGTGATGAACGTCTCGCTGATCCTTTATGCCGAGCACGAATTCAACGCCTCGACCTTCACCGCGCGCGTTTGTGCGTCGACCTTGTCTGACCTGTATTCCTGCGTAACCGCCGCCATCGGTTCGCTGCGCGGCCCGTTGCACGGTGGCGCCAACGAAGCAGCGATGGAAATGATCGAGCGTTTCGCGTCGCCGGAAGACGCGATCAAAGGCACCCTCGGCATGCTCGAGCGCAAGGACAAGATCATGGGTTTCGGCCACGCGATCTATAAGGACAGCGATCCGCGCAACGAGGTGATCAAGGGCTGGTCGAAAAAACTCGCGGATGAAGTCGGTGACAAGGTGTTGTTTCCGGTTTCGGAAGCCATCGACAAGACTATGTGGGAGCAGAAAAAACTCTTCCCCAACGCTGATTTCTACCATGCCTCGGCGTACCACTTCATGGGCATTCCGACCAAGCTGTTCACGCCGATCTTCGTCTGCTCGCGCCTGACCGGCTGGGCCGCGCACGTGTTCGAACAGCGCGCCAACAACCGCATCATCCGTCCAAGCGCCGAGTACGTCGGCGTCGAACAGCGCAAGTTCGTGCCAATCGAACGTCGCTGAAATGGTGAGCTGACCCGGAGAGCAAGATCACCGCTAACCCCTGTAGGCCTTCGCCTGCTCGCGATGACGGACTGACATTCACCATCAATGTCGACTGATCTACCGCTATCGCGAGCAGGCTCACTCCTACAAGGGACGGTGTGAATCTTGAGTCTGGCGTCTGCCCACCCTTTGAAACTACCGTGACCCGAGTCCTGACCCGATGAACACAGAATTCCGCAAAACCCTGCCCGGCAGCCCTCTGGATTATTTCGACGCCCGTGCGGCGGTCGAAGCGATTCAGCCCGGCAGTTACGACACCCTGCCGTACACCTCCCGCGTGCTGGCGGAAAACCTCGTGCGTCGCTGCGACCCGGCCACGCTCACCGATTCCCTCAAGCAACTGATCGAACGCAAACGCGACCTCGACTTCCCGTGGTTCCCGGCGCGTGTGGTCTGCCACGACATTCTTGGCCAGACCGCGCTGGTTGACCTCGCCGGCCTGCGTGACGCGATCGCCTTGCAGGGTGGCGATCCGGCGCAGGTCAATCCGGTGGTGCCGACGCAACTGATCGTTGACCACTCGCTGGCGGTGGAGGCGGGCGGTTTCGACAAGCAGGCGTTCGAGAAAAACCGCGCCATCGAAGACCGTCGCAATGAAGACCGTTTCCACTTCATCAACTGGACCAAAAAGGCTTTCAAGAACGTTGATGTGATCCCGCCGGGCAACGGCATCATGCACCAGATCAACCTGGAGAAAATGTCGCCGGTGATTCAGGTGCGTGAGGGCGTCGCGTTCCCCGACACCTGCGTCGGCACCGACAGCCACACCCCGCACGTCGATGCGCTGGGCGTGATTGCCATTGGTGTCGGCGGTCTCGAAGCCGAAAGCGTAATGCTTGGCCGCGCCTCGTGGATGCGCCTGCCGGAAAGCGTCGGCGTCGAACTGACCGGCAAGCTGCAACCGGGCATCACCGCCACCGACATGGTGCTGGCGCTGACCGAATACCTGCGCAAACAGAAAGTCGTCGGCGCGTGGCTGGAGTTCTTCGGCGAAGGCGCGGCGGCGCTGACCCTCGGCGACCGCGCGACCATCTCCAACATGGCCCCGGAATACGGCGCCACTGCCGCGATGTTTTACATCGATCAGCAAACCATCGATTACCTGAAACTCACCGGTCGTGAAGATCAGCAAGTGCAGCTCGTCGAGCAATACGCCAAGCTCACCGGCCTGTGGGCAGACAGTTTGAAAGGCGCGCAATACGAGCGCGGTCTGACTTTCGACCTGTCTTCGGTGGTGCGCAACATGGCCGGCCCGAGCAACCCGCACGCGCGCGTCGCGGTATCGGATCTGGCCGCCAAAGGCATCTCCGGCCAGTGGGATGACGTGCCGGGGCAAATGCCCGACGGCGCGGTGATCATCGCCGCCATCACCAGTTGCACCAACACCAGCAACCCGCGCAACGTCATCGCCGCCGGCCTGCTCGCGCGCAACGCCAACAAGCTCGGTCTGACCCGCAAACCCTGGGTGAAATCCTCGCTGGCGCCGGGTTCGAAAACCGTCGCGCTGTACCTCGACGAAGCGGGGCTGACCACTGAACTGGAGCAACTCGGTTTCGGCGTCGTCGCCTTTGCCTGCACCACCTGCAACGGCATGTCCGGCGCACTCGATCCAGTGATCCAGCAAGAGATCATCGATCGCGATCTGTATGCCACCGCCGTGCTCTCGGGCAACCGCAACTTCGACGGCCGCATCCACCCGTACGCCAAGCAAGCGTTCCTCGCGTCGCCGCCACTGGTGGTCGCATACGCCATCGCCGGGACCATCCGTTTCGACATCGAAAAAGATGTGTTGGGCGTGGTCGACGGCAAGGAAATCCGCCTCAAAGACATCTGGCCGAGCGATGAAGAAATCGACGCCGTGGTGAAGTCTTCGGTCAAGCCTGAGCAGTTCCGTCAGGTCTACATTCCGATGTTCGCTGTCCACGAAGACACCGGCCCGAAAGTCACGCCGCTTTACGACTGGCGCGAGATGAGCACCTACATCCGCCGTCCGCCGTACTGGGAAGGCGCGCTGGCCGGCGCGCGTCCGCTGAAGGGCATGCGCCCGCTGGCGGTGCTGCCGGACAACATCACCACCGATCACCTGTCGCCGTCCAACGCGATCATGCTCGACAGCGCCGCCGGCGAATACCTGGCGAAAATGGGCCTGCCGGAAGAGGACTTCAACTCCTACGCAACGCACCGTGGCGACCACTTGACCGCGCAACGCGCGACCTTCGCCAACCCGAAACTGTTCAACGAAATGGTCGTGGAAAACGGCAAGGTCAAACAGGGTTCGCTGGCGCGGGTCGAGCCGGAAGGCAAAGTGATGCGCATGTGGGAAGCCATTGAAACCTACATGGAACGCAAACAACCGCTGATCATCATTGCCGGCGCCGATTACGGTCAGGGCTCGTCCCGCGACTGGGCGGCGAAAGGCGTGCGTCTGGCCGGTGTCGAAGCGATTGCCGCAGAAGGTTTCGAACGCATTCACCGCACCAACCTGGTGGGCATGGGTGTGTTGCCGCTGGAGTTCAAGCCGGGCACTGACCGTCACACCCTGGCCATCGACGGCAGCGAAACCTATGACGTGGTCGGCGAGCGCAAACCGCGTGCGGATCTGACGCTGGTGATCCATCGCAAGAACGGCGAGCGCGTTGACGTGCCGGTGACCTGCCGTCTGGATACTGCTGAAGAAGTGTCGATCTACGAGGCCGGCGGCGTGTTGCAGCGCTTCGCTCAGGACTTCCTCGAAGAGTCGGCGGTTGCCGTTTAAAACAAGTTAGGGACCAAGGGATGATGAGTCCCTTGGTCCTTTGAGGAGCAACCATGGCTCACGCACCACAGATTAAAATCCCCGCCACCTACATGCGCGGCGGCACCAGCAAAGGCGTGTTCTTCAGCCTCAAGGATCTGCCCGAAGCGGCACAGATCCCCGGCCCGACCCGCGACGCTTTGCTGCTGCGCGTGATCGGCAGCCCCGACCCGTACGACAAACAAATCGACGGCATGGGCGGCGCGACTTCAAGCACCAGCAAAACCGTGATCCTGTCGAAAAGCATCAAGGCTGATCACGACGTCGATTACCTGTTCGGTCAGGTCTCGATAGACAAGCCCTTTGTGGACTGGAGCGGCAACTGTGGCAACCTTTCGGCAGCGGTCGGTTCGTTCGCCATCAGCAATGGCTTGGTCGACGCCAGTCGCATTCCGCACAACGGTGTCGCGGTGGTGCGCGTGTGGCAGGCCAACATCGGCAAAACCATTATTGCCCACGTGCCAATCACCAACGGCGAAGTGCAGGAAACCGGTGATTTCGAACTCGACGGCGTGACCTTTCCCGCCGCTGAAGTGCAAGTCGAATTCATGGACCCGGCGGCGGATGAAGAGGGCGGCGGTGGTTCGATGTTTCCTACCGGCAACCTGATCGATGAGCTGGAAGTGCCGGGCGTTGGCACGTTCAAGGCGACCATGATCAACGCCGGCATCCCGACGATTTTCGTCAACGCCGCAGACATTGGTTACACCGGCACTGAGTTGCAAGGTGCGATCAACAGCGATCCGCAAGCGCTGCAGATGTTCGAGACGATTCGCGCTTATGGCGCGTTGCGCATGGGCCTGATTGCCCATCTGGACGAAGCGGCCAAGCGGCAGCACACGCCGAAAGTCGCATTCGTCGCCAAGCCTGCGGATTACGTCGCTTCGAGTGGTAAAGCGGTTGGCGCGGGTGACGTGGATTTGCTGGTGCGGGCGTTGTCGATGGGCAAGTTGCACCACGCGATGATGGGCACGGCGGCGGTGGCGATTGGTACTGCGGCGGCTATTTCCGGCACCTTGGTAAACCTTGCGGCGGGTGGTGTTGAACGGAATGCCGTGCGTTTCGGGCATCCGTCCGGGACGTTGCGCGTTGGCGCTGAAGCCAGTCTGGAAAACGGCGAGTGGATCGTCAAAAAAGCGATCATGAGCCGCAGTGCGCGTGTCCTTATGGAAGGCTACGTGCGCATCCCGGGCGATTCTTTCTGATTTGAGATTTTTCACCCTCACCCCAGCCCTCTCCCGTAGGGAGAGGGGGCTGACCGAGGTGTCTGGGGTTGTACATCGACCTGAAAGATCGAGTCGATTACGGATTTCCACGGCCGGCTGAGGTGTCTGGGGTTGTACATTGACCTGAAAGATCGAGTCGATTATGGATTCAGGGGCCGACCGAGGTGTCTGGGGTTGTACATCGACCTGAAAGGTCGAATCGATTATGGATTCAGGGGCCGACCGAGGTGTCTGGGGTTGTACATCGACCTGAAAGGTCGAGTCGATTATGGATTCAGGGGCCGACCGAGGTGTCTGGGGTTGTACATCGACCTGAAAGATCGAGTCGATTATGGCTTCAGCTGGTCGACCGAGGTGTCTGGGGTTGTACATTGATCTGATCGATTACGGATTCAGCGCAGATCGCTCAGGTCGGTGAACCTCTACAGCATCCCCCAATCGGTTCCCTCTCCCTCGGGAGAGGGCTAGGGTGAGGGGCCCACCCACTGAAGAAACCCAAAACAAGCAGGCACCCCAGACCTGCAATCAACCAGAACAAACCCGCCAAGCCCTGAGGAAGACCGCACCACTCATCATTCCCGCACAGGAGAACCGCAATGAGCGCCAACGTCGACCTGAACAACCGCCCCGACTACGACCGTGTCCTGCAGGACATCGCCGATTACGTTCTCACCTTCAAAGCCCCCTCTGCCGAAGCCCTCGACACCGCCCGCAACTGCCTGATGGACACGCTGGGCTGCGGCCTGCTGGCGCTGCGCTTCCCGGAATGCACCAAGCATCTCGGCCCGATCGTCGAAGGGACGCTGGTTCCTTACGGTGCGCGGGTCCCCGGCACCAGCTATCGCCTCGACCCGGTCAAAGCCGCGTGGGATATCGGCTGCATCGTCCGCTGGCTCGACTACAACGACACCTGGCTCGCCGCCGAGTGGGGCCATCCATCGGACAACCTCGGCGGCATTCTTGCGGTGGCCGATCACCTCTCGCAGAAACGCCTGGCCAACGGTGACCCGCAGTTGACCATTCGCGATGTGCTGGAAGCGATGATCATGGCCCACGAAATTCAAGGCGTGATTGCCCTGGAAAACTCCTTCAATCGTGTAGGACTCGATCACGTCATTCTGGTGAAAGTTGCTTCAACCGCCGTCACCGCCAAACTCATGGGTGCCAATCGCGAGCAACTGTTGTCGGCGTTGTCCCACGCGTTCGCCGACGGTCAGGCCCTGCGCACTTATCGTCATGCGCCGAACGCCGGTTCGCGAAAATCCTGGGCAGCGGGGGATGCGTCGAGTCGCGGTGTACGTCTGGCTGACATTGCCATGCGTGGCGAAATGGGCATTCCCGGCGTGTTAACTGCGAAGCAATGGGGCTTTTATGACGTCCTGTTCAGCCACACCAACAGCGATCTGGCATTGAAACCCGAAGGCAAACGCGCCTTCAGTTTTTCGCGGCCGTTCGGCAGTTACGTGATGGAAAACGTGCTGTTCAAGATCAGCTTCCCCGCCGAATTCCATGCGCAAACCGCCTGTGAAGCGGCGGTAACCTTGCACCCGCAAGTGCGCAATCGTCTGCATGAAATCGACCGGATCGTCATCACCACCCACGAATCGGCAATCCGCATCATTTCCAAAGTCGGGCCACTGGCCAACGCCGCCGACCGCGACCACTGCATTCAGTACATGACCGCCGTGCCGCTGGCCTTTGGCAATCTGATCGCCGAGCAGTACGAAGACGATTTCCACCGGGCGCATCCGATCATCGATGTGCTGCGCGAGAAAATGCTCATCGTCGAAGAACCGCGTTTCACCCGCGAATACCTGGAGCCTGACAAGCGCTCGATCGCCAACGCCGTGCAGGTGTTTTTCAAAGACGGCAGCAGCACTGAAAACGTTGTCGTGGAGTACCCGATCGGTCATCGCCGGCGCCGTGCCGAGGGTATTCCATTGCTGGAGGACAAGTTCAAGGCCAATCTGGCAACGCGTTTCACCGGTCAGCGCAGCGGCGAGATCTTCACGTTGTGCAAGGATCAGGCGCTGCTTGAATCGACGGCAGTCAACCGCTTTGTGGATATGTTCGTTATCTGAACCACTTTTCCACAGGCAATTTGGTGATCGCAAAACCACTCAACAAAATCGCCGAATAGATCATCAGCTCCCGGGACAGGGGTTGTCCCTCGTACCAGGCGCCGATGATCACGGCGAACACCGGGAAAATGATAAACACGAACGACAGGATGATCGGGCTCAAGCGTTTAAGCAGCAAAAAGTAAACGATGAATCCGCCGACCGAGGCCACCAGTCCCAGATACAGCAGGGCGCCCCACGAGCGTGCTGTCACTTGCGCAAACACCGGCGCTTCAACACTCAAGCCGACAATAAATAACATCGCCCCGGCAATGCCGATCGGCAGGGTGTTGTAGGTAATCACGCTGATGGCGCTGCCATGTTTTTTCGTCACCACGTAGCACAGCGCATGCATCACCGCTGCGCACAGAATCGCCAGCACCCCCAGCCATTCGTCCTGATCCAAGTGCAGACCCTGACTGCGAATAATCATGAACAGACTGCCAAAGCCGATCGCGATACCGAGCATTTGCGAGGGGTAGATTTTCTCGCGCAGAAACAGCGCCGAGAACAGCAGGATAAACACCGGCATGCAACTGAACAGCAGCGCGGTCAGGCCCGATGACACGTGCATCTCGCCGTAGTTGAGCAGGTAGTAGGGCAGGCTGAAATACGACAGCGTGACGAACACAAAAAACCAGCGACTTTGCCGTGGGAACAACAGCGGTTCCTTGCGCAACAGCGCGAAGCTCAGGAACAGCGGAAAGGCAATCAGAAAGCGCAACCCGGCGGCGGTCAGCGGCGGCACGCTTTCCACCGCGATCTTGATCCCCAGCCACGTCGTGCCCCAGCTCAGACAGACGATCAAAAACAGCGTGCTGGTGAGCAATCCGGCGAGCCAGGGTTTGCTGATGTTCATCGGTGTGCTGACGGCGGTCGACATTTCGGCGTGCTCCGAACGGTGGAATTGACCTGATCGCGGAAACGGTCTATTCCTGATTGAACCTGTTTCCAGCACGCTATTCGGGGCGAGAATGACTGTCAAAGTAAGTATTGCCATGGTGTCAATCCTCCGCGACGGCCTCGCCAATGGCGTCGGCGTGAAATACAAACGCCTGGCCGATGCGGTCGCACAGGCCATCGACGAAGGTGTGATCGATGCGGGATGCAAGTTGCCGCCGCACCGATTGCTGGCGGACAGCCTGGGCGTGACCATCGGCACCATCAGCCGTGCCTACGGTGAACTGGAGCGTTTGGGATTAGTGGTGGCTCGCGTAGGAGATGGCACCTATGTGTGTCAGCGCGGGATGGAGCGGCCGCAGGACAAAGGCTTTCGCAATGTCAGCGATGAGCCGTCAGGTTGTTTCGACATGAGCCGCAATCAGCCGATTCCCGCACGGGAAGCGGCGTTCATGAGCCAGAGCCTGCAGGAGCTGGCCAGCGATCCGCGGGTGCTACAGCAGTTGACCGGGTACACCGCCGAAGCGGGGCTGGCACGGCACCGATTGGCCGGGGCGGTCTGGTTGCAGCACGAAGCGTTCGTGCCGCACGCCGATCAGGTGTTGTGCGTCAACGGCGGTCAGCATGGTTTGTTGTGCGCGTTGATGGGTTTGCTCAAGGCCGGCGACACAGTGGTCACCGAGCATTTGTCCTACCCGGGATTGATCGGCGTCGCACGCCAGCTTGGGATAAAACTTGTCGGCGCAGCGATGGATGACGAAGGACTGTTGCCGTCGGCACTGGAGGACATCTGCCGTCAGCACCGAGTGTCGGCAGTGTATTGCACGCCGACGATCCAGAATCCTACAGCCGCCGTGATGTCGATCTCGCGGCGCGAGGCGATTGCCGAGCTCTGTCGCCAGCACAATTTGCTGATTATCGAAGACGAAGCCCACGCCGTGCTGGACCGTCAGCGCCCGTTGCCGCTCAGTTTTTTCGCGCCGGAGCGTTCGGTGTTGATTGGCAGTCTGAGCAAGGCTGTTTCCGCCGGATTGCGCGTCGGTTACCTGCACGCTCCGCAGCCGTTGATCGGCCGTTTGAGTGCTGCAATCCGCGCCACCTGCTGGATGGCCAATCCGTTATCGATGGAAGTCGCGAGTCTGTGGATTGAAAGCGGCATGGCCGAGCGCTTGCTGGACGAACAGATCAGCGAGATCGCTCGGCGCAAAGCGTTGGTGGCGCCTGTTCTGCAGGGTTTGAATTACAAGACTCACCCTTACAGCCCGCATTTCTGGGTGGAGGTGCCTGAGCTGTGGCGGGCGTCGCAGATTGCCGCGGAGTTGAAGGAAAACAACTATCTGGTAGCCACCGCCGAGGCATTTGCAGTCGGGCACTCAGCGGTGCCGCAGTTCATTCGGGTGAGTGTGTGTAATGCGGTGGGGGATGATCGGTTGTTGCTGGCAGGTTTTGAAGCTCTGGTCAGGGCATTAACAGACACCGTGTAATCGTTCTTCGCGAGCAGGCTCGCTCCCACAAGGGGTTTGGGGTGAATGCAAAATGTGCAAACACCCGAGAACCCTGTGGGAGCGAGCCTGCTCGCGAAGGCGTCAGATCAGGCAATACAGACCTATTTAAACCGCCGCTCCACACCTTTCTCCACCAGAATCTTCGCCGAAATCTCTTCCACCGAAAAATGCGTGGAGTTGATGTTCGGGATGTTTTCGCGACGGAACAGATTTTCCACTTCGCGCACTTCGAATTCGCACTGCGCGTAGCTCGAATAGCGGCTGTTGGGCTTGCGCTCGTTGCGGATCGCGGTGAGGCGGTCGGGGTCGATGGTCAGGCCGAACAGCTTGTGCTGATGGGCACGCAGGGCCGTCGGCAGGGTCAGGCGCTCCATGTCGTCTTCGGTCAACGGATAGTTGGCCGCACGGATGCCGAACTGCATGGCCATGTACAGACACGTCGGCGTTTTGCCGCATCGCGACACGCCCACTAGTATCAAATCGGCTTTGTCGTAATAGTGGGTGCGCGCACCGTCGTCGTTGTCGAGGGCAAAGTTGACCGCCTCGATGCGCTCCATGTAATTGGAGTTGTGCCCGATCGAATGCGATTTGCCGACGGTATAGGAAGAATGCTCGGTCAGTTCCTGCTCCAGCGGGGCAAGGAAGGTCGAGAAAATGTCGATCATGAAACCATTGGACGTTGCGAGAATCTCACGGATGTCCTGATTGACGATGGTGTCGAAGATGATCGGGCGAAAGCCGTCGGTTTCAGCGGCTTTGTTGATTTGTTGTACCATGGCCCGCGCTTTTTCAACGCTGTCGATGTACGGTCGCGTGAATTTGCTGAAGGTAATGTTTTCGAACTGCGCCAGGAGGCTTTGACCCAGGGTTTCGGCAGTGATGCCGGTGCCATCGGAGATGAAGAAAGCAGATCGTTTCATTTGCACCTTGGGCCTTAAGCTAGTCATCAATCTTGGATATGATAGGCGCGATTTGCCGGCCGCCAATGGCCAGCATTCTCACTTATTTTCCAGGTCCAGGCCATACAACCGGCCAAGGCTCCCCCGGGCCGCCGGTTTCTGAGCTTTTCCAACACAGTTAGTGGAGAGATCACCTTGGTAGAGTACGTAGTTTCCCTCGATAAGCTCGGCAAACACGATGTTGAGCATGTGGGGGGCAAGAAC
This sequence comes from Pseudomonas sp. SCA2728.1_7, assembly GCF_018138145.1. Taxonomy (NCBI): domain Bacteria; kingdom Pseudomonadati; phylum Pseudomonadota; class Gammaproteobacteria; order Pseudomonadales; family Pseudomonadaceae; genus Pseudomonas; species Pseudomonas sp. SCA2728.1_7. The sequence continues at coordinate 1,959,358 of NZ_CP073104.1, read as the reverse complement.
GCATCCCTGGGCGAGATGATCAGTAACCTGGCAGGCGCCGGTGTTTCGGTCCCCGGCGGCTTCGCCACGACGGCTCAGGCTTATCGTGATTTCCTCGAACTGAGCGGCCTCAACGACCAGATCCACGCGGCCCTCGATGCGCTCGACGTCGATGACGTCAACGCCCTGGCCAAAACCGGCGCACAGATCCGTCAATGGATCATGGAAGCCGAATTCCCCGAAAAACTGAATGCCGAGATCCGCACCGCGTTCGCCGCGCTGTCGGCTGGCAACCCTGACGTGGCCGTGGCCGTGCGTTCTTCCGCCACCGCCGAAGACTTGCCGGATGCATCCTTCGCCGGTCAGCAGGAAACCTTCCTGAACATCCGTGGTGTGGAAAACGTTATCCGCGCCGCCAAAGAGGTGTTCGCTTCGCTGTTCAACGACCGTGCGATTTCCTACCGCGTGCACCAGGGCTTCGACCACAAACTGGTCGCCCTGTCGGCCGGCGTGCAGCGTATGGTGCGTTCGGAAACCGGCACTGCCGGCGTGATGTTCACCCTTGATACCGAATCCGGTTTCCGTGACGTGGTGTTCATCACCGGCGCCTACGGTCTGGGCGAAACCGTCGTACAAGGCGCGGTCAACCCGGATGAGTTCTACGTGCACAAGGGCACGCTGGAGGCCGGTCGTCCGGCGATCCTGCGACGCAACCTGGGCAGCAAAGCCATCAAGATGATCTACGGCGACGAGGCCAAGGCCGGTCGTTCGGTCAAGACCATCGATGTCGACAAGGCTGATCGTGCGCGTTTCTGCCTGTCCGACGCTGAAGTCAGCGAGCTGGCCAAGCAAGCGATGATCATCGAAAAGCACTACGGCTGCCCGATGGACATCGAGTGGGCCAAGGACGGTGACGACGGCAAGCTGTACATCGTGCAGGCCCGTCCGGAAACCGTGAAAAGCCGCACCCAGGCCAACGTCATGGAACGTTACCTGCTGAAAGAAACCGGCACCGTGCTGGTTGAAGGTCGCGCCATTGGCCAGCGCATCGGCGCCGGTAAAGTGCGCATCATCAAGGATGTCTCCGAGATGGACAAAGTCCAGCCGGGCGACGTACTCGTTTCCGACATGACCGACCCGGACTGGGAACCGGTGATGAAGCGCGCCAGCGCCATCGTCACCAACCGTGGCGGCCGTACTTGCCACGCAGCGATCATCGCTCGCGAGCTGGGTATTCCGGCTGTGGTTGGTTGCGGCAACGCCACCCAATTGCTGAAGGATGGCCAGGGCGTGACCGTGTCCTGCGCTGAAGGCGACACCGGTTACATCTTCGAAGGCGAGCTGGGCTTCGACATCAAGAAGAACTCCGTCGATGCCATGCCGGAGCTGCCGTTCAAGATCATGATGAACGTTGGCAACCCGGACCGCGCTTTTGACTTCGCGCAGCTGCCGAACGCCGGTGTCGGCCTGGCCCGTCTGGAGTTCATCATCAACCGCATGATCGGCGTCCACCCGAAAGCGCTGTTGAACTACGACGGTCTGCCGCAGGAAATCAAGGACAGCGTCGACAAGCGTATCGCCGGTTACAACGACCCGGTCGACTTCTACGTCGACAAACTGGTGGAAGGCATCAGCACCCTGGCTGCAGCGTTCACGCCGAAAAAAGTCATCGTGCGTCTGTCGGACTTCAAGTCCAACGAATACGCCAACCTGATCGGCGGCAAGCTCTACGAGCCGGAAGAAGAGAACCCGATGCTGGGCTTCCGTGGCGCTTCGCGTTACATCAGCGAATCGTTCCGCGACTGCTTCGAACTCGAATGCCGCGCGCTGAAACGTGTGCGCAACGAGATGGGCCTGACCAACGTTGAAATCATGGTGCCGTTCGTCCGTACTCTGGGCGAAGCCAGCCAGGTTGTCGATCTGCTCGCCGAAAACGGCTTGAAGCGCGGCGAGAACGGTCTGCGCGTGATCATGATGTGCGAGCTGCCATCCAACGCGATCCTTGCTGAAGAATTCCTCGAATTCTTCGACGGCTTCTCGATCGGTTCCAACGACCTGACTCAGCTGACGCTGGGCCTGGACCGCGATTCCGGTATCATCGCGCACCTGTTCGACGAGCGTAATCCGGCGGTCAAGAAGCTCTTGGCCAACGCGATTGCCGCGTGCAACAAGGCCGGCAAGTACATCGGTATCTGCGGTCAGGGTCCTTCGGACCACCCGGATCTGGCCAAGTGGCTGATGGAACAGGGCATCGAAAGCGTGTCGCTGAACCCGGATACCGTGCTGGAAACCTGGTTCTTCCTCGCCGAAGGCCAAGCCCCGGCTTGATCAAGATGTGAACGGGCCGCGTCTCCCTGTAGGAGTGAGCCTGCTCGCGATAGCGTCATGACAGTCAGCATTGATTCGAATGACACACCGCCATCGCGAGCAGGCTCACTCCTACACGATTCGGCTCCTTATGATTCAAACAGGGCGGGGTCTCCGGATGCCGCCCTTTTTTGTGCAAGAGCATTATGCAAAGCAGCAGTGACCTATTTCCTGTCGCCCTGATCAGCGCCGAACGGCGTGGCGATCTGAGCGAAGACGTGTATCGACTGAAACCCGGCAACAGTCCCGACTGGTCCGTGGAAATCGCTGTGACCCGGTTGGGCATGGCCGATGCCTCGGCGCCTCGCGGTGTGCCGGTGATTCTGCTGCACGGCAGTTTTTCCAATCGGCGCTTCTGGTTCTCACCCAAAGGCCTGGGCCTGGGCGCGTATCTGACGCGACTGGGGTTCGACGTGTGGATTCCGGAGATGCGCGGCCACGGCCTGTCGCAGCGCAACGAGGAATACCGGCGCAACCGTGTCGCCGACTATGCCCGTTACGATCTGCCGGCGATTGCCGCATTCGTGCGTGAGCAGAGCGGGCAGATTCCGCACTGGATCGGCCATTCGCTGGGCGGCATCACCCTGGCCGCCGCGCTCGGTGGCGAATACCTCGGCGAGCCTGCCGTGGCTTCGGCAGCGTTTTTCGGCACGCAGGTCAGTCGCACGTACTGGCCGCTGAAAATCCCGCCGGTGGAGTGGAGCGGGCGCTTCATTCTCAAGCGCTTTGCGCAATTGTCGGGTTCGCGTCTCAAGCGTGGCCCGGAAGATGAGCCGATCGGTCTGGCGCTGGAAAGCATGCGTTGGTACGGCTTGTTCGGCCGCTTTGGCGACAAGGACAAGGATTGGTGGGCGGGGCTGGCTGATGTTCAAGTGCCAGTGCTGGCGGTGACTGCGGCCGGGGATCATCAGGATCCAGCGTGGGCCTGTCGCAAGTTGTTCGAGCAGATCGGCTCGGAGCACAAGCAGTTCATCAATCTGGGCCGCGAGCAGGGCTTCAACGATAATTTCGGCCATGTCGAGATGTTGGTGAGCAAAGCGGCGCAAACCGAGGTGTGGCCGTTGGTGGCGCGCTGGTTGAACGATCAGCACACGCCATTGCTGGGCGAGAAGCCGGATCTGGCTGCTGCGGTCTGAGAGGCGGGCCCTGAAAAGGGCATTTCGTTCGGGTTGGCTTGCGGCTAAGATATGACGCATTGTGCGGTTCTGGTCATTTTTGGTGGCTGTTTAGCTATTACGTTTCAGGGTTTGTTCAGGTTCGTTCAGCGACCATGGGATCGACTAAGGTAAACAGCGACCGCCGGAGATCGTCTCAACAGAATGCGTCATCCTTGATCGTCTTCCTTGTTACAGGAGTTTTTCGATGAACCATTACCTTACGCCTGACCTGTGCGACGCCTATCCGGAGCTGGTGCAGGTGCTGGAACCGATGTTCAGCAATTTCGGCGGCCGTGATTCGTTCGGCGGCGAAATCGTGACCATCAAATGCTTCGAAGACAACTCGCTGGTCAAGGAACAAGCCGAACTCAAAGGCAACGGCAAGGTGCTGGTGGTCGATGGCGGCGGTTCGCTGCGTCGCGCGCTGCTGGGCGACATGATTGCCGAGAAAGCCGCTAAAAACGGTTGGGAAGGACTGGTGATCTACGGCTGCATCCGTGACGTCGACGTTATCGCGCAGACCGATCTGGGCGTGCAGGCGCTGGCCAGCCACCCGATGAAAACCGAAAAACGCGGCATTGGTGACCTCAACGTCCCGGTGACGTTCGCCGGTGTGACGTTCCACCCGGGCCAGTACATTTATGCGGACAACAACGGCGTGATCGTCTCGCCAAGTCCGCTGCAGATGCCTGAATAAGCTTTCGACAAAGGGATGCGGATGTTCGAGGAAGAAAACGCGCAATGGGGGCTGGTGCATGCCCTGGTGCTGGACGGAAAAGGCGGTGCGCGTTCGATAGCCCGGACAGAGCTCGACGATTTGCAGTTGCAGGCCCATGAAAGCCTGTGGCTGCACTGGGATCGCAGCCATCCGCAGACCCAGACCTGGCTGCGCAAATCCAGCGGTCTCAACGAATTCACCTGCGACCTGCTGCTGGAAGAGAACACGCGACCGCGTCTGTTGCCGTTGCCCGATTCCGAGCTGCTGCTGTTTTTGCGCGGAGTCAATCTGAATCCGGGCGCCGAGCCGGAAGACATGGTCTCGGTGCGGATTTTCGCCTCCGCCCAGCGGGTGATTTCCCTTCGTTTGCGTCCTTTGCGTGCCACTGATGAGCTGTTGGTGCAATTGGCCGACGGCAAGGGCCCGAAAACCTCTTCTGAGCTCATCCTTTATCTGGCGCAGTTCCTCACCAACAAGGTGCAGGATCTGGTCACTTGCCTCTCGGAAATCGCCGATGAGGAAGAAGAAAAGATGGATGCCGACGAACGGTATACCCCTGAGCATGGCGCCATTTTGCACATCCGTCGCAGAGCTGCCGGGCTGAAGCGTTTTCTTGCGCCGCAGCGGGATATTTTCGGACAACTCACACGGATAAAACTGCCGTGGTTTGTCGATGACGATGCCGATTACTGGAACGAATTGAACAACAGCCTGACCCGCTATCTCGAAGAGCTCGAATTGACCCGAGAGCGCGTGGGGCTTGTGCTGGAGGCTGAAGACCGGCGTTTGAGCGAGCGCATGAATCGCACGATGTACCGCTTCGGGATCATCACCTGCATCTTTTTGCCGATGAGTTTCATCACCGGTCTGCTGGGCATCAACGTTGGCGGAATTCCATTCTCCAGCAGCCCTTATGGTTTCCTGATCGCCTGCTTGACGGTGCTCGCCCTGGCCTTCGGTCAGTGGTGGTTATTCCGTCGTTTGCGCTGGGTCTGAACATGGCGCATGTGACCCGACCAAATCTGCCCGCGTCTTTCACAGACATCACGAGAGGTGCGTATGCACGATCCGTTTGAACAGTCTTTGCGCGACATGCTCAACGCCTCGCCGTCCAGCCGCGACGACGATGCCTGCCTGGGCCGCGTACTCAAAACCGCCAACCGCCAGGTCGGCGCCGGTGATCTGTTCAGCCTGCTGGGCCGCTGGCTGCCCGCGCTGATGATCGCCCTGAATAACGGCTCGGCCCATGTCTCGCCGGTTTCCCGTCTTCGTAAACCTACCGCTCGCACTGCTGATAAGGCTGATTGAATATGGAACTCGACCTCTGGACTCAGAGCCTCGTCACTGCAATGACTGCGTTGTGGACCAAAGTAGCCAACTTCATCCCGAACCTGTTCGGCGCACTGGTGGTGCTGCTGTTGGGTTTCGTCGTGGCCAAGCTGCTCGATACCTTGCTCTCCAAGCTGCTCGCCAAACTCGGCCTCGATCGCCTGATGGGTGGCACCGGCCTGACCAAATTGATGTCGCGTGCGGGGCTGCAGGTTCCGATCTCGACCCTGATCGGCAAGATCGTCTACTGGTTCGTTCTGCTGATTTTTCTGGTTTCGGCAGCAGAATCACTTGGCCTTGAGCGAGTTTCAGCTACGCTGGATATGTTGGCGCTCTATTTGCCGAAAGTATTCGGCGCGGCGCTGGTGTTGCTGGTAGGTGTTTTGCTCGCGCAACTGGCCAACGGACTGGTGCGCGGGGCGGCAGAAGGCGTAGGCCTGGACTACGCTTCGGGGCTGGGGCGAATTGCGCAAGGGCTGGTGATCATCATCAGTATATCGGTTGCGATCAGCCAGCTTGAGGTCAAGACCGACCTGCTGAATCATGTGATTGTCATCGTATTGATTACCGTTGGTCTGGCCGTTGCGCTGGCCATGGGTTTGGGAAGCCGGGAAATTGCCGGTCAGATTCTTGCGGGAATCTATGTGCGTGAGTTGTATCAGGTTGGGCAACAAGTGCGTGTTGGCGAGGTCGAAGGGCAGATCGAGGAGATCGGCACGGTGAAAACCACATTGCTGACCGATGAGGGTGAGCTAGTCTCTCTTTCCAATCGGATCCTGCTGGAACAGCATGTGAGTAGCCGCTAATCCGGCAAACCCTGCTAATGTATGCCGCCGCAAAATGCCAGCTGATGCTGGTTGCGGTGGACATTGACCTGACTGTCGGCACGACTTGTTTTGAATAAAGCCCAAACGCTATCCACGCGCTACGACCCCCGCGAGCTCTCTGATGAGGAGTTGGTCGCGCGCTCGCATACCGAGCTTTTTCACGTAACGCGCGCTTATGAAGAACTGATGCGGCGTTACCAGCGAACATTATTTAACGTTTGTGCGAGATATCTTGGGAACGATCGCGACGCAGACGATGTCTGTCAGGAAGTCATGTTGAAGGTGCTGTATGGCCTGAAGAACTTCGAGGGGAAATCGAAGTTCAAAACGTGGCTCTACAGCATCACGTACAACGAATGTATTACGCAGTATCGGAAGGAACGGCGAAAGCGTCGCTTGATGGACGCATTGAGTCTTGACCCCCTCGAGGAAGCGTCCGAAGAAAAGGCGCCGAAACCCGAGGAGAAGGGCGGGCTTGATCGCTGGCTGGTGTATGTGAACCCGATTGACCGCGAAATTCTGGTGCTTCGATTTGTCGCAGAGCTGGAATTTCAGGAGATCGCAGACATCATGCACATGGGTTTGAGTGCGACAAAAATGCGTTACAAACGTGCTCTAGATAAATTGCGTGAGAAATTTGCAGGCATTGCTGAAACTTAGTTCAGCGCAAATATCTCTTACGTGTAGGCAAGTTCTGATAGACTTGCCGCCGAGTTGTCCCCCGGTTTGCGGGACTGCTTCACAATCACCAGATGGGGATTTAACGGATGAAACTGAAAAACACCTTGGGCTTGGCCATTGGTTCTCTGATTGCCGCCACTTCGTTCGGCGCTCTGGCACAAGGCCAAGGCGCAGTTGAAATCGAAGGCTTCGCAAAGAAAGAACAATTCGACAGCGCTCGTAACTTCAAGAACAACGGCAACCTGTTCGGCGGCTCGATCGGTTACTTCCTGACCGACGACGTTGAACTGCGTCTGGGCTACGACGAAGTGCACAACGTGCGTTCCGACGACGGTCGTAACATCAAGGGCGCTAACACCGCTCTGGACGCTCTGTACCACTTCAACAACCCAGGCGACATGCTGCGTCCATACGTATCGGCTGGTTTCTCCGATCAGAGCATCGGTCAGAACGGTTCCGGTGGTCGTGACCGCTCCACCTTCGCCAACGTTGGCGCTGGTGCCAAGCTGTACTTCACCGACAACTTCTACGCCCGTGCTGGCGTTGAAGCTCAGTACAACATCGACCAGGGCGACACCGAGTGGGCTCCTAGCGTTGGTATCGGTGTGAACTTCGGTGGCGGCTCCAAGCCTGCTGCTGCTCCAGTTCCAGCACCAGCTGAAGTCTGCTCCGACAGCGACAACGATGGCGTTTGCGACAACGTTGACAAGTGCCCGGACACCCCAGCCAACGTAACTGTTGACGCTGACGGCTGCCCAGCAGTTGCTGAAGTTGTTCGTGTTGAGCTGGACGTTAAGTTCGATTTCGACAAATCTGTTGTTAAAACCAACAGCTACGGCGACATCAAGAACCTGGCTGACTTCATGAAGCAGTACCCATCCACCACCACTACTGTTGAAGGTCACACTGACTCCGTCGGTCCTGACGCTTACAACCAGAAACTGTCCGAGCGTCGTGCAAACGCCGTTAAGCAAGTTCTGACCAACCAGTACGGTGTTGAATCGTCCCGCGTTCAGTCTGTTGGCTACGGCGAATCCCGCCCAGTTGCTGACAACAAAACTGAAGCTGGCCGCGCTGTAAACCGTCGCGTAGAAGCGCAGGTTGAAGCTCAAGCTAAGTAATTAGCTGCCGCTCTGAGAAAAGCCCGGCTTAGGCCGGGCTTTTCTTTGCCTGCGATTTGGCTTTGCAGCTTTAAAAGATCGCAGCCTGCGGCAGTTCCTACATGAAATCTGCATACGTCCTGTAGGAGCTGCCGCAGGCTGCGATCTTTTGATCTTCACCAGCCGCTGCCACCGCACCAATCACCAGAATCGCCGGGCTCTTCAATCCGAAAATTCCTGCGTCATCGCTCATGCTCATCAGATCACTACGGCATTCGCGCTGCTCTGGCAACGATGCATTCTCGATCATCGCCACCGGCGTATCCGCCGACATCCCGCCCGCCAGCAACTGATCGCGAATCTCGCCCAGCTTGGCCACGCCCATATAAACCACCAGCGTCGTACCGCCCTGCGCCAGCGCCTGCCAGTTCAATTGGCTGTCATCCTGCGTGTGCGCGGTCACCAGCGTCACCCCGCGCGCCACACCGCGTAACGTCAGCGGAATATCGCACTGCGTCGCCCCAGCGAGCCCGGCGGTAATGCCATTGACCAACTCCACCTCAACGCCACGTTCACGCAACCACTGCGCCTCTTCACCGCCACGGCCGAAAATGCACGGATCGCCGCCCTTGAGCCGCACCACACACTTGCCATGGCGGGCATAGCGCAGCATCAACCGATGGATAAATGCCTGCGGCGTGGAACGGCAACCACCGCGTTTACCCACCGCAATGATTCGCGCGCCAGGGCAGTGTTCGAGCACCGCGTCGTTGACCAGATCATCGATCAGCACCACATCGGCTTCGCGCAAGGCGCGTACCGCTTTGAGGGTCAGCAATTCGGGATCACCAGGACCTGCACCCACCAGCCAGACTTTTGCATTCATGGTGTTTTCCTCATCAGATGACGGCGGCTGGCTGCACATCGGCAGCCAGCAAGCGTTTTATTTCCGGGACACACGAGCCGCATTGCGTGCCGCAGCCCAGATTGTTTTTCAAGCCTTGCAGATCCAGCCCCTGGCGAATGCCGGCGCAGACCGCGTTGAGGCTGACGTTCTTGCAGTTGCACAGGGTTTTATCCGCAGCGATCTGCGCCCCGGCACTGCCCGGCGGCGCACTCATCGGTGCCAGCAACCAGCGCCGCAGTTGTTCGTCTGCACGACCTTCCAGCCACAACCCCTGTAGCCAATGCCGGGCGAGGGTTTCACCGGCCAGGCGAATCGCGATGATGCGGCCGTTTTCAATGCGTACGCGCTTGCCGATAGCACGGCGCGGATCGTCGTAAGCCAGTACCGGGCCGTCGATCAGTGACAGGCATCGGTCGATTTCACTGAGCAATTGCGCATCCGGCGCCTCACTGCTGGCTGCGCGTATCAGCAATGCCGATCGTTCACGTCCGACAAGGCTGAGACTCACGTAGGAAAATGCCTCACAGAGCGGTCGTAGGGCCTCGAAATGCCGTTGAACATCGCCCTCAATGAGCGCGAAAAGCTGCCACGGCAGATTGACCGGCTCCAGGCGCACACCGCTGTGTTTCAGTTCCGGTTGTTTCGACAATGGATCGAAGGCCGGCAGGGTCAGGCTGTTCACACCGCCCTTGAGAAAACGGTCGCCCCAGTGCATCGGTAGAAACGCTTGTCCCGGGCGCACGCTGTCATCACTGCCGACCGCGACGATCACTGCGCCGCGACGACTTTTCAGATTGACCAGATCTCCCGGCTGCAAGCGCTGCCGACGCATTTCGTCCGGGTGCAAGCTCAACACCGCTTCGCTGACATGCCCGAACAGTTGCGCCGCCGTACCGGTGCGGCTCATACCGTGCCATTGATCACGCAGGCGGCCAGTGATCAACGTCAGTGGAAAGCGAGCATCGCGCTGTTCTTTGGCGGCGCGATAAGGGTCTGCGATGAACTGAGCGCGTCCGTTGGCGGTTGGGAAAATCCCATCCTCGTACAGGCGTGGCGTTCCTTGCCGCGCGCCGGCAGGGAAGGGCCATTGCTGCGGTCCGATCTCGTCGATCAGCGCATGACTGATCCCGGACATATCCAGATCGCGGCCATGCGTCAGCCATTTGAATTCATCGAACAACTGCGCAGGTTGCTTGAACGTAAACAGGCTCGATTCAGCGGGACGCAGACGTTTCTCCAGACGTTGTGCGAAATCTACCGTGATCGCCCAGTCCGGCCGCGCTTGGCCCGGTGGGAGGATGGCTTTGCGCACGTGGGAAATGCGTCGCTCGGAGTTGGTCACCGAGCCTTCCTTCTCGCCCCAACTCGCGGCGGGTAGCAGGAGATCGGCAAACGCTGCTGTTTCGGTGGTGCGAAAGGCTTCTTGCAGAACCACAAACGGGCAAGCTTCCAGCGCCGCGCGCACCGAGTTCTGATCCGGCATCGATTGCGCAGGGTTGGTGCAGGCAATCCACAACGCCTTGATCTTGCCGCTGCGCACTTGCTCGAACAGTTCGATGGCGCTGAGACCAGTGCTTTCCGGCAGTTGATCCACACCCCAATAAGCCGCCACTTCAGCGCGGTGTTCAGGGTTGGCTGCGTCTCGATGCCCCGGCAACAAGTTCGACAAACTGCCGGTTTCGCGTCCGCCCATGGCATTTGGCTGACCAGTGAGGGAGAAAGGTCCTGCACCCGGACGGCCGATTTGCCCGGTGGCCAAGTGCAGATTGATCAGTGCACTGTTTTTCGCGCTGCCAGCCGTGGACTGGTTCAATCCCATGCACCACAGCGACAAAAAACTCGGCGAAGTGCCGACCCATTCGGCGCACTGCTGCAATTGCTCGACGCTGATGCCGCATAACTGCGAAACCATTTGCGGGGTGTAATCGCGCACCAGACTTTTCAGTTCGGCGAGGCCATCGGTGTGCGCTTTGACGAAGTCACGGTCGATCCAGTCTTCCCACAACAACAGATGCAAAATCCCATGAAACAAAGCGACGTCGGTACCGGGCAGAATCGCCAGGTGCAAATCGGCGAGGTCGCAGGTGTCGGTGCGCCGTGGATCAATGACGATGACTTTCATCTGTGGGCGGCGGGATTTTGCTTCTTCCAGCCGACGAAAAAGTACCGGGTGGGCGTAGGCCATGTTACTGCCGACAATCATCACGCAATCGCTGAGTTCCAGATCCTCATAACTGCACGGCGGGGCGTCGGCGCCGAGGCTGCGCTTGTAGCCGACCACGGCTGAAGACATGCACAGGCGTGAATTGCTGTCGATGTTGTTGGTACCGACCAGTGCCCGTGCCAGCTTGTTGAAGGCGTAATAGTCCTCGGTCAGCAACTGTCCGGAGATATAGAACGCCACACTGTCCGGGCCGTGCTCGGCGATGGTCTCGGCGAACACGTTGGCGGCATGCTCCAGTGCGGTGTCCCAGTCTGTGCGGCTGCGCGCCAGGCCTTTGCCCAGGCGCAGTTCCGGGTACAGCGCGCGAGCGGCAAGGTCGCCGGTCAGATGCAGGGTCGAGCCTTTGCTGCACAGTTTGCCGAAGTTGGCCGGGTGCGCCGGATCGCCGCTGACGCCGAGGATGCGCTCGCCGTCATGCTCGATCAGCACGCCGCAGCCGACCCCGCAATAACAGCAGGTCGAGGCGGTCGTCTGGCGGTTCATCAGATGGCGTCCCGCAGGGCCAGTTGCACGCGACCGTTTTCGACCCGCGCCGGGTGATGGTGCGCGCAACCGATGTCTGGCGCTTGCGCTTCGCCGGATTCGAGATCGATCTGCCAGTTGTGCAGTGGGCAGGCCACGCGTTTGCCGTAGATCAGTCCTTGCGACAGTGGCCCGCCCTTGTGCGGGCAGCGGTCGTCGAGGGCGAAAACCTCATCGTCGCTTGTACGAAAAATCGCGATGTCACCTTTCGGACCGGCAATGATCCGCGAGCCGAGGGCGTTGATCTCTTCGAGAGCACAGATATCCAGCCAGTTCATGCCGGCACCTCCAGATTTTTCACAGGGATCACGTCGAATTCTTTCTTCAGTTGCGGCTGCACCAGACGTTCTTTCCACGGGTCTTGCTCGAACGACAGGGAGAATTGCAGGCGCTCGTTCAAGGCTTTGCGGCGCTCGGGGTCTTCGAGCACGGCTTTCTTGATGTGTTCCATGCCGACCCGTTGCAGGTAGTGCACGGTACGTTCGAGGTAGAAGGCTTCTTCGCGATACAGCTGCAGGAACGCACCGTTGTATTCGCGCACTTCCTCGGCAGTTTTCAGCTTGACGAAGAATTCGGCGACTTCGGTTTTGATCCCGCCGTTGCCGCCGATGTACATCTCCCAGCCGGAGTCGACGCCGATGATTCCTACGTCTTTGATCCCCGCTTCCGAGCAGTTGCGTGGGCATCCGGAAACAGCGAGTTTCACTTTGTGCGGCGACCACATGTTGAACAGGTCGTGCTCCAGCTCGATGCCCAGTTGTGTCGAGTTTTGCGTGCCGAAGCGGCAGAACTCACTGCCGACGCAGGTTTTTACCGTGCGGATGGATTTGCCGTAGGCGTGGCCGGACGGCATGTCGAGGTCTTTCCACACGCCCGGCAGATCCTGCTTCTTGATGCCGAGCAAGTCGATGCGCTGGCCGCCGGTGACCTTGACCATCGGCACCTGATACTTGTCAGCCACATCGGCAATTCGCCGCAGTTCCGAAGGATTGGTCACGCCGCCCCACATGCGTGGTACCACCGAGTACGTGCCGTCCTTCTGGATGTTGGCGTGTGCACGTTCGTTGATCAGGCGCGATTGCGGATCGTCCTTGGCTTCGCCGGGCCAAGTGGAAATCAGGTAATAGTTGAGGGCAGGGCGGCAGGTTGCGCAGCCGTTCGGGGTGCGCCAGTTGAGGTAGCTCAGGGTGCCGGCGATGGTCAGCAGATGTTGCTCGCGGATGGCCTGACGGATCTGCCCGTGGTTGAGGTCGCTGCAACCGCAGATGGCCTTTTCGCTTTTCGGTTTGACGTCCGCCGCACCACCGACGGTGTTGATCAGGATCTGCTCGACCAGGCCTGCACAGGAGCCGCAGGAGCTCGCGGCTTTGGTGTGTTTCTTCACCTCATCAACGCTGAACAGGCCGTGTTCCTGAATGGCTTTGACGATGGTGCCTTTGCACACGCCGTTGCAGCCGCAGACTTCGGCGGTGTCGGCCATGACCATGGCTTTGTCCTGGCCCTGATGTCCTACGTCGCCTAACGCATTTTCTCCAAACATGAGGTGATCGCGGATCTCGCCGATGGCGTGATTCTCACGAATCTGCCGGAAATACCAACCGCCATCTGCCGTATCGCCGTACAGACAGGCGCCGACCAGCACGTCATCCTTGATCACCAGTTTTTTGTACACGCCGCCGATCGGGTCGGAGAGGGTGATGGTCTCGGTGCCTTCGCCGCCCATGAAGTCGCCAGCGGAAAACAGGTCGATGCCGGTGACTTTGAGTTTGGTCGAGGTCACCGAACCCTGATAACGGGCGAAGCCCAATTGTGCGAGGTGGTTGGCGCAAACCTTGGCCTGTTCGAACAGCGGCGCGACCAGACCGTAGGCAATCCCGCGATGGCTGGCGCACTCGCCGATCGCATAAATACGCGGATCGTAGGTTTGCAGGGTGTCATTGACCAGAATCCCGCGATTGCACGGGATGCCGGCCTTTTCCGCCAGTTCGGTGTTGGGGCGAATGCCGGCCGCCATCACCACCAGATCGGCGGGGATGATCTCGCCGTTCTTGAATTGCACCGAGCCGACCCGGCCATTGCCAGCGTCGTGCAGGGCTTGGGTCTGTTCGCACAGACGGAAGTGCAAACCACGGGATTCGAGGGCAGTTTGCAGCAGTTGACCGCTGGTTTTATCCAGTTGCCGTTCCAGCAACCATTCGCCGATATGCACCACGGTGACGTGCATGCCGCGCAGCATCAGGCCATTGGCGGCTTCGAGACCGAGCAGACCGCCACCGATGACCACCGCGTGTTTGTGGGTTTTGGCGGTGTCGATCATCGCTTGAGTGTCGGCGATGTCGCGGTAACCGATCACCCCGTGCAAGGTGTTGCCGGGGATCGGCAGAATAAACGGCGTCGAACCGGTGGCGATCAGCAGGCGATCGTATTCGGCTTCGGTGCCGTCCTCGGCGATCACCCGGCGTTTGACCCGGTCGATCTCCACCACTTTGCGGTTGAGCAGCAACTTGATGTTGTTTTCCAGGTACCAGTCGAGGTCGTTGAGCACGATCTCCTCGAAGGTCTGCTCACCGGCCAGCACCGGTGACAGCAGGATGCGGTTGTAGTTGGTGTGCGGTTCGGCGCCGAAGACCGTGATGTCGTACAGCTCGTTGCTCAGCTTGAGCAGTTCTTCGAGGGTGCGGACCCCGGCCATGCCATTGCCGATCATCACCAGTTTGAGTTTTTTCATCAGGTTCTCCGGGGAGCTGCGGCTGGCCTCTTGTGGGCAGTCAGGCCTTGCTCGAGAAATTTTGCGCAAACAAAAAAAGGCGTCCCGCTAGTTGCCTAGCGAGGACGCCTTTGTCCTGGTCCCGTTCTCTCGGGAAGCGCAGCCTTCGTCGTTGAAGGTTGGGCTTTATGTGTGTGTTGGGAGAGGTAATGCAGTGGTTGTGCCAAGTAGGGGAATGGCGTGTTTATTGGGGTTTAGCAGTTTTTGAGGGTGATTTTTGCACTGAATCGAGGCGGGTTGCTCGTTCGTGGGGCGCTCAGGTAGATGGATTTGTGGTGATTGGGCTGACGTCATCGCGAGCAGGCTCACTCCTACAGGGGAACGCATTTCAAATTGTAGGAGTGAGCCTGCTCGCGATGGCCGCGACGCGGTGTCAGTGATGAAACAACAAAATCAGCAGCACCAGATTTCCCAACAGAGCCACCAACGCCATCGTCCGCCAGACCTTCAACGGCTCACGCTCCAATAATGGTCTGGGCCGCACACCCAAACTGCGCCGCTCGCCCTGTTCCAACACCAACAACCATTCCTCAGCCGTTTCAAACCGTTGTTGCGGATCAGCCGCCACCCCACGCTCCAGACTCTGCGCCAGCCATTCCGGCAGATCCGGCCGATAGCGACTGGCGCTTACCGCCACAGCAAATCGCGGCCGCTGAAATGCTTCGATCTCGCCATAGGGATAATGCCCGGTGAGCTGGAAGTACAGGGTCACGCCGACTGCATACAAATCCTGTTGCGCACTCGGCGGATCCCCGCGAAACGCTTCCGGGGCGATGTAGCTGGGCGTTCCCGGCAACGTTGACGGCGCGTCTTCGGACAATCCCGGACAATACGCCAGGCCAAAATCCAGCAGACGCAATTCGCCATCGTCACCCACGTGCAGATTTTCCGGTTTGATGTCCCGGTGCAGAATCTGCCGCCGATGCAACAGCCCGACCGAGCGCAACAGGCGCTCGGCGATGTCCTGCCATTGCGCCAAGGGTAAAGGCCCATTTTGTTGAAAAATCTGCGCCAGCGTCGTCCCGGAGTATTCGCGCATCACGTAGTACAAATGCTGACGCTGGCTGCACGCATGGACTTCAGGAAAATGCCGTCCGGCCACACGTTTCAGGAACCATTCTTCGGACAACAGCGCTTGCCCGGCGTAGGAATCATCAGCGGAGCGCGTGGGCAGGGTTTTCAGCAACCACCTCTGACCCTGACCATCCAGCACTCGATAAAGCAGCGATTGCTGACTCTGAGCAACAATCTCTTGCACCTGCCAGCCTTCAAAGTGCTGCCCGGATTTCAGCGCTGGAGGCAGTGGCCATTGCTGCAGATGAATCAGCGCATCGCCGATACTGGCCTCACCCAATGCATCCACCCGCACCAGCAAAGCACTGGCATTGTCCTGGCTCCCCGCCAGATGCGCGGCGTTGACCAGCGTCTGCGCGGCGCTGTGCAAATCTGGCTGATCACGCAGAATCGCCGCAATGGCGGTATCGCCGAGTGTCGACCAGACACCGTCACTGAGCAAAACAAAGCACTCGCCGTCGCGCAGTTCACCGTCAAGGAAGTCCAGCACCAGATGCTGATCCAGCCCCAGCGCACGCTTGAGCACATGCTGCATGCCTTGCTGTTCCCAAACGTGATCTTCAGAGATCCGCTGCAAACTTTCGCGGTGCCAGCGATACACCCGGCAATCGCCGACGTGGGCGAGGGTAAAGCGCCGACCGCGCATGACCAAGGCACTGACCGTGGTGAGCAACGGCTGACCACCGCCATTGGCCTGCAACCAGCGGTTTTGTGCGAGCAGCAGGCGATCCAGTGCCTGGGCCACGCTCCAGGTTTCCGGCGTGGCGTAATAGTCGAGCGCCAAGGCCTGCAAGGTCGAACGCGCAGCCAGTCCGCCATCGGCACACTGGCTGACGCCGTCGGCGATGGCGAACAGAAAACCTTTGCTCGCCGCCAACGCCGGAGCGGGCGTGACCAGGCGCAAAGCGTCCTGATTTTCCGCGCGCGGGCCGGTGGCGCTGGCTTCGGCAAAACTCAGTTGCAGGGCCATCGACGCTTCAGACCCGCGCCGCCGTCACCGCCGCCGAACCCCAAGTGGTTCTCCAGCGACGCTTGACGCCGTGCAGACCAAACCACGCCAACACGCCGAGGCTGGCGAACAACCACAGGGCCAGTTGATAGCTGCCGGTGCTCTGTTTGATCGCGCCCATGCCGGCGGCCAAGGCAAAGCCGCCGATGCCGCCGGCCATGCCGATCAGCCCGGTCATGACACCGATCTCCAGACGAAAACGCTGCGGCACCAGTTGGAACACCGCGCCGTTGCCTGCGCCTAAGCCGAGCATGGTGCAGACGAAAAGTGCCAGCGCCGCGTAGGAACTTGGCAGATTGAAGCCGACGGCCGCTATGCAGACGGCAGCGACGGTGTACATCGCCAGCAAGGTGCGGATGCCACCGAAACGGTCAGCCAGGGCGCCACCCAATGGCCGCATCAGACTGCCGCCGAACACGCAGGCGGCGGTGTAGTAACCAGCGGTCACCGGGCTCAAGCCGTACTGATCGTTGAAGTAGCCGGGCAGGGCGCTGGCCAGACCGATGAAGCCGCCGAAGGTCACGCTGTAGAAAAACATGAACCACCAACTGTCACGGTCGCCCAAGGCTTTGAAGTAGTCGGCCATGGCTTTGGCTTTCGGCCGCTGCGGCGCATTTTTGGCCAGCCAGGCAAACAGCACCAGTGTCAGGATCAATGGAATCAGGGCGAAACCGAAAACGTTGCTCCAGCCAAATGCGGCGGCGAGCACCGGTGCCAGCAGCGCGGCGAACACGGTGCCGGAGTTGCCCGCACCGGCAATGCCCATGGCTTTGCCCTGATGCTGTGGCGGGTACCACTGCGAAGCCAGCGGCAGCGCAACAGCAAACGACGCGCCGGCCATGCCGAGGAACAGGCCGAGGATCAGCGCCTGCTCGTAGCTATGAATGCCGATTTTCCAGGCACCGAACAGTGCGCAGATGACAATGACCTGGCCGATCAGCCCGGCGGTTTTCGGCGACAGTCGATCGGCGAGCATGCCCATGATGAAACGCAGCACCGCGCCAGCAAGGATCGGCGTGGCGACGACGAGGCCACGTTGTTGCGTGGTCAGGTGCAGGTCGGCGGCGATTTGCACCGCCAACGGGCCGAGCAGGTACCAGACCATGAAGCTCAGGTCGAAATAGAGGAAGGCCGCGAACAATGTCGGGGTGTGGCCGGATTTCCAGAAGCTTGAATTCATCGCGCACCTCAGCTGAAAAGAGTCTCGAAAGGAGTCATGCAACAGCAAGTGGGGCGCCGCTACGGCCGCACCACCGGCCCCGAGCTGTGGGGCCAAAACGCAAAAACGCCGCTACCTGATGCGCCGGTTGGGCGAACGGGTGAGCGACGTCTTTGTCGTGGGTGGGGCAACCGCCGTTGGTTACCTGTGCGTTTTACCTAGCGAGATTTGTGCCAACAGCCGGAAAATCAAAAGCCCCTCACCCTAGCCCTCTCCCGGAGGGAGAGGGGACTGACCGAGGTGTCTTGCGCCAAACATCGACCTGAGAAACCGAGTCGATTATGGATTCACAGCAGAAATTGCAGGTCGGCGTATTTCCCGAGCATCCCCCGGTCGGTCCCCTCTCCCTCGGGGAGAGGGCTAGGGTGAGGGGCTCTTCAGCGGTGAGAACACCTCAGCCCAGCAGCTCACTCATGGCAATAATCTGCTCCGCCACCTGAATCAGCTTCTGCTGCCGGCTCATCGCCTGGCGCCGCATCAAGGTATAAGCCTCTTCCTCATTGCAATCCTTCATCTTCATCAATAACCCCTTGGCCAGCTCAATACGCTTGCGCTCAGCCAATTGCAGGTCTCGCGCCTGCAACTGCGCACGCAACGCCTGATCACTCTCGAATCGCGCCATCGCCACATCGAGAATCGGCTGCAGACGCTGGGCGTGAATGCCCTCTACGATGTACGCACTGACCCCGGACTTGATCGCCTGGCGCATCACCCCCGGATCATGTTCGTCGGTAAACATCACGATCGGCCGAGGCTGGTCGCGGCTGACCAGCACGACTTGCTCCATGACATCGCGGCTCGGTGACTCGGTATCGATCAGGATCACGTCCGGGCGCACCGTTTCGACGCGCGCGGGCAGGTCGATGGTCAGACCGGATTCATCGATGACTTCGAAACCGGCTTCAATCAGCGCGGCTTTCAGGCGCCCGACTTTTTTCGCTGTGTCGTTGATCAACAGAATGCGCAACATGTTCGCGGTCTCCTGTCAGCGGCGGGCGAGAAGGGGGGCGTCGTCGTTCAACGCGTGCAACTTGAAACTGCGCGCGTAGCCGGCCGGGTCGCTGCCGTCCCAGACTTTGCCGTCGAGCAACTGGCTGCTGCGCATGTCGGTGCCCCACGCTGCCACGCCGACAGCGGTTGCCGCATCGCGGTAGATATCCAGTCGCTGGACCTGCCGGGCGACGCCGAGGTAATCCGGATCCTCACGCAGCAGGCCCCAGCGGCGGAACTGGGTCATGAACCACATGCCGTCCGACAGATACGGCAGATTCACCTCGCCGTTGCCGTGGAAGCGCAGCGCATGAGGATCCTGCCAACGATTGCCGAGGCCATCGGCATAGTCACCGAGAAAACGCGGTTCGATGCACGCAAGCGGCGCGTCCAGATACTCCGGCGCGCTGAGCAATTGCGCGGTGCTGCGACGATTTTCCGGGCTCTCTTCGATAAAGCGGCTGGCTTCAAGGATCGCCATCACCAGCGCCCGCGCCGTGTTCGGGTATTGCTCGACAAATTCACGAGTGCAGCCAAGGACTTTTTCCGGGTGATCGGGCCAGATGGTCTGACTGGTCGCCAAGGTAAACCCGAGATTCTGCTGCACCGCGCTCGCGGCCCAAGGCTCGCCGACACAAAAACCGTCGATGCGCCCGGCTTGCAGATGCGCGACCATTTGCGGCGGCGGCACCACCACACTGTCGACATCCTGCAACGGATGAATGCCCTGACTTGCCAGCCAGTAATAAAGCCACATCGCGTGCGTGCCCGTGGGGAAGGTCTGCGCGAAGGTGAGTTTTGCGCGGCTTTGGTGCACGTGGCGGTCCAGTGCTTCAGGACTGCTCACGCCAAGGTTCTGCAGACCGTGAGAGAGGTTGAGGCTCTGGCCGTTCTGGTTCAGGCCCATCAGCACAGCCATATCGGTCGGAGCAACGCCGCCGATGCCCAGATGCACCGCGTAAATCAGCCCATAAAGACTGTGTGCAGCGTCGAGTTCGCCGCTGACCAGATTGTCGCGCAGATTCGCCCAAGAGGCCTGGCGCTTCAGGTTCAGCGTTAGTCCGTAAGGTTGGGCAAAGCCCTGTGTGGCGGCAACGACAACCGATGCGCAGTCGCTCAACGCCATGAAACCGAGGTTGATTGCAGTCTTTTCCGGGGCATCGCTGCCATTGACCCAGGCCAGGGGCCCTACCGAAGGTTCATTCATACACCGCCACCTCGAAAAAAAGCGCCGCCGCGGACTTTGCGCAGGCAAAACCCGGGACGACGCCATTGTCCTTGCCCGCTTGCCGTCATTGGCCTGCGCGCTGATAGTCAAGGAGGGTGCAAGGCATATGCCAGTGCCAGTGATTTGCGCGTGCGCCTCGCGCCGCAGGTCGATGCCCGGCTATAATCGCCGCCTCTTTTCGCCGCCCGAGTCATCGCCGCCCATGTACACCCTGGCCCGTCAGCTGTTGTTCAAACTTTCCCCGGAAACCTCCCACGATCTGTCGCTGGATCTGATCGGCGCGGGTGGGCGTTTGGGCCTCAACGGCTTGCTGTGCAAGGCGCCGGCGAAGAAGCCGGTGACGGTCATGGGCCTCGAATTCCCGAACCCGGTGGGTCTGGCTGCCGGTCTGGACAAGAACGGCGCGGCCATCGATGGCTTTGCGCAACTGGGTTTCGGTTTTGTCGAAATCGGCACCGTGACCCCGCGTCCGCAGCCGGGCAATCCGAAACCACGGATTTTCCGCCTGCCGGAAGCCGAGGCGATCATCAACCGCATGGGCTTCAACAACCTCGGTGTCGATAACCTTTTGGCGCGCGTTGCCGCCGCTAAGTACAAAGGCGTGCTGGGCATCAACATCGGCAAGAACTTCGATACGCCGGTCGAGCGTGCGGTCGACGATTACCTGATCTGCCTGGATAAGGTCTACGCCCACGCCAGCTACGTGACGGTCAACGTCAGTTCGCCGAACACCCCGGGACTGCGCAGCCTGCAGTTCGGCGATTCGCTGAAGCAGTTGCTCGCGGATCTGGCCACGCGCCGCGCTGAACTGGCGTTGCGTCATGGCAAACATGTGCCGCTGGCGATCAAGATCGCGCCGGACATGACCGATGAAGAAACCGCGCAGGTGGCTCAGGCGCTGATCGAAACCGGCATGGACGCGGTGATCGCTACCAACACCACACTCAGCCGTGTCGGTGTCGAAGGCATGGAGCATGGCGACGAGGCGGGCGGTTTGTCCGGTGCGCCGGTGCGGGAGAAGAGCACCAATACCGTGAAGGTGCTGGCGGGTGAGTTGGCTGGGCGTTTGCCGATCATTGCGGCGGGCGGGATTACTGAAGGCAAACATGCGGCTGAGAAGATTCTGGCGGGTGCGAGCCTGGTGCAGATCTATTCCGGCTTCATCTATAAGGGCCCGGCGCTGATCCGTGAATCGGTAGACGCCATCGCCGCCTTGCGCTGATCCATAGACACCACTGTTCCCTTGTAGGAGTGAGCCTGCTCGCGATAGCTTTCTTTCGGTCACTTCATCAGCGACTGACAGACCGCTATCGCGAGCAGGCTCACTCCTACAGGTTTTGTGTATGGCACAGATAATGTGGCAGGCATAAAAAAGGGCTCCTCGAAGGAGCCCCTGGGCCGCAGCCCGCCGTCCGGGAAGGACGTGCATGGTAAGTCGTTACAAATTCAGATTGTCGTGTCGGAATTAATGCCCTGTGTCAGCCGACGGCGTGAAGTTCGTTGAGTCTGTGGATTCCCGCAGTGCCGGTCATACCGTCCCAGTTGTCGCCACGTCCTTCTCGCCAGCCGTTAATCCAGGCTTGGCGTACCGACGGTAGAGTAAATGGGCAAAGCTCACGGGATTTGCCACCAACGCCATATTGATATCCGCGCAAAAATGCTCTTTCCAACGGATCACGCTTAAGTCTTCTCATAGGGTGTTTCCCTCACTTGTTGACTGTTTTGTGTCGCGTTGACCTCAACTGAGGTCTGGCAGAAGAAACCTGCCATGGTGCGGCTCGCTGCCGGCGTGGCGAGCCAAGGTGTTGACGCCGTTGCGACGTCAACCTGTGTTCAGTTCTAACCAATGAGTCACACCGAGGGAATGATCGTTTTGTCATAAGGACGTAACGAAATTAGTGCTACAGCCATAAGTAACGACGGGTTTCATGCACGGTTTTTCAGCAAACCCCGGTATGATCGGCCCCGCGCTGGATGATGGGGTTAATTCTTTAGTGAGAATGACCCACGTTTGCGCTGGGGTATAAAGCGACGAAGGGTCGCTTTAAGACTTTTTGTTTCACCAACTTTTTTATCTGTCCCGGCATCTAAGCTCTTTTAACCCGAGCAGCGGGGATGGAACGGCACACCTTCGTGCCACGCGGGCGTTCTTTTAGAAAAGCGCCTGATTGAAAACCGGATCGGCAATGCGTTGCCGATTCACTAGCCAAAGGCTCTGGAAATACCATGTCCGACCGTTTCGAACTCTTCCTCACTTGCCCTAAAGGCCTTGAAGGCCTGCTCATCGAGGAAGCCGTCGGGCTTGGCCTTGAAGAAGCGCGCGAGCACACTTCCGCCGTGCGTGGCATGGCGACCATGGAAACCGCTTATCGCCTGTGCCTCTGGTCGCGTCTGGCCAACCGCGTATTACTGGTGCTCAAGCGTTTCCCGATGAAAGACGCTGAAGACCTCTACCACGGTGTGCTCGACATCGAGTGGCAGGATCACATGCTCAGCGACGGCACCCTGGCCGTCGAATTCAGCGGCCACGGTTCCGGCATCGACAACACCCACTTCGGTGCCCTGAAAGTCAAAGACGCCATCGTCGACAAACTGCGCACCCCGCAGGGCGACCGTCCGTCGATCGACAAGCTCAACCCGGACCTACGCATTCACCTGCGTCTGGATCGCGGTGAAGCGATTCTCTCCCTCGACCTCTCCGGCCACAGCCTGCACCAGCGCGGTTACCGTCTGCAGCAGGGCGCGGCGCCGCTGAAGGAAAACCTCGCGGCAGCCATCCTGATCCGTTCCGGCTGGCCGCGCATTGCTGCCGAAGGCGGCGCGCTGGCTGACCCGATGTGCGGTGTCGGTACGTTCCTCGTCGAAGCCGGCATGATTGCCGCCGACATGGCGCCGAACCTGCGTCGTGAGCAGTGGGGCTTCACCGCGTGGCTCGGTCACGTGCCGGCGCTGTGGAAAAAACTCCACGAAGAGGCCGTCGAGCGCGCCGCTGCCGGTCTGGCCAAGCCACCGCTGTGGATTCGCGGTTACGAAGCCGACCCTCGTCTGATTCAGCCGGGCCGCAACAACGTTGAGCGTGCGGGCCTGAGCGAGTGGATCAAGATCTACCAGGGCGAAGTCGCGACTTTCGAGCCGCGTCCGGATCAGAACCAGAAAGGTCTGGTGATCTGCAACCCACCGTACGGCGAGCGTCTCGGTGACGAAGCCAGCCTGTTGTATCTCTACCAGAACCTCGGCGAGCGTCTGCGTCAGGCCTGCCTGAACTGGGAAGCGGCGGTGTTCACCGGCGCGCCGGATCTGGGCAAGCGCATGGGCATTCGCAGCCATAAACAGTATTCGTTCTGGAACGGCGCGCTGCCGTGCAAACTGCTGTTGATCAAAGTGCTGCCGGATCAGTTCGTCACTGGCGAGCGTCGCACCCCGGAACAGCGTCAGGCTGAGCGCGAGCAAGCGGCTTACGATCAGACCCCGGACGAGCCGCAAGAACGCAAGTTCAACAAGAACGGCAACCCGATCAAACCGACGCCAGCCCCGGCACCGGTGATCGAGCAGCCGCGCTTGAGCGAAGGCGGGCAGATGTTTGCCAACCGCCTGCAAAAAAACCTCAAGGCCATGGGCAAGTGGGTCAAGCGCGAAGGCATCGATTGCTACCGCGTCTACGATGCCGACATGCCTGAATATGCAATGGCGATCGACCTGTACCACGATTGGGTGCACGTTCAGGAATACGCCGCGCCAAAATCCATCGATCCGGAAAAAGCCTCGGCACGCATGTTCGATGCCCTGGCAGCGATTCCGCAGGCGCTGAACGTCGACAAGAGCCGCGTGGTGGTCAAACGCCGCGAGCGCCAGAGCGGCACCAAGCAGTACGAGCGTCAGGCTGCGCAAGGCAAGTTCAATGAAGTCAGCGAGGGCGGCGTGAAGTTGCTGGTCAACCTCACCGACTACCTCGACACCGGCCTGTTCCTCGATCACCGTCCGATGCGCATGCGTATTCAGAAAGAGGCCGCCGGCAAGCGCTTCCTCAATCTGTTCTGCTACACCGCGACCGCCAGCGTGCACGCGGCCAAGGGCGGCGCGCGCAGCACCACCAGCGTCGATCTGTCGAAGACTTACCTCGACTGGGCGCGTCGCAACCTGTCGCTGAACGGCTATTCGGACAAGAACCGTCTGGAGCAGGGCGATGTCATGGCGTGGCTGGAAAGCAGCCGTGACGAGTACGACCTGATCTTTATCGATCCACCGACATTCTCCAACTCCAAGCGCATGGAAGGCATCTTCGACGTGCAACGTGATCAGGTGCAGTTGATTGACCTGGCCATGGCCCGTCTGGCAACCGGCGGTGTGCTGTATTTCTCCAACAACTTCCGCAAGTTCCAGTTGGAAGAAAACCTCGCCGAGCGTTACGCGGTCGAGGAAATCAGCGCGCAGACCATCGATCCGGATTTCGCCCGCAACACCAAGATTCACCGCGCCTGGAAAATCACGGCTCGTTGACGCTTTGCGCAATTGGATCCACAGAGCCTTGATTTTTAAAGGCTCCGTGGATCTGCCCGCGCTAGCTAAATTAGTGGCTAATAGCTATAACTCACACACGGTCAATGGGGTTTTCCCGTAAATGCTGGCGTAGTGAGTTGTCTTTATGTCGTTGCACCCCGTGCGCCCAAAGATTCTGGGTTTCATCAGCGAAGACGTCTCGGCCTGGCTGGTCGCGCTGCTGGTATTGCTCGCCGGCGGGATTCTCACGGGGCTGCTCGCCTGGGCCACCCTCAATCAGTTTCAGCAACAAACCCGTCAGCGTTTTCAACTGCTGGCCAACGAACGTTACAGTCGCATCGAAGAACGCTTTCAGGATCAGGAGCAACGCCTCGACGGCTTGCGCCGCTTCTTCGCCAACTCTGAATCGGTATCCCGCACCGAATTCGACGGTTACACCCAACCCTTATTGATGCGTACCCAGGCCTATTCGTTTGCCCTCAAGGTCAGCGGTGCCGAGCGCGCGGCATTCGAGCAGCGGGTGCGTGACGAAGGCGTGAGCAACTTTACCCTTCGAGAATTGAATGCCCAGGGCGAGCTGCAACTGGCTGGCGTGCGCGATGAATACGTGCCGGTGCTCTATAGCCAGACGCAAAGTCGGCTCGGCTCACCGTTGGGTTATGACCTGCTCGCGCAACCTTTGCGGCGCGATACCCTGCAACGTGCCGACAAGCTCGGCGGGCTGGCGGTGTCGCAACCCATGCATCTGGTCAGCATTGAGCCGTCCTATGCGCGCGGTGTGCTGCTCGTCGCGCCGGTGAGCCGCAATGGCGAGCGCCAATCGTTCGGCTACGTGATGGCGGTGATCAGCATGCGCCAGTTGCTGGCCGACGGTTTGCCGGATGCCTTCCATGACTATCTGTCGGTGCGCATTCTCGACATGTCGACCCATGATCAGCACGAGGTGTTGTTCGAATCGACCAATGAACCGGCGCCGAGCGACCTGTCGGCCACGCGGTTACTGCGCATGGCCGATCACGACTATCAGGTCGATATCCTGCCGAGCGACGCGTTCGTTCAGGCCAACCATTCGTCGGTCGGCAGTGTGATCATTCTGGGTGGCTTGCTCAGTCTGCTGCTCAGCGCCTTGCTCTACGTGTTGGTCAGTCAGCGTCAGCGTGCCTTGCTTATGGTGGAGCAGCGCACGCAGGAACTGCACGCCAGCGAACAGGAGCTGCGCGGCACCCACGGCCAGTTACGCGGCGTGCTGAATGCGGCGACGCAGGTGGCGATCATCGCCACCGACCTGCGCGGTGTGATCAACACGTTCAACCCCGGCGCCGAACAAATGCTCGGTTACAGCAGCGCCGATGTCGTCGGCCACATGACCCTGGAAAACCTGCACCTGCCCCGAGAGCTGGCGGCCCGTGCCGGCGAATTGAGTGCGCGCTACGGTAAAAGCATCCCGACCTGCCACGCGATGCTGGTCGAGGGCGGAGAAGTCGGCGGCCACGAGGCGCGCGAATGGACGCTGGTGCGCAGCGATGGCAGCCATATTCCGGTGAACATGCTGGCCACCCCGGTACTGGATGAGCAGGGTTTGTGGGTCGGGCATCTGGCGATCTGCATCGACATCACCGAGCGCAAGCGCGTGCACGAGGTGCTGGCGGCGCGCGACGTCTTGTTGAAAAAGCTCAGCGCGCACGTGCCCGGCGGCATCTATCAATTCAAGATGGAATTCGACGGGCGCTTCAGTGTGATCTACGCCAGCGACGGTATTCGCGAGATCTACGAGCTGGAGCCGGACGTGCTGTTGTTCAACGCCGAGGCGATCTTCACGCGCATTCATCCACAGGACGTTGTCCGCGTGCGCTCCTCAATTCGCGCCTCGGCCGACAGTCTCAGTCCGTGGCGCGAGGAGTATCGCGTGCAACTGCCCGAGCGCGGCCTGCGCTGGGTGCGCGGCGAGGCGACGCCGGAAGAACTGCCGGGCGGCGGTGTGCTGTGGCATGGCTATATCTCGGACATTTCTGACCTCAAGCGCGTGGAAGAAGAACTGCGCGCACTGTCGGTGACCGACTCGCTGACCGGCATTCACAACCGTCGCTATTTTCAGGAACGTCTGACCACGGAAATGGCCCGGGTCGAGCGCGGCGGCGGTGAGCTGTCGGTGATCATGCTCGACATCGACCATTTCAAACGCATCAACGATCAGTACGGCCACGCCGTCGGTGACCGGGTGCTGCAAGCGGTGTGCGAGCGGATTGGCCATCGTCTGCGGCGTACCGATGTGTTCTGCCGGTTGGGCGGTGAGGAGTTCATGGTGCTGTGCCCGGACATCGACGGCGAACATGCGTACATGCTGGCGGTTGAGTTGTGGCAGGGTTTGCGCAGTGCGCCGGTGGATGTAGTCGGCGTGGTCACGGCGAGTTTCGGGATCGCCAGTTGGCGACCGGGGGAGGGCGCGGATGCGCTGCTGTTGCGGGCGGATTCGGGTGTGTATATGGCAAAGCAGCGCGGGCGCGATCGCGTCGAACAGATGAGCTAGGGTCTTGCGCAAAACCTTGTAGGAGTGAGCCTGCTCGCGATTGCGGTATGTCAGTCACCTCGATGTATCGGGACCGACGCTATCGCGAGCAGGCTCACTCCTACAGGAGGCGCGGTGATCAGAGGACCGAAGCGGTCTGCGCCAGTTTCGGCTGCTTGTACAGATCCAGCAGCACCTGATCGAGCACCGACGATGCGCCAAACGGTGCCTTGTCGTTGAGGATCGCCACCACCGCCCAGGTATTGCCATTGATATCACGGCTGAAACCGGCAATCGCCCGCACAGTGTTCAAAGTACCTGTCTTGACGTGCGCCTCACCGCGCATCGCCGTGGTTTTCAGACGCTTGCGCATGGTGCCGTCGGTGCCGGCGATCGGCAGCGAGCTGATGTACTCGGCGGCATACGGGCTGTGCCAGGCGGCTTGCAGCATGCTCGCCATTTCACGGGCGCTGACCCGTTCAGCACGGGACAGGCCGGAGCCGTTCTCCATCACCAGGTGCGGTGCGGTAATGCCTTTCTTCGCCATCCACTGGCGCACCACACGTTGTGCGGCTTTCGCGTCATCACCGTCGGCATCGTTGCGGAATTTCTGCCCAAGACTCAGGAACAACTGCTGAGCCATGGTGTTGTTACTGTATTTGTTGATGTCGCGGATGATCTCCGCCAGATCCGGCGAGTAGGCACGCGCGAGCAGTTTGGCGTTGCTCGGCGTCGACGCCAGGCGATCCTTGCCCTGAATGCTGCCACCCAGTTCTTTCCAGATCGCGCGCACGGCGCCGGCGGTGTAGGTCGCGTGGTCGAGCAGCGACAGGTAAGTCTGCGAGCTGCAACCTTCGCCCAACTGGCCGGCCACGGTCACGGTCATGCTGCCATCGGGTTGCGCCACCGGGTTGTAGCGCACGCCGCCGGTGCATTGCTTGGAGGGCAGCGCTTTGACGGTGTTTTCGATGTGGATGCTGGCAATCGGCGGTTCGACCGAGATCAGCACGCGGCCACCGTCATTACGGGCAACAAAGCGCAGGGCCTTGAGGTTGACCAGCAGCGAATCCGGTTTGACCAGGAACGGTTTGTTCTCGTCATTGCCGTCATCGTTGAATTCCGGCAGTTGCGGTTGCACGAAGAAGTTGCGGTCGAGAATCAGGTCACCGGTGATCTGGGTCACGCCGTTGGCGCGCAGGTCGCGCATCAGCAGCCAGAGTTTTTCCATGTTCAGCTTCGGATCGCCGCCACCCTTGAGGTAGAGGTTGCCGTTGAGGATGCCGCCATTGAGGTCGCCGTCGGTGTAGAACTCGGTCTTCCACTGATGATTGGGGCCGAGCATTTCCAGCGCCGCGTAGGTAGTCACCAGTTTCATGGTCGAGGCCGGGTTAACCGAAACGTCGGCATTGAACACGGTCGGCGTGCCCGGGCCGTCGAGCGGCACCATCACCAGCGACAGGGCGTTGGGCTGCAATTTGCTCGCCTTGAGGGCTTTTTCAACGTTGGGGGTCAGGGAAGTATTGATGGTGGCAGCAGAAACAGGCAGCGCCAGGGGCAGAAGAAGGCCGGCGAGCAACAGTGGACGCAACGATTTGATCATATGAAATAAAACCCTACAGTCGAGGGGAAAATAACGAGGACATGGATGAAAAAGCCCTCAGCGGTCATGAAAGTGTCGGCATTATGCCCCAAGGTGTTACAGCTTGTGCCTTGTCCGGGCCGGCCAATACGTTATTTTTTTACAGGCGGTCGGCTTCACGGGCCAGAGATGCGGGCAATCGACGGCTTAAACTGGTAAAGTGCCGGCCGTTAATACTTATGAGGATTGTTCCAATGGCGACTAACCGTTCCCAGCGTCTGCGCAAAAAACTGTGCGTTGATGAATTTCAAGAGCTGGGTTTCGAACTGAACCTGGACTTCAAAGAAGACTTGTCCGAAGAAGCCATTGACGCTTTCCTCGAAGCCTTCATCAAAGAAGCCATGGAAGCCAATGGTCTGGGTTATGTTGGCGGCGACGACTTCGGTCTGGTTTGCCTGCAGAAGCGTGGCTCGGTCAACGAAGAGCAGCGTGCTGCCGTTGAAGCCTGGCTGAAAACCCGCTCCGAGCTGACCAAGTATGAAGTCAGCCCGTTGCTGGACGTTTGGTATCCGGAAAAGCCGATCAACGCGGCTAAGTGATACTGAAAAAAACGGCGACCTGAGGGTCGCCGTTTTTTTTCGTCTGGGGTTTGGGTGTTCGGTTTGGGATTTGTGGTGAGTCTGCCCCTCACCCCAGCCCTCTCCCCCTGGAGAGGGAGCCGATTTATGGGCTTTTCAAAATTCGAGTTCGACTCGGGATCTCGTCTTGGTTTAGCTCGCGCGTCCAACACGGTCAGTCCCCTCTCCCTCCGGGAGTGAGGGAGAGGGAGCCGACTTGTGTGCTTTTCAAAATTTGAGTTCAACTCGGTATCCCACGTCGGCGTATGTCTTCCAGACACCTCGGTCAGTCCCCTCTCCCTCGGGGAGAGGGCTAGGGTGAGGGGCTTTTGACCTTACGCTTTGCGCCAATTCAAAATCACCAACGTCAAAACCCCCGCAACAATCCCCCAAAACGCCGAACCAATGGAAAACAGCGTCAGCCCCGACGCTGTGACCATAAAGGTAATCAACGCCGCTTCCCGTTCCTTCACCTCAGTCATCGCAATGCTCAAACCATTGATGATCGAACCAAACAACGCCAACGCCGCAATCGACAGCACCAGTTCCTTTGGCAGCGCGGCAAACAACGCCGCCAACGTGGCGCCGAACACCCCGGCAATCCCGTAGAAAATCCCGCACCAGACCGCAGCGGTGTAGCGCTTGTTGCGATCTTCATGGGCATGCGGCCCGGTGCAAATCGCCGCGCTGATCGCTGCGAGGTTGATGCCGTGGGAGCCGAACGGCGCCAGCAACAGTGAAGCGATGCCGGTGGTGGTGATCAGCGGCGAGGCCGGGACGTTGTAGCCGTCGGCGCGCAGCACGGCGATGCCGGGCATGTTCTGCGAAGTCATCGCGACCACGAACAACGGAATGCCGATGCTGATGGTCGCGGCTAGAGAGAAGTGCGGCGTGGTCCACACCGGCGTCGCCACTTCCAGATGAAAGCCGCTGAAATCCAGCAATCCCATGAAGCCCGACAGCGCGGTGCCGATCAGCAGCGCCGCGAGCACGGCATAACGCGGCGACAGGCGTTTGACCAGCAGATAAGTGAAAAACATCCCCAGCACCAGCCCGGTGCGGTGCTGCGCGGCGACGAAGATTTCGCTGCCGATCTTGAACAGAATCCCTGCCAGCAATGCGGCCGCCAAAGAGGCCGGAATCTTTTTCACCAGCCGTTCGAAGCTGCCGGTCAGCCCGCAGATCGTCACCAGCACCGCGCAGGTGATGTAGGCGCCGATGGCCTCGCCATAGCTCACGCCGCCGAGGCTGGTGATCAGCAACGCTGCGCCGGGGGTCGACCAGGCGATGGTGATGGGCGTGCGATAACGCAGCGACAGGCCGATCGAACACACCGCCATGCCGATCGAAATCGCCCAGATCCACGAAGAAATCTGCCCGCTGGTCAGGCCCGCCGCTTGCCCGGCCTGGAACATCAGCACCAGGGAGCTGGTGTAGCCGGTCATCATCGCGATGAAACCGGCGACGATGGCCGAGGGCGAAGTGTCGGCCAGAGGGCGAAGTTGAGTGTGCGTGGCGTCGTTCATGACAACGGTGTTCCTTATACCAATGGAGATCCCCGCCATGACGCAAACCCTTGTAGGAGTGAGCCTGCTCGCGATTGCGGTGGGTCAGCCACAACATTGCCCAATGACACACCGCAATCGCGAGCAGGCTCACTCCTACAGGGAAATGTGCGTTGAAGGCGGATTCTGCGATCAAGCCTAAACTCAATCGTAACGGATCGTTGCAATACAGCCGAAGTCACAAACAGCCGTACAGTCGTGTTGCCACCTTTCATTGTGTACAATCGCGCTGTTTTTTACGCGATACTTGCCAGCGACCTACTGTGCCGTATTACAGTCACGGTCTATTCGCCGCAGTTCTCCCGACTCGAGTGCCCATGAACGAACAGTTGCAACCCCTCAAGAAACAACCGCGAGCAGGCAAAGCCGGCCGCAGCGGAACCCAGGACGATATTGTCTACGCGCATATTTTCGAGGCCATCCTCGAACAGCGTCTGGCGCCCGGCACAAAATTGAGCGAAGAAGCGCTGGGGGAAATCTTTGGGGTCAGCCGCACCATCATTCGCCGCGCGCTCTCGCGTCTGGCCCATGAAGGCGTCGTGCTGTTGCGGCCGAACCGTGGCGCCGTGGTCGCCAGCCCGAGTGTGGAAGAGGCGCGTCAGGTGTTTCTCGCCCGCCGTCTGGTCGAACGCGCGATCACCGAGCTGGCGGTGCAACACGCCACCGCCGAGCAAATCGCCGAGCTGCGCCAGATGGTCAACGATGAACGCGACAGCTTCTCCCGTGGCGATCGCGGCGCCGGTATTCGTCTGTCGGGCGAATTCCACCTGAAACTGGCGGAAGCGGCGATGAACGCACCGTTGATCAGCTTCCAGCGCAGTCTGGTTTCGCAGACATCGCTGATCATTGCCCAGTACGAAAGCGGCAACCGCTCGCATTGCTCGTATGACGAACACACCCAGTTGATCGACGCGATCGAGAAGCGCGACGGCGAGCTGGCGGTGAATTTGATGATGCATCACATGGATCACATCGACAGCAAGCTCAACCTCGACGAGGAAGGCGCGTCGGATGATCTGCATGCGGTGTTTTCGCATTTGTTGCAGACCAAGAAGCCTGGGCGCCCAGCGGCCAAGCTCTAAGTTAGACCGAGCTGGCCCCATCGCGAGCAGGCTCACTCCTACATTGGATCTTCAGTGGCCACAAAATGTGTGAACAACTAAGATCAACTGTAGGAGTGAGCCTGCTCGCGATAGCAATCTGACAGACAACAAAAATCCCCCAGGCTGAAAGGCGCTGGGGGATTTTTTTTCGACGATAAATTTTAGCGCTGATGCACCAAAGCCCCCGCCGCATACGTCTGCTGCACCGTGCGGTCATCGCCCAGCGTCATCAACACAAATAACGTCTCGGCAATGTTGTTGGCCTGCTTCAGGCGATAGCTCAGCAGCGGCGTAGCGTTGTAATCCAGCACCAGGAAGTCAGCGTCGGAACCCGGTTGCAGGTTACCGATCTTGTCCTCCAGACGCAGCGCTCGCGCACCGCCCAGTGTCGCCAGGTACAGCGACTTGAACGGACTCAGTCGCGCACCTTGCAACTGCATCACTTTGTACGCTTCGTTCAGCGTCTGCAGCAGCGAGAAACTGGTACCGCCACCGACGTCAGTGCCCAGACCGACATTGAGTTTGTGCTTCTCGGCCATCGGCAGGTTGAACAAGCCGCTACCCAAGAAGAAGTTGGAAGTCGGGCAGAAAGAGATCGCCGAACCGGTTTCTGCCAGACGCGCGCATTCGTCGTCGCACAGATGCACGCCGTGGGCGAATAGCGAGCGCTCGCCGAGCAGTTTGTAGTGATCGTAAACGTCGAGGTAGCCCTTGCGCTCCGGGAACAGCTCCTTGACCCACTCGATTTCCTTGAGGTTCTCGCTGATGTGGGTCTGCATGTACAGATCCGGATATTCGGTCAGCAGTTGCCCGGCGAGGGTCAGTTGCTCCGGGGTGCTGGTCGGCGCGAAACGCGGGGTGACTGCGTAGTGCAAGCGGCCCTTGCCATGCCAGCGCTCGATCAGCGCTTTGCTGTCGACGTAGCTGGATTCGGCGGTGTCGGTCAGATAATCCGGCGCGTTGCGGTCCATCATCACCTTGCCGGCGATCATGCGCAGGTCGAGCTTCTCGGCCGCTTCGAACAACGAGTTCACCGACTGCGGGTGCACGCTGCCGAACACCAGCGCGGTGGTGGTGCCGTTGCGCAGCAGTTCCTTGATGAAAATGTCAGCGACTTCGTCGGCGTGGGCCTTGTCGCCGAACTGGCTTTCGCACGGGAAGGTGTAGGTGTTGAGCCAGTCGAGCAGTTGCTCGCCGTAGGCACCGACCATGCCGGTTTGCGGAAAGTGAATGTGCGTGTCGATGAAGCCCGGGGTGATCAGCGCGTCTTTGTAGTGCTCGATTTCGATGTCCGCCGGCAGGGTCGGCAGCAAATCACTGGCGTGGCCGAGGGCGCTGATCTTGCCGCCATCGACCACCAGCAGGCCATCCTCGAAATATTCGTAGGAGGCTTCGATCCCGACTTCGGCGGGGTCGGCGATGCTGTGCAGGATGGCGGCGCGGTAGGCTTTGCGAGTCAGAGGCATGAGGGTTCTCTAATCAGTTTGAGGCTTTGAGTTTGGTCGCCTGACTGCGCCGCGAAACTGGCAGCAGTTTGGCAATCGGTTCGGCGCTGGCAGTTTGCTGGCCGAAGTTGGCGTTGTAGGTGGCGATGATTTCGCCGGCGATGGAGATGGCGATTTCCACAGGCAATTTGCCTTTGACTTCGCCGATGCCCATCGGGCAGCGCATGCGTTGCACGACGCCGCTGTCGAAACCGCGATCCCGCAGACGGTGTTCGAACTTCGCGCGTTTGGTCTTCGAACCGATCAGGCCGAAGTAGGCGAAGTCGTTGCGTTTGAGAATCGCGGCAGTGAGTTCAAGGTCGAGCTGATGGTTGTGGGTCATGACGATGCAGTAACTGCCGGCGGGCAGCTCATCGATTTCATCCACAGGCTCTTCGGCGACGATTTTACGCACGCCGTGGGGGATCTGTTCGGGGAATTCGGCATCACGCGAATCGATCCAGCGCACCCGGCAGGGCAGGCTGGCGAGCAGCGGCACCAAGGCGCGTCCAACGTGACCGGCGCCGAACACGGCGATCTGCGCCTGCACCTGGCCCATCGGTTCGAACAGCAACACGGTAGCGCCGCCGCAGCACTGGCCAAGGCTGGCGCCGAGGCTGAAGCGCTCCAGATGGGTGTCCTGCTTGCCGCTGGCGAGCATCTCGCGGGCAATCTGCATGGCTTTGTACTCCAGATGCCCGCCACCGATGGTGTCGAAACTCTGGTTGGCGCTGATGACCATTTTCGAGCCGGCGTTGCGTGGCGTCGAGCCGAGTTCTTCGATGATCGTCACCAGAACGCAGGGTTCACCCTGGTTCTGCAGGTCGGCGAGGGCGTCGATCCAGTTGTACATAGTTCACCCCTACAACATCGTTGTCTGTTCGGGCCTCTTCGCGAGCAGGCTCGCTCCCACAGGGGAATGCATTCCAAATGTGGGAGCGAGCCTGCTCGCGAATGGCCGCGCCTCGGTCCTACAGCGGAGCCAACTCGGTTTCAGCCGCAACCGCTTTCACAGTCTTGAGCTGACGCATCTGCTCGCAACCCCACAACACCCGCTCCGGTGTCGCCGGCGCATCGATCTGCGGCTGATGCTTGTAATCACCGAGGCTCGCCACCGCATCCTTGATCGCACACCACGAAGCAATCCCGAGCATGAACGGCGGTTCACCGACAGCCTTGGAGTGGAACACCGTGTCTTCCGGGTTCTTGCGGTTTTCCACCAACTTCACCCGCAGGTCGAGCGGCATGTCTGCCACCGCTGGGATCTTGTAGCTGGCCGGGCCGTTGGTCATCAGCTTGCCTTTGTTGTTCCAGACCAGCTCTTCCATGGTCAGCCAGCCCATGCCCTGGATGAAACCACCTTCGACCTGACCGATGTCGATGGACGGGTTCAGCGAGGCGCCGACGTCGTGAAGAATGTCGGTGCGCAGCATCTTGTACTCGCCGGTCAGGGTGTCGACGATCACTTCGCAGCACGCCGCGCCGAAGGCAAAGTAGTAGAACGGACGGCCACGCGCCTGGCTGCGGTCGTAGTAGATTTTCGGGGTCTTGTAGAACCCAGTGCTCGACAGCGACACCTGATTGAAATACGCCTGCTGGATCAGTGCTTCAAAGGTCAGGATGTGGTCGCGAACCCGCACGTGGCCGTTGTGGAATTCAACGTCTTCTTCAGTGACTTTGTAGTGCCGCGCAGCGAATTCGATCAGGCGTTTCTTGATGATTTCCGCCGCGTTCTGCGCCGCTTTACCGTTCAGGTCAGCGCCGCTGGACGCCGCTGTCGGCGAGGTGTTCGGCACCTTGTCGGTGTTGGTCGCGGTGATCTGCACGCGATCGATTTCGACCTGGAACACTTCGGCCACGACCTGCGCGACTTTGGTGTTCAGGCCTTGGCCCATTTCCGTGCCGCCGTGGTTCAGGTGGATGCTGCCGTCGGTGTAGATGTGGATCAGCGCACCGGCCTGGTTCAAGAAACTCGCGGTGAAGGAAATGCCGAATTTCACCGGGGTCAGCGCCAGGCCTTTTTTCAGGATCGGGCTGTTGGCGTTGTAGCGACGAATTGCTTCGCGGCGTTCGTGATACTGGCTGCTTTCTTCCAGTTCAGCGGTCATCTCTTCGAGCATGTTGTGCTCGACGGTCTGGTAGTAATGGGTGACGTTGCGCTCGGTCTTGCCGTAGTAGTTGGCCTTGCGTACTGCGAGCGGATCAAGCTGCAGGTGACGGGCAATCGCGTCCATCACTTCTTCGATCGCGACCATGCCTTGCGGGCCACCGAAACCACGGTAAGCGGTGTTCGACGCGGTGTTGGTCTTGCAGCGGTGACCGTTGATGGTCGCGTCGCCGAGGTAGTACGAGTTGTCCGAGTGGAACATCGCGCGGTCAACGATCGAGGCGGACAAGTCCGGCGAGCAGCCGCAGTTGCCGGCCAGGTCCATATTGATCCCGTGCAGACGCCCGGTGCTGTCGAAGCCGACGTCGTACTCGACGTAAAACGGGTGACGCTTGCCGGTCATCAGCATGTCTTCGACGCGCGGCAGGCGCATCTTGGTCGGCTGGCCGGTGAGGTGCGCGACCACCGCGCACAGGCACGCCGGACTGGCGGCTTGAGTTTCCTTGCCACCGAAACCACCGCCCATGCGGCGCATGTCGACGACGATTTTGTTCATCGACACGTCGAGCACTTCGGCGACCAGTTTTTGCACTTCGGTGGGGTTCTGCGTCGAGCAGTAAACGATCATGCCGCCGTCTTCAGTCGGCATTACCGAGGAGATTTGCGTCTCCAGATAGAAGTGTTCCTGGCCGCCGATGTGCAGCGTGCCTTGAATGCGGTGTTCAGCCGTGGCCAATGCACCGGCCGAATCACCACGTTGATGGGTGTGGCTGTCGAGCACGAAGTGGCGTTTGCGCAGCGCTTCAACCACGTCGAGCACAGGTTCGAGATCTTCGTATTCGATGATCGCCGCCATCGCGGCTTTGCGCGCGGTTTCCAGATCTTTCGCCGCGACGGCCAGCACCGGTTGACCGACGAACTGCACGTTATCGATGGCCAGCAGCGGGTCGCCCGGCATCAACGGGCCGATGTCTTTCAGGCCCGGCACGTCTTCGTGGGTGATGGCGATGCGCACGCCCTCGAAGGCGTAGCACGGTGACGTATCGATGCTGATGATTTTTGCGTGGGCGCGGTCCGACATGCGTGCGTACAGGTGCAGTTGGTTCGGAAATTCCAGGCGGTCGTCGATGTACTGCGCTTCACCGGACACGTGCTTGGCGGCGCTGTCGTGCTTGACGCTGCGGCCGACACCGGAGGTCAGATCCTTGGCGAACAATTCAGCCAGTTCAGCTTGAGTTTTCTCTACGCCGTGATGGTTAGACATAAGCGGTCACCCGAGTCTCGATGTGCGGTGTTTGCAGTTCGATGAAGTATTTGCGCAGCAGGTTCTGCGCGCTGAGCAGGCGATATTCCTTGCTGGCGCGGAAATCCGAGAGCGGGGTGAAATCTTCGGCCAGCGCGGCACAGGCGCGTTCGACCACGGCGTTATTGAACGGCGCACCGATCAGCGCGGCCTCGCAGTGGGCGGCGCGTTTCGGGATCGCGGCCATGCCGCCAAACGCCATGCGCGCATCGGTGATCACGCCGTTTTCCACGCGCAGGTTGAACGCGGCGCAAACGGCAGAGATGTCATCGTCCAGACGCTTGGAGACTTTGTAGGCGCGGAACAACTGCTCGGCAGTGGCGCGCGGCACGATGATCTTCTCGATGAATTCACTTTCCTGACGGGCAGTGACTTTGTAATCGATGAAGTAATCGTCGAGGTTCAGGGTGCGGCGGGTTTCGCCTTTGCACAGCACCACCTGCGCGCCGAGGGCGATCAGCAGCGGTGGCGAGTCACCAATCGGCGAGGCGTTGCCGATGTTGCCGCCGAGGGTGCCCTGGTTACGGATTTGCAACGAGGCGAAGCGGTGCAGCAGCTCGCCGAAGTCCGGGTACTCGGCATTCAATGCTTCGTAGCAGTCGGAGAGGGCGGTGGCGGCGCCGATTTCGATGCGGTCATCGAAGGTTTCGATGCGCTTCATTTCCGCGACGTTGCCGACGTAGATCATCACCGGCAGGGTGCGGTGAAACTGGGTGACTTCCAGCGCCAAGTCGGTGCCGCCAGCGAGCAGCCGTGCTTGTGGGTACGCGTCGTAGAGATCGGCCAGATCAGCGACGGTCAGCGGCACCAGGCAGCGTTTGTCGCCGCTATTGAGTTCGCCGATATCGGTCGGCGCGATGGCTTTCAGGCGCGCGATGGTGTCCGCTTCGCGGGCATCGAACTGATCCGATTGCTTGCCGCAGCACGATTGCTCGGCAGCCGCCAGAATAGGGCGGTAGCCGGTGCAGCGGCAGAGGTTACCGGCCAGTGCTTCGTGAGCCTTGGCCTGATCCGGTGCATCGCTATTCTTCTGCAGGGCGAACAGCGACATGACGAAACCGGGGGTGCAGAAGCCGCACTGCGAGCCATGGCACTCGACCATGGCTTTCTGCACGCTGTGCAGTTCTCCTTGGTGCTTGAGGTCTTCGACGCTGATCAATTGTTTGCCATGCAGCGACGAGACAAAGGTCAGGCACGAGTTGAGGCTGCGATAGCGAATGTGTTCGCGGCCAGCGTCATCCGTTTGCAACTCACCGACCACCACGGTGCAGGCGCCGCAGTCACCGCTGGCGCAACCTTCTTTGGTGCCCGATTTACCCACGTGTTCACGCAGGTAATTGAGCACAGTCAGATTCGGGTCCAGGGCGTGCTCGCTACGGAGTTCCTGGTTAAGTAAAAACTGGATCACGGAAGGCCTCGCAGACTCATTATTGTTGTTAACCGACTTGAGCCGAATTTAGCAGGTCTGACTTTTCGGTCAATGGTTTTCTGACTTAAAGGTCAGGAAAATCCATTTCGTCGATCAACAACGTGTCTATTCAGTATTGACCTTCATTGGTCAGCCTGGTTTTTTGTTTGGTTTTCTAAAGAAAACTGCGGGATTCGTGCCAAAAACCGCTGAGTGGGCACTCCGCCATGACCGTGCATTTGCGCTACACTGCGCCGCTTGTGCAGATCGATAGAGTTTGAAGGACAACCATGACGTTCAAGGCGCCGGACAGCCTCGCCGAGCAAATCGCTCACCACCTCGCCGAACGCATCATTCGTGGCGAAATGAAGCCGGGAGAGCGCATCCAGGAACAGAAGGTCACGCTGGCCCTCAATGTCAGCCGCGGTTCGGTCCGCGAAGCCTTGCTGATCCTCGAACGCCGTCACCTGATCGCGATCCTGCCGCGTCGTGGCGCGCATGTCACCGAGCTGACGCCGCACAAGGTGCAGAGCCTGTGCACGCTGATGAGCGAGCTGTACATTTTGCTCGGCAACTCGGTGGCCAATGGCTGGCAAGTGCAGTCGGACATGGCGCCGTTCGTGCAGATCCAGCAGCGCCTCACCGCCAGCTACGAGCGCCAGGATATCCGCAGCTTCGTCGACGACAGCTTCAGCGTGATGCGCGCCGCCTATCCGTTCGCCAATAACCCGTACCTGCAAGAGACGGTCGAGAATCTGCAGCCGGCGATGAGTCGTGCTTACTTCCTCGCCCTCGAACAGCGCAAGGCTTCAATGAGCGAGTTCCTCGAACTGTTCGAACGCCTGCTCGCCGCCGTGCTTGCCCGTGATTTGCCGCAGATCCGCATCGTGCTGACGGCTTACGCCCAGCGCAGCTGCGATCTGGTGGTTTCCGCCCTGACGGTTGCCTAAGCGTGCGGCTCAAGTGCATCAAACTGGCGGGATTCAAATCCTTCGTCGACCCGACCACGGTGAACTTCCCCAGTAACATGGCGGCGGTCGTCGGGCCGAACGGTTGCGGCAAGTCGAACATCATCGACGCCGTACGCTGGGTGATGGGCGAAAGTTCGGCGAAGAACCTCCGTGGCGAGTCGATGACCGACGTCATCTTCAACGGTTCGACCAGCCGTAAACCGGTGAGTCAGGCCAGCATCGAGCTGGTCTTCGACAACTCCGACGGCACGCTGCTGGGCGAGTACGCCGCCTATGCCGAGATTTCCATTCGCCGCAAAGTCACCCGCGACAGCCAGACCACGTATTACCTCAACGGCACCAAGTGCCGTCGCCGCGATATCACCGATATTTTCCTCGGCACCGGTCTCGGCCCGCGCAGCTATTCGATCATCGAGCAGGGGATGATCTCCAAGCTGATCGAATCCAAGCCCGAAGACCTGCGTAATTTCATCGAAGAAGCGGCCGGCATCTCGAAATATAAAGAGCGCCGCCGCGAGACTGAAAACCGCATCCGCCGCACCCACGAAAACCTCGCGCGTCTGACCGACCTGCGCGACGAACTGGAACGTCAACTCGAACGCCTGCACCGTCAGGCCGAAGCGGCGAAGAAGTACCAAGAATTCAAAGCCGAGGAGCGTCAGCTCAAGGCGCAACTGTCGGCCCTTCGCTGGCAGGATCTGAATGATCAGGTTGGCCAGCGCGAGTCGATCATCGGCACCCAGGAAATCAGTTTCGAAGCGCTGGTCGCCGAGCAGCGTAATGCTGACGCGGCCATCGAGCGCCTGCGCGACGGTCACCATGACCTGTCCGAACGCTTCAATCTGGTGCAGGGGCGCTTCTATTCGGTCGGCGGCGACATCGCCCGGGTCGAGCAAAGTATCCAGCACGGCCAGCAACGTCTGCGGCAGTTGCAGGACGACTTGAAAGAAGCCGAACGTGCACGCCTGGAAACCGAATCCCATCTGGGCCACGACCGCACGTTGCTGCTGACCCTCGGCGAAGAGCTGGACATGCTCACCCCCGAGCAGGAAGTCACCAGCGCCGCCGCCGAAGAAGCCGCCGCTGCGCTGGAAGACTCCGAATCCGTGATGCACGGCTGGCAGGAACAGTGGGACGCCTTCAACCTGACCGCCGCCGAACCGCGTCGTCAGGCCGAAGTGCAGCAGTCGCGTATCCAGCAGCTGGAAACCAGCATGGAGCGTCTCGCTGATCGGCAAAAGCGTCTCGGCGAAGAGCGCGCGTTACTTTCGGCCGACCCGGAAGACGCGGCGATCATGGAACTCAATGAGCAGCTCGCCGAGTCCGAAGCGACCCTCGAAGATTTGCAGACCAGCGAAGAAGCGCAGGTCGAAAAACTCGAACAACTGCGACAGGAATTGCAGCAGGCGTTGACCGCGCAGCAACAGGCGCAGGGCGATTTGCAGCGCCTCAATGGTCGCCTCGCATCCCTCGAAGCTTTGCAGCAAGCCGCGCTCGACCCGGGCACCGGCACCGCCGAATGGCTGAAGGAGCACAATCTCGCCGAGCGTCCACGTCTGGCCGAAGGCCTGAAGGTCGAGGCCGGTTGGGAACTGGCGGTGGAAACCGTGCTCGGCGCTGACCTGCAAGCGGTGCTGGTCGACGATTTCAGCGGCTTCGATTTGTCCGGTTTTACTCAGGGCGATCTGCGCCTGCTCAGCCCGGCCAGCGATGGCGTGCGCGTGGCGGGCAGCTTGCTCGACAAGGTCGACGCGCAGATCGATCTGTCGCCGTGGCTCGGTCAGGTCAAACCGGTCGACAGTCTTGAGCAGGCGTTGGCCTTGCGCGGGCAGTTGAGCGCTGGCGAGAGCCTGATCAGCCGCGACGGTTACTGGGTCGGTCGGCACTTTTTACGCGTACGACGCGCCAGCGAAGCAGAAAGCGGCATGCTCGCCCGGGGTCAGGAAATCGAAGCGCTGCACCTTGAGCGCGAAGAAAAAGAAGCCACGGTCGAGGCCATGGAAACCCGTCTGCAAACCCTGCGCGCGCAACAGCGTCAGCAGGAAAACGGTCGCGAGCATTTGCGCCGTTTGCTGCAAGACGAAGCGCGTCAGCAAGGCGAATTGAAAGCACAGCTGTCCGCCGGTAAAGCCAAGGCTGAACAGTTGACCCTGCGTCGTACTCGCCTCGATGAAGAGCTGGTCGAACTCGGCGAGCAACGCGAACTCGAGCACGAACAGATCGGCGAAGCGCGCATGCAATTGCAGGAAGCGCTGGATGCCATGGCGCTGGACACCGAGCAGCGTGAGTTGCTGCTGGCCCAACGCGACAGCCTGCGCGAACGCCTCGACCGCGTGCGCCAGGAGGCGCGGCAGCACAAGGATCACGCCCATCAACTGGCCGTGCGTCTTGGCTCGTTGCGCGCGCAGCACGACTCCACGCGTCAGGCGCTTGAGCGTCTGGAAATGCAGGCCGAGCGCCTCACTGAAAAGCGCGAACAGTTGAGTCTCAATCTGGAGGAGGGCGAGGCGCCGCTGGAAGAGCTGCGCCTGAAGCTCGAAGAACTGCTCGACAAGCGCATGACCGTCGACGAAGAACTCAAGACCGCGCAGATCGCCCTCGAAGACGCCGACCGCGAATTGCGCGACGCGGAAAAACGCCGGACTCAGGCCGAGCAGCAATCGCAGCTGATTCGCGGCCAACTCGAACAGCAGCGTATGGAATGGCAAGCGCTGACCGTGCGCCGCAAGGCCTTGCAGGATCAACTGCTCGAGGACGGCTACGATCTGAATGGCGTGCTCGCGACATTAACCGCGCAAGCCAGTGAACGCGAAGCCGAAGACGAACTCGAACGCATCAACGCGCGGATACAGCGCCTGGGCGCGATCAACCTCGCGGCCATCGATGAATACACGCAACAGTCCGAGCGTAAACGTTATCTGGATGCTCAAGACGCCGATCTGGTCGAAGCACTGGAGACGCTT
Organism: Pseudomonas sp. SCA2728.1_7; assembly: GCF_018138145.1. Lineage (NCBI taxonomy): Bacteria > Pseudomonadati > Pseudomonadota > Gammaproteobacteria > Pseudomonadales > Pseudomonadaceae > Pseudomonas > Pseudomonas sp. SCA2728.1_7. The sequence goes on along the minus strand of NZ_CP073104.1, from coordinate 1,917,157 downwards.
GAAAACGTCATTCGCAAGATCGACAAGGAAACCCGTAACCGTTTCAAAGATACCTTTGATCAGATCAACGGTGGTTTACAGGCACTTTTTCCAAAAGTTTTCGGTGGCGGGCGCGCGTATTTGGAACTGACGGGCGAAGATCTACTCGATACAGGGGTAACGATCATGGCGCAGCCGCCAGGGAAGAAGAACAGCACCATCCATTTGCTCTCCGGCGGGGAAAAAGCCTTGACCGCGCTGGCACTGGTGTTTGCCATCTTCAAATTGAACCCGGCGCCGTTCTGCATGCTCGATGAGGTTGACGCGCCACTGGATGACGCTAACGTTGGACGCTACGCACGCTTGGTCAAAGAGATGTCGCAGACCGTGCAGTTCATCTATATCACCCACAACAAGATCGCCATGGAAATGGCCGAGCAGTTGATGGGCGTAACGATGCATGAACCGGGTTGTTCGCGACTGGTGGCCGTGGATGTCGAGGAGGCGATGGCGATGGTGGACGCCTGAGCCAGCGTGGTGTCGGAAAGGTAATTGAGGGTTGTAGGACTTTTTTACCGGGTTCGACTTGCTGGCCAATCGACATATTCGCGCAAGCCAATGAGACAGACGGTGTAAAGTTGTCTTTGGTCGTGCTAGTTTAATGTCAATTTTTCGTATACGTGGGCAAAACGCCTGTCAGAACATAGAGTTGGCGCCACGTTTTAAAGCGGTTTGCACAATGTAAACCCCTTATTTTTCAGCATTTTTTATAGAGGCACGGGATTACATGGAAATCGGTCTGCGCGAGTGGCTGATCGTCATCGGCATCATTGTGATAGCCGGTATTCTTTTCGATGGCTGGCGCCGTATGCGCGGCGGCAAGGGAAAACTGAAATTCCGTCTTGACCGAAGTCTGTCCAACCTGCCGGACGAGGACACCAGCGCTGAGCTGTTGGGCCCGGCCCGTGTACTGGACAACCATAAAGAACCACAGCTGGACGAACACGACCTGCCGTCGGTGAGCATGCCGGCCCGCGAAGCACGCGAGCCTCGCGAATCCGGCTCGAAACGTGGCAAGCGTGGCAGCAACGGTCCGGCTCAGGGCGACCTGAACCTCGACCTGGATCTGGACGGCGGCCCGAGCTTCAGCAGCCGTGACGACGATTTCGCTGACGACAGCAAGCCTTCGCCGGCGGTGGTCGACAAAGACCAGCCGCAAGCTGAAGAAGTGCTGGTGATCAGCGTGATCTGCCGCGACGCTGCCGGCTTCAAAGGCCCGGCGCTGTTGCAGAACATTCTCGAAAGCGGTCTGCGTTTTGGCGAGATGGATATTTTCCACCGCCACGAAAGCATGGCCGGCAACGGTGAAGTGCTGTTCTCCATGGCCAATGCGGTCAAGCCGGGCATCTTTGATCTGGACGACATCGACCATTTCAGCACCCCGGCGGTGAGCTTCTTCCTCGGCCTGCCAGGCCCGCGCCATCCGAAGCAGGCCTTCGATGTGATGGTGGCCGCAGCCCGCAAGCTGTCGCAGGAACTGAACGGTGAGCTGAAAGATGACCAGCGCAGCGTTCTGACCGCACAAACGATTGAGCACTACCGTCAGCGCATCGTTGAATTCGAACGTCGCGCCCTGACCCAGAAGCGCTAAGGCCAAGATCAAAAGATCGCAGCCTCGTTTCACTCGACAGCTCCTACAGGAATGCGATGTCTGTAGGGGCTGCCGAAGGCTGCGATCTTTTGCTTCTGCTGCCACAGATAGATGAATTAGAGCAGCCTCGGCTGCTCTTTTGCTTTATGAGAGAACACCCCATGACCGCCGCCAAAAACCGCATTCTCGAGCTACGCGCTGAACTCGATCAGCACAACTACCGTTATCACGTCCTCGACGAGCCGAGCATTCCGGACGCCGAGTACGACCGGTTGTTCCACGAGCTCAAGGCACTGGAAGCGGCCAATCCGGAATTGATCACCAGTGATTCGCCGACCCAGCGCGTTGGCAGCGTGGCGCTGACCGCGTTCACCCAGGTGCGTCACGAAGTGCCGATGCTCAGCCTCGGCAACGCCTTCGAAGAAAGCGACATGCGCGAGTTCGATCGCCGCGTCACTGAAGGTCTGGATCTGCCGGTTGGCGATTTGTTCGGCGGCAGTGCGACGGTGGAATACAGCTGTGAGCCGAAACTCGATGGCCTGGCGGTCAGCCTGCTCTATCAGGATGGCGTGCTGGTACGTGGCGCCACCCGCGGCGACGGCACCACCGGCGAAGATATCAGCGTCAACGTGCGTACCGTGCGCAATATTCCGCTGAAGCTGCACGGCGAGGGCTGGCCGGCGACCCTGGAAGTTCGCGGTGAAGTGTTCATGTCCAAGGCCGGTTTCGAACGCCTTAATGCCTCGCAACTGGAAGTTGGCGGCAAGACCTTCGCCAACCCGCGCAACGCCGCTGCCGGCAGCTTGCGCCAGCTCGATTCGAAGATCACCGCCAACCGTCCGCTGGAATTCTGCTGCTACGGCATCGGTCAGGTTTCCCACGATATTGCCGACACCCACATCGGCAACCTAAAGCAACTGCAGAAGTGGGGCATGCCGATCAGTCACGAACTGAAACTGGCCAAGGGTATCGGCGAATGCCTGGATTACTACCGCGACATCGGTGAGCGTCGAAACTCGCTGACCTATGAAATCGACGGTGTGGTGTTCAAGGTCAACAGCATTGCCGATCAGCGCGAACTGGGCTTCCGCGCTCGCGAACCGCGTTGGGCGATTGCGCATAAATTCCCGGCGATGGAAGAACTCACCGAGCTGCTCGACGTGGAATTCCAGGTCGGTCGTACCGGTGCTGTCACCCCGGTGGCGCGTCTGAAACCGGTGAAGGTTGCCGGCGTCACCGTGGCCAACGCCACGCTGCACAACATGGATGAAGTCGCGCGCCTGGGCCTGATGATCGGCGACACCGTGATCATCCGCCGTGCCGGTGATGTGATTCCGCAAGTGGTGCAAGTGGTCATGGATCGCCGTCCGGAAAACGCACGGCCAGTGGCGATCCCGGAAAGCTGTCCGGTCTGTGGTTCGCACGTCGAGCGCACGCAACTGATCAAGCGCAGCAAGGGCAAGGAAACCGTCAGTGAAGGCGCGGTTTATCGCTGCGTCGGCCGTCTGGCCTGTGGCGCGCAACTGAAGCAGGCGATCATTCACTTCGTCTCGCGCCGCGCGATGGACATCGAAGGTCTGGGCGACAAGAGCGTCGAGCAACTGGTCGATGAAGGTCTGGTCAGTTCGCCGGCGGATCTGTATGCGCTGAAGTTTGATGACATCGTCGATCTGGAAGGCTTTGCCGAAGTCTCCAGCAACAAGTTGCTCGCGGCCATTGAAGACAGCAAGAAGCCGGGGCTGGCGCGCTTCATCTATGCGCTGGGGATTCCCGATGTCGGCGAAGAGACGGCCAAGGTGCTGGCGCGCTCGCTGGGTTCGCTGGAGCGTGTGCAGCAGGCGCTGCCGCAAGTGCTGACCTACCTGCCGGACGTCGGGCTGGAAGTGGCGCACGAGATTCACAGCTTCTTTGAAGATGCGCATAACCAGCAGGTGATTACCGAATTGCTCGGCCATGGTTTGCAGATTCAGGACCAGGGTGAGCTGGGCGCCGAGTTTGCCGCCAGCACCACGCTCGGTGGTTTCCTCGACAAGCTGCACATTCCTTCGGTCGGCCCCGGTGGCGCGCAGAAGCTGGCGGACAAGTTTGGTTCGCTGGAAGCGGTGATGAATGCTGACTGGCTGGACATGCGTCAGGCGTTGCCGGAGAAGCAGGCCAATTCGGTGCGCGAGTTTTTTGCGCTGCCTGAGAACCGGCAACTGGCTGAGGCCTCCGAGAAGCAACTGCGTGAATTCGGCATGCACTGGCAGAGCGAGAAGAAAGTCGTCGAGGGCTTGCCGCTGTCCGGGCAGACCTGGGTGCTGACCGGCAAGGTTGAGCTGATGAGCCGTGATGTCGCCAAGGAGCATCTGGAAAGCCTGGGCGCCAAAGTCGCGGGTTCGGTGTCGGCGAAGACTCATTGCGTCGTGGCAGGCCCCGGTGCCGGTTCCAAATTGACCAAGGCCAATGAGCTGGGCGTGAAGGTGATGGACGAAGAAACCTTCATCGCCTTCCTCAAAACCCACGGCCTGAACGTCTGATCGTTCCCACGCTCCCGCGTGGGAATGCCGCTCCGGACGCTCCGCGTCCGCTGTGACGCAGAGCGTCACTGGATGCATTCCCACGCAGAGCGTTGGAACGATCAGCAAAGCGCGGGAACGATGTTGTCATGGGAATGATCTAGTCTTGGCAAGCCCCAGGGAGAGATCGCCATGCACCGCTTTTTCGAGCAGCTCAGTTCCCGCATCATCGCGCCGTTCATGGGCGAATCCTCACGCAACAGCAAAGTCTGGCCGTGCCGCTGCGGCCAGTCGCTGTTCTTTCGCAACAGCCAGTGCCTGGCCTGTAACGCTTTACTCGGTTATCAACCGGAAGAAAGTCGCCTGACTTCGCTGCAGCCCGGGCCGTACGAGGGCACCTGGACGCTCGACGCCGATCCCGACTCGGGATTGTTCCGCCGCTGCGCCAACCTCGACACGCCCGCCGCGTGCAACTGGCTGCTGCCGGCCAACGATCACGACAGCCTGTGCGTCGCCTGCAGCCTCAATCGCACCATCCCCGACTTGTCCGATCCAGACAACCCCGAGCGCTGGCGTAAAGTCGAAATCGCCAAGCGTCGCCTCGTCGCGCAACTGATCACCCTCGGCCTGCAAGTCATCCCGAAAAGCGTCGATGAAGACACCGGGTTGGCGTTCGACTTCATTGGCGTCGACCTCGAAGGCAACGCACCGATGACCGGCCACGCCAACGGCCTGATCACCCTCGACATCAAAGAAGCCGACGATGCCCACCGTGAGCAGGTGAGGGCGGCGATGCATGAACCCTATCGCACACTGCTCGGGCATTTTCGCCATGAGGTCGGCCACTATTACTGGGATCGCCTGATCGCCAACGGCCCCTGGCTCGATTCATTCCGCAGCCTGTTCGGCGACGAACGCGCCAGTTACGCCGAGGCGCTGGACCGTCACTATCAGCAAGGCGCACCGCTGGACTGGCCGCAGCACTACGTCAGCGCCTACGCGACCATGCACCCGTGGGAAGACTGGGCGGAAACCTGGGCGCATTACCTGCACATGATGGACGCGGTGGACACGGCGCTGGGCTTCGGCATGAGCGCGCGGGAAATGGATTTTGATTACAAGCCGTTTCCCACCAGCACGCTGTACGATCCGGAGCATCCCGGTGGCGAGGCGTTCCTGTCGTTCGTCAACGCGTGGATCGAACTGGCGGGGATGCTCAATGAGCTGTCACGCAGCATGGGCCAGCCGGATTTCTACCCGTTCGTGCTGCCGGCGCCGGCGATTGCCAAGCTGCACTTCATTCATCTGGTGATCCAGCAGGCGGGCGGCAGGGCGGATGAGGTGTTGGCCCTGTAGGCACTGGCGTGGGCTGCGATCTTTATGTCCTTGAAGCAATTCATATTTTTAATCTGCAACCAACGGTTGTAACTTCGTCTCAGATAGGTACAATGGCGCGGCTCGCCGACAGGCAAGCGTCGTTATGGTGACCCCATCGGTCCCCCCGCAACGATTACCCGTGAACCTGGTCAGAGCCGGAAGGCAGCAGCCACAGCGGGAACATTGTGTGCCGGGGTGTGGCTGGTGGGGTTACCACCTTAACGAACAATCGAACGCTTCAATCGAACTGCATGGGTTTCGCCCACTGCGGTTTTTTTGTGTCTGCGATTTATGAATCCGACACAAATCCCCTGTAGGAGTGAGCCTGCTCGCGATGGCGGTGGATCAGTTAATTCATTATTGGCTGACAGGACGCCATCGCGAGCAGGCTCACTCCTACAAGGGGTTATGGGGTGGCTTCAGAGGACCCGGTATAGAGCCGGATAATCTCATCAATCTCCCCCGACATTTTCATCCGCAACAACGTGCGCAAAATCCGCTGCACCGGCACTTTCGGATCATTCCTCACATAGCAGCCGACTTTCTGCTCCTGCAACACCGCGACCCCTTGCAGTTGCTCCTCAGGCATCAAGCGCTGGTTAAACCAGTCCAGCGTCCACTGATTGCTCACCGCATAGCGATAACGCCCGGCCAGCAGCTTCTCCAACACCTGCTCCTGATTGCGCGCATCTTCACGTTGCAGCCGATCAGCGTCGAACAGCGGTTGCAGGGTAGGGTAGGTGTAGCCCAGAACGGTGCCGATGGATTGGCGGGGCAAATGCGCGGGGACGACACTGGCAGGTTGATCCTTGCGCCTGATCAACAGATCGCGCTGGAAGAACAACGGCAGACTCCAGATGTAGTCCCCCGACTGATTCGGCAGCCACGACTGTGCGGCATAGCAGCGCACGTCGATCTCGCCATGTTCCATGGCGCTCTGCACGCGGCCGCGGGGCAGGACGTGAAACTCGGCCGGTACGCCGACCTGGGTGGTGAGGCTGAGCATCAGGTCATAGAGGATGCCCTGGGTCGGGCGGCCGCGTTCGTATTGCACCATCGGCATCGCCCAGCTGTCGGGCATGGCGAAGCGCAACGGGGTTTCCGCTGCCCTCACGCTCAGGCTGATTGCCAGTAGTGCCCCCAAGGCCCAACGCATAAACGCTCCGGTAATTCCCGATCCCGAGCCGATAAAAGCCTCTGCTGATGCAGCTTAGCCATATTAGACGAGGACACCGGATGCAATTTTGCCCTTGCTCCGCTAGCATTAGCCGCTTCAGCTTCCTTCGTTGCGACGGTTTTCGATGAGTTATCAGGTTCTTGCACGTAAATGGCGTCCGCGCTCGTTCCGCGAAATGGTCGGCCAGACCCATGTGCTCAAGGCTCTGATCAATGCCTTGGACAGCCAGCGGCTGCACCACGCGTACCTGTTCACCGGTACGCGCGGGGTGGGTAAAACCACGATTGCGCGGATCATTGCCAAATGCCTGAACTGTGAGACAGGTATCACTTCCAGCCCGTGCGGCGAGTGCTCGGTGTGCCGTGAAATCGACGAGGGTCGTTTCGTCGACCTGATCGAGATCGACGCCGCGAGCCGCACCAAGGTCGAAGACACCCGCGAGCTGCTCGACAACGTGCAGTACGCGCCAAGCCGTGGGCGCTTCAAGGTCTACCTGATCGACGAAGTGCACATGCTTTCCAGCCATTCCTTCAATGCGCTGCTGAAAACCCTCGAAGAACCGCCGCCGTACGTCAAGTTCATCCTCGCGACCACTGATCCGCAGAAACTTCCGGCAACGATTTTGTCGCGCTGCCTGCAGTTCTCGCTGAAGAACATGACGCCGGAGCGCGTGGTCGAGCATTTGACCCACGTCCTGACCGCCGAAAACGTGCCGTTCGAAGACGATGCACTGTGGTTGCTCGGTCGCGCCGCTGACGGTTCGATGCGTGACGCCATGAGCCTGACCGATCAGGCGATTGCCTTCGGTGAAGGCAAGGTGCTCGCCACCGACGTGCGGGCAATGCTCGGTACGCTGGATCACGGTCAGGTCTACGACGTCCTGCATTCGTTGATCGAAGGCGACGCCAAGGCGTTGCTCGAAGCCGTGCGTCACTTGGCCGAGCAAGGCCCGGACTGGAACGGCGTGCTCTCGGAAATTCTCAACGTATTGCACCGGGTGGCCATCGCTCAGGCGCTGCCGGAAGGTGTCGACAACGGGCATGGCGACCGCGATCGCGTGTTGGCATTGGCGCAGGCCTTGCCGGCCGAAGATGTGCAGTTCTATTACCAGATGGGCCTGATCGGTCGCCGCGATTTGCCGCTGGCGCCGGATCCTCGTGGCGGTTTCGAAATGGTCCTGCTGCGGATGCTGGCTTTCCGGCCGGCAGATACGGCAGACGCACCGAGGCAACCGCTAAAGCCAGTGGGGATCAGCCAGGCCACAGTTGATTCCGCAAACTCCGTGGCTGCCGCGCCGAAACCTGCGCCGGTAGTTGCTGCGGCTGCTGCGCCGGCTCCAGCTCCGGCACCCGTGGCAGCACCAGCACCAGCACCGGCTCCCGAGCCCGCGCCGGTTGCTCCTGTTGCCGCGCCAGAACCTGAGCCTGCGCCTGTCGTTGCCGAAGTCGTCGTCGACCTGCCGTGGAATGACCCGGTAGAGCCCGAGGCGGAGCCAGAGCCCGAACCCGCGCAGCAACCTGCCGTCGAACCGGTGCTGGAAACCACCGCCGAGCAACCTGATTTGCCGCCGATGCCGTTGCCGACCCCGGACAGCGTGGTTCCGGAGGCGCCAGAGTGGGCCGCCGCACCGATTCCCGAGCCGTCGGTCGCCGAGGTCGATGCCGCCACGCCGGGCATTGATCTGGACGACGAGCCGCCGCTGGACGAGGATTACATCGAACCGGACATGGATTCGGCGTACAGCTACCTCGACGAGTTGGCCAGCGAACACGCCGCTGATCCCGAACCGGAACCCGAGCCAGAACCGGCTGCGGCGCCGGCCACAGGTCTGGCGTTGCAATGGCTGGAGCTGTTCCCGAAACTGCCGATCTCCGGCATGACCGGCAGCATCGCCGCCAACTGCACATTGATCGCGGTCGATGGCGATCATTGGCTGATGCACCTCGATCCGGCGCACAGCGCACTGTTCAACGCCACGCAGCAGCGACGTCTCAACGATGCGTTGAACCAGTTCCACGGTCGCACGCTGAGCCTGACCATCGAACTGATCAAGCCCGAGCAGGAAACCCCGGCCCAGGCCGCGTCCCGTCGCCGCGCCAACCGTCAGCGCGAAGCGGAAGAGTCGATTCACGGCGATCCGTTCATCCAGCAGATGGTTCAGCAGTTCGGCGCGGTGGTGCGACACGATACTATTGAACCTGTCGACGCCTTGGTCGCCCAAGGCTAATAACTGAAGGTGCCCGGCCTTGCTGGCCGGGCGCTGTTTTGATCCAAGTACTTTGAGGTGATTCCCATGATGAAAGGTGGCATGGCCGGCCTGATGAAGCAGGCGCAGCAGATGCAGGAAAAAATGGCCAAGATGCAGGAAGAGCTGGCCAACGCCGAAGTCACCGGTAAGGCCGGCGGCGACATGGTCACCGTGGTGATGACCGGTCGTCACGACGTGAAAAGCGTGAGCATCGACCCAAGCCTGGTTGAAGGCATGAGCGAAGACGACAAAGAAATGCTGGAGGCGGTGATCGCCTCCGCCGTCAACGACGCTGTGCGCAAGATCGAAAAGAACAGCCAGGACAAAATGGGCAACATGACCGCCGGCATGAACCTGCCAGCGGGTATGAAACTGCCATTCTGATTCGCCATTCGGCGGCAGATGAGCTACACAAAATGCCAGGCCTTGTGCCTGGCATTTTTGTTTCCGACTCTTGGAGGTGCGGTGTCTTTGAGGCCGTCTTCGCGAGCAGGCGCTCCCACATTTGAAACGCATTCCCCTGTGGGAGCGAGCCTGCTCGCGAATGAACTCACCTCGGTACAACTGAATAAACATCGAACGCGCAAAAGCCACAACGGTCTGCTCCCTATACCCGCTGAATTCACTATTCACAGGAGACGCTGACATGTCCGACCCTCTTACCCTCAACCAACGCTTCGTCCTCGCCTCGCGCCCGGTCGGCGCGCCGACCCCGGAAAACTTCCGCCTCGAACGCGAAGCGCTGCCGGATCTGCAGGACGGCGAGGTACTGCTGAAAACCCTCTATCTGTCCCTCGACCCCTACATGCGCGGGCGCATGAGTGACGCGCCGTCCTACGCCGCGCCGGTGCAAATCGGCGAAGTGATGACCGGTGGCGCGGTCAGTCGTGTCGAAGATTCACGTCATCCGAAATTCCACAAAGGCGATCTGGTGGTCGGTGCGACCGGTTGGCAGAGCCACAGCATCAGCGATGGCCGCAACATCATCCCGATCCCTGCCGGGTTGCCGAGTCCTTCAATGGCGCTGGGCGTGTTGGGCATGCCGGGGATGACCGCGTACATGGGCCTGATGGACATTGGCCAGCCGAAGGAAGGTGAAACCCTCGTTGTCGCTGCGGCCTCCGGCGCGGTCGGCTCGGTGGTCGGCCAGGTGGCGAAGATCAAAGGCCTGCGCGCGGTCGGCGTGGCCGGCGGTGCCGACAAATGCAAATACGTGGTCGAAGAGCTGGGTTTTGATGCCTGCATCGATCACAAGGCGCCCGATTTTGCTGAGCAATTGGCCAAGGCCTGTCCCGATGGCATCGACATCTATTACGAGAACGTCGGCGGTCATGTATTCGACGCCGTGGTGCCGTTGCTCAACCCCAAGGCGCGCATTCCGCTGTGCGGTCTGATCGCCGGTTACAACGCTTCTGAAGCGCCGCAAGGCCCGGATCGTCTGCCGATGCTGCAACGCACTCTGCTGACCAAGCGCGTGCGGATTCAGGGCTTTATCGTCTTCGACGACTACGGTGATCGTCAGCCGGAATTCATCAGCCACATGGTGCCGTGGGTGCGCGACGGCAAGGTCAAATTCCGCGAGGACGTGGTGGAAGGCCTGGAGCAGGCGCCCGAGGCGTTTATCGGTCTGCTGGAGGGGCGCAACTTCGGCAAACTGGTGGTGAAGGTCGCCCAGGACTGAGTATTTGACGCTGGCCGGAGGCGCGGGTATAAACCGCGTCTCGTTGTTTTGTCGGACTTTTTACCCATGAGCTTCAGCCCTTTGATTCGCCAACTGATCGACGCCTTGCGCACTCTGCCGGGCGTGGGTCAGAAAACCGCCCAGCGCATGGCGTTGCAGATGCTCGAGCGTGACCGCAGTGGCGGTTTGCGTCTGGCCCAGGCCCTCAGCCAAGCCATGGAAGGGGTCGGCCACTGCCGGCAATGCCGCACGCTGACCGAAGACGATCTGTGCCCGCAATGCGCCGATACCCGCCGCGACGACACGTTGCTGTGTGTGGTCGAAGGGCCGATGGATGTGTATGCAGTCGAGCAGACCGGCTTCCGTGGCCGCTACTTTGTGCTCAAGGGGCATTTGTCGCCGCTCGATGGTCTGGGGCCTGAGGCGATCGGTATTCCGCAACTGATGGCGCGGATTGAGGAGGCGGGGACTTTTGCTGAAGTCATTCTCGCGACCAACCCGACGGTGGAAGGTGAGGCGACGGCGCATTACATCGCGCAGCTGCTGAACAACAAAGGCCTGATCGCTTCGCGGATTGCCCACGGCGTGCCGTTGGGGGGTGAGCTGGAGCTGGTCGATGGCGGCACGCTGGCGCATTCGTTTGCCGGGCGTAAACCGATTTCCCTCTAAGTTATGTGGCGTCTGATTTGACGCCTTCGCGAGCAGGCTCGCTCCCACATTGGTTTTGTGTCATTCACAAATCTCCTGTGGGAGCGAGCCTGCTCGCGAATGGCGCACCTCGGTCAATCTGATTCACACAATTGAGTTGAAAACCAAGCAAGCGCTCGGTTAAGTTCGGCGAACCCTTCCGTGGAGCTCGCCCATGCCTGCCTTTCAGGAATACTTCGATCCCAGCCATCAATTGGTCCGCGACAGCGTCAGGCGCTTCGTCGAGCGCGAGATCCTGCCGGACATCGATCAGTGGGAAGAAGCCGAAAGCTTCCCCCGCGAGCTATACCCGAAGGCGGGCGCGGCGGGCATCCTCGGCATTGGCTATCCCGAAGCGCTGGGAGGCAGCCATGAAGGCGATCTGTTCGCCAAGGTTGCCGCCAGCGAGGAGTTGATGCGTTGCGGCTCTGGCGGCCTGGTAGCGGGGCTCGGCTCGCTGGACATCGGTCTGCCGCCGATCGTCAAATGGGCGCGTCCCGAAGTCCGCGACCGCGTTGTGCCGCAAGTGCTCAGCGGCGAGAAGATCAGCGCCCTGGCGGTCACCGAGCCCGGCGGCGGCTCCGACGTTGCCAACCTGCAAACCCGCGCCGTGCGTGACGGTGACTGCTATCGCGTCAGCGGCAGCAAAACCTTTATCACCAGTGGCGTACGCGCTGATTTCTACACCGTCGCGGTGCGCACCGGTGCGCCGGGTTTCGGCGGTATCAGCCTGTTGTTGATCGAAAAGGGCACGCCGGGCTTCACCGTTGGCCGTCAGTTGAAGAAAATGGGTTGGTGGGCGTCGGACACCGCCGAATTGTTCTTCGACGATTGCCGCGTGCCTGTAGGAAATCTGATCGGCGCCGAAAACATGGGCTTCGCCTGCATCATGGGCAACTTTCAAAGCGAACGACTGGCGCTGGCGCTGATGGCCAACATGACCTCGCAGCTTGCACTGGAGCAAAGCCTGAAGTGGGCGCGCGAGCGTGAAGCGTTTGGCAAACCGATCGGCAAATTTCAGGTGATCAAGCATCGCCTCGCCGAAATGGCGACTGCGCTGGAGGTTTCACGGGAATTCACCTATCGGCAGGCGGCGAAGATGGCGGCGGGGCAGAGTGTGATCAAGGAAATTTCCATGGCGAAGAACTTTGCCACGGACACGTCGGACCGGATCACCACCGAGGCGGTACAGATTCTTGGCGGGCTCGGTTATATGCGTGAGAGTCTGGTGGAGCGGCTGTATCGGGATAACCGCATCTTGTCGATTGGCGGCGGGACGCGGGAGGTGATGAACGAGATCATCAGCAAGCAGATGGGGCTTTGAATGGTTGCTGGGGCTACTGGCCTCATCGCGAGCAGGCTCACTCCTACAGGGGGAACGCATTCCAAATTGTAGGAGTGAGCCTGCTCGCGATGGCGGCCTGAAGGGCGCTGCTTACTTATCGGTCAGGGCAAACTGCGTCAGGCAGAAAGTAGGGATGCCCATGTCTTCCAGGCGCTGCGAGCCACCCAGCTCCGGCAAATCAATGATCGCCGCCGCCTCATGCACCCGCGCGCCCATGCGGCGAATCAGGTTGGCTGCCGCAATCAGCGTGCCGCCCGTGGCGATCAAATCATCGAACATCACTACCGAATCACCTTCACACAGGCTGTCGGCGTGCACTTCCAGGAACGCTTCGCCGTACTCGGTCGCGTAACCTTCGGCCAATACGTCCGCCGGCAGTTTGCCTTGTTTGCGGAACAGCACCAGCGGCTTGTTCAACTGATACGCCAGCACCGAGCCGATCAGGAAACCCCGGGCATCCATCGCGCCGATGTGGGTGAAATCGGCTTCCACATAGCGGTGGGCGAAGCTGTCCATCACCAGGCGCAGGGCCTTGGGCGATTGAAACAGCGGGGTGATGTCGCGAAAGATCACGCCCGGTTTCGGGAAGTCGATCACAGGGCGGATAAGCGATTTGATGTCGAAGGAGTCGAAGACCATCGTCGAGGTGTCCTGGCAGGGCTGCAAACGGCGCAGTATACCCGCGGCTGAAACGCTTCGCTCAACCGCGGATCGACATTAACCCTCGAGTGAGCCACCGGCCAGCGCGCACAGCTGGATCGGGTCGAGGATATGAATCTCTTTGCCCTCGGCGGCGATCAGCTCGTTTTGCTGGAAGCGCGTGAACACGCGCGACACGGTTTCCACGGCCAGGCCGAGGTAGTTGCCGATTTCATTGCGCGACATGCTCAGGCGGAACTGATTGGCCGAGAAGCCGCGAGCGCGGAAGCGTGCGGACAGGTTAACCAGGAAGGTGGCGATGCGCTCATCAGCGGTTTTCTTCGACAGCAGCAACATCATTTGCTGGTCATCGCGGATTTCCCGGCTCATCACGCGCATCAACTGGCGACGCAGTTGCGGCAGTTGCAGGGCCAGTTCGTCGAGACGTTCAAAAGGGATTTCGCAGACCGAGGTGGTTTCCAGTGCCTGCGCCGACACCGGGTGTTTCTCGGTGTCCATGCCGGACAGACCAACCAGTTCGCTCGGCAGGTGGAACCCGGTGAGCTGTTCTTCGCCGCTGTCGCTCAGGCTGAAGGTTTTCAGGGCGCCGGAGCGTACTGCATAAACGGAATCGAACGTGTCGCCCTGGCGGAACAGGAACTCGCCTTTTTTCAGCGGGCGGCCGCGTTTAACGATTTCGTCCAGCGCATCCATGTCTTCCAGATTCAGAGAAAGTGGCAGGCAGAGAGGGGCCAGGCTGCAATCCTTGCAATGGGCCTGGTTATGAGCGCGCAGTTTAACTGGCTCGGACATTTCTTTAATCCTTGTGGGAAAACACACATAAGCCGTAAGGGTAACCCACGGGAGGACATTCAGGCCAGTCTGGGGCGACTTTGCCCTACAGCCATAAAGCCACAGGGCCAGCAGCCGATAAACAGGTATCAAAGTGCATACAAGGAACGAATCGATGGCCGCCATTGGCACGCTGGGCCCCGGTAGCAGCGACGTTGCGGCCATGCCGGAAACGTTTAAAACCTCTTTAAACAATGCACGTGACCCAGAGTCGACCGAAGAGGCAACCCCGACCTTGGTCGAGGGCGTCAAAGTGTCGCTGTCCGGTGCATCGATCGCAAAATCCGCCGGTGTCGGTGGTGAAAACAGCGACATCGACGACAGCGGGTTGCCGGAGAACATCCAGCAATTGCTGAAGATGATCCGCAAGTTGCAGAAACAGATCGCCGAGAAAAAGGCGCTTATCGAAGCGGTCATGGCCGACAAGCGTCTTTCCAACGAAGAAAAGATCATCAGGACTGCCGCACTGCGCGGCGCCATCGCCGCGTTGAATACCGGTCTGATCACGGCCAATCTTGCCTTGTCCAAAGTGGTGGGTCAGTCGGGGCTGACCGCGGATCAGAATATGAAAGTCGGTTCGCTGCTGATGAAAAACTAAATCACCCGCGAAAAACGCTGGCGGTTCTGCTGTTCCAGGTACGCATCGAACACCATGCACACCGAGCGCACCAGCAGACGTCCCGCCGGCAACACGGTGATCCGTTCGCGATCCAGCGCAATCAGGCCATCGCTGGCCATGCCTTGCAGTTGCGGCCACAGCGCGCCGAAGTAACCCTGAAAATCGATGTTGAACTGCTGCTCGATCTCGGCGAATTGCAGGCTGAAGTTGCAGATCAGTTGCTGGATCACCGCACGACGCAAGCGATCATCGGCGTTGCACACCAGGCCCCGGCTGGTCGCCAGTTGCGCGGCGGCGAGGGTGTTCTGGTATTCGTTGAGATCGCTGCTGTTCTGGCAGTACAGGTCGCCGATCTGGCTGATCGCGGAAACCCCCAGACCAATCAGATCGCAATGACCGTGGGTGGTGTAACCCTGGAAGTTGCGTTGCAGGGTTTCCTCCTCTTGGGCAATGGCCAGCTCATCGTCGGGCAGGGCAAAGTGGTCCATGCCGATATAGCGATAGCCGGCGGCGGTGAGCTGTTCGATGGTGCGTTCGAGCATTTCCAGTTTCTGCGCGGGCGCCGGCAACTCATTGCCATTGATCCGCCGCTGCGGCATGAAACGCTCCGGCAGGTGCGCATAGTTGAACACCGAGAGTCGGTCCGGTTGCAGACTGATGACTTCTTCGACTGTGCGGGCGAAGTTTTCCGGGGTCTGTTTGGGCAAGCCGTAAATCAAGTCGATGTTGATCGAACGAAATTGCAGGGTACGTGCGGCATCGATCACCGCGCGGGTTTCTTCCAGGCTTTGCAGGCGATTGACCGCGCGCTGTACCGCCGGATCGAGATCCTGCAGGCCGATGCTGACCCGGTTGAAACCGAGTTCGCGCAGCAGGCCCATGGTCGACCAGTCGGCTTCGCGCGGGTCGATCTCGATGCCGTAGTCGCCGGAGTCGTCCTCCAGCAGATTGAAATGCTTGCGCAGCTGCGCCATCAACTGCCGCAGTTCGTCGTGGCTGAGGAAGGTCGGGGTGCCGCCACCAAAGTGCAGTTGCTCGACTTTCTGTGCCGGGTCGAGATGACAGGCGATCAGCTGGATTTCCTGCTCCAGCCGTTGTAGATATGGCGCCGCGCGACCTCGGTCCTTGGTGATGACCTTGTTGCAAGCGCAGTAGTAGCAAATGTTCGCGCAGAACGGCACATGCACGTACAGCGACAACGGGCGCAAAGCCTTGCGGCTGTCGCGCAGGGCATGGAACAGGTCGAAGGTGCCGACCTGACCGTGAAATTGCACGGCCGTCGGATAGGAGGTGTAGCGCGGCCCCGCCAGGTCGTAGCGGCGGATCAGATCAGAGTCCCAACGAATGGCGTCGAGCATGCGGGCATTCCCCCGGATAGGCTGGCAGTGTGAGCGAGTCTATCGGGATGCGGCGATGGGGCTGTTGATTTGCATCAACGGGGAGAGGTGTGGTGTTAGTGCGGGCCTCTTCGCGAGCAGGCTCGCTCCCACATTGGATCGGTGGTGCAACACAAATCCCCTGTGGGAGCGAGCTTGCTCGCGAAGGCCGCGCCGCCGATCTAATGGCCCATCAGCCAATGCTGATGTGGGCCGGGTAATGTCCAGATACCAAAGAGGATCACCAGCAATCCACCGGCCATGCGCACGCTGCGTTTGCGCAAAATGGCGGTCACGCGTTCTGCCGCAAGGCCCGTGGCGAGCAATACCGGCCAGGTGCCGAGGCCAAAAGCGAGCATCAACAACGCACTGTCCAGCGCATTGCCCTGACTCGCCGACCACAGCAACGTGCTGTAAACCAGTCCGCACGGCAGCCAGCCCCACAACGCACCCAGCAATAACGCACGAGGCAGACTCGACACCGGCAGTAGGCGGTTGGCGACGGGCTGAATGTAGCGCCACAAACCGCGTCCAAGACTTTCAATGCGCGTCAGCCCGCTCCACCAGCCGGCCAGATACAAACCCATGGCAATCAGCAGCAGCCCGGCCAGCACGCGCATGAACAGCGCCGCCGGACTGTTGGCCACCGCCCATCCCGCCAGTCCGATCAGCAATCCCGCCGTGGCATAACTGAGAATCCGCCCGAGGTTATACGCCAGCAGCAAACGAAAGCGTCGGCTGCGCTGTTCCTTGGGAATCGCCAGGGTCAGCGCGCCCATCAATCCGCCGCACATGCCCAGGCAATGACCGCCGCCGAGCAGGCCGAGGATCAATGCCGAGACCAGCAATGGCGCCAGTTCAAGCATGGGGTGGGGCCTTGTCGTCCGGTTTGCTGACGTTGGCTTCGTCCACGGCAGCGGTGTGGTTAGGATCCTGATCATCGAACAGGATGCTGTGCGCCGGGCCGTCGAGGTCGTCGTACTGACCGCTGTCCACTGCCCAGAAAAAAATGTACACGGCGATGGCCACGATCAGCAGGGCGGCCGGGATCATCACGTAGAGAGCTGGCATCGGTACTCCAGGCGCCCGCGCGGCTCAGGCCGGCAGCGGACGGGTTTGCGAGCGGGTGCTGGCGGGCGGCGGACTCGGCAGGCGAGTCAGGCGCAGCGCGTTGAGCACCACGGTCAACGAACTGATCGACATGCCGACAGCGGCCCACACCGGAGTGATCCAGCCGAGGGCGGCGAACGGCAACATGAGGCCATTGTACAGCGCCGCCCACAGCAGGTTCTCGATGATTACCCGACGGGTGCGGCGCGCCAGCGTGAAAGCCTGGACCAGTGCGTCGAGGCGGTTGGACAGCAGCACGGCGTCGGCACTGGTTTTCGCCAGATCGGTGGCCGAACCCATGGCCACGCTGATGTCGGCGGCCGCGAGCACTGGCACATCGTTGACGCCGTCTCCGAGCATCAGCACTCTGCGACCTTCCTTGTGCAGTTGCTGCAAGACTTGCAGTTTGTCGTCCGGGCGCAAGCCGCCACGGGCCTCATCAATGCCCAGTTCCGCCGCCACACTGGCGACCATCGGCGAGCTGTCGCCGGACAGCAACAGCGTACGCCAGCCACGTGCCTTGCACGCAGCGAGCAAGGCTGGGGCGTCGTCACGCAAGCGATCGTCGAGGACGAACCATGCCAGCGGCCCTTGAGTGTCGGCGAGCAGCAGCCATTGGCCGGCCTCGTTCGGCATTGTCGGCACCGGCGCACCGCTGAGGGCGCAGACAAACTCGGCCTGGCCGATGCGCAAACGCTGCCCGCCCACCAGCCCTTCGAGGCCAAGCCCCGGCGTGCTGTGGACCTCTTCAGCGGCCAGCGGCGCACGGCCGAAGGCGCGGGCAATCGGGTGTTCCGAACGGTTTTCCAGGGCGGCGGCGAGGCTCAGGCATTCATCGCTGTCGCGCGCGCCGAGTGGGCGAATCGAACGCAGCACCAGTCGGCCTTCGGTGAGGGTGCCGGTCTTGTCGAAGATCACCGTGTCGATCTGATTCAAGCCTTCCAGCACATGACCACGGGTCAGCAGCAAACCAAGTTTATGCAGGGTGCCGGTGGCGGCGGTGAGCGCGGTCGGCGTTGCCAGCGACAGTGCGCACGGGCAGGTGGCAACCAGCATGGCGAGGACAATCCAGAATGCTCGCGATGAATCCAGTTCCCACCAGAGCAGGCCGATGGCCGCTGCGGCGATCAGCGACAGCAGCAGAAACCATTGCGCGGCACGGTCGGCGATTTCCGCCAGTCGCGGTTTTTCCGCTTGGGCGCGGTCGAGCAGGCGGACGATGGCTGACAGGCGCGTGTCTTGTCCCAGTGCCTGCACTTCCACGGTCAGCGCACCTTCGACATTGAGTGTGCCGGCGGTGACCGCATCGCCCGGCATGCGCGGTTGCGGCAGGTATTCGCCGGTCAGCAGTGATTCGTCGATGCTCGACTGGCCGTCGATGATTTTGCCATCCGCCGGCAGAATCGAGCCGGCCTGCACCAGAATCCGCTCGCCGATGCGAAGCTCGCTGAGCAGGATGCGTTCGCTCTGGCCGTCGTTGTCCAGTCGCAGACACGATGCCGGCAACAGATTGACCAGTTGCGCCGTTGCGGCGGCAGTTCGCTCGCGGGCACGGCGCTCCAGATAACGCCCGGCGAGCAGAAACAGCGCGAACATGCCGACCGCGTCGAAATACAGCTCGCCAACCCCGGTGATCGAGGTCCAGATCCCGGCGATGTAGGCACTGCCGATCGCCAGCGACACCGAAACATCCATGGTCAAGTGGCGTGTGCGCAGATCACGCATCGCCCCTTTGAAAAACGGCGCGCAACTGTAGAACACGATCGGCGTGGTCAGGAACAGCGCGACCCAGCGCAGGATCGTGTGCAGCTCGGGGCTGAGGTCGATGTTGAATTCCGGCCAGGTGGCCATGGTTGCCATCATCGCCTGAAACCACAGCAGACCGGCGACGCCCAGTTGACGCAGAGCGAGGCGGTTTTCGCTGGCCAGTTGTTCGCTGGCGCGGTCGGCCTGATACGGGTGGGCGGCGTAACCGATGTGACGCAGTTCGGCGAGGATCTGGCTCAGCGGTAACTGTGCGTCGGCCCAGCGCACGTGCAGGCGATGGTTGGACAGGTTCAGCCGCGCCTCGACCACGGCGGGCAACGTGCGCAGGTGTTTTTCGATCAGCCAGCCGCAGGCGGCGCAACTGATGCCTTCCATCAACAGCGTGGTTTCGGCCAGTTCGCCTTCGTGGCGAACGAAGGGTTGCTGCACATCGGCGCGGTCGTACAGGGCCAGTTCGTCGGTCAATTGCACCGGCAATGCTTCAGGGTTGGCCGAGGCTTCGCTGCGGTGTTGGTAATAGCTTTCCAGACCACCGGCGACGATGGCTTCGGCCACAGCCTGACAGCCCGGGCAGCAGAATTCGCGGGATTCCCCGAGCACGACGGCGGTGAAGCGGCTGCCGGACGGGACGGGCAGGGCGCAGTGGTAGCAGGGGAGTGGGGTAGTCATGGCATCGTTGAGGGGGTAAGCCCTTGCATTGGAGTTGTCCGCTTACCCTCACCCCAGCCCTCTCCCAGAGGGAGAGGGAGCCGATCGGTGTGAGCCTGGGTTTTCACTGTCATACACGAAACGTGCAAACGCTCGGGATCAGTCCCCTCACCCGGAGGGAGATGGAGCCGATCGGTGTGAGCCTGGGTTTTCACTGTCATACACGAAACGTGCAAACGCTCGGGATCAGTCCCCTCACCCGGAGGGAGATGGAGCCGATCGGTGTGAGCCTGGATTTTCACTGTCATACACAAAACGTGCAAACACTCGAGATCAGTTCCCTCACTCGGAGGGAGAGGGAGCCGATCGGTGTGAGCCTGGATTTTCACTGTCATACACAAAACGTGCAAACACTCGAGATCAGTTCCCTCACCCGGAGGGAGAGGGAGCCGATCGGTGTGAGCCTGGATTTTCACTGTCATACACAAAACGTGCAAACACTCGAGATCAGTCCCTCACCCGGAGGGAGAGGGAGCCGATCGGTGTGAGCCTGGAATTTCACTGTCATACACAAAACATGCAAACGCTCGGGATCAGTTCCCTCTCCTGGGGGAGAGGGCTAGGGTGAGGGGGCTTTTGAAGTTGTTTACTTCTTCAAGTCTTCGGCGCCTTGCAGCGGCTCATCACCCAGAAGCAAATCCTTGTCATGGCTGACCAGCTCTTCTTCGAACATGCGCCACACATGATCATCCTGACTACCGAGCAGTTCAACAAATCGACGACCTTCAACCTTGTCGCCCAATTGCCCAATGTAGCGGCCCGTTTCAGTCTCGCTGCGAGTCAGAACAATCTTGCGATCCTTCTCCGGCTGCGTCGGCGAGATCAGATTCAATTCCAGCGTCTTTGGCTGACTGTCACCGCTCAAACGCAAATCAACTTCACCGGTCATGCCATCCAGATGCACCGCCGCGCGCATCTTCAGATTCTGCGCCAACAACTCACGATCCAGCGAACGGTTGATGCCTTTGCCAGCCTCGTAGTAGTTGTCGTTGACCAGGTTGTCCGGGTTGTTCACCGCGATGGTCACCATGGACAGGGTCAGGGTCACCGAACAGGCCAGAATCCCGATGATGATCCATGGCCAGAGGTGCTTGTACCAGGGACTTGCGGCGTTTGCTGCGGGCATGTTCAGTTCTCTCAACGGATTTGTGGGCCGATGAATCGGCTCTTGGCTTCAACGTGGACGCTGTCATCATCGGCATCCTTGAGGAGGAATTTCACCTCGTTGGTGCTCGATGGCAGTTGTTCCGGCGCGCTCGACAACTCGACCGGCATGCTGACGATGTCGCCGGCCGCGACCTTGATCTCGCGCTTGCCTTGCAGGCGCAGATCCGGCAAGCCGGCGGCTTCCAGCAAGTAGGTGTGGTCGCGCTGATCCTTGTTCATGATCTTCAGGCTGT
The DNA here is from genome assembly GCF_018138145.1 of Pseudomonas sp. SCA2728.1_7. Lineage (NCBI taxonomy): Bacteria > Pseudomonadati > Pseudomonadota > Gammaproteobacteria > Pseudomonadales > Pseudomonadaceae > Pseudomonas > Pseudomonas sp. SCA2728.1_7. The sequence goes on along the minus strand of NZ_CP073104.1, from coordinate 1,896,043 downwards.
AGACGTTTTCGATCCGGCCTTCGGCGTTTTCGCGGTACAGCACGCGGTCCTTGCTGACGTCAAAACCGACCAGCGAACGCATGAAGAACGCAGTGACCAAGAGGCTGATCATCGCCAGCAACACCACGGCGTAGCCGATCAGGCGTGGCCGCAGTTTATGGGTTTTCTGCCCGGACAGGTTGTGTTCGGTGGTGTAGCTGATCAGGCCACGCGGGTAATCCATCTTGTCCATGATGCTGTCGCAGGCATCGATGCACGCGGCGCAGCCGATGCATTCGATCTGCAGGCCGTCGCGGATGTCGATACCGGTCGGGCAGACCTGAACACACATGGTGCAGTCGATGCAATCACCAAGGCCCTGGGCCTTGTAATCAATACCTTTCTTGCGCGGGCCACGGCTTTCGCCGCGACGCGGGTCGTAGGAGACGATCAGCGTGTCCTTGTCGAACATCACGCTCTGGAAGCGCGCATATGGACACATGTAGATGCACACCTGCTCGCGCAACCAGCCGGCGTTGCCGTAGGTGGCGAGGGTGAAGAAACCGACCCAGAAATACGACCAGCCATCGGCTTGCCCTGTGAAGAACTCGAAAACCAGTTCACGGATCGGCGAAAAGTAGCCGACGAAGGTCATGCCGGTGACAAAACCGATCAGCAGCCACATCGAATGTTTGGCGGCTTTGCGTAGAAACTTGTTGGCACTCATCGGCGCCTTGTCGAGCTTGATGCGCTGGTTACGGTCGCCTTCGGTGACCTTCTCGCACCACATGAAAATCCACGTCCACACGCTTTGCGGGCAGGTGTAACCGCACCAGACGCGGCCGGCATACACGGTGATGAAGAATAGGCCGAACGCGGCAATGATCAACAGGCCCGAGAGCAGGATGAAGTCCTGCGGCCAGAAGGTGGCGCCGAAAATGAAGAACTTGCGCTCCGGCAGGTTCCACCACACGGCCTGATGACCGCCCCAGTTCAGCCACACCGTGCCGAAATACAGCAGGAACAATGCCGCGCCGCCCATCATCCGCAGATTGCGGAACAGGCCGGTGAACGCGCGGGTGTAGATTTTTTCTCTGGAGGCGTAAAGGTCAACGCTGTTGTTCGCGTTTTTGCTCGGTGGTGTGACGTCGTGTACCGGAATCTGGTTGCTCATCATTGCATCCCACGGCAGTGGAAAAATGCCTCGGTCGATACGTGCCAACCCAGGTCAAAAAGGGGTGTTGCAGTGGCGCAATGATACGCCGGTCGCTCTGGTTCAAGGGTGCGACCTTTGGTCGCGTTGGGTAAAAAACCTGAATGGTGTAGCGAATGCAGCAAAGCCTGATGCAGGTCAATTGACTTGTTGAGTATGGACGGTTTTGGCGTGGCGGCTAATCCATTGTTGTCAGGGATGATTGGTTTGATGGCATTGCCATCGCAAGCTGAAAACAGACCGCCTGAGGGGGCGGGCACTTACCGTGTCATCTTCAGCTTTGCAATTGCGCAGTTGCCGCATGAAAGTCTTAAAACGTTGCTTCAAATATTTATTTGTATGTTAAGTGTTGTTTTAAGTTGTGCTGCCTCTGAAATATATCCAATTGATTGTTCTTGTTCGATGCTTTGAAGTTTTCTGTTGTTTCGAATAAGTTCTGTTCTCGCGATGTTGTTTGCGTGCAATTGATTAATTAAATGGAATTTCAAGTATGGATTTTAATAAGTTTGCAAATGTTGTGCTGAGTGTTTGTTTATTGGCTTCGGTTACCTCCGCTCAGGCTGCAACGGGAATGCCTGAACACATGGTTTTTGCATCAGATACTCAATACCCGTGGACAGACAAGACAGATGATCGGGAACCGGAATCCGCTTCGGAATTCGATGTTCGCTCCAAGTGGCTGGTAGATAGCCAGCTTGCGAGTATTGCCGATTTCAGAAGGCAGCATGGCTCGCAAACCGAGGTGCCACTGATGATCAATGGCGATATCACCGCTTTTGGCCATAGCGGGCAGCGGTCGTTCATGAGGGACATGCTGAACAAACACTTCAAGGGGGAGTATTTGTACGGTTTGGGCAATCACGATTATGAAAACAATGTTGATGATTGTTTTAGTAATAGCTGTGCGGCGGGAAGTATCGTCGAATTCAAGGAACATCATGAAGGCAAAGTGGACAGTTTTGACCTGAAAATCACCAGTGGATTTCTCAGCAAGACGTACTCTGGCAGCCTCGCCTATTCTAAAAACATCGGCGAAGTGCATATGGTTCAGCTCAATAACGAGCCGACTTACAGCACACGGATCTCTCATCCGTTGAACCCGACGACGTTTGAAATCAACGATGCGCTGGACTGGCTCGAGAAGGACCTCAGACTGGCACGAGCCTCGGGTTACGCCATCATCATCAATATGCATAAACCGTTTGACCACAAGGGTAATCAGGCACAACAGCGGCGCTTCCACGACATGGTCAACAAGTATCAGGTGACGGCCATCTTTGCCGGCCATTTGCATAAAGACGGCGGTGATGCCTATTGGGAGGGTAGCGTGCCGATGTACCTGAGTGGCAGCACATCTCAGCAAACCTATCTGATCACCAGTTTTACCGAGGATCGCAAACAGTTGCAGGTCTATCTGGTGAAGGACAATCAGTGGCGTAATCGAACGCTGATCGATACTACTGCGGTGCATTCAATCTTTGCCAAGCGCCCCTAAACCAAGCCCTGCCAGTGATCTGGCGGGGCTTTTTACGATCAGCTATTGGCAGCGATCCATGGGTTGATCAGATGAACGCCGCTGAGCTGAAAATCGGCAACGTTACGGGTGACCAGCGTCAGCCCATGTATAAGCGCAGTGGCGGCAATCAAGGCGTCGCATTCATTGCTGCGATCAGGGACGTGCAACTGTGCGCATCGGCTGGCGACGGCGCTATCGACCGAGAGGATTCTTCCCGAGAATGCGGGTTTGACGTGACGTTCCAGCCAGTGACGCAGCATCGCGCCTTGTGCCGAGTCGCGGCGTTCGATGCGCAGAATGCCGGTTTCCAGTTCCAGCACGGTGATGGCCGATAAATACAGGCTGGCCGGGGCAACGCTGTTTGCCCATGTCACCACTTGCCGGTCGGCTTGGGGTTTTCGCAGCTCGGAAACGACATTGGTATCCAGTAGAAACATCAGGACAGGTCCACGCTGCGAGGGGTGATGACGGCGCGCTCGGATTCGAATTCGATGTCAGGCGCATTCGGCATGACCAGCAGGTCGACGATGCTGGTCTGGCTACCGGTCAGTTTCTGGTACTCCTCGATGCTCAGCAGTACATGGGCAGGCTTGCCACGATCGGTAATGATGACCGGACCCCGATGCGCGGCTTTTTTGGCTGCACTGGTGTCCTGGTTGAATTCGCGGCTGGAAATAGTCGTGATGGCCATCAAGTTCGGCCTCCGGTGATTCTGGTGTAGAAACGTTACTACGTTGAGGTTTTTCCGGCAATCGGAAAGGTGGGTTGCGGACGATCGATTTATCACTGTCATAACGGCACCAGCCAGAGCGCCCCTGCCAACGGGCAGGGGCGCAGGATATCGGGCGAATTTTCGCTGTGTTCTGCTGCTTTTTCAGAGCAATCGGCCGCCGCCGAGACCGTCCAGACCGCCACCGTTACCTGGAGGGTCCATGGTGTCTGGCGATGTTGAGCGTGCCGGCGCAGCAGGCGTTTTTACCGGCGTTGCGTGATGAACAGGGCGGGGCTGCAAACGTTTTGGCAATGTGTTTTGGTCATTTTTTGACATGTAGGCTTCATCCTTGAAGGTTGACCCGATGCTGCTCATCGGGGTGAGAAAAACCTACAGGGCAGCTTTCCTCAGGTCTATTGAGCAAACGTTTCAAGGCATGAATGCCAGCATGAAAAAAGGCCCCGCCAATCAATATTGGCGGGGCCTTTTTTTGTTTCAAGCGATGGCCTTACTCGGCGTTCGCTTCCGGTGCTTTTTCACCGTGGGACAGGCTGTAAACATACGCCGCCAGCAGGTGAACCTTGTCGTTGCCTTGCAGTTGTTCCTGCGCCGGCATCTGGCCCTGACGGCCGTAACGGATGGTTTGCTGCAGTTGCGCGAAGCTCGAACCGTAGATGAAAGCACCCGGGTGGGTCAGGTCCGGCGCGCCCATGGCGGGGGTGCCTTTGCCGGCCGGACCGTGGCAGGCCACGCAGTTGGCGGCGAACAGTTTGCCGCCGTTGGCCGGGTCAGCCTTGGTGCCTTCCGGCAGCTTGCGGCCATCCAGGTTGGTCACGACAAACGCTGCCACGTCGGCAACGCCTTGCTCACCAATCACTTCAGCCCAGGCCGGCATCACCGCGTGACGACCGCCCATGATGGTGGTCTTGATGGTTTCCGGCTCGCCGCCCCAGCGCCAGTCGGCGTCGGTCAGGTTAGGGAAACCGTAAGCGCCCTTGGCGTCGGAGCCGTGGCACACCGAGCAGTTGGAGGCGAACAGGCGGCCACCCATTTTCAGCGCTTGCGGATCCTTGGCGACTTCTTCGATTGGCATCGCGGCGAACTTGGCGAAGATCGGACCGAACTTGGCGTCCGAACGGGCCATTTCCTTTTCCCACTCGTGCACGCCGGTCCAGCCGGTCTGGCCGTTGGCGAACGCGGTCTGCTTGTCGTTATCGAGGTAGTTGTAGCCCGGCAGCAGACCTTTCCAGTTGCCCAGGCCCGGGTACAGCACCAGGTAACCCAGGGCAAAAATGATCGTGCCGACAAACAGCATGAACCACCATTTCGGCAGTGGGTTGTCGTACTCCTCGATCCCGTCGAAGGAGTGCCCGACCGTCTCGTCCGTCTGTTCGCTGCGCTGGCCCTTGCGGGTCGACAGCAGCAGCCAGGTCAGGGCGAAGATCGTACCGAGACTGAGGACTGTGACGTACAGACTCCAGAATGTAGTCATTCTTTGTTACTCCTAGAAGCTTGCTCGACGTGCTTGATGGCTTCGGGATCATCCGCAAAAGGCAACAAGGTCGCGTCTTCAAACTCCGACTTGCGCTTGGGGCTGAACACCCACAAGGCCAGACCGATGAAGGCCACCATCACGACAACGGTGCCCAGGCCACGAATCATCCCGATATCCATCTAATTCACCGTTTGCTTTTGATGATGGTGCCCAGGCCTTGCAGATAGGCCACCAGCGCGTCCATTTCGGTTTTGCCCTTCACGGCGGCCTGTGCACCGGCGATGTCTTCGTCGGTGTAAGGGACGCCGAGGGTGCGCAAGACTTCCATTTTTTTGGCCGTCTCTTTGCCGTCGAGCTTGTTTTCCACGAGGAACGGGTAAGCCGGCATTTTCGACTCAGGGACCACGTTGCGCGGGTTGTACAAGTGCGCACGTTGCCAGTCATCGGAGTAACGACCGCCGACACGGGCCAGATCCGGACCGGTACGTTTGGAACCCCACAGGAACGGGTGATCCCAGACGCTTTCACCGGCGACCGAGTAGTGGCCATAGCGTTCGGTTTCAGCACGGAACGGACGGATCATCTGCGAGTGGCAGCCGACACAACCGTTGGCGATGTAAACGTCGCGGCCTTCCAGCTCCAGCGCCGAACGTGGCTTCATGCCTTCGACCGGCTTGTTGGTGACGTCCTGGAAAAACAGCGGAACGATTTGGGTCAGGCCGCCAATGCTGACGGCGATGACCATGAAGAAGGCCAGCAGGCCAATATTCTTCTCGACAGCTTCATGCTTCATCAGTGAGCTCCAACGACAGCGATCTGGGCGGCGGCTTCGGCTTCAACCGGGTTCGAGGCGCGCACGGTGCGCCAGACGTTGTAAGCCATCAGGAACATGCCGCTGGCGAAGAAAGCACCGCCCAGGGCACGGACGATGTAGCCCGGGTGGCTGGCTTGCAGCGCTTCAACGAACGAGTAGGTGAGGGTGCCGTCGTCGTTGATTGCACGCCACATCAGGCCCTGAGTGATGCCGTTGACCCACATCGACGCGATGTACAGCACGGTGCCGATGGTCGCGAGCCAGAAGTGCGCGTTGATCAGGCCGACGCTGTGCATCTGCGCACGGCCGAACAGACGCGGGATCATGTGGTAGATCGCGCCGATCGAGATCATCGCTACCCAGCCGAGGGCGCCGGCGTGTACGTGGCCGATGGTCCAGTCGGTGTAGTGCGAGAGAGAGTTGACCGTCTTGATCGCCATCATCGGGCCTTCGAAGGTCGACATGCCGTAGAACGCCAGCGATACCACGAGGAAACGCAGGATCGGGTCGGTGCGCAGCTTATGCCAGGCGCCCGACAGGGTCATCATGCCGTTGATCATGCCGCCCCAGCTTGGCGCCAGAAGGATGATCGACATTGCCATGCCCAGCGATTGTGCCCAATCCGGCAGGGCGGTGTAGTGCAAGTGGTGCGGGCCGGCCCAGATGTACAGGGTGATCAGGGCCCAGAAGTGCACGATCGACAAGCGATAGGAGTAGATCGGACGTTCGGCCTGTTTCGGCACGAAGTAATACATCATCCCGAGGAAACCGGTGGTGAGGAAGAAGCCCACCGCGTTGTGGCCGTACCACCACTGGATCATCGCGTCGGTCGCGCCGGAGTAGGCGGAGTAGGACTTGAACAGGTTCACCGGCAGCGACATGTGGTTGACGATGTGCAGCATCGCGGTGACGACGATGAACGCACCGTAGAACCAGTTACCTACGTAGATGTGCTTGGTTTTGCGCTTGGTGATGGTGCCGAAGAACACCAGACCGTAGGTGACCCAGACAATGGCCAGCAAAATGGCGATCGGCCATTCCAGTTCCGCGTATTCCTTGGTGGTGGTGTAACCCAGCGGCAAGGTAATGATCGCGCCGACGATCACCGCTTGCCAGCCCCAAAAGGTGAAGGCCGCAAGGCTGTCGGAAATCAGTCGCGTCTGGCAGGTTCGCTGCACGACATAGTAGGAAGTGGCAAATAGTGCACAACCACCGAAGGCGAAAATCACCAGGTTTGTGTGCAACGGGCGCAGGCGTCCAAAGCTCGTCCACGGCAGACCGAAGTTCAACTCCGGCCAAACCAGTTGCGAGGCGATGAAGACACCGAGCCCCATGCCAAGGATCCCCCAGACCACCGTCATGATGGCGAACTGGCGGACTACCTTATAGTTATAAGCAGTCGGACTGATTGCTGTGCTCATTCTAAGGTTCCACGGTTTGGGTGTTTTATTAGGATTAAAATCGGCCGCAAGTATGCAGAGAGCAGGGGGTCATTGCAACGCGCCATGACCTGGGTCAATGCTTTCCAAGGCAGATTCTGCGGCCTTTCCATGCGCCGCGTAAGGTCAAAATTGGCCTCGGACAAAATGTCGCAGCGGACGAAAAAAGCGAGGGGTTCAGGTCGCTTGTAACGGGGTGTGTTCAAACGCTCAGTTCGGGTGACGGATGGCAAATGGCACGACAGCCGGTATCTACCGGCGTTTGCGGCCACATCAGTCAGCCGGTTCGCGGAACACAGCAGTCAGCGTTGACCTGGAACCGGCACAAGCCAGTCCGCATCGAGCAAGCGTAGACCCGAATCCGGGGAACCGAAAGGAGAGGGTGTGAAGGGGTGCGACAATGCGTCGCAAAGGGGCGGGATGCTGCCGCACCGAGAATGGTGCGGCAGAGGTGTACGCAATGATTACTTCTTGTTGTCTTCAGTAATAAGTTTTTCTGTATTCAATCCGTGAGATAGGCTGTACACATAAGCGGCGAGCAATTGCACTTTATCGTTACCCAACAGCTCGTTCTGCGCCGGCATATGACCCTGACGACCGTGGCGAATGGTCTGCTCGAGTTGGGTCAGGCTGGTGCCATAGATAAACCCGGCCGGGTGCGTCAGATTCGGCGCGCCCATGGCTTCAGTGCCGTGGCCGGTTGCCCCATGACAGGCAACACAAGTGGTGCTGAACGCTTGCTGTCCCGCCTGCAGGTCAGCCTTGCTGTCGGCGGGCAATGGCAGGCCGGCCAGTTCGTGACGCACATAGGCGGCCACGTTCTTCACCCCGGCTTCGCCCAACACTTCACCCCAGGCCGGCATCGCCGCCATCCGGCCACCCATGATGGTGGTCTTGATGGTGTCGGCGTCGCCGCCCCAGCGCCAGTCACTGTCGGCGAGGTTAGGGAAGCCGAACGCGCCCTTGGCATCGGAACCGTGGCACACCGAGCAATTGGAGGCGAACAAGCGGCCACCCATTTTCAGCGCCTGCGGATCCTTCGCCACTTCCTCCACCGGCATGGCGGCGAACTTGGCGAAGATCGGCCCGAATTTGGCGTCAGCCTTGTTCATCTCCTTTTCCCACTCGTGCACGCCGGTCCAGCCATTCTCGTAACCGGGAAGGATGCCTTTCCAGTTGCCCAGGCCCGGATAGAGGATCAGATAGCCCACGGAAAACACCAGCGTGCCGGCGAACAGCATGAACCACCACTGCGGCAGCGGGTTGTCGTACTCCTCGATGCCGTCGAAGCTGTGGCCCATGGTCTGGTCGACGCTGCCCTTGGTTTCGCCCCGGCGCGTGCCGATCAGCAGCCACGTCAGGCCGATCAGGCTGCCAATGGTCAGTACGCAGATCCACGTACTCCAGAAGGTGGTCATGGCCGGGTACTCCTTGTTTCATTTGCTTGGGTTGTTTCGGCTTGCGGTTCGTCGGCGAACGGCAGCAGACGTGCTTCGGCGAATTCCGGGGTGCGCTTGCGGTTGAACACCCAAAGTGTCAAACCGACGAAGGCGACGAACACCACGACCGTGCCGAGGCCGCGAATCAGGCCTGCACTCATTTCAATGATCATCGTGCTCACCTCTTGCTCTTGATCGCAGTGCCGAGCACTTGCAGGTAGGAGACGAGGGCATCCATTTCGGTCTTGCCCTTGAGGCTGGCCACTGCGCCGCTGATGTCGTCGTCGGTGTACGGCACGCCGAGGGTGCGCATGGTCTTCAGCTTGGTTTCGGTGTGGCTGCTGTCGACCGCTTGCGTGACCAGCCACGGATAGGCCGGCATTTTCGATTCCGGTACGACGTTGCGCGGGTTGTACAAGTGCGCGCGGTGCCAGTCATCCGAGTAGCGCGCGCCGACCCGGGCCAGATCCGGACCGGTACGTTTCGAACCCCAGAGGAACGGGTGATCCCAAACGCTTTCGCCGGCCACCGAGTAGTGCCCGTAGCGTTCGGTTTCGGCGCGGAACGGGCGGATCATCTGCGAGTGGCAGCCGACACAGCCTTCACGGATATAGATGTCGCGGCCTTCCAGTTGCAGCGCGGTGTAGGGCTTCATGCCTTCCACCGGTTTGTTGGTGACGTCCTGGAAGAACAGCGGGACGATCTGGGTCAGGCCGCCGATGCTCACGGCAAACACCATGAGCAACATCAACAGGCCGACGTTCTTTTCAATCGTTTCGTGTTTCATGGCGGACTCCTCAGGCCATCTGCGCGGCAGCGACGACGTCAGCAGGCTGCGAGGCCCGCACGGTGCGCCAGGTGTTGTAAGCCATCAGGAACATGCCGCTGAGGAAGATCGCCCCACCAATCAGCCGCACGACGAAGCCTGGGTGGCTGGCCACCAGGGTTTCGACGAAGGAGTAGGTCAGCGTGCCGTCCTCGTTCACCGCGCGCCACATCAGGCCCTGGGCGATGCCGTTGACCCACATCGACGCGATGTAGAGCACGGTGCCGATGGTCGCGAGCCAGAAGTGCGCGTTGATCAAACCGACGCTGTGCATCTGTGCTTTACCGAAGATTTTCGGGATCATGTGGTACAGCGCGCCGATGGAAATCATCGCCACCCAACCGAGGGCGCCGGCGTGTACGTGGCCGATGGTCCAGTCGGTGTAGTGGGAGAGGGCGTTGACGGTCTTGATCGCCATCATCGGACCTTCGAAGGTCGACATGCCGTAGAACGCCAGCGAGACCACGAGGAAGCGCAGGATCGGGTCGCTGCGCAACTTATGCCAGGCGCCCGAGAGGGTCATCATGCCGTTGATCATGCCGCCCCAGCTCGGTGCCAGCAGAATCAGCGACATCACCATGCCCAGCGACTGTGCCCAGTCCGGCAGCGCGGTGTAGTGCAAATGGTGCGGGCCGGCCCAGATGTACAGGGTGATCAGAGCCCAGAAGTGCACGATCGACAGGCGATACGAATACACCGGACGCTCGGCCTGTTTCGGCACGAAGTAGTACATCATCCCGAGGAAACCGGCGGTGAGGAAAAAGCCTACGGCGTTGTGGCCATACCACCATTGCACCATCGCGTCGGTTGCACCGGCGTACACCGAGTACGACTTGGTGAAACTTACTGGCAACTCAAGGTTGTTGACGATGTGCAGAATCGCCACGGTGATGATGAACGCGCCGAAGAACCAGTTGCCCACATAGATGTGCTTGGTCTTGCGCTGCATGATCGTGCCGAAGAACACGATCGCGTAGGCGACCCAGACGATGGTGATCAGGATGTCGATCGGCCACTCCAGCTCGGCGTATTCCTTGGAACTGGTGTAACCCAGTGGCAGGCTGATCGCCGCCAACAGGATCACCAGTTGCCAGCCCCAGAAGCAGAACGCGGCGATTTTTGGCGCAAACAATTGGGTCTGGCAGGTGCGTTGCACCGAGTAGAACGAACTGGCGAACAGCGCACAGCCACCGAACGCGAAGATCACCGCGTTGGTGTGCAGCGGGCGCAGACGGCCGAAACTGGTCCAGGGCAAATTGAAGTTGAGTTCGGGCCAGACCAATTGGGCCGCGAGAAAAACCCCGAGGCCCATGCCGACGATGCCCCACACCACCGTCATAATGGCGAATTGGCGGACCACCTTGTAGTTGTAGGCGGTACTGATAGAAGTGTTCATGGTTCCCCATCCACGGTTCAGCCGAAGTGAGCGCGCGCAAAACACGCGGCGAATCCTTCGTCTGGAGTTATAGGCAGACTAAAAGCGAGGCAAGCATGGACAAACAGCACAAGGCCAGTATTGACGGGGATCAATGGGCGCAGTGCGTGCTCGATCATGGATGGCTTTGGAACGCCGCTAATGGTGAGGTTTCGGCGACGTTGATCCTTGCCCACGGTGCTGGTGCGCCGATGGACAGTGACTGGATGAATGACATGGCTGGGCGCCTTGCTGGGCTTGGGATTAACGTGTTGCGGTTTGAGTTTCCTTATATGGCGCAGCGGCGGGTGGATGGGGTGAAGCGGCCGCCGAATCCTGCGGGGAAATTGCAGGAGTGTTGGCGTGAGGTGTATGGCGAAGTGCGGCGTCATGTCGCTGGGGTTTTGGCCATTGGCGGGAAGTCGATGGGGGGGCGGATGGCGAGTCTGCTTGCTGATGAGTTGGGGGCTGATGCGCTGGTGTGTCTGGGGTATCCGTTTTATGCGGTGGGGAAGCCGGAGAAGCCGCGGGTTGAGCATTTGGCTTCTTTGCAGACGCGGACGTTGATTGTGCAGGGGGAGCGGGATGCGCTGGGCAATCGGGAGGCGGTTGAGGGTTATACCTTGTCACCGAGTATTGAGGTGGCGTGGCTCGCGGCCGGGGATCATGACCTGAAGCCGTTGAAGGTTTCCGGTTTTACTCATGAACAGCATTTGGCCAGCGCCGCCGAGCGTGTGAGCGGGTTTCTGCGGGGTAGATCGAGTTGAATTGGATTTTGAACTGCATGGAGATTGGCTCCCTTCCCCCTCGCCCCCTTGGGGGAGAGGGCTGGGGTGAGGGGGTAAATCTTGAACGCGACACATTTTTCGATCTGAGTGCATATCCATTGCTGCGGTAACGGCCACTTAGGGGTCCGCCCTTACGGCGGGTCACTTTTTCCAGACGCCGAAAAAGTAACCAAAAACGCTTGCTCCTACGTGCGGCCCGCTCGCTGGGGCTCGGGGTCCCTTCGCTCCGGGATCGATCCGGGCGCAGCGCCTACGGTTTGCTTCGCTGCACCTCCTCTCGCTGTGTTTGGCTGCGCCAAACGGTCGCTGCGCTCCCACCCCCGGATCAATCCCTCCACTCAGCCTTCCGACGTCGCCCGTGGATCAAGATCAAGAGCAGGCGAGCTGACACTCGGCCTATTGAGTGGTGAAGAGCGCGGGGGTTCGGCTTTGGTTTTGTGGTGGATTCGCCCCTCACCCCAGCCCTCTCCCCAAGGAGAGGGAGCCGATTTGTGGGCTTTTCAAGATCTGAGTTCAACGCGGTATCGCACGTCGGCGTAACTCTCCCAAACACCTCGATCAGTCCCCTCTCCCTCCGGGAGAGGGTTAGTGGGGGCTTTTGATCTGTTTCAGAATCTGAGTTCAATTCGGTATTTCACGTCGGCGTAACTCTCCCAAACACCTCGGTCAGTCCCCTCTCCCTCCGGGAGAGGGCTAGGGTGAGGGGCTTTTGATCTGTTTCGGAATCTGAGTTCGACTCGGTATTTCACGTCGGCGTAGCTCTGCCAAACACCTCGGTCAGTCCCCTCTCCCTCTGGGAGAGGGTTCGGGTGAGGGGCTTTTGATCTGTTTCAGAATCTGAGTTCGACTCGGCATTTCAAGTCGGCGTAGCTCTGCCAAACACCTCGGTCAGTCCCCTCTACCTCTGGGAGAGGGCTAGGGTGAGGGGCTTTTGATCTGTTTCAGAATCTGAGTTCGACTTGGTATTTCACGTCGGCGTACCTTGCCCAAACACCTCGGTCAGTCCCCTCTCCCTCTGGGAGAGGGTTAGGGTGAGGGGCAATTTCGCTGACACGATAAAGAACTGGAAGCGCTCACTGCCCAGCATTTCCTGTGCGTAAACATGATTTTGTGAGCGCGTTTAAAGTACACAGTCCGTTACGCCACGGGGCCTACAACACCTTGCGCCGTTACCTACGCGTACGCCAGAATCCGCCGGCTTACACGACCATGGCGCGGGCTATATCGTTTCCCTGCCACTGCCCATCAGTGGCCGGGTTTAGTAGCCCGTATGGTTTTAGTAAGTGCATAGGTCCCATAAAGTCAGGCGCATCTGCCTGTACTCAATGGTGGCTGTGCTCAGGGCGCTTTCGAGCGCGCCGGTCTTGCTAATTCCTCCGGTCTACTAACCTGCGCACAGCCGCCACCCTTCTTTTAGTAGAGAACGGTCGCGGCCCTTGATCAGGAATTAGATATTTATGTTCAAAGCCACGCCAAACCCTCCGGGCATCGACCCAACCCCTCACGACCCAGCGCTTGAGTCTCAAAAGACAAAAGAAGCGACGGATCGCGCGCTCGACTACTACCTCCGACCCGAAGCCCTGGGTGCTCCGCCAAGCTCGCCCAAGTTTCGCCCCGTTTATCTCGTCGACCCCGCGCTGGACGACGAAACCCTGCTGGTCGAGGCGAGCGAGTCGCTTTCATACGCCCATGCCATGGCCGGTAATATCGCCAACTCAATCGGCGGCCCGGAGCGCAAACCGTTGCTGGCGCTGCAACAGGTGATCATGCTCAACGAACTGTTGGTTAATCGACTGTTGGATAAGCTGAAGTTGCCTCAGTAATTTCGCTGGCTGTTATGGCCTCTTCGCGAGCAGGCTCGCTCCTACATTGGATCTGCGGTGATCACTGATTGAGTGCCAGACAACGATCCCCTGTAGGAGTGAGCCTGCTCGCGATGGCGGCCTAAGAGCCGACCAACCTCTAACTGATTGCATCCGGTCCAAATGGGAGCGAGCTTGCTCGCGAAAGCGGTCTGCCAAGCACCATCACTTTCAGACAAGCAACAAAAAACCCGGAAGCTCTCGCTCTCCGGGTTTTTTGTTATCACCACATCAATCAGCGGTTAAACCGCTCCACCAACGAGTACTGCGTATTTGCCGTCTTCGTCAGCTCTTCACTCAGCAACGCCGAGTTATGCGCTTGCTCGGAAGTCTGATCCGCCAACTCCGAAATATTGCTGATGTTGCGGCTGATCTCTTCAGCCACCGCACTTTGCTCTTCCGTCGCCGCAGCAATCTGCGTAGTCATGTCGGTGATATTAGCCACGGCTTCACTGATCCCGACCAACGCCTGATCCGCTTCCAGCACCCGCGCTACACCTTCTTCAGCCTGGCGATGCCCGGCTTCCATGGTTTGCACGGCACTCGAAGCCGTCTGCTGCAACTTGGCGATCAAGGCATGAATCTGCCCGGTCGATTCGCTGGTGCGTTGCGCCAGTTGACGAACTTCGTCAGCCACCACGGCAAATCCACGGCCCATTTCACCGGCACGTGCAGCTTCGATCGCAGCGTTCAGAGCGAGCAGGTTGGTCTGGTCGGCGATGCCTTTGATCACATCAACCACGCCGCCGATTTCGTCGCTGTCCTTCGCCAGTTGGGTCACGGTCAAACCGGTTTCGCCAACGACGACCGACAAACGCTGAATGGCTTCGCGGGTTTCGCCGGCGATGTCACGACCGCGACCGGTCAGGCGATTGGCTTCCTGAGTCGCGTCGGCGGTGCGCTGCACGTGGCTTGCCACTTCCTGAGTCGTGGCGGCCATCTGGTTGACGGCGGTGGCGACCTGTTCGGTTTCCACGCGCTGACGTTCCAGGCCGCTGGAGCTGCTGTGCGCCAGTCGGTCGGACTGCTTGGCCTGATCGGTCAGGTGTTCGGCGGTGTCCTGCAGACGGGTCAGGCAGGTTTTCAGGCGGGCTTCCTGGCTGAGGATCGACATTTCCAGACGCGCCTGGGCGCCACGGCTGTCGGTGTACATCTGCGCGATCAGCGGGTCGGAGGTGGTCTGCTCGGCCAGGCGCAGCAGGCGTTTGAGCCCGCGTTGCTGCCATTGCAGGCCCATCAGGCCCAGCGGCACCGACAGACCGGCGGCGAGGGCGAAGCCCCAGTGCGAGTTCAGCGTCGCGCCGATCACGAAGCTCAGTTGACTGACCAGAATGAACGGCAGCCAGTCTTGCAACACCGGCAGCCATTTATCGCTGGAAGGGATCGCCGACTTGCCTTGGTTGATGCGTTGGTAGAGCGCTTCGGCACGGCGGATCTGTTCGGCGGTGGGTTTGATCCGCACCGACTCGTAACCGACCACCTGATTGCCGTCGAACACCGGTGTGACATAGGCGTTAACCCAGTAATGGTCACCGGTCTTGCAGCGATTCTTGACAATGCCCATCCATGGCAAGCCTTGTTTCAATGTGCCCCACATGTGCGAAAACACCGCAGCCGGAACGTCGGGGTGACGGACCAGGTTGTGCGGCGCACGGATCAGTTCCTCACGCGAAAACCCGCTGATTTCGACGAAAGCGTCGTTGCAGTAGGTGATCACGCCCTTGGCGTCGGTTGTGGAAATCAACCGCTGCTGAGCCGGGAAAGTCCGTTCGCGTTGTGTAATGGGCTGGTTATTACGCATGGTTTTTC
Source organism: Pseudomonas sp. SCA2728.1_7 (assembly GCF_018138145.1). Taxonomy (NCBI): domain Bacteria; kingdom Pseudomonadati; phylum Pseudomonadota; class Gammaproteobacteria; order Pseudomonadales; family Pseudomonadaceae; genus Pseudomonas; species Pseudomonas sp. SCA2728.1_7. The sequence goes on along the minus strand of NZ_CP073104.1, from coordinate 1,880,737 downwards.
AATCCGCAAGGCTTTGAAAGGTTGTCGGCGGTGACAGCTTTTTATTGAAATTTTTTTTCAATAATCAGCACGGCGTCGCAAAACGGCGCTTGCTTCAGCCGGCGAGCATCGGATAGGTGAACAGGCCGAAATGCAGCAGGTTCAAGCCGAAATGCGTGGCGATTGCCGCGCCGAGCCCGCCAAAACGGTAGGCCAGACCATAGCCGACGCCCGCTAGGCCTGCCAGCAACACCCAGGTCCAGCCCGCGCCGGCATGCACCAGACCAAACAGCAACGAGGCCAGCAGCAGGGCGAGGTTGTCGCCGTACGGCAGGTGTTTGAAGCGCTGGCTGAGGCCGCCCTGTATATAGCCGCGAAACAGCGCTTCCTCGACCAAGGTCACCAGCAGCAGGTTGTTCAGCACCCACAGCCACGCCTGATCCGGCCACTTCGGCGCCCAGGCAATCACGCCCAGCAACAGCGCGCCACCGAGGGCCAGAACCGCGCTCAAGGTCAGGGCGAGGGCGGTGGCGTACACGCTCAGGCGCAGCGAACGTCGCCCGACAATCCACGGGCAGGCCAGCAATAACCAGAAGCCAACCAGCGGTTTATCCAGATTCAGGTACATCGAGAACGGCACGGCGTTATCGGTGAAGCGTTGCGGATCAATGGCGCGACCGTTGGCGAATCCCGGCAGCCAGTGCAATGCCAACGCCACGGCCAGCACGATGAACAGGCCATGGCCGAGAAAACGTGCGACCGGCACCTGTTGCTGGCGCACGGCAAAACCTGCGAATGCCAGCAATCCAACGGAAATCAAAGCGAGCCAGCCGAGGTGACCGTAGCTCAGCGCCCATCCATAACCGAGGCTGAGAAGTGCCAGATAGAGCCATGGCAAAGCCTTCATCGAAAGTCCCTGTGCAAATATGTGGAGGGGCTTTCTACACGGGTGGGGGCGTGGGGACAAGTGAAGGTGTGGCGGTGATCGGGGACAACCAAAATATCCTTGGTAACCCGATCAACTGTAGGAGTGAGCCTGCTCGCGATAGCGGTGGATCAGCCAACATCTGCGTTGAATGACACACCGCTATCGCGAGCAGGCTCACTCCTACAGGGTTTTGCGTTTGGCTTGGGATCAGTGCAGATTGAGTTTCGCGGCGGCGCGCTCGGTAATTTCCGTGCGCAACTTCAGCGATGGCGCCGCCCGCAAACGTGCCTCATCGACAATCGCCCCCGGCGCAGTCTCCGGGCTGCCCGCGTTGAACGGCGGCGCCGGAGCATATTCCAATTGCAACTGGATCAGTTGCGCCGCGTCAGCACTCACCAACTCTTCAGCCAACACCAAGGCAAAATCGATCCCCGCAGTAATTCCGCCACCGGTAAACAGATTGCCGTCACGCACCACCCGATCCTTCACCGCAATCGCGCCCAGTGTCGGCAGCAAATCGTGATACGCCCAATGCGTGGTCGCGCGTTTGCCTTGCAGCAGGCCCGCCGCGCCGAGGACCAACGAGCCGGTGCACACTGAGGTCACATACTTCGCCTGAAGGGCCTGGCGTTTGATGAAGTCCAGCGTCTGCGCGTCTTCCATCAACGGCCCGACACCGCCGCCACCGGGAATGCAGATCACATCCAGACACGGGCAATCCTCGAACGTGATGGTCGGTTTCAACAGCAGCCCGGTGCTGGCGGTGACCGGCATCAGATCCTTCCAGATCAGATGCACCTGCACGCCCGGCAACGAGGCGAGCACGTCGTACGGCCCAGTCAGGTCGAGTTGCTGAACTTGCGGAAACAACAGAAAACCGATCTGCAACGTCATCGTTCTTGCTCCATGAAAAGGGGTGGACGGCTTCACTGTAGGCGCGTAGGTTCTGGCGCATACGCCAATAACCCCACGAATTACGCCAAATGCCCAAAGCCATCCATGTACTCGCGTTTGCCAACATGCAGATTCTCGACGTCACCGGGCCCTTGCAGGTATTTGCCTCGGCCAACGACATCGCCCGCCAGCGCGGCTTGCCGATGCCTTATGCGCCGAGCGTGATTGCCAGCGGTGGCGGGGCGGTGATGTCCTCCGCCGGGCTGGCAGTGTTGGCCGAGCCGTTGCCGGACGCGGCCAGCGACACGCTGATCATCGCCGGTGGCTGGGGGATTTATCCTGCCGCCGAAGATGTGCTGTTGGTGGATTGGGTACGCGAGCACGCCGCTAAATGTCGGCGTGTGGCCTCGGTGTGCACGGGTGCATTTCTGTTGGCGGCCAGTGGTTGGCTCGATGGCCGTCGTGTGGTTACCCACTGGACCCGTTGCGAACAACTGGCGCAGCAGCATCCGAAACTGCAAGTCGAAGCCAATCCGATTTTCATCAATGACGGCCCGGTCTGGACCTCGGCAGGAGTCACTGCCGGTATCGATCTGGCATTGGCGATGGTCGAGGAGGATCTGGGCAGCGACATCGCCTTGGATGTCGCCCGCCATCTGGTGGTGTTCCTCAAACGCCCGGGCGGGCAATCGCAATTCAGCGTGACCTTGTCGTTGCAGAATCAGGGCAATCGTTTTGATGAACTGCACGCGTGGATCGCCGAAAACCTCACCTGCGACCTGGGCGTCCCGACGCTCGCCGAGCAGGCTGGCATGAGTGAACGCAGTTTCGTCCGCCACTACCGCGCCGACACGGGGCAGACCCCGGCGCGGGCGATTGAACTGATCCGTGTCGAGACCGCGCGGCGACTGTTAAGCGACACCGGATTGCCGGTCAAACGCATCGCCGCCAATTGCGGGTTTGGTAGTGAGGAGACGTTGCGTCGCAGTTTTCTGCGGGCGATTGGTGTGACGCCGCAGGCTTATCGGGAGCGGTTTTCGGTCAGCGCTTTAACAGATCCAGCAATGCCTTAAGGAAATGCCTAACCGAACAACACTTTTAACCAATGATCTTCGCCAACAATGGCGATTGGTACGCCGTTATCTCTGAGCTCAACGGCCTTTTTTATCTTGGTTCCATAGCTACTGTGCAACCATTGTTCGTTGCCGATATTGCCAACGACCAGATAATGAACCTTTTTGCTGACGGAACCGCCAATCAGTCCGCCTCGCTCGACGATCAAGGATTCACATTCCTTGCGTGGTCCATACGACATCACGCCGGTAAACAGGAACACTCGATCAGGCAAACTAAGTTCCGGGGCGGGGTTATCGAAAGGAAGGCTAGTAGGCGCGTAAGTCATGGTCGCAGCACCGGCTGGCAAACCAGCGAATTGATGAAGCATTCCCAGTAATTCAACAGACTCATCGGCATCCAGCACGCCGTCACTGAGCATGTTGGCAAGACGTCTATATAGAATGTTTACGACCGGATCTTCCAAGTGCACCAAGTGGGTTTCGATCCAAGTCTTGAGAAACTCGGCTTCCTGCTGGTTAATCTTTCCGTCTGCGGCTAGCCCGACAGCAATACCTGCCAGAGCATCTGCCGAACGCCTGTCAATCCGCGCTTCGTGAAAGAAACGACTGTTTTGAAACTCCTGATGCAAATCGACCATCGCTGCTTCTCCTTAAGCCTCGGCTTCCGCCACCTGATTGAAATACTTCGTCCGATCCGGGGTAAATGTCACCGCCATCTTCGTCCGCGAACAGGTCAGCGAACGCTCCTGACTCAAATCAATATCCAGATCCTCACCGCGCAAGCCCTGCCACTGCGCCAGATATTTCAGTGAGCCATACTTTTCGTTTTTCTTCAGGCTGCGGCTCACGCCACCCTTCCAGCCGAGCACGGGCAGTTCGCCGGCGAGACATTTTTGTGCGAGGTCGGGAAAACGCGTGGCGCGCTGACGGCCGATTTCCCAGCATTTGATCAGGCCTTTGTCCGCGGCTTCCCAGAGTTGGGTGCGGGTCAGGCCGCTGCGAAGGGGCGTGTCGATGGTGCGTTGGACGTGCTGGGACATTCTGGTTCCTTGAATTCGGGTTTTGTTGGACAGCTCCGCTGTGCCCGTTGCGGTGGATGGTAGGGGTGGATGTAACGGCTGGCAACAAGGTATTTCAGGGTGTAAGTGCAGTTTGCGGGGAAGGGATTGGCAAGGATTTGTTTAATAGATGCAGGCATCCAGACACGCCCTCTGTGGCGAGGGAGTGTGCTCCCGCTCGGCTGCGCAGTAGCCGCAAAGCCAGGCAATACGGTGTTTTTGGCGCAATTGGGATAAGGAATCGGGGCCGCTTCGCGACCCGGCGGGACCAAGCTCACTCGTCACAGGAACTGCGACTCTGTTTATTTGTGTGTAGGGGTTAGCCCCGGGAAGCGCGTAGATGCGGCAGATTTCCTACATACCCTGGCGAAATTACGGCTGCCACTCACTCTTTTCCCCGCTCAAGCGCCGATCGAGAAAACTCGCCGCGCTGATCAACGCCAGATGCGTCAGTGCTTGCGGCGTATTGCCCAGATGCCGGCCATGGCTGTCGAATTCCTCGGCATACAACCCCAGCGGATTGGCATAACGCAGCAATTGCTCAAACTCCAGATGGGCTTTTTCCACTTGCCCGGCGCGAGCCAGGCATTCGACGTACCAGAACGAGCACGCCGCGAAGGCGCCTTCGGTGCCGGCCAGGCCATCGATATTGCTGTCGTCGTTGCGATAGCGATAAACCATGCCGTCGCGCACGAGGGTCTTTTCGATGGCCGCGAGGGTCGACAGCCAGCGCGGATCCTTGGCGCTGACGAAACGCACCAGCGGCATCAACAACATCGAGCCATCCAACGCCGTACCGCCCTTGTACTGGACGAAGTGCCCGCGTTTTTCATCCCAGAAGTTATCCCAGATATCGGCGTAGATCGCTTGCCGGGTCTGATCCCATTGCGCAAACGGTGCCGGCAGCGAACGTTTCGACGCCAAACGAATGGCCCGGTCCAGCGCTACCCAGCACATCAGTCGCGAGTGCAGAAAGTGGTGCTGTTCACCGCGCATTTCCCAAATGCCTACATCCTTGGTCTGCCACGTCTCACAGACTTGATCGACGACTTCACGCACATGTTTCCAGCCTTCGTGGGAAATCGCGTCGCCATATTTGTTGACCAGATACACCGCATCCATCAGTTCGCCGAAGATGTCGAGCTGGATCTGGTCGTACGCGCCGTTGCCGATGCGCACCGGTTTCGCGCCGCCGTGTCCCGACAGGTGATCAAGTTCGGTTTCCGGCAATTCCTGTTGCCCATCGATGGCGTACAAAATATTCAGTTTCACCGGTTGCCCGTGGCAATCGCTTACCCGTCCGCGCAGCCAGCCCATGTAGGCGTTGGCTTCGCCGACAAAGCCCAGGCGCATGAACGCGTACACCGTGAACGAGGCATCGCGGATCCATGTGTAGCGATAATCCCAGTTGCGTTCGCCGCCCGGCGTTTCCGGCAGGCCGAAGGTCGCGGCAGCGAGAATGGCGCCGTGTTTGCGCGAGGTCAGCAGTTTCAACGCAAGGGCCGAGCGATTGACCATCTCCCGCCAGCGCCCGCGGTAAATCGACTGACCGATCCAGTCGCGCCAGAACTTCAGCGTGCGCTCCATGCACAAGTGTCCGGCGCCTTCGGCGAATCGTGGATCATCGGTCGCACCGAGCATGAACGCCGCCGTTTCATCCTGCTTGAGCGTGAATTGCGCCACCGCCGCTTGCGCGTCAATCTGCATCGACTGGTCCGAAGCCAGGCGCAGTGTCGGTTGGCCAGATGCGCTGAACGTCACGTCTTGTTGATCCATCTGTGCTCGGGTGTCGGCTCGGGCGTAATCGTGGCGCACGGCGCAACGCATCGTGAAAGTCGCCGAGCCGCTCACTACGCGAACCCGCCGCATCAGTAGCGGTAGAGTGTCGTCACTGTCTCCGATAGGCAGCAGATCGGTGACTTCCACCACCGCCCGCTCGCTCAGCCAACGGGTTTGCAAAACATTGGTGTCTGGCAGGTAGATCTGCTCGCGGCGCGCGTCGGGCAAGTCAGGCGCCAACTGGAAGATCCCCGCATCGGGGGTGTCCAGCAACGCACAGAAAATCGATGGGCTGTCGAACTCCGGCCAGCAGAAAAAATCCACGCTGCCACGGTCGTTGACCAGTGCCGCGCTGCGCATATCGCCGATGATGCCGTGGGCGTCGATCGGGCTTTGTCGTTCCAGGTGATGCTCAGCCATTGCCGCGAAACTCCGGATAGAGGCTCATGCCGCCGTCGATAAACAGGGTGGTGCCGACGATGTAATCGGAGGCGTCGGAGGCGAGAAAGACCACGGCGTTGGCGACGTCTTCCGCGTCGCCGATACGCCCGTAGGGGATCAGCTCCAGCAGCTTTTCGCCGGCAGCGCCTTCGGTGGCGTCTTGATTGATCGCCGTGCGAATCGCTCCCGGCGCGATACCGTTGATGCGAATGCGTTGGTGACTGACTTCCTGCGCGAGGGTCTGCATCAACTGGTCGACGCCGCCCTTGGAGGCGGCGTAATTGACGTGGCCGGCCCAGGGAATGCGCTGATGCACCGAACTCATGTGGATGATCTTGCCGGCCGCGCGCGACACGCCTTGGCGAACGCCCTGGCGATTGAAGATTCGCAGGGCGGCGCGGGCGCAGAGGAACTGCCCGGTGAGGTTGACGCCGATCACCGCGTTCCAGTCGTCCAGCGACATATCCACAGCGGCGGCGTCTTTTTGCATACCCGAGTTGGCCACCAGGATGTCCAGTGAGCCGAAGGCATCGATGGCCGCCGAGAACAGCCGCTCAACCTCGTCTTCCTTCGAGACATCAGCGCGAATGGCGATGGCCTGCCCACCGTCAGCGATGATCTGCCGGGCCAATGCTTCGGCCGGTTCGGCCTGACGGTTGTAGTTGATGACCACTGCCGCGCCGGATGCGGCCAGAGCTTTGGCGCACGCGTGGCCAATGCCGGAGCTGGCGCCGGTGATCAGGGCTGTTTGTCCGATGAGGGAGATGTGCATGCGGTGGCGCGCCTTGAGTGAGGGCTTACATAGCTGACCGGTTGCCAATAGTGAGAGTTCATTCGGCAGAAAGGGCTGTGGTGATTTCGCCGACGCTTTCGCGAGCAGGCTCGCTCCCACACTGGATCGGCGTCGTACACAAATCCTCCTGTGGGAGCGAGCCTGCTCGCGAAGGGGCCTTCACATTCCACCAACAATTGCGCGCTTCCACGCCACCCGACCCTATGGCAACTTGGCGGCCCTTGATGAGGCTGCAATCCATGGCAAACCCCTACCGCGAACTATTCAACGCCCCCGGCGCACGCAATTTTGTCCTGGCCGGAATGATCGCGCGCATGCCGATCTCCATGACCGGTATCGGTGTGATCACCATGCTCTCGCAGTTGAAGGGCGGCTATGCGTTGGCGGGTGCGGTGGCGGCGACGTTCGCACTGGCAACGGCGTTTTGCGCGCCACAGGTGTCGCGGCTGGTTGACCGCTATGGCCAGCGAAAAATTCTCCCGGCATCGGCGTTGATCGGCGGCGGGGCGCTGTTGATGTTGCTGCTCTGCACCCGCTTGCAGGCGCCAGCCTGGACGCTGTTTGTGTTCGCTGCGCTGGCCGGGTGCATGCCGAGCATGTCGGCGATGGTGCGGGCGCGCTGGACGGAAATCTATCGTGGCCAGCCGCAACTACAGACTGCTTATGCGCTGGAGTCGGTGCTCGATGAAGTCTGCTTTATCGTCGGAGCGCCGCTGTCGGTCGGGCTGTGCGTGACGCTGTTTCCCGAAGCCGGGCCGTTGGCGGGGCTGTTGATGCTGGCAGTCGGCGTTACAGCATTTGTTGCCCAGCGCAGCACCGAGCCAACGGTGCATCCGCATGAGGAACACCATCAAGGCTCGATCATTCGTTCCACGGACATGCAACTGCTACTGCTGTTGATGACGGCCATGGGCGTCATCGTCGGTGTCATCGATGTCGTCAGCGTTGCGTTCGCCCAGCAACAGGGTCAGCCCGCGGCGGCAAGCATTGTGTTGTCGGTGTACGGTATCGGCTCATTTCTGTCCGGTATCGCTTTCGGTGCGATGCGCTCGAAGTTGCCATTGCCGCAACTGTTTTTGTACGGTGGAGTGGCGACAGCGGTGACGACACTGCCGCTACTGCTGGCGAGCAATATTTTCGGCTTGTCGGTGGCCGTGTTCGTCGCCGGGCTGTTCTTCTCGCCGACGCTGATTGTGGCGATGGCGTTGATCGAGCGCATCGTGCCGCCGGCCAAACTGACGGAAGGCCTGACCTGGCTGGTAACGGGATTGAGCATCGGCGTGGCGATCGGTGCGGCGGGCTCTGGTGCGTTGGTCGATGCCTTCGGCGCGCGCAGCGGGTTCTGGCTGGCAATCGTGGCCGGGGCGGTGGTGCTGGGTTCGGCGATACAGAGTTACCGCCATCTGAAATGAGATTGTTATTGTGGGAGCGAGCCTGCTCGCGAAAGCGGTCTGTCATTCAACACTCATATTGAATGTGAAATAGCCTTCGCGAGCAGGCTCGCTCCCACAGGATTTGCAGTGTTACCACCCGCGTCCCGAGTTCACCCAGAAGTTCACCGACAACGACGTCGACACCGATTCCACCTGATGGAACCAGCCCTCCGGCAAAAACAGCAAGTCCCCAGCCTCCAGCGTCACCCGCAGGAACGTCACGTCTCGCGCCTTGGGGAAACGCTGGTAATCCGGCGCATCCGGGTTGAAGTCGCAACCGTCCAGTCCGCCTTCCGGCGCCGTTGACCAGGTGCCCAGCGCTTCACGGTGATGCGGTGCGGCGAGGGTGAATGTCTTCTGCCCCCAGACCTGCGCGAACAGGTTATCGGTGTCATCACGGTGCAGCGGCGTCAGCGTGCCCTTGGGGCCGATCCAGATCCGCGGCGGGATAAACAGCGAGGCATCGAAGTAAGCCGGGTATTTGATCTGCTGCATCAATGCGGCCGGCAAAATGTTGTTGCCCATGTAGGCGGGCGGTTCACCGTCCGCACCTTTGACGGCCGGGCTGTCGAGCGAGGCGATGAAGTCGGCCATCGACGTCGAGCGGAAATCCCGTTCGGTGGAGAAGGTTTTCTTCACGTAATCACCGTGGCGGGTGATGCCTTGCAGTTCGGCGAAATGCACCAGCGATTCTTCGCGGCTGAGCTTGAACAGCGGCCAGTCGTGCAGCGCATTGCTGATCACCACGGGCACGCCGTGGGGCAGATAACGGCTTCTGAATTCAGTCACCGACAGTTCATCGCGGGCACGGTGTTCGACGTTGAGCTGGGTCGGCAGGCTGGCGGTGAGCTTTTCGCTGAAGCGTGGCGGCGTCGGGTAGCGTTTGTTCATATCGACCTTTTCCGCCACGGCGCCGCCACCGTTGCGTGCGTGGTCAATGATCTGTGGCAACAGCGTCGCCAAACCCATGTTGCCGCCGATTTTCAGGCGACCGCTGGCGAACAGTTCCTCGACGTTGGCCATGCCAGCCATGATGCCGAGGAAATCCTGTTCCGCGACTTCAATGGTCACGTCCGGACTGGCGTGGCGCCCGGCCTCGGTGCGGCTGCTGGCCTTGACCTCGGACCAGTAGGCCTGTTGCGGGCCAAAGACGAATTGGAAAACACCTTCGATGCCGACGGCACCGGCGTTGGCGAACAGCTTGCCCAGAATGCTCTGCAAGTCCACGGTGAATCCTCGTTATTGGTTTTGGTCTGAACAGTTAACGAGGGCCTGTAGAGGGGATTTAGCGCGCGGCGACTAATTTGTGTGGGCGGCGATCCGTTTCTCTCTACAGACGAATTCTTTTGAGGGACGTGTGGTGACCCAGCTGACTCTGCTGTGCCTGCCTTATTCAGGTGCCAGTGCGATGGTCTATAGCCGCTGGCGGCCGAAGTTGCCGCAGTGGCTGCAACTCAAACCGGTTGAATTGCCAGGGCGTGGGGCGCGATTTGACGAGCCGCTGCAGACCGACATGCGCGCCTTGGCGATGCAATTGGCCAAGGAGTTGCAACCCACGCTGAAGACGCCTTATGCGTTGTTCGGCCATAGCCTGGGAGCCTTGCTGGCGTGTGAGATTGCCCATGCGCTGCGTGCGCTGGGTTGCGCGGAGCCAGTGGCACTGTTCGCTTCCGGCACCGCAGCGCCGACCCAGCGTGCCGACTACGATCGCGGATTTGCCATCGCCAAGACCGATGCCGAGCTGATCGAGCAACTGCGCACGCTCAATGGCACCAGCGAAGAAGTGCTGGCCAATGACGAGTTGATGAGCCTGACCCTGCCGATCCTGCGCGCCGATTTCCTGCTGTGCGGCAAATTCGAGCCGCTCCAGCGACCGTTGCTCAATTGCCCGGTGCATGTGCTCGGCGGCAAGGCTGACCGCGCCACTACCGAGCAATTGATTGGCTGGAGCAAGGAAACCTCGGGCAGCTTCTCGGTGGACATGCTCGCCGGCGGGCACTTTTTCATTCATGAGCACGAGGCAAAAGTGCTCAAGGTGATCAAGGATCAGCTCGACGTTCATCACCGCCGCCACGCCATGGTCGCCACGGCCTGAACAGCGCATAACCTGTGGGAGCGAGCCTGCTCGCGAAAGCGTCGTCACCGTCGACATTTTCATTGCCTGACATACCGCTTTCGCGAGCAGGCTCGCTCCCACCTTTGATTTGTGCTGGCAAAAAAATCCCCGCTCTACCTCTCGCCTGATAGTTGTTCTCAATCGCTAATTTTTCCGGTCTGCATTCGTTTTATAGGGACGACGTGCCTTTGTGCTGCCTGCCTACTGATCCGGATGCCAAGAAATGAATGCAGAAGACTCCCTGAAACTCGCTCGCCGGTTTATCGGGTTGCCCCTGGAAAAACGCCAGATGTTCCTCGCTGCCTTGCAGAGGGAAGGGGTGGATTTTTCCCGGTTTCCGATTCCGGCCGGGGTCGAGGCCGAGGATCGGCAGGCGCTGTCTTATGCCCAGCAACGCATGTGGTTTCTCTGGCATCTGGATCCGCAGAGCGGCGCGTACAACCTGCCGGCCGCGGTGCGCCTGAGCGGGCGGCTGAACCAGTCAGCGCTGGAGCAGGCTTTCGCCAGCCTGATCGAACGCCACGAAACCCTGCGCACGGTGTTCCAGCAGCAGCCCGACGACAGCCTGCTGCAGGTGCCGCTGCAACAACCGCTGGATATCCAGCGCATCGACCTCAGCGCCTTGCCGGCCGCCGAGCGCGAACTGCGCGTGGCCGCGGCGGCCGAAGAGCAATCGCTGCTGCCGTTCGACCTCGCCAACGGCCCACTGCTGCGTGTGCGTCTGCTGCATCTGGCCGAGCAGGAGCACGTGCTGTTGTTGACCCTGCACCACATCGTTTCCGATGGCTGGTCGATGAACGTGTTGATCGACGAATTCTGCCGTTTCTACGATGCCCATGATCAGGGGCAAGTGGCCGAGTTGCCGCCAATGCCGGTGCAGTACAGCGATTACGCACTGTGGCAGCGGCGTTGGCTGGAGGCTGGCGAGCAACAGCGGCAACTCGATTACTGGCTGGCGCAAATGGGCGATGAGCACCCGGTGCTGGAGCTGCCGCTCGACCGGCCGCGCCCGATATTGCCGAGCAATCGCGGGCGCCGCCATGAGCATGTGGTGGACGCGGCACTGGTCGAGCAATTGCGCGGCGTGGCGCGCCAGCACGGCGTCACGCTGTTCATGCTGTTGCTCGGCACTTTCAACATTCTGCTGCACCGTTACACCGGGCAAAACGATCTGCGCGTCGGTGTGCCGATCGCCAACCGTAACCGCCGCGAGATCGAAGGTCTGATCGGCTTCTTCGTCAACACTCAGGTGCTGCGCGTACAGCTCGACGGTCAGACCGCATTCGCTGATCTGCTCAGTGCGCTCAAGGAAACCGCGCTCGGTGCCCAGGCGCATCAGGATCTGCCGTTCGAACGGCTGGTCGAGGCGCTGAAACTGGAGCGCAGCCTGAGTTACAACCCGCTGTTCCAGGTGATGTACAACCATCAGCCGGAAGTCGCTGACGTCACCACCCTCAAGGTCGGCAGCGGTCTGGAACTTGGCGTGATCGAATGGGAAAGCCGCAGCACCCAGTTCGACCTGAGCCTGGACACCTACGAAAAGGGCGGCCAGTTGCACGCTGCGTTCACCTACGCCAGCGACCTGTTAGACGGCGCAACCATCGAACGCATGGCGCGGCACTGGACACACCTGCTGCACAGCATCGCCAGCGATCCGCAGCAGCGGGTTGGCGAGATCGGTTTGCTGCAAGCGCAGGAGCTTGAGCAACTGACTCAGGACTGGGGCCGTCACGACACGGTCTGGCCGAGCGAGCGCCCGGTGCATGAGCTATTCGAAGCGCAAGCCGCGCAGACGCCGGATGCCATCGCGCTGATTTTCGACGCTCAGCAACTGACTTATGCACAGCTCAACGCCCGCGCCAACCGTCTGGCCCGTACGTTGCTGGCGCAGGGCGTCGGCCCGGAAGTGCTGGTCGGCGTTGCGCTTGATCGCGGGCTGGAGCTGATCGTCGCCATTCTCGCCGTGCTCAAGGCTGGCGGCGCGTATGTGCCGCTGGATCCGCAATACCCGCGCGATCGCTTGCTGAGCATGATCGAAGACAGCGGCAGTCGTTTGCTGCTGACGCAAAGCCATTTGCTCGACCGCCTGCCGGTGCCGCAGAACGTGCGCAGCCTGTGCCTCGATCAAGCTGAGGCGTGGGCGTTCACCGACGAAAGCAATCCGCAACGCGCGGTGTGGGCGGATAACCTCGCTTATGTGATGTTCACTTCCGGCTCCACCGGCCGCCCTAAAGGCGTCGGCATCAGCCACGGGGCGCTGAGCAAACACGCCTTCGCCTCGCAGCATTACTACGGCTTGAGCGCTGCCGATTGCGCGCTGCAATTTGCCACGTTCAACTTCGATGCCTTCGGCGAACAACTGTTCGGTCCGCTGACCTGCGGCGCCTCGGTGGTGTTGCGCGGCAACGAAGTCTGGGACAGCGAAACCCTGTACCGAAATATCGTCGAGCAGGGCATCACGGTCATGGACTTGACCACCGCCTACTGGAACATGATCGCCAAAGAGTTCGCCGCTGCCGGCCCGCGTGATTACGCCGCGCTGCGCCAGGTGCACAGCGGTGGTGAGGCGATGCCGCCGGAAGGTGTGCAAGCCTGGCGTCTCGCCGGGCTGGAACACGTCAAGTTGCTCAATACCTACGGCCCGACCGAAGCCACCGTTACTGCGACCACCCTTGATTGCAGCGATTACGTGTTCGCTCGTCAGCCGCTGCCGCTGACCATGCCAATTGGTCAGCCGTTGCCGGGGCGGCATGCCTATCTGCTGGATGCTGACGGTCAACCGACGCCGATTGGCGTGGTCGGCGAGTTGCTGATTGGCGGTGAATTACTGGCGCGCGGTTACTTCCAGCGTGCGGACTTGACCGCTGAGCGTTTTATTCCCGATCCGTTTTCCGCCACGGGTGCACGTCTTTACCGCACCGGCGACCTGGCGCGTTTCAACGCCCGAGGCCAGATCGAATACGTCGGTCGCGTTGACCATCAAGTAAAAATCCGTGGCTTCCGTATCGAGCTGGGCGAAGTCGAAGCCCGTCTGCTAGAACTCGATGCCGTCAAAGAAACGGTGGTGCTGGCAGTGCAGGGCGGCAGCAGCCTGCAACTGGTGGCGTACGTGGTGCCGAAAGACACCGCCGTGATTGCGGCTTCAACTGAAGCCCAAGGCGCCGCGCGCGAAGCGATCAAGGCGCAGCTCAAGGACAGCCTGCCGGACTACATGGTGCCGACGCAGTTGCTGTTCCTCGGCGCATTGCCGCTGAGCCCCAACGGCAAACTCGATCGCAAGGCCTTGCCGGCGCCGGACGCCAGCCAGATGCAGCAAGCGTTTGTCGCCCCGCGCAGTGAGCTGGAACAGAAAATCGCAGCCATCTGGCAGGACGTGCTCAAGCTCGAACAGGTCGGCCTGACCGACAACTTCTTCGAGCTGGGCGGTGACTCGATCATCTCCATTCAAGTGGTCAGCCGTTCGCGTCAGGCCGGGATTCATTTCAGCCCGCGTGACCTGTTCCAGCACCAGACCGTGCAAGGTCTGGCCAGCGTCGCCCAGCAAGGCAACGCCGGCGTGAGCATTGATCAAAGTCCGGTCAGCGGTGAAATGCCGTTGCTGCCGATCCAGCAAACGTTCTTCGCCGACGACATTCCCCAGCGTCACCACTGGAACCAGGCGGTGCTGCTGCGCAGTCATCAGACCCTGAATGCCGAAGCACTGTTGCAGGCACTGAATGCCTTGCTGGTGCAGCACGATGCGCTGCGTTCGCGTTTCATCGACAGCGCCGAAGGTTGGCGTGCAGACATCGCGCCGGTTGCGGCGGAGCCTGAGCTGTTGTGGACGGCTGACCGTCTCGACGCTGATGCTTTGCAAGCGCTTTACGCCAAGGCCCAGCAAAGCCTGAATCTGCAAAACGGCCCGCTGCTGCGCGCCGTACTGGCGACCGTCGCCGATGGCAGTCAGCGCCTGTTGCTGGCTGTACACCACTTGGCAGTGGACGGTGTTTCGTGGCGGATTCTGCTCGAAGATTTGCAACAGGCTTATCAGCAAGCACTGCAAGGCACGAGCATCAAACTGCCGGCCAAAACCAGTTCGTACAAAGCCTGGGGCGAGCATCTGCAAGCCTATGCGGCGACTGACGCGGTGCAGGCCGAACTGAATTTCTGGCAGCAACAACTCGCCGGCGCAGCACTGGATCTGCCCTGCGACAACCCGCAGGGCAGCCGGCAAACTCGCCACGCTCAGGTGCTGCACAGCCGCCTCGACAAAACCTTCACCCAGCAACTGCTGCAACAGGCGCCGGCGGCGTATCGCACCCAGGTCAACGACCTGTTGCTGACCGCGCTGGCGCGGGTCATCTGCCGCTGGAGCGGGCACGCCGACACGTTGATTCAACTGGAAGGTCATGGTCGCGAAGACCTGTTCGACGACGTCGACCTGAGCCGCACCGTCGGCTGGTTCACCAGCCTGTTCCCGGTGCGCCTGACCCCGGCCGATTCGTTGCCGGGCACAATCAAGCAGATCAAGGAACAACTGCGTGCCATCCCCAACAAGGGCATTGGTTTTGGCGTGCTGCGTTACCTCGGTGACGATGCGGCGCAAGCCACGCTCAAGGCGCTGCCGTTGCCCCGTATCACTTTCAACTACCTCGGCCAGTTCGACGGCAGTTTCGATGCCGAGGACGGCGCACTGTTCAGCCCGGCCGGTGAGGGCGCGGGGCTGGAGCAAAGTCTCGATGCGCCACTGGACAACTGGCTGGGCGTCGAAGGCCAGGTTTACGACGGTGAACTCGACTTGCGCTGGACCTTCAGCCGTGAGCAGTTCAACGAGGCAACCATCGCCCGTCTGGCTGACGAATACACCGCTGAACTGCAAGCGCTGATCAGCCATTGCTGCCTGCCGGAAACCATGGGCATTACGCCGTCGGACTTCCCGCTGGCGCACATCGCTCAGGCGCAACTGGATGCGATCGAGGTGCCGGCCGCCGGCATCGAAGACATTTATCCGTTGTCGCCGATGCAGCAGGGCATGCTGTTTCATACCTTGTACGAGCAGGGCACCGGCACTTACATCAACCAGCTCTGTGTCGATGTCGACGGCCTCGATCCCGAGCGTTTCCGCGCCGCGTGGCAGGCGACCATGGATGCCCACGACATCCTGCGCAGCGGTTTCATCTGGCAGGGAGAATTGCAGGAACAACTGCAGATCATCCATCGCCGCCTCGAATTGCCGTACACGCTGCTCGACTGGCGTGAGCGCGCCGACATTGCTCAGGCGCTCGAGGATTTCACGGCTGCCGATCTCGCTCAGGGCTTCGATCTGACCGAGGCCGGACTGCTGCGGGTGACGCTGATTCAAGTCACCGATCAGCGTCATCACCTGATCTTCACCAACCACCACATCCTGATGGATGGCTGGAGCAGCGCGCAGATGCTCGGCGAAGTGCTGCAGCGTTATGCTGGCCAGCAACCGCCGCGCCCGCTGAGCCGTTACGCCGATTACATCCAGTGGCTGCAACGTCAGGACGGCGCTGTCAGCGAAGCGTTCTGGCTGGCGCAACTGGCCGACTTCCATGAGCCAACCGTGCTTGCGCAAGCTGCGGCGGGCGGCGGTGAGGTGCGTGTCGAGCGCGGGCACGCGCTCAAGCATTACTCGCTCGACGCACCGCGTACGCAACGCCTGAACGAGTTTGCCCGGCAGCAGAAAGTCACCGCCAACACCTTGGTGCAAGCCGCGTGGCTGCTGCTGTTGCAGCGCTATACCGGCAGTGCTTGCGTGGCGTTCGGCACCACCGTCGCCGGGCGTCCGGCGGAACTGGTCGGCATCGAGCAGCAAGTCGGCCTGTTCATCAACACGCTGCCGGTGATCGCCGGTTCGCGTCCCGATCAAAGCGTTGCCGCATGGCTGGCCGCGGTGCAGGCGCAGAACCTCAGCCTGCGCGAGTTCGAACACACGCCGCTGGCCAACATTCAGCGCTGGGCCGGGCAGGGCGGCGAGTCGTTGTTCGACACGCTGCTGGTGTTCGAAAACTTCCCGATTTCCGAGGCGCTGCAACACGGCACCGCGCAAGGCGTGGTGTTCGGTGAAGTGGCCAACCAGGATCAGACTCATTACCCACTGACTCTTGGCGTAACGCTGGGTGAAACCCTGGCGCTGCACATGAGTTTTGATCAGGCGCATTTCAGTGTCGCGACTGTCGAGCGCCTGAGCGCGCAACTGCTGCATCTGCTGGAGCAATTCGCCGAATCTGCCGAACGCCGCCTCGGTGAAATCGCCTTGGCAACGGCTGAGGAACACGCCCGGCAGATCCTCGAAAACCAACCGCAGGCGTACCCGGTCGACCTCGCCGTGCATCAGCGTTACGCGCGCCTGGCGGCGCAACAACCGGATCGCACCGCGGTAATTTTCGACGGCCAACATTTCAGCTACGGCGACATCGATGCCCGCGCTAACCGTCTCGCCCATGAGCTGGTGGCGCGCGGCGTTGGCGCCGAAGTGCGTGTCGGTGTTGCGCTACCACGCAGCGAGGGCCTGATCGTCGCGTTGCTGGCGGTGCTCAAGGCCGGTGGCGCCTACGTGCCGCTGGACACCAGTTACCCGCGCGAGCGTCTGGCGTACCTGATGGAGGATTCCGGTCTGGCGCTGTTGCTGACCGATTCGCGAGTGACCGCGCAATTGCCGATCGCGGACGCACTGACCGTGCTGGAACTCGATCACCTCGACCTCAGCGCGCATTCGACGCAGGCACCGATCGTTGCACTGGATCCGCACAACCTGGCGTACGTGATTTACACCTCGGGTTCCACCGGCAACCCGAAAGGCGTCAGCGTCAGCCACGGGCCGCTGGCCATGCACTGCCTGGCGATTGGTGAGCGCTATGAAATGCGCGACAGCGATTGCGAATTCCACTTCATGTCGTTCGCCTTCGACGGTGCCCACGAGCGCTGGTTGACCAGCCTGACCCACGGCGGCTCGCTGCTGATTCGCGATGACAGCCTGTGGACACCCGAGCAGACCTACAACGCGATGATCGAACACGGCGTGACCGTGGTCGCGTTCCCACCGGTGTACCTGCAACAACTGGCCGAACATGCCGAGCGCATCGGTAATCCACCGCACGTGCGCATCTACTGCTTCGGCGGTGATGCGGTGCCGAACGCCAGTTTCGAGCGGGTTAAACGTGCGCTGAATCCCGAGTACATCATCAACGGCTACGGCCCGACCGAAACCGTGGTCACGCCGCTGATCTGGAAGGCCGCTCGCGACGAACCGTGCGGCGCCGCGTACGCGCCAATCGGCAGCCGCATCGGTGATCGCAGCGCCTACGTGCTGGACGCTGATCTGAACCTGCTGCCGCAAGGCATGGCCGGTGAGTTGTATCTGGGCGGCAGCGGTGTGGCGCGGGGGTATCTCAATCGTCCGGCGATGACCGCCGAGCGTTTTGTCGCTGACCCGTTCAGCCGCCGCGGTGGCGTGCTCTATCGTACTGGCGACCTGGTGCGCCAGCGTGTCGATGGCACGTTCGACTACCTGGAACGTATCGACAATCAAGTAAAAATCCGTGGTTTCCGCATCGAACTCGGCGAGATCGAAGCGAGTCTTCAGGCCCTGGATGGCGTGCGCGAAGCGGTGGTCGTGGCGCAGGAAAGCGCCGGCAGCAAACGCTTGGTCGCGTACGTGGTCAGCGACTCGCCGCGCGAGGATTTCGCCGAGCAACTGCGTGAACAACTCAAGGCCACGCTGCCGGCGCACATGGTTCCAGCCTACGTGTTGCGCCTGGAGCGCATGCCACTGACGCCGAACGGCAAACTCGATCGCAAGAATCTGCCCAAACCGGATGTCAGCCAATTGCAGCAAGTCTATGTCGCGCCGCAAAGCGCGCTGGAGCAGCAACTGGCAACGATCTGGCAGGACGTGCTCAAGCTCGAGCGCGTCGGCCTCAGCGACAATTTCTTCGAGCTGGGCGGCGATTCGATCATCTCGATTCAAGTGGTCAGTCGAGCCCGTCAGGCCGGTTTGCGCTTTACCCCGAAAGACTTGTTCCAGCACCAGACCATTCAGGCGCTGGCCACCGTGGTGCAAAGCGGCGAGCCGCTGCAACTGATCGATCAACAACCGGTAACCGGCGCAACGGCGTTGCTGCCGATTCATCAGTGGTTCTTCGCGCAGCCGATTCCTGATCGTCACCACTGGAATCAGTCGGTGATGCTCAAACCGTCCCAGGCGCTCGACGCGCAGGTGCTGGAGCAAGCGCTGGATGCGCTGGTGGCGCATCACGACAGCCTGCGTCTGGACTTTGCCGAGCAGGCGCAAGGCTGGTCGGCGCAGTACCGCGATGTCGCGACGCAAGCGGGCGAAACCGTCCTGTGGCAAGTCGAGGTCGCTGATCTGGCGGCGCTTGAGGCGCTGGGAAATCAGGCGCAGCGCAGCCTGCAACTGAGTGACGGTTCGCTGATCCGCGCGGTGCTGGCGAACCTCGCCGACGGTACTCAACGACTGCTGCTGGTGGTTCACCACTTGGTGGTGGATGGCGTGTCGTGGCGGATCCTGTTCGAAGATCTGCAAAGCGCTTATCGGCAGATTCTGTCCGGCGCAGCCGTGCAATTGCCGGCCAAGACCAGTGCGGTCAAAGCCTGGGCCGAGGCATTGCAGGACTATGCCGCGAGCGCGCCGTTGCAGGCCGAACTGGGTTTCTGGCAGCAACAGCTGCAAGGCGCCTCGACTGAGTTGCCTTGCGACAACCCGCACGCCGGTCAGCAACACAATCAGGCGCAATCGATCCGCACGCAACTGAATAAAACCCTGACCCGGCAACTGTTGCAGGAAGCCCCGGCGGCCTACCGCACGCAAGTCAACGACCTGCTGCTGACCGCACTGGCGCGAGTGATGGTGCGCTGGACCGGCGACAACAGTGTGCTGGTGCAACTGGAAGGCCATGGTCGCGAAGACTTGTTCGACAACGTCGACCTGACCCGCACCGTTGGCTGGTTCACCAGCGTGTTCCCGGCACGCTTGGTGCCGGTCGCTGATCTCGGCGCTTCGCTGAAGCAGATCAAGGAACAACTGCGCGCGATCCCCAACAAAGGCATCGGCTTCGGCGCTCTCGCGCACCTTGGCGACGCCGCTGCACAGCAAGCGTTGCAAGCCCTGCCGAAACCGCGCCTGACCTTCAACTACCTCGGCCAGTTCGACGGCAGCTTCGATGCTGGCGACGACGCCTTGTTCGTGCCAACCAGCGAATCCGGCGGCGAAGAAGTCAACATGGCCGGCCCGTTGGGCAGCCCGTTGGCGCTGGACGGCAAAGTCTTCGGCGGCGAGCTGGATCTGAGCTGGACCTTCAGCAGCGAGATGTTCAACCCGGCGACGATTCAGCGTCTGGCCGACGATTACCTGCAAGAACTCACCGCGCTGATCACGCATTGCTGCGACAGCGCCAACCGTGGCGTGACGCCGTCGGACTTCCCACTGGCGACGCTGACCCAGTCGCAGCTGGACGTGCTGGTGCAACAGCCGCAGTCCGTCGACGACATTTACCCGCTGTCGCCGATGCAGCAAGGCATGCTGTTCCACACCTTGCTTGAACAGGGCGGTGGCGACTACATCAACCAGATGCGTCTGGACGTCGATGGCGTCGACCCGCAGCGTTTCCGCGCCGCGTGGCAAGCGGTGGTCGATGCCCATGACATTCTGCGCACCGGGTTCTTCTGGCAGGGCGATCTGGATCAACCCGTTCAAGTTGTGCAGCGCCATCTGGAGGTGCCGTTCCGCATCCTCGACTGGAGCGCTCAGGCGAATCTGGACGCTGCGCTGCAAACCCTCGCCGATGCGGAGCGCGCGCAAGGGCTGGATCTGAGCGCTGCACCGCTGATGCGTCTGGTCTTGGTGCGCACCGCGGCCAACCGTCATCACCTGATCTACACCAACCACCACATCCTGATGGATGGCTGGAGCAGTGCGCAGTTGCTCGGCGAAGTGTTGCAGCATTACAGCGGTGAAGCGGTGGCGCGGCCGAACGGGCGTTATCGCGATTACATTGCCTGGTTGCAGCGACAGGATACCGGTGCCGCTGAAGCCTTCTGGCTCGATCAATTGCGTGAACTGGATGAGCCGGTGCGCCTGGCGCAGGTGTTTGCGGCACCGACGCAAGGCGTCGAGCCTCAGGCTTATGCGCAACATCGGGTGCAACTGGACGTGGCACAGACTCAGCGTCTGAGCGATTTTGCCCGCGATGCGAAAGTCACGGTCAACACGCTGGTGCAAGCGGCGTGGTTGCTGCTGTTGCAGCGTTACAGCGGCAAATCCTGCGTGGCGTTCGGCGCGACGGTGTCGGGGCGTCCGGCGGATCTGCTCGGTGTAGAACAGCAGATCGGGTTGTTCATCAACACCTTGCCGGTTATCGCCAGCCCGCGTCCGGAGCAGCGTCTCGGTGACTGGTTGCACTGTGTACAGGCGCAAAACCTGGCGTTACGCGAGTTCGAACACACCGCGTTGTTCGACATTCAGCGCTGGGCCGGGCTGGGCGGTGAGGCGCTGTTCGACAACATTCTGGTGTTCGAGAACTACCCGATTTCCCAAGCGCTGGAACAAAGCTCGCCGCAAGGCCTGCGTTTCGGTGCCGTGGATAACCTGGAGCAAACCAACTATCCGCTGACCCTGTCGGTCAGCCTCGGTGCCGAGCTGGCGGTGCAATTCAGCTACCAGTGCACACAGTTTGCCCCGGCTTCAGTCGAGCAGATGGGCTTGCACCTGCAACGGTTGTTGCTGCAGATGATTGACGGCAGCGAGCGTGCGCTCGGTGACTTGAACCTGCTCGACGCCGCCGAAACCGATCAGCAATTGTTGGCGTGGAATGCCAGCGCAGCGGCCTGGCCTGAAGCGCGTTGCATCCACCGCTTGATCGAAACGCGCGCGGATCAGACACCAGACGCGATTGCGCTGGTGTTTGCTGAACAGCGCCTGACCTACGCCGAGCTCAATGCGCAGGCCAACCGCTTGGCCCATCGCCTGATTGCCCAGGGCGTTGGCCCGGATCGTCTGGTCGGCATCGCGCTGGAGCGTGGCGTGGAGATGATTGTCGGCTTGCTGGCGATCCTCAAGGCCGGTGGCGCTTACGTGCCGCTGGATCCGCAATACCCGAGCGATCGTCTGGCGCACATGATCGAAGACAGCGGCTTGCAGTTGTTGCTGACTCAAGCCTCGTTGCTGCAAGTGCTGCCAATTCCGGCCGGTGTGCAGACGCTGCTGCCGGGTTCCCTCGAAGAGCCGATCAGCGCTGCACAGGCGGCCAATCCGCAGGTGCCGGTCGACGGTGACAACCTCAGCTATGCGATCTACACCTCGGGCTCCACCGGCAAGCCGAAAGGCGTGATGGTGCGTCATGAGGCACTGGTCAATTTCGTCGCGAGCATGGCCCGTGAGCCGGGGCTGGTGGCAGGTGACCGAGTGCTGTCGCTGACCACGTTCTCGTTCGATATTTTTGGCCTGGAACTGTACGGCGCGCTGTTCAGCGGGGCTTGCGTGGTGCTGGTGGACAAGCAGAGTGCGCACGACCCGGAGGCGCTGCTGCAGATCATCGAGCAACAGCAGGTCAGCGTCGTCCAAGCGACACCGTCGACCTGGCGGATGTTGCTCGATCATCCGCAGGCTGCGCGGCTTGCGGGGCGCAAATGCCTGTGTGGCGGCGAAGCGCTGGCCGAGGATCTGGCCGCGCGTCTGCTCGCTGTCGCCGGGCAAGTCTGGAACCTTTACGGGCCGACGGAAACGACGATCTGGTCGGCGGCGTATCAACTGACGGCCGAGCAGCGCCAGCCGTACCTCGGCGGGCCGATTGCCAATACCACGCTGCATATCCTCGGCGAACACTTTGCGCCGAACCCGGCCGGTGTGATCGGTGAATTGCTGATCGGTGGCGATGGCCTCGCGCGGGGTTATCACGACCGGCCGGCGCTGACCGCCGAGCGCTTCCTGCCCGATCCGTTCGGCAACGGTGCGCGGTTGTATCGCACCGGTGACCTGGCGCGGTATCGCGCTGACGGGGTGATCGAGTACCTCGGGCGTGTCGACCATCAGGTGAAGATCCGCGGTTTCCGCATCGAGCTGGGCGAAATCGAAGCCTGCCTGTTGGCTCAGGCGTCGATTCGCGAAGCAGCCGTGGTGGCGCAGGACGGGCCGGGTGGCTTGCAACTGGTGGCCTACCTGATTGCGGCGAATCCGCAGGATGCCGACCCCACAGTCCTGCGCGACACGCTGAAATCGGCACTGGCACCTTTGCTGCCCGATTACATGATTCCTGCGCACTGGATGCTGCTGGAGCATTTCCCGCTGACCCCCAACGGCAAGCTCGACCGCAAGGCCTTGCCGCTGCCGGACGCCAATCAACTGCTGCGCACCTACGTGGCGCCGGACGGTGCGCTGGAACAGAGCGTCGCGGATATCTGGCAAGACGTGCTCAAGCTCGAACGGGTAGGGCGCGACGACAACTTCTTTGAACTGGGTGGACATTCACTGTTGGCGACTCAGGCCACGGCGCGACTGCAACTGGAGCAAGGGGCGGCGGTGCCGCTGGACCTGCTGTTTCGCACCGCATCGCTGCGCGAGTACGCCGAGCAACTGGCGGTTCACCTGACCCCTCACTCCAGCGAAGACCTGAGTGAGATGCATGATTTCCTGGCAGACCTGGAGACCCTTTGAAAATGACTCAGCTCGATAACCTGTCTCTGGTTCAGCGATTCATCCGTTTGCCGCTCGCCCAACGGCAAGCGTTTCTGCAAAAAATGCAGAGCAAGAACATGAGCTTTGCGGCGTTGCCGATTCCGCCGATGCGCGATGAGTTCGAGAGCATCGGCCTGTCGTTCGCGCAGGAGCGTCAGTGGTTCCTCTGGCAGCTCGATCCGCACAGCGCGGCTTACCACGTGCCGACAGCGTTGCGTTTGCGCGGTGCTCTTGATCTGTCGGCGTTGCAGCACAGCTTCGATGCCTTGCTGGAACGCCATGAAGTGCTGCGCACGGTGTTTGTCGATGGCCCGGATGGTCCGATTCAGGTGGCTCAAGCGCGACTGAGCCTGCCGCTGACTGCGCAGGTGCTGGACACGCCGGTGGATGACGCGGGCCTCAAAGCGTTGATCGACGCTGAAATCGCCACGCTGTTCGACCTGCAACAGGGCCCGCTGCTGCGGGTCAAGCTGCTGCAAATCGCGCCGGATGATCATGTGTTGGTGCTGACCCAGCATCACATTATTTGCGACGGTGCTTCGGCGCAGATCATGGTCGATGATCTGGTCAAACTCTACGCCGCGCACAGCAGTGGTCAGCCAGCCAACCTCGCGCCTTTGCCGATCCAGTACGCCGATTACGCGATCTGGCAGCGCAAGTGGATGGAGGCCGGTGAGCTGGAGCGGCAACTGGCGTACTGGACCGAGCGTCTGGGCGATGGCGGCGAAGTTCTGCCATTGCCCACGGATCGTCCGCGCCCGGCAGCGCAAAGCTATCGCGGTGCGCGTCTGGATCTGAGCGTTGGCAGCGAGTTGACTGAACGCTTGAAACAGCTGGCCCAGCGCGAGGGCCTGACCCTGTTCATGGTCTTGCTGGCGTCGTTCCAGGCCTTGCTGCATCGCTACAGCGGCCAGGCGGATATCCGCGTCGGCGTGCCGGTGGCCAACCGTAATCGGGTCGAAACCGAAGGGCTGATCGGCTTCTTCGTCAACACCCAGGTGCTGAATGCCCAGGTGCAGGGCGGCATGCCGTTCCTGGAGTTGCTGGCGCAGGTCAAACAGGCGTCGTTGGGCGCGCAGGCGCATCAGGATCTGCCGTTCGAACAACTGGTGCATGCCCTTGCACCGGATCGGCAGTTAAGCCACAGCCCGCTGTTCCAGGTGATGTTCAACCATCAGGGCGGCGCTACGGCGCAGGCCCTGCAACTGCCGGGTCTGCAAGTCGAAAGCCTCGACTGGAGTTCGCACACCGCGCAGTTTGATTTGACCCTCGACACCCACGAAGCTGACGGTGCATTGGCGGCAACTCTGAGTTACGCCACCGACCTGTTCGACGCCGCCACCTTGCAGCGCA
The DNA here is from genome assembly GCF_018138145.1 of Pseudomonas sp. SCA2728.1_7. NCBI lineage: Bacteria > Pseudomonadati > Pseudomonadota > Gammaproteobacteria > Pseudomonadales > Pseudomonadaceae > Pseudomonas > Pseudomonas sp. SCA2728.1_7. The sequence continues at coordinate 1,856,193 of NZ_CP073104.1, read as the reverse complement.
TGGCCGGGCATTGGCTGAACCTGTTGCACGGCATCGTCGCCGACCCGCAGCAACGCATCGGCGAATTGCCGTTGCTCGACGCCAGCGAGCAGCAACAGAACATCACCGAGTGGAACCCGAATCCGCGCAGCTTTCCGAGCGAAGCCTGCGCGCACCAACTGATTGCCGAGCAGGCGCGTCTGCGGCCTGACGCGGTCGCCGTGCGTTTCAACGAGCAAAGCCTGAGCTACGGCGAACTCAACCGTCAGGCCAACCGCCGCGCCCATCAGTTGATCGGCCTCGGCGTCGGCCCGGACGTGCTGGTTGGTCTGGCTGCCGAGCGTGGTGTGGAAATGATCGTCGGCCTGCTGGCGATCCTCAAGGCTGGCGGTGCGTACGTGCCGCTCGACCCGACGTATCCGCAGGATCGTCTGGCCTACATGATCGAGGACAGCGGCATTCAACTACTGCTGAGCCAAGCCTCGTTGGCCGGTCAACTACCGGTGCCACATGGTGTGCAGACCTTGCTGCTGGGCAGCGATGTCAGCGCCTTCGCCGACACCGATCCGCAGGTGACGATGGCGTCGTCGAACCTCGCTTATGTGATTTACACCTCCGGTTCGACCGGAAAACCCAAAGGCACGTTGCTGCCGCACCAGAATATTTTGCGTCTGTTCGAAGCCACCGAACCGTGGTTCGGTTTCGGCCCGACAGATGTCTGGAGCCTGTTCCATTCCTACGCGTTCGACTTCTCGGTGTGGGAGATTTTTGGCGCGTTGCTGCACGGCGGCGAGTTGCTGGTGGTGCCGTACGACGTCAGCCGTTCGCCGCAGGAATTCCATGAATTGCTCTGCGACGCTGGCGTCACCGTGCTCAACCAGACGCCATCGGCGTTCAAGCAATTGATGCACGTGGCCTGCGCCGATACGCGGGCGAGTGCCTTGCGCTACGTGGTATTCGGCGGTGAAGCGCTGGACGTGAAATCCCTGCGCCCGTGGTTCGAACGCTTCGGCGATACCGCCCCGCAACTGATCAACATGTACGGCATTACCGAAACCACCGTGCACGTGACGTACCGTCCGTTGTCGGTGGCGGATCTTGAGCAGGACGCCAACAGCCCGATCGGCGAACCAATCGCCGACCTGTCGTGGTACGTGCTCGACGGTGAACTGAACCCGGTGGCCAAGGGCTGCATCGGCGAGTTGTACGTCGGCCGTGCCGGTCTGGCACGCGGTTATCTGAACCGTGGCGACCTCACCGCACTGCGCTTTATTCCCGATCCGTTCGGCGAGAGCGGGGCGCGTCTGTACCGCACCGGTGACCTCGCGCAATACCGCAGCGACGGTGTGATCGAATATGTCGGGCGTATCGACCATCAGGTGAAAATCCGTGGTTTCCGTATCGAGCTCGGCGAAATCGAAGCACGCTTGAACGCCCTCGATGCCGTGCGCGAAGCGGTGGTGCTGGCGCAGGACGGGCCGAGCGGCCAACAACTGGTCGGTTATGTAATTGCCGCGCACAGCGTCGACAACGAAGCCGATTTGCGCGAGCAACTGAAAGCCCAACTCAAAGCCGATCTGCCGGATTACATGGTGCCGACGCACCTGTTGTTCCTCGAACAATGGCCGCTCACCGCCAACGGCAAACTCGACCGCAAAGCGCTGCCGCAAGCGGATGCCAGCCAGGTTCAGCAGGATTACGTCGCACCGCAAAGTGAACTGGAACAGCAGATCGCGGCGATCTGGCAGGACGTGCTGAAGCTTGAGCGTGTCGGCCTCAGCGACAACTTCTTCGAACTCGGCGGCCATTCGCTGTTGGCCACGCAAATGGTTTCGCGCATCCGCCAGACCCTTGGGCTGAATCTGCAACTGCGCCAATTGTTCGAAAACGCCAGCCTCAAAGCCTGCGTTGCCGCGCTGGAACAAACCCAAGTGGCCAAGCCAACAGATATTCCTCGGGCGCCGCGTGATAAAGCACAACTGCCGTTGTCGTTTGCCCAGCAGCGTCAGTGGTTCCTCTGGCAAATGGAGCCAGCGAGCGCGGCGTACCACATTCCGGCGGCGCTGCGCATTCACGGCGCGCTGGATCTGAACGCGCTGCAACGCAGTTTTGCCGAGCTGATTCAGCGTCACGAGAGCCTGCGTACGACCTTCGTGCAGATCGATGAACAAGCGTTTCAGGTGATTCACGCGCAACAGGCACCGCTGCTGGTGCCGAACATTCTCGACGGCACTTCAGGCACTGCTGCCGAGCAGACTCAGGCGTATGTGCAGCGTCAGATCAGCCAGCCGTTCGATTTGCAAAACGGCCCGCTGCTGCGCGTCGGTTTGTTGCAAGTAGCCCGCGAAGAACATGTGCTGGTGTTGACCCAGCATCACATCGTCTCCGATGGCTGGTCGATGCAACTGCTGGTGCAGGAACTGATTCAACGCTATGCCGCGTATAGCCAGGGCCAAACGGTCGAGTTGGCTGAGTTGCCGATTCAGTACGCCGATTATGCGCTGTGGCAACGTCAGTGGATGGAGGCCGGCGAGCGCGAGCGCCAGCTCGATTACTGGACCGGCGTACTCGGTGGTGAGCAACCGTTGCTGGAACTGCCGACTGACCGTCCGCGTCCGGCGCGGCAGAGTTTTGCTGGCGCACGTCTGGCCATCGACCTGCCGCCGCTGCTCAGCCAGCAACTGCGGCAACTGGCCCAGCGCGAGGGCAGCACGCTGTTCATGGTCTTGCTGGCCTCGTTCCAGAGCCTGTTGCATCGCTACAGCAACCAGTCGGACATTCGCGTCGGCGTGCCGATTGCCAACCGTAACCGGGTCGAGACCGAAGGCCTGATCGGCTTCTTCGTCAACACTCAGGTGCTCAAGGCCGAGGTCGATCCACAGCAGCGCTTCAGTGCACTGCTGGCGCAGGTCAAACACGCCGCACTCGGTGCCGAGGCGCATCAGGATCTGCCGTTCGAACAACTGGTCGAGGCGCTGCGTCCGGAACGCAACCTGAGCCATAGCCCGCTGTTTCAGGTGTTGTACAACCACCAGAGTGCCGGGCGTCAGGCCTTGCCGGCGTTGCCGGGGCTGGTCATCGAAGCGCAGGACTGGGACAGCCAGACCGCACAGTTCGACCTGACCCTCGACACCCTTGAGGCGGACGGCCAGCTCAGCGCGGCGCTGACCTACGCCACCGATCTGTTCGACGCCGCTACCGTGCAGCGCATGGCCGGGCACTGGCTGAACCTGCTGCACGGCATCGTCGCCGATCCGCAGCACCGCATTGGTGAACTGCCGTTGCTGGACGCCCGCGAGCAACAACACAACATCGCTCAGTGGAACCCGAACCCACGCAGTTTCCCGAGCGAAGCCTGCGCGCACCAGTTGATCGCCGAGCAGGCGCGTCTGCGTCCCGATGCAATCGCCGTACGTTTCAACGAACAAACCCTGAGCTACGGCGAACTCAACCTTCAGGCCAACCGCCGCGCCCATCAATTGATCGCCCTCGGTGTAGGCCCGGACGTGCTGGTTGGTCTGGCCGCCGAGCGTGGTGTGGAAATGATCGTCGGCCTGCTGGCAATCCTCAAGGCCGGCGGTGCGTACGTGCCGCTCGACCCGGCTTATCCGCAGGATCGTCTGGCCTACATGATCGAGGACAGCGGCATTCAACTGCTGCTGAGCCAGGCTGCGCTGGCCGGTCAACTGCCGGTGCCGGACGGCGTGCAAACCTTGCTGCTGGACAGCGATGTCAGCGCGTTTGCCGACACCGATCCGCAAGTAACGATGGCGTCGTCGAACCTCGCCTACGTGATCTACACCTCCGGTTCCACCGGCAAACCCAAAGGCACGTTGCTGCCGCACCAGAACATCCTGCGCCTGTTCGAAGCCACCGAGCCGTGGTTCGGTTTCGGCCCGACGGACGTCTGGAGCCTGTTCCATTCCTACGCGTTCGACTTCTCGGTGTGGGAGATTTTCGGTGCGCTGCTGCACGGCGGTGAATTGCTGGTGGTGCCGTACGACGTCAGCCGTTCCCCGCAGGAATTCCATGAATTGCTCTGCGACGCTGGCGTCACCGTGCTCAACCAGACGCCATCGGCGTTCAAGCAATTGATGCACGTGGCCTGCGCCGATACGCGGGCGAATGCCTTGCGTTACGTGGTGTTCGGCGGCGAAGCGTTGGACGTGAAATCCCTGCGCCCGTGGTTCGAGCGTTTCGGTGACTCGGCGCCACAACTGATCAACATGTACGGCATCACCGAAACCACCGTGCACGTGACGTACCGTCCGTTGTCGGTGGCGGATCTTGAGCAGGACGCCAACAGCCCGATCGGCGAACCAATCGCTGACCTGTCGTGGTACGTGCTCGACGGCGAACTGAACTGAACCCGGTGGCCAAGGGTTGCATCGGCGAGTTGTACGTCGGCCGTGCCGGTCTGGCACGCGGGTATCTGAACCGTGGTGACCTCACCGCACTGCGCTTTATCCCCGATCCATTCGGCGAGAGCGGGGCGCGTCTGTACCGCACTGGTGACCTCGCGCAATACCGCAGCGACGGCGTGATCGAGTACGTCGGGCGTATCGACCATCAGGTGAAAATCCGTGGTTTCCGTATCGAACTCGGTGAAATCGAAGCACGCCTGAATGCCCTCGACGCCGTGCGCGAAGCGGTGGTGCTGGCGCAGGACGGGCCGAGCGGTCAGCAACTGGTGGGCTACGTGATTGCCGCGCACAACGTCGACAACGAAGCCGATTTGCGCGAGCAACTCAAGGCGCAACTCAAGGCCGATCTGCCGGATTACATGGTGCCGACGCACCTGTTGTTCCTCGAACAATGGCCGCTCACCGCCAACGGCAAACTCGACCGCAAAGCGCTGCCGCAAGCGGACGCCAGTCAGGTGCAACAGGATTACGTGGCGCCGCAAAGCGAGCTGGAACAACAGATCGCGGCGATTTGGCAGGACGTGCTGAAACTTGAACGCGTTGGCCTGACCGATAACTTCTTCGAACTCGGCGGCGACTCGATCATCTCCATTCAGGTGGTCAGTCGTGCACGCGCGGCGGGCATTCGTTTCTCGCCGAAAGATCTGTTCCAGCACCAGACCGTGCAGGCGCTGGCTTCGGTGGCGCAGACCGGTACCGACGCGCAAGCAATCGATCAGGCCCCGGTTCAGGGCGCCTCGCTGTTGCTGCCGATCCAGCAAGCGTTTTTCGCCGAGGCGATTCCCGACCGTCACCACTACAACCAGTCGGTACTGCTGAAACCGGCCAGCGCGTTGCAAGCCGAGCTTGTCGAACAAGCCTTGCAGGCACTGGTGCAGCATCACGATGCCTTGCGTCTGTCGTTCAGCGAAAGCGCTGAAGGCTGGCGCGCCGAGTACCGTCAAGCGGCATCGGAAAATCTGCTGTGGGTGCGTGAAGTCGCCGATGCAGCGGCGCTGGAAACCCTGGCCAATCAGGCCCAGCGCAGTCTCGATCTGCAAGCCGGGCCGTTGTTGCGCGGGGTGTTGGCGAACCTCGCCGATGGCACTCAACGACTGTTGCTGGTGATCCATCACCTGGCGGTGGATGGCGTGTCGTGGCGGATTCTGTTCGACGATCTGCAAACCGCTTACAACCAATTGCACGCCGGGCAGGCCTTGCAACTGCCGGCCAAGACCAGTTCGGTCAAAGCCTTCGCCGAACAGTTGCAGGCCCACGCCCGCAGCGCCGAACTGCAGGAACAATTGGCTTACTGGCAGGCGCAGTTGAGCGATGTGCAGGGCGACCTGCCGTGCCTCGATCCACAAGCCAGTGCGCTCAACAGTCAGGCCGTCACGGTCGATACGCGACTGGACAAGCAACTGACCCGACAACTGCTGCAAGAAGCCCCGGCGGCGTATCGTACGCAGGTCAACGACCTGTTGCTGACCGCGCTGGCGCGGGTGATTTGCCGCTGGAGCGGGCACGCCAGCACCTTGATCGAGTTGGAAGGCCATGGCCGTGAAGAGTTGTTCGCCAACATCGATCTGACCCGCACCGTCGGTTGGTTCACCAGTATGTTCCCGGTGAAATTGACCCCGGCGGCTGACCTCGCCGATTCGATCAAATCGATCAAGCAGGGCTTGCGTGCGATTCCCGACAAAGGTGTCGGTTTTGCTGCGCTGCGCTTCCTCGGAGACGACGCCACCCGCGCAGCGTTGCAGGCACTGCCGCCACCGCGCATCACCTTCAACTACCTGGGCCAGTTCGACGGCAGTTTCGATGAAGCGCAGGGCGCGTTGTTCAGCCCTGCCAGCGAAGGCGCCGGCGATGAGCAGAGCCCACTGACCACACTCGGCAACTGGCTGACCCTCAATGGTCAGGTGTTCGACGGCGCGTTGAATCTGGGCTGGACGTTCAGTCGCCAGCAATTCGATCCGGCGCTGATCCAGCAACTGGCCGATGACTACGCCGCTGAGTTGGCGCTGCTGATCGCCCATTGCTGCGACCCGAGCAATCAGGGCATGACGCCGTCGGACTTCCCGCTGGCCGGTTTCACTCAGGCGCAGCTCGATGGTCTGGCGCTGCCGGCGCGTGCGGTGGACGACATTTATCCATTGGCGCCGATGCAGCAGGGCATGCTGTTCCACAGCCTTTATGAAAACGGCAGTGGGCATTACATCAACCAGATGTGCCTGGACATCGAAGGCCTCGATCCACAACGCTTCGAAAATGCCTGGCAGGCCGCCGTCGATGCCCACGATATTCTGCGCAGCAGTTTTATCTGGCAGGGCAGTGAGCGGCCGCTGCAAGTGGTGCACAAACAGGTGCACGTGCCATTCACGTCGCTGGACTGGAGCGCTCGCGCCGATGTCACGTCAGCACTCGCTGACTTGGCTTCGGCAGAACTGGCGCAGGGCTTTGATCTGGCCTGCGCACCGTTGTTGCGTCTGGTGCTGGTGCAGACCGGCGCGCAGCGTTATCACCTGATCTACACCCATCACCACATCCTGATGGATGGCTGGAGCAATTCGCAGTTGCTCGGCGAAGTGCTGCAGCGTTATGACGGCCAGACCTTGCCGCGTCAGGCCGGGCGCTTCCGCGACTACATCAGTTGGCTGCAGGGGCGCGATGCCAAGGTCAGTGAAGCGTTCTGGCTGGAGCAGCTGCGTTCGTTCGAGGCGCCGACCCGTCTCGCCGAAACCCGTTTCGACGTTGACGAAGCGGCGTTCGCCAGCAGCCACGCCAGTCACTATCACTGGTTGGACACAGCGCAGACGCAAGCCCTGAGCGAGTTTGCCCGTACGCAGAAAGTCACCCTCAACACCGTCATCCAGGCCGCCTGGCTGATGCTGCTGCAGCACTACACCGGGCATGCCACCGTGGCCTTCGGTGCCACGGTCTCGGGACGCCCGACCGAGCTCAAAGGCATCGAGCAACAGATCGGCCTGTTCATCAACACCTTGCCGGTCATCGCCAGCCCACGTCCGGAGCAGTCAGTGTCGGCGCTGTTGCAACAGGTACAGGCGCAAAACGTCGCCCTGCGCGAGCATGAGCACACGCCGCTGTTCGAGATTCAGCGCTGGGCCGGGCAGGGCGGCGAGGGCTTGTTCGACACCTTGCTGGTGTTCGAAAACTACCCGTTGTCGGACGCGCTGCAAGCGCAGGCACCGTCAGGGTTGAGCTTCGGCACCGTGGACAATCAGGAACAGACTAATTTCCCGTTGACCCTGGCCGTTAATCACAATGACACCCTGAGTCTGCACTTTACTTATGCCCACGCTGCTTTCCCTACACACACCGTCGAGCGCCTGGCTGAACAGGTGGCACACGTGCTCGCGCAGATGGTGAGCGCGCCGGCCGGCCGCAGCCTTGGCGAGATCGACTTGCTGGGCGATGTCACGCGCACGCTGTTGTTGCGCGACTGGAACGCCACGGCCGTCGAAACCTCCGAGCGCCGTCAGGTGCAGCAATGCATCGAAGCGCAGGCACGCCTGACCCCGGACGCCGTGGCGCTGGTGACCGAGCAGGCCACGCTGACGTATGCGCAACTCAATGCCCAGGCCAACCGTTTGGCCCATGCCTTGATCGAGCGCGGCGTCGGCCCTGACGTTCTGGTCGGTCTGGCGATGTCGCGCAGCGTACAGATGGTGGTTGGCCTGCTGGCGATCCTCAAGGCTGGCGGCGCCTACGTGCCGCTGGATCCGGCGTATCCACAAGATCGTCTGACCTACATGGTCGAGGACAGCGGCATTGCCTTGCTGCTGACTGAAACCAGCCTGCAACCACGTTTTGCCGATGTCGCGGTGACCACGCTGTTGCTCGATCAGCCAGCGTATTGGCTGGACGCTTACAGCGAGCGCGATCCGCAGGTGCTGATCGATGAGCAGAACCTCGCCTACGTGATCTACACCTCCGGCTCCACCGGCAAGCCTAAGGGCGTGACCTTGCGTCATGGCGGCTTGAGCAACCACATGCAGTGGATGCAGGAATGCCTGCAACTGACGCCGGCGGATCGCGTCCTGCAAAAAACCGCGATCAGCTTCGATGCGTCGGTCTGGGAATTCTGGCTGCCGCTGATGAACGGTGCGCAACTGGTGCTGGCCTCGGCACAATTCAATCTCGACCTGACCACGCTGTGGGCCGACGTCGCACGCCTGCGTATCAGCGTGCTGCAAATGGCGCCGTCGCTGTTGCAAGCATTGTTGCCGCTGGCGACGCGTGAACAACTGGCCTCGCTGCGCCTGTTGCTGTGCGGTGGCGAGGCCCTGAGTGCGCACCTTTCGCGTCAAGTGCTGGCGCTGTTCGACGGCGAGTTGCGCAATCTCTACGGCCCGACCGAAGCGACCATCGACACCAGCAGCCACGCCGTACCGCGCACGGTTGAAGATGATGCGCGAATCATGCCGATCGGTCGTCCGATCAACAATGTCCGCACCTATGTGCTGGACGCAGCGCTGCAACCTTGCGCCGTTGGTGCCACTGGCGAGTTGTACATCGCCGGTGACTCGCTGGCCCGTGGTTATCACCAGCGCGGCGCGCTGACCGCCGAACGCTTTATTCCTGATCCATTCGCCGGTTTCGGCGGTCGTCTGTACCGCACCGGCGACCTGGCGCGCTATGCCGAGGACGGCGTGATCGAGTACATCGGCCGCATCGACCATCAAGTGAAGATCCGCGGTCTGCGTATCGAACTGGGTGAAATCGAAGCACGCCTGCAAGCATTGCCCGAGGTTCGTGAGGCGGTGGTGCTGGCGCGGGAAGAGCTGAGCGGGCCGAATCTTGTTGCGTATCTGGTCAGCCACGACCACAGCCTTGATCCGACATCTCTAGCAGAACAACTCAAGGCGCAATTGGCCCGTCAGGTGCCGGACTTCATGGTGCCGACCCACCTGGTCTTCCTTGACCGGTTGCCACTGACGCCCAACGGCAAACTCGATCGCAAGGCCTTGCCGGCGCCCGACACCCGCGCCCATCAGTCGGTCTATCTGGCGCCGCAAAGCGAGCTCGAATGCAAGGTCGCGGCGATCTGGCAGGACGTGCTGAAAATCGACCAGGTCGGGCTGGCTGACGACTTCTTCGAACTCGGCGGGCACTCGCTGCTGGTGGTCAACGTGGTCTCGCGCCTGCAACTCGAACTGGGCCTGAAGCTGACGCCGCAACTGATATTCCAATTCCCGGTGCTGGGTGCGTTTGTCGCGCAACTCGAGCAGTCCGGCGAGCAAATGAGCACGTCGAAATTGAGCAAGCTTGAAGCGCTGCTTGATGAATTTGAGGAGGTTTGATGGACACCGCTGTCGCACAACGTATTGCCAGGCGCTTCATAACGCTGCCGCTGGAAAAACGTCGCTTGTACTTGCAGAAGATGCTCGAAGAGGACGTTTCCCCGGCGAACCTGCCGATTCCGCCTGTCAGTGCCGAGTTCGACACCTTGTCGTTGTCTTTCGCCCAGGAACGCCAATGGTTCCTGTGGCAGCTGGATCCGGAAAGCGCGGCGTACCACATGCCCACGGCCCTGCGTCTGCGCGGGCCGCTGGACGTCGCTGCGCTGGAGAAAAGTTTCCATGCGCTGGTGGCGCGCCACGACAGTCTACGAACTACTTTCGTGCTGCACGGCGAGCACGCCGTGCAGCAAGTCCACGCGGTTACGCCGGTGCAGCTGCAAGCGCAAGTGCTGGCGCAGATGCCGGACGACACGCAACTGCGCCACTTGATCGAAGAAGAAACCCGGCAACTGTTCGACCTGCAACAAGGGCCACTGCTGCGCACCCGTCTGCTGCAACTGGCGCCAGACGATCATGTGCTGATCGTGACCTTGCACCACATCGTCTCCGATGGCTGGTCGATGCAGGTGATGGTCGAGGAACTGGTCAAAGGTTACGCCGCGTTCATTCAAGGCCAGGCGCCGCTGTTGCCCGAATTGCCGATCCAGTACGCCGACTATGCGATCTGGCAGCGCCACTGGATGGAAGCGGGCGAGCGTGAGCGTCAACTTGAATACTGGGTCGCGCGCCTCGGCGGTCAGCAACCGGTACTCGAATTGCCAACCGATTTTGCCCGCCCGGCGGTCATGAGCTATCGCGGTGCACGTTTGGAACTGGACATCGACGCCGCGTTGGCCAGTGGCCTCAAGCAGATGGCGCAGCGCGAAGGGGTCAGTCTGTTCATGATCCTGCTGGCCTCGTTTCAGGCCTTGCTGCATCGCTACAGCGGTCAGAACGACATCCGCGTCGGCGTGCCGACGGCCAACCGCAACCGCGTGGAAACCGAGCGTCTGATCGGCTTTTTCGTCAACACCCAAGTGCTCAAGAGCGAGGTCGACAGTCAGGACGCGTTCAGCGCGTTGCTGCAACAGGTCAAGCAGACTGCGCTGGGCGCGCAGGCGCATCAGGATCTGCCATTCGAGCAATTGGTCGAAGCGCTGCAACCCGAGCGCAACCTCAGTCACAGTCCACTGTTCCAGGTGATGTTCAATCACCAGACCCAAGGCTTGTCGACTGCGGCGCCGGTGGGCGGTTTGAAAGTCGAGGGCTTGCGTTGGGACAGCCACAGCGCGCAGTTCGATCTGACCCTGGAAACCGTCGAGCACAGCGATGGCCTGTCGGCGGCGTTGATCTACGCCACTGATCTGTTCGGCGCCGACACCGTTGCGCGCATGGCCGGGCATTGGCAGAACCTGCTGCGCGGGATTGTCACCAATCCTGCGCAGTCCATCGGCGAACTGCCGCTGCTGAGCGCCGCCGAACATCAAGCGCAGCTCAACGACGGCAACCGCAGCGTCGTGCCGGCAGCGGAAAAGGGCTTCGTTCATCAACTGTTCGAAGCACAAGCAGCGCGCACTCCCGATGCCCCGGCGCTGGTGATCGATGGCCAGCGCTTGAGCTACGGCCAGCTCAATGCCCGGGCCAATCAATTGGCGCGCAAGCTGCAAACCCTCGGTGTCGCGGCAGATGTGCTGGTCGGTATTTCGGTCGAGCGCAGCACGCACATGCTGGTGGGCCTGCTGGCGATCCTCAAGGCGGGCGGCGCCTATCTGCCGCTGGATCCGGCATTCCCGCAGGATCGTCTGGCGTACATGATCGACGACAGCGGCATCGATTTGCTGCTGACGCAAGGCTCGCTGCTCAGCCAGTTGCCCGTCCCGGCCACGGTCACCACGCTGGTGCTGGATCAGGAGGGCGATTGGCTCGACGGCTTTGCCTGCGAGGATCTGCCGACACGTCTGCATGCCGAACATCTGGCCTACGCGATCTATACCTCCGGCTCGACCGGCCAGCCGAAAGGGGTGATGGTTCGCCACGCGGCGTTGACCAATTTCGTCGCCAGCATGGCCAAGACCCCGGGCATGGTCGCGCAGGATCGTGCGCTGTCGCTGACCACGTTCTCGTTCGATATTTTTGGCCTGGAAATCTACGTTCCGCTGATGGTCGGCGCGTGCATTGTCCTGACCGGTCAGGAGGTCGCGCAGGATCCGTACGCGGTACTGGCGCTGATGACTGCCGAGCAGGTCAACGTGGTGCAGGCGACGCCGTCGACCTGGCGCATGCTGCTCGACAACGAAAACGCCGCACAGCTGCGCGGTTGCAAGTGCCTGTGCGGCGGCGAAGCGCTGCCTCAGGAACTGGCGGTGCGCATGCTCGCCCTCGGCGGTGAAGTGTGGAACCTCTACGGGCCGACCGAAACCACGATTTGGTCGGCGTTGCATCCGCTGCGCGCGCAAGATGCGCAACCGTGGCTGGGCGGCCCGATCGACAACACCACGCTGTACATCGTCGGCGCCGATTTGCTGCCGGTGCCTTATGGCGTGGCCGGCGAGTTGCTGATCGGCGGTGAAGGCCTGGCGCGCGGTTACTTCCAGCGTCCGGCGCTGACGGCCGAACGGTTTGTGCCGCACCCTTATTCCGCGACGGGCGAGCGTCTGTACCGCACTGGCGACCTTGCGCGTCAGCGTGCCGACGGCATCATCGAATACCTCGGCCGGATCGACCATCAGGTGAAAATCCGTGGCTTCCGCATTGAATTGGGCGAGATCGAAGCGCGCCTGCTCGAACAGGACGCCGTGCGCGAAGCGGCCGTGCTGGCGCAGGATGCTCCGGGTGGTCAGGCGCTGGTGGCTTACGTGGTGCCGAGCGCTGATCTGAGCACACTCGATGCCGACGCACAGAGCCGTTTGCGCGACAGCCTCAATGCACGCCTCAAGGTCAATCTGCCGGATTACATGGTGCCGGCGCACATGGTGCTGCTGGCGCGTTTCCCGCTGACGCCGAACGGCAAGCTCGATCGCAAACAGTTGCCCAAACCCGACGCCAGCCAATGGCGCAAAACCTATGTGGCACCAGAGACGCCGGTGCAACAGGCCGTGGCCGCGATCTGGGCGCAAATCCTCAAGGTCGAGCGCGTTGGTCTGAGCGACAACTTTTTCGAACTGGGCGGTCATTCGCTGCTGGCCACGCAAGTGGTGTCGCGCATTCGTCAGCAACTCGAGATTCAGGTGCCGCTGCGCTTGCTGTTCGCCCACAACAGCCTGCAAGGGTTTGTCGAGGCGATGGACCCGGCATCTGCCGAGCAGGAGCCGGCGATCAGTCGCGTTCCGCGCGAGCAGCCGCTGGCCTTGTCTTACGCGCAACAGCGTCAGTGGTTCCTCTGGCAACTGGACCCGACCAGCAGCGCTTATCACATTCCGGCGGCGCTGCGCTTGCGCGGCGCACTGGATCCAGCGGCGTTGCAACAGAGTTTCGATGCGCTGGTCGAGCGTCACGAAAGTTTGCGCACTCGCTTCGTGCTGGACAACGAACGTCCGGTGCAAGTGATCGAAGATGCTGCTGCCGTGACCATTGCGCTTGCATCGGTCGATGCCGCGCTCGACGCGCAAGGCCTGCGCGGGTTGATCGAAGCCGAAACCCGGCAACTGTTCGATTTGCAGCATGGGCCGCTGCTGCGGGTCAAACTTCTGCAATTGGCCGCTGACGACCATGTGCTGATCCTGACCCAACACCACATTGTTTCCGATGCCTGGTCGATGCAAATCATGGTCGATGACCTGATGCAGCTGTACGCCGGTTTCAGTCAGGGTCAACCGGCTGCGCTGACGCCGTTGCCGATCCAGTACGCCGACTATGGCCACTGGCAGCGGCAATGGCTGGAGGCGGGGGAGCAGCAACGGCAACTGGATTACTGGACGGCGCAGTTGGGCGGCGAACAGCCGATTCTTGAATTGGCCACCGATCATCCGCGTCCGGCACAGCAAAGCTATCGCGGTGCGCGTCTGCCGATCAGCCTGGAACCGGCGCTGGCTGAAGGCCTCAAGCGTCTGGCCAAAGAGCGCAACACCACGTTGTTCATGCTGTTGTTGGCGGGGTTCCAGACCCTGTTGCATCGCTACACCGGGCAAAACGATATTCGCGTCGGCGTGCCGATCGCCAACCGCAATCGCGTGGAAACCGAGCGCCTGCTGGGCTTCTTCGTCAACACGCAAGTGCTCAAGGCTGACATCGACGGCAACCTGCGTTTCGACCAGTTGCTTGATCAGGTCAAACAACGCGCATTGGGCGCGCAGGCGCATCAGGATCTGCCATTCGAGCAGTTGGTGGAATTGCTCGCACCCGCTCGCAACCTCAGCCATACACCGTTGTTCCAGGTGATGTTCAACCATGCCAGCGATGCGCGTCGCGCCGTTTCGGCGTTGCCCGGCCTGAGCCTCGAAGAGCTGACCTGGGACGCCGGCACCGCGCAGTTCGACCTGACGCTGGACACCTTCGAGTTCGATGAAGGCATCAGTGCGGCGCTGTCGTATGCCAGCGATCTGTTCGAACCTTCGACCATCGCTCGTCTCGGCGAGCATTTCCTCAATCTGTTGCGCGCGATCGTCGCGCAGCCGACCCGACGCATTGGCGAACTGCCGATGCTCGACGCGGCGCAGCGACGAGTGATCGTCGAAGACTGGAACCACACGTTTGCCGACTACCCGAATCAGCAGCCGGTGCATCATCTGATCGAAGCGCAGGTCGAGCGTGCTCCGCACGCGGTGGCGTTGACGTTCGAAGGGCAGTCGCTGACTTACCGTGAGCTCAACGAGCGGGCCAACCGTTTGGCCCATGCCCTGGTTGCGCGGGGCATTGGCGCGGATGTGCTGGTGGGCATCTCGGTGCACCGCAGTCTGGAAATGGTCGTCGGCTTGCTGGCCATTCTCAAGGCCGGTGGCGCTTACGTGCCGCTGGATCCGGAGTATCCGACCGAACGTCTGGCGTACATGATCGATGACAGCGGCATCCAATGGTTGCTGACGCAACAGGCGCTGGTCGAGACCTTGCCGATTCCAGAGCATGTGCAGACGCTGCTACTCGACGCCAATGACGCCTGGCTCGGCGATGCTGCGTCGAGCAATCCGACGCCGGCGCTGAGCGCACAAAACCTCGCGTACGTGATTTACACCTCTGGCTCCACCGGCAAGCCGAAAGGCGCCGGCAACAGCCACGGCGCGCTGACCAACCGTTTGTGCTGGATGCAGCAGGCTTATGAACTGCGCGGCGCTGACAGCGTGCTGCAAAAAACCCCGTTCAGTTTTGACGTGTCGGTGTGGGAGTTCTTCTGGCCCCTGATGACTGGCGTACGTCTGGTCGTCGCGGCACCGGGCGACCATCGTGATCCGGCGAAACTGGTCAGCCTGATCGAGCGCGAAGCGATCACCACCCTGCATTTCGTGCCGTCGATGCTGCAAGCGTTTGTGCTGGATACCAATGTCAGCCGCTGCACCAGCCTGACCCGGATTGTCTGCAGCGGTGAAGCGTTGCCGATCGATGCGCAGCAACAGGTCTTCGCCAAGTTGCCGAATGCCGGTTTGTACAACCTCTACGGCCCGACCGAAGCGGCGATCGACGTGACCCATTGGACCTGCCGCGACGAAGGTCGCGATGCGGTGCCGATCGGCGAGCCGATTGCCAACCTGATGACCTACATTCTCGACGCCGAACTCAACCCGGTGCCGAGCGGCGTCAATGGCGAGCTGTACCTCAGCGGCCAAGGCCTGGCGCGCGGCTACCACCGTCGCCCGGAATTGACCGCCGAACGCTTTGTCGCCAGTCCGTTCGTGGCCGGCGAGCGCCTGTATCGCACCGGCGATCTGGCGCGCTATCGCCCGAATGGTGTGATCGATTACATCGGTCGCATCGACCATCAGGTGAAAATCCGTGGTTTCCGCATCGAGCTGGGTGAGATCGAAGCGCGTCTGCTGGAGCACGACGCCGTGCGTGAAGCGGTGGTCGTCGCGCAGGGCAGCCGCAGCGGCAAAGTCCTCAGTGGTTATGTCGTCGCCACGGAGATCGACGCGACGGATTGGCCATCGATGCGTGAAACCCTGCAGGCGCATTTGCGCCAGACCTTGCCGGAGCACATGGTGCCTGCGCACTTGACCCTGCTGCAGAGCATGCCGCTGAGCCCCAACGGCAAGCTCGACCGCAAGGCATTGCCAGCGCCTGATGTGGCCGAAGCCCAGCAAGATTTTGTCGCGCCGGTCAATGCGATCGAAACAGCGCTGGCGCAGATCTGGCAAGCGGTGCTCGGCGTGGCTCAGGTGGGTACGGCGGACAATTTCTTCGCCCTCGGTGGCGACTCGATCAACTCGATTCAAGTGGTCAGCCGCGCGCGTCAGCAGGGCATTGGCCTGACCCCGAAAGACCTGTTTCTGCATCAGAACATTCAAGCGCTGGCCCGCGTGGCCACGGCCGCCGAGGAAGCACGGATCGATCAAGGCCCGGTCACGGGTGAAAGTCCGCTGGTGCCGATGCAGCAGTGGTTCTTCGCCACTGATATCCCGCACCGCGAGCACTGGAACCAGTCAGTCATGCTGACGCCGCGCGAAGCGCTGAACGTCGCTCACCTGCAGCAGGCGTTGGTGCATGTGGTGGCGCATCACGACGCCTTGCGCCTGCGTTTTGTGCAGGCGAGCAATGGCGCTTGGCAGGCCAGCCATCAAGCACCGGCCGAGCAAGCGCTGGAAATCTGGCAACGCTCAGCCGAGGGCGCTGACGAAATTGTCGCCATTGCCGATGAGGCCCAACGCAGTCTCGATCTGCAAAACGGCCCGTTGCTGCGCTGCACGTTGATGGCGGTGCAGGACGGCAGCGAGCGTCTGCACCTGGCGATTCACCATTTGGTGATGGACGGCGTGTCGTGGCGAGTGTTGCTGGAAGATTTGCAAACCGCCTATCGTCAACTGAATTCAAACCAGCCGGTGGCGCTGCCGGCGAAATCCACCGCGTTCAAAGCCTGGGCCGAGCAGTTGCAGGCCTATGCGCACAGCGCAACGCTGAACAAGGAACTCGACTACTGGAGTCGTCAACTCGATCAGGCCTTGCCGGAGTTGCCGCGCAGTCGTCCCGAGGGCAGTCAGGCGTCGGTGCATGGCCGTTCGGTCAACACGCGGCTGGATGCCGAACAGACCCATCGTCTGCTCAAGCAGGCGCCGTCGGCGTACCGCACGCAGGTCAATGACCTGTTGCTCAGCGCTCTGGCGCAGGTGATCTGCCAGTGGACTGCGCAACCGGCGTGCCTGGTGCAGCTCGAGGGTCATGGTCGCGAAGAACTGTTCGACGGCGTCGACCTGAGCCGCACGGTGGGCTGGTTCACCAGCCTGTTCCCGGTGCTGCTGACCCCGGCGAAACAACCGGCCGAGGCGATCAAACGCATCAAGGAACAACTGCGCGCGGTGCCGGAAAAAGGCCTGGGTTATGGCGTGTTGCGCTACCTCGGCGCGGACGCTGTTCAGCAACGTCTGGCGCAATTGCCGCAAGCGCGGATTACTTTCAACTACCTCGGCCAGTTCGACCAGAGTTTCGATGAGCAGGCACTGTTCGTGCCGAGCGAAGAGGGCAGCGGGGCCGGGCACGGCGACGACGTCGCCCTGAGCAACTGGCTGACCATCGACGGCCGGGTGTTCAACGGGCAATTGTCGCTGGACTGGACGTTCAGCCGCGATGTCTTCGACGAAGCGGTGATTCAGCAACTGGCCGATGCCTACGCGGTGGCGCTGGAGCAATTGATCGAGCATTGCTGCACGCAGGAACATTTGGGCCTGACACCGTCCGACTTCCCATTGACGTGTCTGACCCAGCCGCAGCTGGATCGACTGCCGGTGCCGGTGGCGCAAGTGGAGGATATCTATCCGCTGTCGCCGATGCAGGATGGCATGCTGTTCCACACCCTGGCCGACGACAGTTCCGGTTTGTACATCAACCAGATCAGCCTGCCGGTGCACGGTCTGGACAGCGAACGGTTTGCTCGGGCGTGGCAATATGTGATCGGGCGCGAGGATATTCTGCGCACCAGTTTCCACTTCCCGGAAGGCTCGAATACCCCGGTGCAGATCGTCCATCGTCAGGTCGAATTGCAGCTGACGGTCGAAGACTGGCGTACAAAAGACATCAGCGAGGAGGCCGTCACCGAGCGGGCGACCGCCGATTATCTGGCTGGTTTCGACCTCGGCCAGGCGCCGTTGCAGCGCGTCCTGCTGCTGCGTCTGGAAGACGATCGCTACCAGATGATCTGGACCTGCCACCACATCCTCATGGACGGCTGGAGCAGTTCGCGGTTGTTCGGCGAGGTGATGCAGTTCTACAGCCACGGCCAGGTGCAGGGGCGCAATGGCCGCTATCGCGAGTTCATCGAATGGCTGCAACGCCAGGATCAGGGTTCGCTGGAAGGTTTCTGGCGCAACCGCCTCGAGCCGCTGCAACAGGCGACGTCGCTGAATCAGGCGATGTTCCCGCGGCATGTCGAGGAACTGCCGGGGCACGAGGCGATATATTCACGTTGGGACGCGGCGCAAACCGCGCGTTTGCAGCAAGCTTGCCGTGCGTTGCAAATCACCCCGAACACCCTGATTCAGGGGGCGTGGTTGCTGTTGCTGCAACGCTTTACCGGGCAGAACACCGTGGTGTTCGGCGCGACCGTTTCGGGGCGCCCGGCCGGTTTGGCCAACGCTGACAATATTCTTGGCCTGTTCATCAATACCTTGCCGGTGATTCAGACCCTGCGCCCGGAGCAGCCGCTGGATCAGTGGCTGCAGCAACTGCAGGCTTACAACACTGATATTCGCGAGTTTTCCCATGCACCGCTGGCGGACATTCAGCGTTGGTCGGGACTCGGCGGGCAGGGCTTGTTCGACAGCATCATCGTCTTCGAGAACTACCCGATCGACGAACGTCTGGGCGAGCAGCAGGACAGTGGTCTGAGCTTCGGCGAGTCGCGCAATCATGACGTCACCAACTTCCCGATGGACCTGGCGGTCAATCTCGGCGAGCAGCTGTCGATCGAATATCTGTTCCTGCGCAATGCCTTCAGCCTGGAGGCGGTGGAGCAGATCCGGCGCACTCTGGAAGACACCCTTGAAGCCATGATCGTCGCGCCGAGCGAGCGTCTGGGCAACCTGCAGCGTTTGTCCGCGCAACAATGGCAAGCATTTGAGCAATGGAGCGCCGCGCCTGGCGCAAGTTATCAGGCGCAGTTGCTGCCTGAGCTGATTGCCCGCCATGCCCAGTCGCGGCCTGAGGCCACGGCGCTGGTCTGCGGTGACGCTACGCTGAATTACGCTGAACTGGAGCGTCGCGCCAACCGCCTGGCTCATCGCCTGATCGAACTGGGTGCCGGGCCGGAAGTGGTCATCGGTGTGGCGCTGGAACGTTCGGTCGAGATGGTCGTGGCGTTGTTGGCGGTGATGAAAAGCGCTTCGGCGTATGTGCCGCTGGACATCGATTATCCGCCGGAGCGACTGGCGTTCATGATCGAAGATTCGGCGATGGCGCTGCTGCTCACCCACACGCAGGTGCAGGAGCGCTTGCCGGTGGTCGAAGGGCTGGCGCGTCTGGCTATCGATGAGTTCGACGACAGTGCTTACCGCGACACAGCTCCGCACAGCGGCTTGCTCGCCGACAACCTCGCCTATCTGATCTACACCTCCGGTTCGACCGGGCGGCCGAAAGGCGTCGCAGTGGCGCACGGGCCGATGAGCATGCATTGCCAGGCCATCGCCGAGCTGTACGACATGGACGAGCACAGCCGTGAGCTGCATTTCATGTCGTTTGCCTTTGACGGCGCCCACGAGCGCTGGCTGAGCACGCTGTTCAGTGGCGGCACGCTGGTGATCCGTGATGCCAGTTTGTGGACACCGGAACAGACCTTCGAGGCCCTGCATCAGCACGGCATCACGATTGCCTGTTTCCCGCCGGCCTACCTGAAACAACTGGCCGAATACGCCGCACACAGCCAATTGGCGCCACCGCCGGTGCGCGTATATTGCTTTGGCGGCGACGCGGTGCCGGATCAAACCTTCGAGCAAGTGAAAGCCGCGTTACGTCCGCAATTCTTCACCAACGGTTATGGCCCGACCGAAACCGTGGTCACACCGATGCTGTGGAAGGTGCCGGTCAGCGAGCGCTGTGAAGCGGCTTACGCGCCGATCGGACGTGCTGTCGGCGAGCGTACGCTGTACGTGCTCGACGAAGATCTCAATCCGCTGCCACCGGGCATTGCCGGCGAACTGTACATCGGCGGCCAGGGCATCGCCCGTGGTTACTACCAGCGTCCGGACCTGAGCGCCGAGCGTTTCGTGCCGGACCCGTTCGGCCAGCCGGGTGAGCGTCTGTATCGCAGCGGTGACCTGGTGCGCCAGCGTGCCGACGGCGTGCTCGATTACGTCGGGCGCATCGACCATCAGATCAAGGTGCGCGGGTTCCGGATCGAACTCGGCGAAATCGAAGCCAGTCTGCGTCAGCTCGCCGACGTCAGCGATGCCTTGGTGATCGCTCGTGACAGTGCGTCGGGCAAACAACTGATCGGTTATGTGGTGACGCCAGAGGGCGTGGCCATCGGTGATCGGCTGAAGTCCGAGTTGCGTGCGCAACTGCCCGATTACATGGTGCCGGCGCAGGTGATCTGCCTGGCCGCGTTGCCGGTCACGCCGAACGGCAAACTCGATCGCCAGGCCTTGCCTGAACCCGAGTTCAAAGGCGCGGAGTATGTGCCGGGGCGCACCCGTGACGAGCAACTGCTGGCCGAGGTCTGGGCCGATGTGTTGCAAGTCGAGCGCGTGGGCATTACCGACAACTTCTTCGAACTGGGTGGCGACTCGATTCTGAGCCTGCAAGTGGTTTCGCGGGTGCGTAACCACGCGGAGTTGAAGCTGGATCTGAAACTGCGCGACCTGATGCGTGGGCAGACCATCGAAGCGATTTTCGAACAGCGTTCGAGCGCTGTGGCGAGCGTGGTTGAAGACGTGACGCAGGTGGCGGCGGAAGGGCAGTTCAACCTGATTCCGATCCAGCAATGGCTGTTCGATCAGCGCATGAGCGAGCCGCATCACTACAACCAGGCGTTGATGTTGCGTGCGCGGCAAGCGCTGAACCTGCCAGCGCTGGAAATGGCCCTGCGCGCGATGATGCAGCAACACGATGCACTGCGCTTGCGCTTCAGCGATGTTGGCGGGCGGCATTATCAGCATTACCAACCGCTGGCGGACATGCAGGCGCAATGGGCCAACGAAGCGCTGCTGTGGCAGCACGAAGTGGCTGATGAAGCCGAGCTGGAACTGTACGCCGAGCAAGTGCAACGCAGCCTCGATCTGCACAATGGGCCGGTGTGGCGCACGGCGCACGTGACGTTGCCTGATGGCGAAATCCGTGTGCTGATGGTCATTCATCACTTGGTCATCGACACGGTGTCATGGCGTTTGCTGTTGCAGGATTTGCAGGTGGCATACGAGGCGTACAGCGCCGGTGGTTCGCCGAACCTGCCGATTCGCACCAGCAGCTATCGCGCCTGGGCCGAAGGCTTGCAAGCCTATGCGGCGGATTACCCGACGGAGGAAAAAGCCTGGTGGCTGGCGCAGATCGACCAGCCCGGCAGCGAGTTGCCGTGCGATAACCCGCGCGGCAAGAATCAGGTGCAATACCAGTCGGTGGCGCATTTGGGCTTGTCGGAGCAGCACACCCAGCAACTGCTCAAGCAAGTGCCGGCGGTGTATCAGACGCAGATCAACGACGTGTTGCTAGCGGCGTTGAGCCGGGTGTTGTGCCGCTGGAGTGAGCAGTCTTCGGTGCTGATTCAACTTGAGGGCCACGGTCGTGAGGACCTGGTCAAAGACATCGACCTGAGCCGCAGTCTGGGCTGGTTCACCAGCATGTTCCCGGTGCGTCTGACACCGGGCGAGAACGCCGACATCGGCACCTCGGTGCGTGCCGTGCAGCGACAATTGGCGGCGGTGCCGAACAAAGGTCTGGGCTACGGCGTGCTGCGCCACATGAGCGGCGGGCAAATGGCTGAAACATTGAGTCAGGCACCGCAGGCACGGGTGACCTTCAACTACCTCGGGCAGTTTGACCAGAGCTTCGACGACAAGGCCATGCTGGTGCCGGCGGCAGAAAGTTACGGCAGTTGCTACAGCCCGCAAGCTGCATTGGGTAACTGGCTGGAAGTGGTGGGGCAGGTGTATGACGGGCGCTTGGCTTTGCGCTGTATTTACAGCACTCGCCGTTACCGCGCCGAGACCGTCGAACAGCTGATGCGCGAGTATCAGGCAGAACTGGAGGCGCTGATCGAGCACTGTGTCGCACAAGCGGCCTAAGTATTGGGCCTGATCCATCGTTATACACAGAGGAGCCCTTGCGGCTCCTCTTTCGTCTGTGGCTATTTCATAAGGAAACCTGCGATGTCCCTGCATCCGGAACTCAATGCCTTCCTCGACCTGGCCGAAGAAAGCCAGGCCGACGGCCCCGGCCCGTTTCATTTGTCGACGCCGGCTCAGGCCCGGGAGGCTTTCGAGCGCACCACGGAGCAGTTGCGCTGGGGTGCGCCGGCGGATGTCAGTGTCGTGACGCTGCCGTTTACAGCGCGTGACGGTGCCGGCCTGGAATTGCGCCTGTACCGTCCCGCCAATCCGCAGGCCGAGGCGCTGCCGGTGCTGGTGTATTTCCACGGTGGCGGTTATGTGGTCGGCAGTCTGCAATCCCACGATGGCGTGTGCCGCGAGTTCTGCGCCCGGACGCCGTGTGCGGTGTTGTCGGTGGGCTATCGCGTGGCCCCGGAACACAAGTTTCCAACGCCGCTCAATGATGGGGCCGATGCCTTGGCGTGGCTGGCGCAGCACGCTGCGGCTGAAGGTCTGGACATCACGCGCGTGGCCTTCGGTGGCGACAGCGTCGGCGCGACACTGGCGACAGTATTGGCTCTGCAATCGGCGCGCGATCCCGCCTCTCTGGCCGTTACGCCTTGTCTGCAACTGCTCTGCTATCCGGTAACGGATGCCTCGACCAGCAGCCCCTCGACCGAGCTGTTCGGCGAAGGCTATCTGCTGGAAAGCGAGACACTGGAATGGTTTTACCGGCACTACGCCAACGACGCGGCGGATCGTCTCGACTGGCGCTTCTCGCCGTTGCTGGCAACGGATTACCAAGGCATGGCCCCTGCGGTGATTGCCCTGGCCGGTCACGATCCGTTACTGGATGAAGGCCGCGCCTATGCCCGGCGTCTGCAAGAGCAGGGCGTCACCGTGGAACTGATCGAGTACAGCGGTTTGATTCACGACTTTCTGCGTCTGCAGAGCGTGGTGCCGGACATCGATAACGTCTACACCCAACTCACCCAAAGCCTGCGCACAGCCTTGTCACATTAAACACATCCCCTGTAGGAGCTGCCGAAGAGCGGTTTCAGGGCATAAAAAAACCGGGCAATCGCCCGGTTTAGTCGGTGGGGTGGCTTACCAGTCGTAAGACACTTCAACCGATGCAACGCGCTCCTGGCCGTAGTAGCAACCGAACGAGTAGTTGCAGTCCGAGATGTACTCACGGTCAAAGATGTTCTGCACGTTCAGGCTGGTTTGCACACCGCGCAGACTAGGCGACAGTTTGCCCATGTCGTAGCTGACGGTGGTGTCGTAGACAACGTAGGACGGCACGTCGAACGAGTTGGCCGCATCCCCCGGCTTGCGCCCGGTGTAGCGTGCGCCGGCACCAAAGGTCAGGCCGTTGAGCGACGCCTGGGTGAAGTGGTAGTTGGCCCAGACCAGTGCCGAGACCGGCGCCTGAGCTTCGCTGCGGTTGTCTTTGTTGCCCCAGGTGTCTTTGGTGTAGAACGAGTCGAGGTAGCTGGCGGCAGCCATCACGTCGATGTTGTCGAAGGTCGATTTGACTTCCAGTTCGACGCCGCGCGAACGTACTTCACCCGTCTGGGCCTGGTACTGCGGGTAATCGGTGTCGCCGGTCAGCACGTTCTTCTGCTTGATCTGGAACACCGAGGCGGTGATCAGGGTCTGGTCGAACGGCTGGTATTTCACACCCACTTCGTACTGCTGGCCTTCGGTCGGCTCGAAGCCCTTGCCACCGCGTTCAGGTGCTGCGGTGCCGAGGGTTGGCAGGAACGATTCGGAGTAGCTGACGTACGGCGCGAGGCCGAAGTCGGTGACGTACGTCAGGCCCACGCGGCTGGTGAACTTGTGGTCACGCTTCTCTTCGACAGTGCGCGCCAGCAGGTCCTTGTTTTCCACTTCGGCCCAGTCCTGGCGGCCACCGATGGTCAGGATCCACTTGTCCAGTTTGATCTGGTCTTGCAGGTACACACCGGTCTGGCGAATGGTGTTGTCCCACTTGGTGTCCAGTTGTGGCGTGACGCTGCTGGTGTCGTAATTGTTGTTTTCGCCATACAGGTTGATCGGCAACACGTTATAGGCGTTGTAGCCGTCGTACTTGCGGTTGAAATGGCGATAGTCGACGCCCATCAACGTGGTGTGTTCCAGCGCACCGGTGTTGAATTTGTATTCCAGGTTGTTATCGACGGTGTACGCGGTGTTGTGCTGTTTCCAGTTCAGCTTGACCCGATTGGCGCGGGTGTAATCGGTCACGCCGGCGTCATCGGTGACGAAGCTGCGCAGGTAGAAACCCTTGTAGTCATCGCGTACGTCGGTGTAGCGCGCGGTGGAGCGGTACTTCAGATCTTCGGTGAAATTGTGCGTGAAGTCGTAGCCGAAGACGTATTGGTCACGCTTGTAGTCGTTGTATTTGGTGTCGCCGGAGAAGAACTCGCGGTCGATGCGCTCGCCGTTCGGGCCGCGCTTGAGCGAGCCGATCATCGGCAGCGCCTGATAGTCTTCCAGGCCGTCGTCACGCTGGATCTGTGCGAGCAGGGTCAGGGAAGTGTCGTCGTTGGGTGTCCAGGTCAGGCTGGGCGCCAGCAACATGCGCTCGCTGTGCGTGTGATCGACCTGTTGGCCGCCTTTCTTGCCAACGCCGATGACGCGGTAGGTGAACTCTTTCTGATCGTCGATCGGGCCGCTGGTGTCGAATGCGCCATTGACCCGGTCGTAGCTGCCGGCGCCCAGTTTGACCTGGCTGCGCTGCTCGGTGGTCGGACGCTTGGAGACCATGTTGATGATGCCGCCCGGCTGGTTCTGACCGTAGAGCACCGACGACGGGCCCTTGAGCACTTCGATACGCTCGAGGGTGTACGGGTCGATCTGCGGAGCACCGCCCAGGCTACCGGCGTACGGCAGGTAGGCGCCGTCGAGGTACAGCGGGGTCGGCGCGAAGCCACGGCTGGTGATTTCGTCGGCGATGGCGTTGCGGTCGGTGAAGCCACCGACGTTCAGGCCGGGCGTGTAGCGCAGGGCCTGGGTCAGGTTGCGTGCACCCTGGGTCTGTACTTGTTCGGCGGTGACGACGTTGATGGTTTGCGGAATTTCGAGAATCGGCGTGTCAGTCTTGGTGCCGGTGGCACTGCGGGTCGCGACGTAACCATCGACCGGGCCGTAAGCGGATTCCACGGCTTTGCCATTGATGTTGGTCGCACCCAGTTCCAGCGAGTTACCGGAAGATCGGGCGCGCACGGTGACGGTGTTGCCTTGTACGGTGAACATGACGCCGGTCCCCACCAGCATCTGCGACAGCGCCTGCGACGGCGACAACCGGCCGCTGACCGGCTGGCTGCGCAAGCCCTGCACGTCATCGGCGCTGTACAGCACCTGCATGTTCGATTGCGTGCCCAACGCCTGCAGTGCACTTGCCAGCGATTGCGCAGGAATATTGAAACTGACTTCTTCAGCCTGAACATGCGCGCTGAACGGCAAGGCAAGGGCCATGCTGAAAGCAGTGGCACTGAAGCCCGGTTGCAACATGCGACGCATGATCAGCGCCTTGGTAAAACGTGGAATCCCCGGAATTGCTGGCATCGTGTTTCACTCTTGCAGGTTTTAATTGGGTTGTAGTTGTTATCGATTCTTAATTAGACGCACGAGGCTCATAAAACCAGAATGAGAATCGTGGCTATTTACGCCGTTTGCAGTTCCGTAATGACTTTTCCTGCTTCCATGCGCACCAACTGGTCGGCAATGTCGAAATAGCGGTCATCGTGGGAAATGACGATGATGGTTTTGCCCAGACGCTTCAGGTCGGGCAGCAGTTCGGTGTAGAAAATTCTTCTGAAGGTCGGGTCCTGATCGGCGGCCCACTCGTCGAAGACCAGTACCGGACGTTCCTCCAGCCACGCATTGACCAATGCCAGACGCTTGCGCTGACCGGTCGACAGATCGGTGGTGGTGAACGAGCCGTCACGCACGCTGACCTTGTGCGCGATCTCCAGGCGTTGCAGGTACTGGTTGGCGTCTTCGGGAATATGCGTGTCGCCCTGCACCACGTCGTCGAACAGGTAGTAGTCGGCGAAAATCGTCGTGAACAATTGTCGGTAGTCGTCGCGGGTGAGGGCGGTGACCACTTGCTCGTTGAGGCGGATTTCACCCTGCTGCGGCGCGTAAAGTCCCAGCAGCAACTTGATCAGGGTGGTCTTGCCGCAACCGTTTTCGCCGACGATGAAAATGATGTCGCCCTGATCGATCTTCAGGTTCACCGGCCCCAGGCGGAATGGCGTGGCGCCTTCGACGGCCGGGAAGCTGTAGGCGACGTCGGTCAGTTCCAGGCTGTGCACCGGGGTTTTGCGGTTGCCCTGATCGCTGAGCAGCAGGTGCGGCTCTGGCGAGGAGAACTGCTCCGACAATTCGGCAATACGGCGGAAGGCGATCTGCGCGCGGCTGACAATCGGCAGCGTGCCGATCAGATGCTCCAGCGGTCCTTTCATGTACAGCAACACCAGCACGAAGCCGCTCATCACCGCTTTGTCAGTGCTCGGCCAGAGTGACTGCAGGGCCAGCGCCAAACCGATCACCACAAAAAACAGCATCGAACCGAAGGTTTTCGCGACCACGAAAATGTTCACCGAGCGAATCTGCGTGTCGCAGATCTTGTCGGCGGTGTGCTCGATACCCGAGACGAACATGCGGTGCCGGCGCGGGCGATGAATGCGCAACTCTTTGGCGCCTTCGGCAATCGCGTTGTAGTGCTTTTGCAGTTCGTCTTCGGAATCGCGAGCCTCCATGAACCCCTTGATGCCGTGGCCGCGAGCGATGTACTGAACAACGGTGCCGATAATGATCGCCACGACCATCATCAGAAACATCGGCCACGACAGCATCGCCAGATAGCCCATGCAGCCCAGTGTCACGGTCAGGGAAATAGCCAGCGGCGCGAACGCAAAGGCGAAATCGCTGATGGTGTCGACATCGTGGGTCAGCACCGGAATCAGCCGATGGCTGCGATAGCGTTCGATCTGTTCGATCGGCGCCGAGAGGACCTTTTCACCCAGCTCCTTGCGCAGCTTGGCAATGATTTTCTGGCCGACGTAGTTGGTACCGATATCGGAAAAAATCGAACTGACCAGTGCCAGCAGGCACAACCCGGCGAACGCGGCGACCACGGTGTTGGTCAGGCCGCCCTCGGCATGCAGGACATTGTTGATCGTCGCCAGCAGCACGGTAACGCTGAGGCCACCGACCATGCCCAGCAGGATCGAGCCGGCAACAATCAGACGAAAGGGTTTGAGCAGGGTGAACAATTCATTGATCACCCCGCGTGTTGGTTTGCTCATGGAGGTTCCCTGCTTGTAAGAACGACGAAGGCCGGCATCGGTGGCGGCCTTCACCTGGGTGACGTTGAGGGCGGGGGCGCGTCGCTTTGGAGCGCGCCCACCTGTAAAACGACTGGAGGGGGGGTTAATTTAAGCGGCGTGGTCGTTACAGATCGCGGGCAACCCGGAAGCCGATCCAGTCGCCGCGATCGCCGGGCACCAGTGCATTGCGGTTGCCGGAGCGAGAAAACACCGGAGCCTCACCCCAATCGTTGCCACGGATGCGCTTGAATTCACACTTGCCGGTCAGCCAGGCACTGCCATCGCTCGGTGCGCCGACGTAGTTTTCGTTGTAGCAGTCGGCTGTCCATTCGTAGACGTTGCCGTGCATGTCGTACACGCCAAAGGCGTTCGGCGCGAAGCTGCCAGCCGGGGCGGTGAAGTTGTAGCCATCGGCAGCACCATAGGTGTTGGCGTGTTTGGCGATGCTGTATTCCTTGCCTTCATCGAACGGGAAAGGAAACGGGCCGCTGGTGCCGCCACGGGCGGCGTATTCGCGCAGGGATTCGCTGACCAGGCGGTATTGCTTGCCGGTCTTTTTCGACAGCCACGCGACATAGGCGTTGACCTCGGCAAAGTCCATGCACACGGCCGGGTGGCGGTCGGTGTATTGCTTGCGCGGATCACTGCCCTGGTAGTCCGGGATCCCGGCCTTGCAGGCACGACCCGGGCGGTCATCGCCGTCAGGCATCTGGTAGCCGGTGTCTTTGAGGAAGGCGAACCATTCGCCCTTGAGCACTTGAAAACGGCTGATGGCCAAGGGTTTGGCGAACGTCACCGGGTGCATCGGGCCTTCGTCAGGCTCGCGGCCGACTTCGTCTTCCGGGGTGCCCATGGTGAAGGTGCCGGTCGGTAGCACGACCATTTCCGGGCAATCCTTGCAGTCTTTGAACACTTTGCCTGGCGCGGGTGGTGTTGCGGCCTGAGCGGCGCTCGGCAACAGGCCGGCGGCGAGGGCGGCGAGCACCAGGGCAGGCAGGACTTTCAAGGAAAAACGAGGTAACTCACTGTTCATTTCGCGTCTCGCTAAAAGGAAAAAAGGATCGGCTTCACAGGGCCTGGTCGAGGATGTCCAGCAGGCGGTCGATCTGCGCTTCGCTGTTGAGCAAACCGGGGGCGGTGCGGATCACCGGGCCGACATCACGGGTCACGGCATCGGCAACCACGCGGTTGGCCATCAGGTGCGCGGCGATCTTGTCGCTGTCCTTGCCCTTGACCCGGAAGAAGGTGAATCCGGCAGAAAACTCCGCACTCAACGGCGTCACCAGTTCGATCTGTGGGCGTTGCAGCAGGCGTTTTTTCAGGTAGCTATTGAGTTCATGGATGCGCGCCTGCACCTCGGCTTTGCCCAATTGCAGGTGCAACTTGAACGCCTCGGTCAGCGCCCAGCGGTGTTCGAAGGCGTGATAACCGCCCGGTGTCATCGTCGTGGAAAAGTGCTCGGCCTCGGAGAACGTCGGGATGATCGGCGTGACGTATTTCACTTCCGGCGTGCGGCTGCACACGATGCCGGTGCCGCGCGGGCCGAACATCCATTTGTGCGTGCCAGCGATAAAGAAGTCGCAATTCATCGCCGGGAAACTCAGGTCCTCGACGCCAAAACCGTGCACACCGTCGACCACGTAGATGATCCGGTCGCCATCGCTGCGGCCGCGGTTGTGTTTGTCGACCAGCGCGCCGATGGCGCCGAGCGGCAGTTTCACGCCACTGCCCGAATGCACCCAGCACATGCCGAGTACGCGGGTTTCCGGGCGGATGCTGCGGTCGATGTTGGCCAGCAATTCTTTTTCACTGATCTTTTGCGGGTCGTCGAACAGGCGAATCTTGCGCACCTTGGTGCCTTCGCGTTCGCTGCGCAGTTCCAGAATCGTGTGGGTGGCGTAATGCTCGTGTTCGGTGGTGAGGATTTCCTGATCGGCGCGCACGTGCACACCGCCATAAATCATCGTCAGACCTTCGGTGGTGCTGCCGGTCAGGGCGATTTGCCTGGCATCGGCTTGCAGGTATTGGCCGGCCCAGACGCGTACATCGTGTTCGCGCTGTTCGATCACACCGACGTCCCAGTCCATCGCCAGCCCGGGGTTTTTATCGAGGGCGGCGCGGTGCATTTCAATCGCCTCGCGCACCGGTCTCGGGTGGGTGGTGATCAGGAAGTTGGAAAAGTGCAGGTAGTCAGGATCCTGATTGAACAACTGCTGCAACTGCCCCCACTTGTCGCGCGGCAGTGTTGTCGCGGGCGCTGCGGGCGCGGCGGCGGCGACGTTTGGCAGGCTCGCACCCAATGGCAGTGCCGCCGCGAGAATCCCGGCCTGCTTCAAGAAGTCACGACGGTTGCTCATGGCTTGACCGCATCACGAGCAGTGGCCAGCGCCGGTTTGGCAGATTTCTCGACCTGATCCCAGACGCGCAGAAAGTTGCCGCCCCAGAGCTTGGCGATGTCGGCTTCGGAGTAGCCGCGTGAAATCAGTTCAGCGGTGACGTTGCGGATTTCGCCGACGTTCTCCCAGCCTTTGACGCCGCCCCCTTCGTTGAAGTCCGAGCTGATGCCGACGTGGTCGATGCCGATCTTGCGCACCGTGTAATCGATGGCGTCGCCCAAGTCCTTGAGGCTGGCTTTCGGTTCCTCTTCGAGGATGGCGTAGAGCTGGCCGGCGTACTCGCCGAACTTCTGCTCGGACCATGCGGCGATAATCGGGTCGCCCGGCATCAGCGCCATGGCCAGGTTTGGCAGCGGCGGCAGGTCGTAGCGTTTGCGCAGTTCGTTGAGCTTGTCCTGGGTGCCTTGGGTCAGCGGGCGCAGGTACTGCGAGAAACCGACGATCTGCACCACGCCACCGCTGTTCTTGATCAGCTGCAATTCCTTGTCGCTGAGGTTGCGCGGGATGTCCACCATCGCCCGTGGTGCCGAGTGCGACGCCACCAACGGTGTGCGGCTCAGTTGCGCGACCTGCTCCAGGGCCTTGGTCGACATCTGCGAGACATCAATGATCACGCCCAGGTCGTTGAGGCGTTTGACCGCTTGCTTGCCCAGATCCGACAGGCCATCGAGGGCGTCCGGCGAATCATTGAAAAACGGCAGCGGCCGCGACGAGTCAGCCCAGTCGTTGTTGCCGATGTAGCTGAAGCCAAACATGCGCATACCCCGCGCCGTCCACAGATCCAGCAGGTTGAGGTCGTGGCCGAGCGGGTAGGCGTTGAGCATGCTGATGAAAATCGCAAACTTGCCTTCGCCGTGCAGGCGGCGGAAATCGGCAGGGGTGTAGGCGATCCCGACCTGGTTGGGAAAGTCGCGGACCATGCCGGAAATGATCTTGTAGCGGATTTCCTGCTGATTGCGTGCTTCGTCGACGAAACCGGCGGTAGGTTTGTGTGGCGCGTTGGCACCGTTCCAGATTTCCGGCCAGCCGAAAATCGTCAGCGCCGCACCGGACAGGCGACCACGGTTGGCTTTGACCAGATCGAACTGGCCACTGCCGTCCTTGTCGACTTCGTTACCGGTGGTGCCGAAATCCTGGGTGACGGTGATGTGACTGTCGAACGAGAGCATGTGTTCGTGCAGCGCTTCGGCCTGCTGCATGACCTTGTGCGGATAGCCGGGATTGTCCTTGAACCAGATATCCCAGACCGCGAAAGCAGCGCCGGCACTGATCGCCAGAGCCAGCGGCAGGCCAATGAAAAGAGCCTTTTTCGAACGTGGTTTTGTCATTGCCATCTCAGTCAGGTTCGCCGTCGAGGTGCAGGCGCAGAGGCCTTTGCTATCTGGGAAGAACGAGTGAATGGCCGTGGAATTTAGGTCGCCGGGTTAAAAGATCGCAACCCCCATAAATTTACCCGCGCAGCAAACGTTCTAGCTTGGATAAAGCCTGCTTCATGGCTGACACAGGTAGGGCAATGAGGATTTCTCGACGATGGTTCATGGCAGGCCTGGCGTTGACTGGCGCTGCCGTGCCTGCGGCTTATTTCGGGCACCGTGAATGGACGAAGCCTGACCCGACGATTACTCCGGGTGAGGCGTCTTTCGATGTCGCTGACGTGGCCGGGCAGCGCTTGGCCAACGCCTTGCGCGGGGTCTGGAAAATTCGATTTACCGGCATTGACGCCGGCCTCGATGGCTTGCCGGCTGAAGGGCTGGAAGTGTTTGTCGACATCGGTCAGAAGGGCCGGGGCGTGAACGGCTTTCTCGACACCGCCGAGCGTTTGCGCAGTGACGAAACACCTCGTTACCGAATTCTCGGCGATCTGGCCGGGGCCGAGGCTTCGAAACTGAGCTGGCGTCTGCTCGGTACGGACGGTCGCGTCGATTACGAACTGAACATGATCCTCGATGAAGTCTGGGCTGACTTCGGCAATGCCGGCAGCGGCACCCTCAGTGGCACGGTGCAGCGCCTTGATCGCCCGTTGGCCTTGCCCGCTCAGGACAATCGCTTTATCGCGGTCAAATGCCTGTTCCCTGAAGCCCGCCAACGCACGCCACTCAACGAGCCATTGCTGGCGTGGTTAGTTTCGCCCGAACATCGCCTGTTCCATCAGGTCTGGCACGCCACCCGTGACAAGTGGCACACCCTGTCCGAGGACAAGCGCAACGCGTTACGCGGCTTGGGCTGGCAGCCTGGTCCGCGTGACAAGGAGCGCGACGCCCGCGGTGTGCACAAGGATCGCAACGGCTCCGGCATCGATTTCTTTTTCATGCACCGGCACATGCTCGGCACGGCGCGCTCGATGATGGATCTGCCGTCGTGGCAGTTCTTCCCATTGCCGCAACCGGAGCTGATCCGCGATCGCCAGGGCTTCGCGCGCTACTTCGACAACCACGATGGCACGGCGCTGCCGCCAACCTGGCTGGCGGCCGAAGATGATGAATACACCCAGTGGGTCAGCGATCTGAAAACCGCCGAGACCTATCAAAGCAATTTTGAAGTCTGGGAATCGCAGTACCGTGATCCGCAATATCTGTCGAAATTGACGTTGGGCCAGTTCGGCTCGGAAGTGGAACTCGGTCTGCACGACTGGCTGCACATGCGCTGGGCGTCGGTGCCGCGCGACCCTTCCAACGGTCAGCCGGTACCTATGGCGCGGGATCTCGACGACTTCGCCGCGCGCTGGTTCGCCCCGGAAAACGACTTTCTCGGCGACCCGTTCTCTTCCCATGTGAATCCGGTGTTCTGGCATTTCCATGGCTGGATCGATGATCGTGTCGAGGATTGGTATCGGGCGCACGAGCGCTTCCATCCCGGTCAGGTCACGCGCCTTGAGGTTAACGGCGTCAAGTGGTTTGCCCCAGGTCGCTGGGTCGAAGTCGCGGATCCGTGGCTGGGGCCGGACACCCACGGTTGCAGCACCACGCCGGGTTTGCAGGTGGGAAGATCAGTGGAGATGGATCCGGAAACCATGAAACTGGCGCTGCGCATCACCTTCGGCGAAGACGAACAGAAACTCGCCAATCTGTTCCGCCGCGTGCCGCAGCGACCGTGGTATGCGCGCAATCTCAAGCCGAAACAAACTTCGGCTTGAGACCGCGTCATCGTTCTTCGCGAGCAGGCTCGCTCCCACATCGGATCTCATACCTACTGAAGGAACTCGGTCAAATGTGGGAGCGAGCCTGCTCGCGAAAGCGGCCTGACAGGCTGCGCAATTACAAAGCCTGCCACCCACCCCCAAGCGCCTTGTACAAGGCAATGCTCGCCTGCATCCGCGACAGCCGCAGTTGCACGTTCAGGTCCTGCGCCGCATACAGCGTGCGTTGGGTTTCCAGCACGGTCAGCAAATCTTCGGCGCCCGCCTGATAGCGGCTTTGGGCAATGTTGAACGCGGTCTGCGCCTGATTCAGTTCTTCGCTCTGCCACTGGCGTTGTTCATCGAGGCCGCGAATGCTGTTGAGGGCTTTTTCGACGTCGGCAAAACCGTTGATGATCGCGCCGCGATAACTCTGCAGCAGTTCCTCCTGACGCGCCGTGGCCTTGTCGCGCTCAGCGCTCAGGCGGCCGTTGTTGAAGACCGGCGCGAGCAGTCCGGCAGTCAGGTTGTAGAAGGGGCTGCGGATCAAGTCGTCGAACTGGTTGGCCCCCGAGCCTATCTGCGCCGTCAGGGTGACGGCGGGCAGCATGGCGGCGCGGGCGACTTTGACGTCGGCCCGGGCGGCGGCCAGTTGCGCTTCAGCGCGGGCGATGTCGGGGCGGCGGGTGAGCAAATCGCTGGGCACGCCACTGGCAATCCCCGGCCATTGCAGGCGATCGAATGATTCCTGGTTGGCCGCCAACTGCTGTACCGGTTGGCCGAGCAGGGCGGCGAGGCTGATCAAGGCTTCCTGCGCCTGTTGTTGCACCAGCGGCAATTGCCGTTGCTGGGCCGCGACCAGGCTTTTCTGCTGCGCCAGTTCCAGTGCGGTGGCCGAACCCGAATCAAAACGCGTCTGCACCAGTTTCAACACGCTCTGTGCGTTGGCCAGGTTCAGTTCGGCGATGCGGCTCTGCTCGCGCAATGACAAGGTTTGCGCATAAGTGCTGGCGACGCTGCTGAGCAGCGTCAGTTCGACGGTTGCCCGATCGAACTCGCTGGCCTGCAAGGTGAATTGCGCACTGTCGCGGGAAGCGCGTTTGCCGCCCCAGAAATCGATTTCATAGGTGGCGCTCAAACTGGCATCGAAGTAGTCCACAGCCTTGTTGCTGCTGTCGGCATCCAGCTGGCTGTAGCCATTGCCGCGCAACAGTTTCTGCCGATTGGCATTGAGCCCGGCCTTGACCTCTGGAAGCAACGAGCCGCCGGCAATCACTGTACTGGCCTGCGCTTGGCGCACTCGGGCCACCGCAGCGGCAAGATCGAAGCTGCCGACGCGCGCCTGTTCTATCAGGCGATCCAGTTGCGGGCTGCCGAACCGGGTCCACCACTGCGGGTTGTTGCGAGTGATGCTCGCGTGGTGCGGCGATTGCCAGGCAGCAGGCGCTTGCACGCCACTGTCCGGACGTTGCACGGGACTGCCGCAGGCACTGAGGATCAGGCACACGGTCAATAAACTGAGGCGCGGTTTCATAGGTCGATCATTCACTGGTAAGGGCCGTGACCGGGTCGAGCCGGGCAGCTTTGCGGGCCGGCATGAAGCCGAAGACAACACCGGTCACAAGGGCGCAGCCGAAGGCGCCGAGCACCGCGATCAACGAAAATGCCACGGCGACTTCGCTGAGGATCAATACACCGCCGACGATCAGCGCCAGGGCGATCCCGGCGATGCCGCCGACCACCGAGAGCATCACGGCTTCGGTGAGGAACTGGCGCAGAATATCGCGCTGACGCGCACCGGTGGCCATGCGGATACCGATTTCGCGGGTACGCTCGCGCACGGTCATCAGCATGATGTTCATCACGCCGATGCCGCCGACCAGCAGCGAAATCGCGGCAATCGAACCGAGCATCAGCGACAGGGTGTTCTGCGTGCGCGCTTCGGCCTGGATCATGGCGGCGTTGTTGGTCAGCTCGAAGTCCTTCTTGCCGTTGTGCAGGCGCAGCATCAGTTGTTCGATGGCGTGCTCGGCTTGCTTGACCTTGCGCGCATCGGCAGCGGCAATCGCTACGTATTCAGGATCACGGGTGCCGAACAGGCGCACGCTGGCTGCCGAGTAAGGCACGGCGATGCGGTCGTCACTGTCGGAATCGCCGGAGCTGGCGCCTTTTTCCGCCAAGACGCCGACGACCTGGAAGGGGACGTTTTCGATCAGGATGTATTGGCCGATCGGGTTGGCGACGTCCTTGAGCAATTTGTTGCGGACCTTGTGGCCGATCACGGCCACGGCCGAGGCATTCTGTTCGTCTTTCTCGGTGAAGTAGCTGCCCTGAACCACCGGCCAGTTGAAGATGGCCGGGAAGTTGGTGTCATTGCCGCCGACGTAACTCAAGTGGTCGACATTGCCGTAGCGCACGCCGGCTTCGGCGCCGATGACCGGCATGATCCGCTGCACTTGCGGCAGGCTCGCCACCGCGCGGACATCGTCCAGCGTGATGATCCCTGCCGGTGTGCGCGGGTTCGGTGCCGAGCCGCTGAGATAAAGAATGTTGGAGCCGAACGCGCCCATTTGCGCCATGACCTGACGCTTGCTGCCTTCGCCGACTGCGAGCATCACCACTACTGAGGCCACGCCGATGATGATGCCGAGCAGGGTCAGCGCCGTGCGGAAGCGGTTGATCCACATCACGCGCCACGCCGCGTGCAAGGCATCCACCAGCTCGCCTTTCCACGCGCCGGTGGCTTCGGCGCCTTCGCTCAGACGCTTGCGCAAGTCGACCGCTTGCAAGGCGCCGGGGTTGGCGCTGGTCTGGGCTTCGGGGTTGTCTGTGGCGCTGTCGCTGATGATCAGGCCGTCGCTGATTTCGATGATGCGTTTGGCGCGCGCCGCCACTTCGCGATCGTGGGTGATGAGGATCACCACATGGCCCTGACTGGCCAGTTCGTCGAGCAGCGCCATGACCTCTTTGCCGCTGTGGCTGTCGAGGGCGCCGGTTGGCTCATCGGCAAGAATGATGTGGCCGCCGTTCATCAAGGCGCGGGCAATCGACACCCGTTGTTGCTGACCGCCGGAGAGCTGGTGCGGACGGTTGCCGGTGCGTGAGGCCAGGCCGAGGCGGTCGAGCAGGGCGGCGGCGCGGGCATGCCGTTCGGCGGCCGGAGTGCCGGCATAGATCGCCGGCATTTCGACGTTTTCCTGAGCCGAGCCGGACGGAATCAGGTGGTAACCCTGAAACACGAAACCAAAGGCTTCGCGGCGCAGCCACGCCAGTTCGTCGCTGTCGAGGCCAGCGACGTTTTCCCCGGCGAAGCGGTATTCGCCGGACGTCGGTTGGTCGAGGCAGCCAAGGATGTTCATCAGCGTCGATTTGCCGGAACCGGAGGCACCGACAATCGCGACGAATTCGCCGGCGTGGATCGACAGGTCGATACCACGCAGCACATGAACTTCCGGCGCGTCGCCGCCACCGTAGGATTTGCGAATGTCCTGCAGGTCGATCAGGGGCGTTTGCATTTAACCCCCGTTGCCATCAGCCGGGCCGATCAGCAGGTGATCACCTTCACTCAGGCCATCGAGAATCTGCACCTTCAGCCGATCGCTGATACCGGTATGCACCTCGCGGGACTCGATCTGGCCATTGACGGCAACCACCTGCGCGGTCTGCTGGTTGGCTTTGTCGCTGCCTTGCAGGGCCGCCACCGGGGCGGTGAGGACATCCCTGGCCTGATTGGCGACGAAGAATACCTGGGTGGTCATCTCCGCCATCAGTGCGTTGTCGGCGTTATCGACGTCGAGCAAAACCGTGTATAGCACGACCCGGGCGCTGCCGCTTTTGCTGCTGCTGGCCGGGCTGCCACCGCCCTGGCTGGTCTGATCGAGCGGTTTTGGCGGCACCGGGAGGATTTGCCGTACGGTGCTGCTCCAGCGCCGGTTACCGCCGCTGAGGGTAGTGAAATAAGCGGTCATGCCCGGTTTGACATGGCCGATATCCGCCTCGGAAACCTCGGCCCAAACGGTCATCGGCGACAGCTTGGCGATACGCAGAATCAGCGGCGTCTGCTGTTGTGCATTGAGGGTCTGGCCTTCGCGGGCATCGAGGGCGACCACGGTGCCGGCCATGGGCGCATAGATCCGTGTGTAGCCAAGCTCGGCCTGATCGCTGCGCAGGCTGGCTTCGGCCTGACGGATCTGCGCCTGGAACATGTCGATGCGCGCTTGCGTGGCTTTCAGTTCGGCGCGGGCGGTCTGCACGTCTTCCTCGCGGGTTGCCCCGCCGGCCGCCAGATTCTGCTGGCGCTGATACTTCTGTTGCGCCAATTCGTGCTGGGCACGTTGTTCCTGCAATTGCGCCTTGAGGTTTTCGATCGAGAAGCGCCCGGCGTCGAGCTTGGCTCTTTGCGTCGACGGGTCGATTTCCACCAGCAGTTGGCCTTCCTTGACCACGTCGCCGACTTCGACATGGATTTTCCGGATCTGCCCGGACGCCTGCGCACCGACGTCCACGTAACGGCGTGGTTGCAAGGTGCCGAGCGCGGTAACGCTGCTTTCGATATCGCCGCGCGACACTTGCACGGTGGCGAATTTATCCCGGCCCGGCGGCATCATTTGCCACGCGGCATAGCCAACAACGGGGATCAGACAGAGGACTACGAGCAGGGCGCGTCGGGCGGGGCGGGGACGTTTCATGCAGGGTTCCGGCCAGTGGAAATCGGCCCGTCGTTCGGCTGGCACACAGGTTCGGGCAGCACTGAACGCTGTCGCAAGGTGCGACAGACACGGGGAGCTGTCCTGTAAACGATGGAAGTGCAGGGGAATTTAACTGCGGACACACGAAGTTACAGCTATAGAGCAGGACTATTTGTCGGTCAACGACAAACACCACTTTAAATCTATATGAGAATTACTATAAATTACGCACCTCAAGTTGCCACTATCTTGCTACTGCGTTTCGCGCAGCGGTAACTCAGTGAGCTCAAGGACAGAACCCGCAGGTTTGCGGCCGGGAGTCATGTTGGAAAACTACTATCGGGAGCTGGTGTGTTTCCTGAACGCCAAGCTCGGCAACCGTCAGGTTGCCGAAGATGTGGTGCATGACGCCTATCTGCGGGTGCTGGAACGTTCCAGCGACACACCGATCGAGCAACCCCGGGCCTTTCTTTACCGCACCGCGCTCAATCTGGTCATCGACGACCATCGCCGCAACGCTTTGCGCCAGGTCGAATCACTCGAGGTGCTCGATAATGAAGAGCGCTATTTCACCCCGTCGCCCCACGGCACCCTCGATCATGGCCAGCGCCTGGAGATGCTTCAGCGCGCGCTGGCCGAATTGTCACCGCTGTGTCGCGAAAGTTTTCTGCTGCGCAAGATCGAAGGCCTGTCACACCCGGAAATCGCTCAGCAGCTGGGCATTTCCAAGGCTCTGGTGGAAAAGCACATCGTCAATGCCATGAAGCATTGCCGACTGCGCATCAAGCAATGGGATGCCCATTGAACCGTCCGCGTTAAATTTTATTTCACTGTCCTCGTTCCTACTCAACAGACGACCTGCTGTCCTGCTCAAGGCCAGTCAGGTCACTTAGGCTCTCCTTGCCCCTTGTTGAGGGGTTCCTCCAGAGGACACTGGAAATGACTCAGGCAATTGCATCGCCCATCGTTCACGACCTGATCGGCGTCGGTTTCGGCCCTTCGAACCTGGCGCTGGCTATCGCTCTGCAAGAGCGCGGGCCGACCCACGGCGAGCTGGATGTACTGTTCCTCGACAAGCAGGCCAACTACAGCTGGCACGGCAACACCCTGTCGACCCAGAGCGAGTTGCAGATTTCCTTCCTCAAGGATCTGGTAACCCTGCGCAATCCGACCAGTCCGTATTCCTTCGTCAACTATCTGAAGTACCACGGTCGTCTGGTCGACTTCATCAACCTCGGCACCTTTTATCCTTGCCGCATGGAGTACAACGACTACCTGCGCTGGGTCGCCGCGCAGTTCACCGAACAAAGCCGTTACGGCGAAGAAGTGCTGACCATCGAGCCGGTGCTGCACAACCATCAGGTTGAAGCACTGCGGGTGATTTCCCGTGGCAGCGATGGTCAGCAATTTGTGCGTACCACGCGTTCGGTTGTCGTCAGCGCAGGCGGCACCCCGCGGATCCCGGAGGCGTTCAAAGCGCTGAAGGGCGACACCCGCGTCTTCCACCATTCGCAATACCTCTCGCAAATGGCCAAGCAACCGTGCGTGAACAATCAGCCGATGAGCATCGCGATCATCGGTGGCGGCCAGAGCGCGGCGGAAGCCTTCATCGATCTGAACGATTCGTTCCCGTCGGTGCAGGTCGACATGATCCTGCGTGGTTCGGCCCTGAAACCGGCGGATGACAGCCCATTCGTCAACGAAGTGTTCTCGCCGGAGTTCACCGATCTGGTGTTCCAGCAGAACAGCGCCGAGCGTGAGCGTCTGGTCAACGAGTACCACAACACCAACTACTCGGTGGTCGACATCGACCTGATCGAGCGTATCTACGGCATCTTCTATCGTCAGAAGGTCTCGGGGATTGCCCGTCACGCGTTCCGCACCCTGACCACCGTCGAGAAAGCCACCGCCACCGAAAACGGTATCGAACTGGCCGTGCGCAACAACGCCACTGGCGAAGTCACCGTGCGCAACTACGACGCCGTGGTACTGGCCACCGGTTACGAGCGGCAGATGCACCGCAAACTGCTGGCGCCGCTCGAAGAGTACCTGGGTGACTTCGAAGTCGATCGCAACTACAAACTGATCACCGACGAGCGCTGCAAGGCTGGCCTCTACATGCAGGGCTTCTGCCAGGCCAGCCATGGTCTGAGCGACACACTGCTGTCGGTGCTGCCGATTCGCGCGGACGAGATTGCCGGTTCGTTGTATGAACATGGCAAGAACCGTGGGAATCGCTCGATGGCGGATCTGTTGTTAGCAACCGCCAGCTAAGATCAGCGGCGCCTGATACACCGCTATCGCGAGCAGGCTCACTCCTACAATGTTCTGTGTACGCAGGACCAATGTAGGAGTGAGCCTGCTCGCGATGGGGCTCCCGAAAACACCAGAGTTTCACAATCCTGAACCCTTCCTGAACATCCGCCACATTCCCCGACACACCTCCTTTTGCGGGTTTACTCTCCAGACATCGGGGCGTAAGCTTCGCGCGTTTTCATCAATAGCGGAGACCCACAGTGGGTACTTGTTCGAGTGACAGTTGTCGGCCGGTCTCGGTAACCGGCAGATTCTCGGCAAGATAACGCGCAGACTTTCTCTGTCGTTGTCTCGCCGTAAAAGCGAGCAGCGGCATCCCGTGCATGACCCGTCCTGGGCCATGTCTGGACGTTCCTTCTCATCGACGCTGAACAGAGCGTGGTTTCGACTTCACTGTCGTGATCGCAGCCCTATCGACACGCCTGTCTTTTCTGACCGGCGCGCCAGGCCTTGCCGTGCCGGTTTTTCCGGCGGGCGAGGCGCGGCCGTACCTGCTTGACGGTTTCCCGGCTGACCATAGGGGCAACAGCCATGAAACTTACGCTCAAGGAATTCTTCGCAGGTTTTCTGCGGACCCGCCACATCGCCCGGCACTTCCGTCGCCTGGCGCTGCTGGAATCGATCAACGACACCACGGTCAGCCGTGAAGTCCCGCCCACGCTGGCCAACACGTTGGTCGATGCCGCGCATTGCGACAGCGGTGTACTGCTGTCGTCACTCGGCACGCATTCCGATGGCCTGACCGATTTCGAAGTCGATGCGCTGCGTGCGCAATACGGCCTCAACGAAGTCGAACACGAGCAGCCGCTGCCATGGTGGATTCACCTGTGGCACTGCTACAAAAACCCGTTCAACCTGCTGCTGACCCTGTTGGCGGTGATCTCGTGGTTGACCGAAGACCTCAAAGCCGCCGTGGTGATTTTCTCCATGGTGGTGCTGTCGACGCTGCTGCGCTTCTGGCAGGAAAGCAAATCCAACCAGGCCGCCGACGCGCTGAAAGCCATGGTCAGCAACACCGCGACGGTGATGCGCCGTGACGCGCCGCGCAGCGAATTGCCGATTAAACAACTGGTGCCGGGCGATCTGATCGTCCTCTCGGCCGGTGACATGATTCCTGCCGATTGCCGCGTGCTCAGCGCCAAGGATCTGTTCGTCAGCCAAGCGGCGATGACCGGCGAATCGATGCCGGTGGAGAAGTTTCCGCGTCAGGCTGATCGCGACACGCGCAATCCGCTGGAACTGGACAACATCCTGTTCATGGGCACCAACGTGGTGTCCGGCACAGCGGTGGCGGTGATTCTCACCACTGGCAACAGCACCTATTTCGGTGCGCTGGCTCAGCGTGTCGGCGCCACTGATCGCGCGGTCACTTCATTCCAGCAAGGCGTGAATAAAGTCAGCTGGCTGTTGATCCGTTTCATTTTCGTCATGGCGCCGCTGGTGCTGTTCATCAACGGTTTCACCAAGGGTGACTGGACTGAGGCGCTGCTGTTTGCGTTGTCGATTGCGGTGGGGCTGACCCCGGAAATGCTGCCGATGATCGTCACCTCGACGCTGGCCAAAGGCGCGGTGTTTCTGTCACGGAAAAAAGTCATCGTCAAACGTCTTGATGCGATCCAGAACTTCGGCGCGATGGACGTGCTGTGCACCGACAAGACCGGCACGCTGACCCAGGACAAGATCTTCCTCGCGCGCAATGTCGATGTCTG
The DNA here is from genome assembly GCF_018138145.1 of Pseudomonas sp. SCA2728.1_7. Classification (NCBI taxonomy): domain Bacteria; kingdom Pseudomonadati; phylum Pseudomonadota; class Gammaproteobacteria; order Pseudomonadales; family Pseudomonadaceae; genus Pseudomonas; species Pseudomonas sp. SCA2728.1_7. The sequence continues at coordinate 1,814,571 of NZ_CP073104.1, read as the reverse complement.
GGGCGCCGATTCCGACGACGTGCTGGAAATGGCTTACCTCAACAGCTACTACCAGACCGGTCTGAAAAATCTGCTGGATGTCGCGGTGCTGGAACACGTGGAAATCCACCGCGAACTGAAAGTCGGTACGGCGTTTCGCAAGGTCGATGAGATCCCGTTCGACTTCAATCGTCGGCGCATGTCGGTGGTGGTCGAAGGCCGTGGCCAGCCACATCAACTGATCTGCAAAGGCGCCGTGGAAGAAGTCCTGGCAGTGTGCAGCCGCGTGCGTCACGGTGAGGTCGATGAAGCCTTGAGCGATGAATTGCTGACCCGGATTCGTCAGGTCACCGCAGCATTCAACGCTGAAGGCTTGCGCGTGGTGGCCGTGGCCGCCCGCTCGATGCCCGAAGGTCGGGAGATTTACAGCCTGGCTGATGAACAGGAACTGACGCTGATTGGTTACGTGGCGTTCCTCGATCCACCGAAGGAAAGCACCGCGCCAGCGCTCAAGGCCTTGGCCGAACACGGTGTGGCAGTGAAGGTGCTGACCGGCGATAACGAACTGGTGACGGCGAAGATCTGCCGCGAAGTAGGTCTCGCTCAGCAAGGTTTGCTGCTGGGCAACGACGTCGAGCGCATGAGCGATGCCGAACTGGCGGTGGCGGTAGAAACCACCAATGTCTTCGCCAAACTGACGCCGTCGCACAAGGAGCGCATTGTGCGCATCCTCAAAGGCAATGGCCACGTGGTCGGCTTCATGGGTGACGGCATCAACGACGCGCCAGCGCTGCGCACTGCCGACATCGGCATTTCCGTGGACAGCGCAGTGGATATCGCCAAGGAAGCCGCCGACATCATCCTGTTGGAAAAGAGCCTGATGGTGCTGGAGGAGGGCGTTCTGGAAGGGCGGCGCACCTTCGCCAACATGCTCAAGTACATCAAGATGACTGCCAGTTCCAACTTCGGCAACGTGTTCTCGGTGCTGGTCGCCAGTGCGTTCATTCCGTTCCTGCCGATGTTGCCGATGCACCTGCTGGTGCAGAACCTGCTCTACGACATTTCGCAGATTGCCATTCCATTCGATAACGTCGATGAGGACATGCTGAAAAAACCACAACGCTGGCAGCCGGGTGACGTCGGGCGCTTCATGCTGTTCTTCGGCCCGATCAGTTCGATCTTTGACATCACCACGTTCGCCTTGATGTGGTACGTATTCGATGCCAACACCCCGGATCACCAGACGCTGTTCCAGTCCGGCTGGTTCGTGGTCGGGTTGCTGACCCAGACGCTGATCGTGCACATGATCCGCACGCCGAAGATTCCGTTCCTGCAAAGCCGTGCAGCCCTGCCGCTGCTGGTGATGACCGGGATCATCATGGCGGTCGGCATCTTCCTGCCGATGGGGCCGCTGGCGCACTACTTCAAATTGCAGGCGCTGCCGTCGCTGTACTTCGTGTTCCTGCCGGTGATCCTGCTGGCGTACATGGCGCTGACCCAGGCAGTGAAAGGTTTCTACATCCGCCGGTTCGGCTGGCAGTAATGCTGCCCCCCTGTAGGAGTGAGCCTGCTCGCGATAGCGGTGTTTCAGTCAATATTGCGGTGACTGACACACCGCTATCGCGAGCAGGCTCACTCCTACAGGGATCGCGTGTTTTCAAGGATTTTTTATGCAAGCCATCAACAACCTCAACCTCGATTCGCTGCTCGACACCCTCGTCAGCCTCAGCGCTGCATTCATTCTCGGCGGTCTGATCGGCTTCGAGCGCCAGTACCGGCAACGCACCGCCGGCCTGCGCACCAATGTGCTGGTCGCCGTCGGCGCAGCGATTTTCGTCGACATGGCCAACCGTCTCGCGGGTGCCGAAGGCGCGGTGCGCGTGGTTGCCTACGTGGTCTCCGGCATCGGCTTTCTCGGCGCCGGGGTGATCATGCGCGAAGAGGGCAACGTGCGCGGCCTCAACACTGCCGCGACCCTGTGGACCTCCGCAGCGGTCGGCGCCTGTGCCGGGGCCGATCTGCTCGCCGAAGCCGTACTCGGCACGCTGTTCATCCTCGCCGCCAATACCTTGCTGCGGCCGATCGTCAACAACATCAACCGTCAGCCACTGGACGTGGTCTCGGCGGAAGTCACCAATATCGTCTACGTCATCGCCCGCCGCTCCCAGCAAACCGCCGTGTTCGCCTTGCTTGAAGCGGAGCTGGAGCGCAGCAACTACCCGGCCAGCGACGTCGATGTGCATGCGTTCGGCGCCGATGAAATCGAGATCGAAGCGACGCTGGCGACGACGTCGGTCGATGGTGATGAACTCGACGCTCTGGTGGCGCGGATTTCCACATCGGCGCTGGTGGTGCAGGCGTTCTGGAGTCCTAGCACTACTGAATAAAAGTACTACCGAATAAACCGCTCTCCATCTTCCAGGGGGTTGAGACGGTCACCAAAGCGTCGAGTGATGGTCAGGCTCGTTGAGCCTGCGATGAATAACCGTATTTTTCGGAATATTCCTACAGAACCGGCCCCGGGGCTTGCGTAGTCTTGCCGCACCCAGAAACCGTGACCCCGGGAGATTGACCATGATCAATAAAGCCCTGCGCATCCTGATCGCCGACACGCAGCATTTCCACCGGATGAAAATCGAGCGTCTGTTCAACAGCCTCGATTATTACCGTGTGGCTCCGGCACAGAGCCTGACCGAACTGCTGACGCTGGTGGACTTCGGGTGCGAGCCGTTCGATGCGGTGGTCATCAATGCCGAACTCGCCAAGGGCTCGCTGGATCTGCTGGGTTTTTTCCTGGATAACCCGCAGGTTCGTCAGGTGCTGATCTACAACGAAGCCACGGCGCCGTTACAACAGGCCTCGGGTTTCGCCCGGGAAAATGTGCAAGTCAGCCATTTGGCACTGCCCTCAAAACAGTCGATCAGTCAGCTGATGGCGTTGGTCGATACACCTGCGAGGCGGCAAGTGTTGTCAGCCAGCCAGCCGTACTCGTCGGTGAAAATCGTTGCTCATGCATAAAAACTCACTGGCCGCAACTGTCAGGTCTGACAGGTGATTTGCTCGCCGTTCCATGTAACAGTCCCGGCGCAGCCACTGAGTCTGGATCAGCCCCCATCGGTGGCCTGTTCGTCAGACTTTGCACCGGGAGTGGCCATGAAGTCAGCGCTGATCGTCGACGATCATCCGGTGGTGCGCGCCGCCATCCGGATCGTGTTGCAAGCCGCAGGATTCAAGCAGATCTACGAGGCGTCCCAAGGCAACGAGGTGGTGTCGCTCATTCGGGAACACCAGCCTCGATTGGTGATACTCGATCTGAATTTGCCGGGAAGCAACGGGCTGCAGGTTCTTGCCAGGATCAAGGCCAATGATTTTGCTTGCCGAGTGCTGGTGTTCAGTACACACGAACCCATGTTCTATCAGGATCGCTGCGTACGGGCCGGAGCCATGGCCTACGTGACCAAAACCAATCAACTGGAGCAACTGCGCAACGCCATTCGAGCTGTGATGTCGGGCCACACCTATTTTTCCTCACTCCCGGACAGTTTCAGTACGCTGAATGCCGTGCAAACCACGGAAAAACAGATGATCGATCAGCTTTCCGACCGTGAGTTGAGCATTTTTCAGCAATTGGGACAGGGCAAGTCCAACAAGGCGATTGCCGAGGACATGCACCTGAGCCACAAGACCGTGAGTACCTACAAGACCCGTCTGATGAAAAAACTCGGGGTCAGTTCAGCAGTGCACTTGCGCGATTTCGCCAAGCGCAATCATGTGATCTGAGCGACCGCACATGAGGCCGGGCCGCTGGATTATGTGTTTGGGCTTGAGCCTGATGGCCACCTGCTGGGCCAGTGACACGCCGCAGGTGCTGCAATTGCTGAGCCGCACCGGACTGGAAAACGTCCAGCTGCGCCTCGACGAACAGGATCGCCAATGGCTGCGTCAGCACCCGGTGCTGCGCATGGGGATTTCCGGGCCGGATTACCCGCCGTTCGAAATTACCCGCAATCAACAGGAACTCGAGGGGCTGACTGCCGATTACGCAGATCTGCTGGCGCAATTGCTCGGCGTGCGCATCGAAGTCCAGCGTTTTGCCAACCGTGACGCGGTGATGACGGCACTTAAACGCGGCGATCTCGATCTGCTGGGCACGTCCAACAGTTTTGAAGCCGCCGACCCCGCCTTCATCCTGTCCCGTGCCTACGCTGAAGATCAGCCGATGCTGGTGACCCGGCTCGGAGAACAATTGCCGAGCGATCTGGCCGGCAAGCGTCTGGCCATGGTCGAGGACTATCTGCCGCTGGCGAGCGTGCAAGCGTTTTATCCCTTGGCAAACGTGCAGCTTTACCCTTCGGCGATGGATGCGCTGGGTGCGGTGGCCTTTGGCGCGAAAGACGGTTATCTGGGCGACTTAACCAGTGGCAACTACCTGATCAACACCAATTATCGCAACGACCTGCAACTGGCCGGTCCTGCGGGGCTGGATGCCCTTTCGTTCAGCTTTGCCCTGTTGCGCAGCGATGCGCGCCTCAAACGCATCGTTGACAAGGCACTGGCGGCCATTCCCATGGAGCGTCGCCAGCGCATCGAGCAACGCTGGAGCGTAGGCCAGGCCGAGATGGCTGAGCAGAGCCGGGTGCAACTCAGTGCCAATGAACAGGAGTGGCTGGACCAGCATCCCGTGGTCCGGGTCGGCGCCATCGAAGATTTCGCACCGCTGACGTTTTTCGATGCCGATGGCCGTTTCAGTGGGCTGACGGCGCAACTGCTGAGTTTGATCAGCCAGCGCAGCGGGTTGAACTTCGAGATTGTGCGCGGAACGTCGCTGGATCGTCAGATCGAACAGCTCAAGGCCGGTGAACTGGATGTGTTGCCGGTGGTGACGCCGAGCAGCGAGCGCGAAACCGAACTGCAATTTACCCGCGCCTATCTGAACAATCCGTTTGTGCTGGTCAGTGCAATTACTGCGCAAGGGCCGCTCAATCTTGATGATCTGGCAGGCAAGCGGCTGGCCATTTATCGCGGTCATCCGTTGCGCAGTTATCTCTTGGGGCGCGTGCCGCAGATCCGTCTGGTCGACGTCAAAAGCCCCGCTGAAGGCATGGCATTGATTGCCAAAGGCCAGGTCGACGCCACGGTGAGTTCGTTGCTGGTGGCACGCTTTCTGATCGCACGTCACTACCGCGAGCGCCTGCGCATTACGGGGACCATCGGCGATCAACCGGCGCGCATTGCGTTGGCGACGGCCCCGCAGATGCTGGCACTGCATTCGATCCTGAACAAGGCGCTGTTGAGCATCGCCCCGCAACAGATGGACGAACTGGTGGAGCGCTGGAGCCACGATGTGGTGGTGGAAGGCAGTTATTGGTTACAGCATCGTCGCGAGATTCTCCTAGGCTTCGCCGGCGCGGCGGTGTTGTTGGCGCTGGCGCTGGGCTGGATCGTTTTTCAGCGGCAACAGATTCGCCGGCGACAGCAGTGGCTGCAGCAATTGCAGGAGGCCAAGGACGCCGCTGACGACGCCAATCGGGCCAAAACCACGTTTCTGGCGACCATGAGCCATGAAATCCGTACACCGATGAATGCCTTGATCGGCATGCTCGAACTGGCCTTGAAGCGCGCCGAGGAAGGCGTGACCGATCGATTGGCGATTCAGGTGGCGTCCAATGCCGGGCAACAATTGCTGGCGCTGATCGGCGATATTCTCGACATCGCGCGGATCGAGGCCGGGCATTTGTCCCTCGCCCCCGAACGCGCCAACCTGCGCGAGCTGGTGGTGTCGGTGTGCCGGGTGTTTGAAGGGCTGGCGCGGCAGAAGCGTTTGCTGTGGCACATCGAACTCGATGCTCGCAGCAATGTGGACGTGCTGATCGATCCGACGCGCTTCAAGCAAGTGCTGTCGAATCTGCTGAGCAATGCGATCAAGTTCACCGAGGAGGGCGAGGTCAGCCTGCGACTGGTGGTGACCACAATGGCCGCCGAGCACCTGGCGGTGAAAGTCGTCATTGAAGACAGCGGTGTGGGGATCAGCCAAGACGATCGGCGACGGCTGTTCAGCCCGTTCGTACAGGCGAGCCATGATTCGAAAACCGCACGCAGCGGCTCCGGACTGGGTCTGGTGATCAGTCGCAGTCTCTGCGAAATGATGGGCGGCACGCTGCGACTCGACAGTACACCGGGCGCAGGAACACAGGTCGAAGTCAGTCTCGAACTGCCGCTGTTGGAAGCCCTCGCACAGGCCCCGGAGCCCTCAGACACTGCGCTCACCGCGACGTGTTCACTGAATGTTCTGGTGGTGGACGATCATCCGGTGAACCGCTTGCTGTTGTGCTGGCAGTTGAGTGAACTCGGCCATCGTACGGTCGACACCGAGAACGGCGATGAAGGGCTGGAGCGCTGGCGGGCGCAAGCGTTTGATGTGGTAATCACCGATTGCAACATGCCGCGGCGCAACGGTTATCAACTGGCGCGGGCGATCCGTGATGAAGAGTCGCTTGCCGGCCGCCAACCCTGTCTGATTCTTGGTTTTACCGCCAACGCGCAGGTCGAGGAGCGGATGCGTTGCCTGCATGCCGGCATGGACGAATGTCTGTTCAAACCGATCCGCTTGCATGACCTGGCGCAGGCATTGGCGGCGGCCAGTCATTGCGACATCGCGGTTGACCCCGGCGAAACGCCGGTGCTGGCGGAAATCGACCTGAGCACCCTGGAGCAAATGGCCGGGGATGATCGTGGCTTGATCGAACAATTGCGCAAGGAAGTGTTGAACAGTTTGCAACTCGATCTGCAACGTCTTGCTGATTTGCAACCTGAGCAGGATCGCGCAGGGCTGCGTGAACTGACTCATCACATCAAGGGCGGGGCGCAGATGGTGGGCGCGGCGCAAGTAGTGGCGGCGTGTGTTGATCTGGAGCTGGCGAGTCAACAGGCGCAAGCGGCCACGCTGGGCATCGCAGTCGAGACGTTGCGCAAGGCCATGACCGGTCTCGCGCAACGTCTGCAGGCCTGAACGGGCAATATCGCCGGATCAGTCCCAGTCTGGTGCGATGCCTTTCGGGCTTGTCAGGCGATGGCCGCGATCAAGCGTGGCAATCAGCGTCATGTCGTTTTCGCTCAACGTCAGCGCGGTGGCGGCAAGGTTGCTTTGCAGGTTGGCGCGTTTGGTCGACGACGGAATCACCGCGTAGCCCGACTGCATCGCCCAGGCGAGGGTGACTTGCGCCGGGGTGGCCTGCAGGCGCTCGGCGATTTGCTGGATCAGCGGATCTTTCAGCACTTCACCGTAAGCGAGGGTCATGTACGAAGTGATGTGAATGCCTTGGCTCTGTGCAAACTCGACGACTTTACGGTTTTGCAGGTACGGGTGCAGTTCGATCTGGTTGGTCGTGATGTTGTCGACACCGACCGCAGCAATCGCCTGCTTCATCAAATCGATGGTGAAGTTGGACACACCGATCTGCCGGGTCAGGCCCAGGCGTTTGGCTTCCAGCAGGGCGCCCATGAATTCTTCCACCGGGACCTGGTTATCCGGCGACGGCCAGTGAATCAAGGTCAGGTCGAGGTAGTCGGTCTGCAATTTCTGCAGGCTGTCCTTGAGGCTGTCGATCAAGCGATCCTTGGCGAAGTTGGCGACCCAGATCTTGCTGGTGAGGAACAGCTCTTCGCGCGGGATGCCACTGGCGGCGATGGCCTGGCCGACATCGGCTTCGTTTTCGTAGATTTGCGCGGTGTCGATGACCCGGTAGCCGAGTTCAAGGGCGGTGCTCACTGAGTCAATGACGACCTGGCCTTGCAGGCGAAACGTGCCAAGGCCGAAAGCGGGAACAGACATGAAAGACTCCAGGGTTGCAGTGGGAATGGCCGGGAGTATCCGTGTCTGTATCGTTGAGAAAAACCGCTGGTGGGGCAAAGCACTGTTGATCAGAAGTCATGAATCATTTCCAGGGTTTGTGTTGTCCGGGTTGGCCTCTTCGCGAACAGGCTCGCTCCCACATTGCAATGCGTGCTCTTGTGGGAGCGAGCCTGCTCGCGAAGGGCGCACCACCGATTCAGGCAATGTCGCTGTGGGCAAACTCCTCCCCGAGAAAATCAATCAACGTCCGCACCGACGGCAACAACCCGCGCCGCGACGGAAAGATCGCGTGCACCACCCCGCATTTCGGTGCCCACCCCGGAATCAACTCCACGACTCGTCCGGCGGCAATGTCCTCTCGCACGACTACGCTTGGCAGATGCGCCACGCCAACGCCGGCAATCACCGCCTGACGCAAGGCAATCAAGTCATCGGTGACCATCCGCGGCGTATGCCGAATCAGCGCCGTGTTGTCATTCGGCCCAAGCAGTTCCCACTGATATTCACGCTGCGCCGCGCCCCAATGCAGGCTCGGCAGGCCATTGAGGTCAGCAGGCGAGGGCGGTGACGACAGACGTTCGACAAACTGTGGGCTGCCGACCACCGATTGCATGCTGTTGCCGAGCACTTTCATGACCATGTCGGTGTTTTCCAGTGGCGGAAAGCGCACTCGCAGGGCGATGTCGAAACCTTCGTGCAGCAGATCGACACGGCGGTTGGTGCTCTCGATAAACAACTCCACCAACGGGTACTTGAGCATGTAGCGCGTGAGCATCGGCCCGACCCAGGAGTTGAGCAGCGCCGTCGGGCAACTCAGGCGCACCAGCCCTTGCGGTTCCGAGCGGTTGCGCTCGATCAGTTCGGCGGCGCTTTCGGCTTCGACGCGCATGGCCAGGCAGCGCTGGTAATAGGCCTGGCCGATTTCCGTCAACGAGCAATGGCGGCTGGTGCGATGCAGCAGGCGCACGCCGAGGCGTTCTTCCAGTTCGGAAATCCGCCGGCTGAGTTTTGATTTGGGCATGTCCAGTGCGCGGCCTGCGGCGGCGAAACCATGATGTTCGACCACTTGGGTGAAGTAGTAGAGGGTGTTGAGGTCTTCCACCATCGTTCTCCAGATAGAACGCTAAGGCTGATTTTTGCAGTCTAGTGCATTAATGCCCATGGATTTAAGCTTAATCCATCGCGTCACTCACCCAAATTGGAGACAACCATGAAAAACATCATCGGTATCTACACCAGCCCGCGCGGCCATTGGGTCGGCGATGGTTTCCCGGTTCGCACGCTGTTTTCCTACGACAACCTGGGCAAACACATCAGCCCGTTTCTGCTGCTCGATCACGCCGGCCCGGCCGATTTCACCCCGACCAGCGAACGGCGTGGCGTTGGTCAGCATCCGCACCGTGGTTTCGAAACCGTGACTATCGTGTATGAAGGCGAAGTGCAGCACCGCGACTCGATCGGCAGCGGCGGCGTGATCGGCCCGGGCGATGTGCAATGGATGACGGCCGCTTCCGGGATCCTCCACGAGGAATTCCATTCGGAAAACTTCGCCAAAACCGGCGGCAAACTGGAAATGGTCCAGTTGTGGGTCAATCTGCCGGCCAAGGACAAAATGGCCGCGCCGGGCTACCAGACCATTCTCGACAGCGACATCCCGAGCATCGCGCTCAAGGACAACGCCGGCAGCCTGCGCCTGATCGCCGGTGAGTTCGAGGGCCACAAAGGCCCGTCGCGCACCTTCACACCGATCGATGTGTGGGATCTGCGTCTGAACGCCGGCAAGTTGCTGACGCTCGATCTGCATGAAGGCCGCAATACCGCGCTGGTGGTGCTGAAAGGCTCGGTTCAGGTCAACGCTGTGGAAGCGGTGCGTGAAGGGCAATTGGCGCTGTTCGAACGTGACGGCCAGCAACTGACCCTCGAAGCCAGCCAGGACGCCGTGGTGTTGCTGCTCAGCGGCGAGCCGATCGACGAACCGATCGTCGGCCATGGCCCGTTCGTGATGAACACCGAGCAGGAAATCCACCAGGCGTTCGCCGACTTCCAGTCCGGCCGCTTCGGCCAGATGCACGCTTAACGCACCACCACTCCGCTCTACACAGGACGCGTAGGCCGGTTCGCAGGCCAGGGATGGCTGTTGCCTATAGAAAAGAGGAAACGCACATGAACACTCAATACAAACGTCTGGACAAGAACAACGCAGCGGTGTTGCTGGTCGACCATCAGGCCGGGCTGCTGTCGCTGGTGCGCGACATCGATCCGGACAAATTCAAGAACAACGTGCTGGCGCTGGCCGATCTGGCCAAGTACTTCAAACTGCCGACAATCCTCACCACCAGTTTTGAAACCGGCCCGAATGGCCCGCTGGTGCCGGAACTCAAGGCACTGTTTCCCGAGGCGCCATACATTGCCCGTCCGGGGCAGATCAACGCCTGGGACAACGAGGATTTCGTCAAGGCGATCAAGGCGACTGGCAAGAAGCAGTTGATCATTGCTGGTGTGGTGACCGAGGTCTGCGTGGCGTTCCCGGCGCTGTCGGCGATAGAGGAAGGTTTTGATGTGTTCGTGGTCACCGATGCCTCGGGCACGTTCAACGAACTGACCCGCGAATCGGCGTGGAATCGCATGTCCTCGGCCGGCGCGCAATTGATGACTTGGTTCGGGCTGGCCTGCGAACTGCATCGCGACTGGCGCAACGACATTGAAGGGCTGGGCACGCTGTTCTCCAACCATATCCCCGACTACCGCAACCTGATGACCAGCTACAGCACCCTGACTAACGGTAAATAACCCAGGCCTTACGCAATACCTGTAGGAGTGAGCCTGCTCGCGATAGCGGTGGGTCAGTCAAAGAGATTTCGACTGATACCCCGCCATCGCGAGCAGGCTCACTCCTACATGGGTTTTGCGGTGTTTTTGCGTGGGCGTTCATGCTCTGAAATCAATTGCTCCTACACTTGCTCAATCTGTGCGATCTTCTCGCGATTGGCCCCCGTCGGAGTTGTTTGATGCTGTCGCTGCTCACCGAACATCCGTTGTTCTGCGCGTTGATCCTGATCCTCCTCGATCTGGGCCTGTGGCGTCTGATCTCCTCCCATGGCAGCGAGTGGAAACTGCTGGTGCGGGTGCTGATTTTCACTCTGTTCAGCGTGCTGCTGTTCAACGAAGGCCTCAACCCGATGGAGCCCGCACCGTGGGCCGACAACGTGCCGCTGCATTTGGCGGCGACCGGGTTGCAGATTGGCTGGTGGCTGTTCGGTGCGCGCACTCTGACGGTGTTGATCGGCGCGGTGATGATGCAGCGGGTCGGCCACACCGGGCGGCTGTTGCAGGACTTGCTCGGCGCGGTGATTTTCCTTATCGCGATCATCGCGGCGCTGGCCTATGTGCTGGATCTGCCGGTCAAAGGCGTGCTGGCGACGTCTGGCGCGTTGGCGATCATCGTCGGTCTGGCCTTGCAGAGCACGCTCAGCGATGTGTTCTCCGGGATCGTCCTCAACACCACCAAGCCGTATCAACTGGATGACTGGATTTCCATCGACGGCACCGAAGGCCGGGTCACCGATATCGACTGGCGTGCCACGCGCCTGCAGACCAGCCAAGGCAGCATGGCGGTGATCCCCAACTCGCTGGCGGCCAAGGCCAAGATCATCAACTTCAGTCGGCCGAGCAATATGTTCGGCGTCGCAGTCAGCGTGCAGGTCAGCCCGCATGCGCGGCCCAATTCGGTGATCGATGCGCTGGAGCGGGCGATGCAGGGCTGTCGCCAGTTGCTCGACACACCTGCACCGAGCGTCGCACTGAAAAGCTCAGGCAGCAGCGGTGCGGAATACGAGATCAGCGGTTTCGTCGCCTCCATGGGCGAGAAGCGTGTGGTGCGCAATCAGCTGTTCGACCTGGCGTATCGGCATTTGCAGGCGTCCGGGGTCAATCTGCTGTCGAGTGATGAAAGCAGCGCGCCGACTAACCTGTCGCGGCCACGGGCACTGCTCGACAGTTCGCCGATCTTCTCGACCCTGCGCCAGGAGGAGAAAGACACCTTCAGCCAGAACATGAACCTGCAAACCTTCCGTGCCGGCGAAGTCATTCTCGCGGGCGGCGAGGTCAGCGATCATCTGTTCATTATTGAGTCCGGTGTGGTGTCGGTGACGTTGAAACGTCACGGTACGCCGTTCGAGTCCGGGCGTATGGGACCGGGGGAGGTGATTGGCGAGGCTGGGATCTTGTCCGATACCGCGTTGCCGGCGGACTTTTCGGCGAAAACCTTTTGCGTGCTGTACCGCATCGAAAAGTCCTACCTCAAGCCGTGCCTCGACGCCCGCCACGACATCAACGATGCGATGCAAGCCTTGCTCGATTATCGCCTGCACAAGGCGCAATCGCTGACCGAGGAAACGCCGGTGGTCGCACCGAAAAAAGGCTTTCTGCAATGGCTGCGCAATCGTACCTGAATGTTTTACGCGTAGGCGGCGAGTTTCTGCTCCAGATGCAAGCGCACCTGCGGCCACTCGTCGTCGATGATGCTGAAACGCACCGAGTTGCGCTTGCGCCCGTCCGGCATTATTCGTTCGTGGCGGACAATGCCTTCCTGCTGTGCGCCGAGACGCAGAATCGCGTTGCGCGACTTCTGGTTGTTCTCGTCGGTGGTGAACTGCACGCGCACGCAACCGAGGACTTCGAAGGCGTGACGCAGCATCAGGTACTTGGCTTCGGTGTTGACGAAGGATTTCTGCCAGCTCGCCGCGATCCAGCTGCTGCCGATTTCCAGCTTGCGATTGAGCGGGTCGATCTTCCAGAAGCGCGTCGAGCCGATGACTTGGCCGCTATCTTTCAACACGATCACGAACGGCATCACCGTGCCGGCATCACGGCCATCGAGGGCTTTTTTCAGGTAGCTGTCGACGGTGCTTGCTGAAGGCACCACGGTGACGGTGAGGTTCCACAATTCGCCGTCAGCGGCCGCATGGAGCAGGGCGGCGGCATCTGAATACTCAAGCGGGCGCAGGAGAATGCGCTGACCTTGCAGCGTGGTTTTCATGGGGATCAGGTCTCGGCGGAGCGGGCGAATGGCGAGGGCCTATTACGCCGCATCGGGTGGATCCGATGCAACCGCCACGATGTTCACGAGGTCACAGTTTTCACAGCCCATGGGCAGGAGCCTCAGTTGATGAAAAACCTGCGGATCGCCACCTACAACGTCAACGGTTTACGCGCTCGTTTGCCGAATCTGCTGGATTGGCTCAAGCGCGAGCAACCGGACATCGCCTGCCTGCAAGAACTCAAATCTGTCGACACGGCGTTCCCCGCCGCCGAACTGGGAGCCGCCGGTTACGGCGCAATCTGGCAGGGACAAGCCGCGTGGAACGGCGTGGCGATTCTTGCCCGTGACGCGCAACCGCTGGAGAGTCGGCGCGGTTTGCCCGGCGATCCCGACGACAAGCACAGTCGTTATCTGGAAGCGGCGGTGCATGGGGTGTTGGTCGGGTGTCTGTACCTGCCGAATGGCAACCCGCAGCCCGGACCGAAGTTCGATTACAAACTGGCGTGGTTCGAAAGGCTGATCAGCTACGCGAAGGACCTGCAAAGCAGCGATCACCCGGTGGTGCTGGCGGGTGACTACAACGTTGTGCCCACTGACATGGACATCTACAACACCCGCTCGTGGCTCAAGGATGCGTTGCTGCAACCCGAGAGTCGCGAGTGTTATCAGCGTTTGCTCGATCAGGGCTGGACCGATTCGCTGCGCCATCTGTATCCCGAGGATCGCCTCTATACGTTCTGGGATTACTTCCGCCAGCACTGGCAAACCAATTCCGGTTTGCGCATTGATCATCTACTGCTCAATCCGGCGCTGAGTCCGTATTTGCACGAGGCCGGGGTAGATGCCTGGGTGCGCAACGAACCCCACGCCAGTGACCATGCGCCGACGTGGATCCGTATCGGTTCACGGAAAAAACGCTAGCGGGCGATTGGCGAAATCAATTGTCGGAACCAGTGCCCGATCCCGTATACATGGCGACCATCAACGCAGTGAACTGCGGCCCCATGCATAAGGACCGAGCAATGAGTGAGCCTCGCCTGACGAATCTGAAGTTGTACCTGCAACGTCTCGGTTTTGAAGCGCCACCGGAGCCGACACTGGACACCCTGCGACTGCTGCAATTGCGCCACACCGGCGTGTTTCCTTTCGAGAACCTGGCGACGATTAGCGGGGCGCCGGTGTTGATCGACCTGCCGTCCATCGAAGAAAAAATCCTCGTCGGTGGCCGTGGTGGTTACTGCTACGAACTCAACAACCTGTTCTTTGCCTTGTTGCTTGAACTGGGCTTCGACGCACGCGCTATCAGCGGGCGCGTGGTGATGAATCAGCCCGAAGGCAACTGGACAGCGCGCACGCACCGCTTGAGTCTGGTGACCATCGACGATGTGCGCTACATCACCGATGTCGGTTTTGGTGGCATGGTGCCGACTGCACCGCTGCTCCTCGACACCGAGTCGGAGCAAGCGACCCCTCACGAACCTTATCGCATTGAAAAACAACCCGACGGCTACATGCTGCGTGCCAAGGTGGCGGGGGAGTGGCGATCGATGTACCTGTTCGATCTGCAACGCCAGGAAGACATCGATTACACCATTGGCAACTGGTACGTCTCGACACATCCTGAGTCACCGTTCAGTCAGCGCCTGATGGTCGCGCGCACCGGGGAGGGCTGGCGCAAGACGCTGAACAACGGCAGCTTCGCCTTCCATCGCATGGGTGCCAATAGTGAGCGGCGCGAAGTGACGCAGGTCGATGAGCTGATTGAGTTGCTGGCGCGCGAATTTGCTCTGCACCTGCCGGATCTACCCCACACGCGGCAGTCTCTGGCGCGGATGATCGAGCCCGTGTCTGGCTAGGGCTTGGCTTCTGGCTCCAGAACTCGGCGGATTTCCCCGACCGCTGCCGACAGTTTTTTCTCGAGACTCTTGAGGTCTGCGGCGGTGATGCCTTTCTTGAATTGCCCGCTTGATTCGGCTTGTTCCGGTTTTTCAATCGCATCGAGCAGGGCATGACGCAGGGTGTTATTGATTACCGTCTGATAACCGAACCCTTCGCTCTCCGCGGCCGTACGCGCCGCTTCGATGACGGCGTCATCCAGCATGATGGTAATGCGCGTTTTACCCTTGTTGGGCGCCACTGCACCGCGTTTGCCCTGAGAGAAGTCATATTCGTCTTTCATCGGTCAAGCCTCCAGAAAATAAGCGCAACGTTCGCTGGGTGTGGCGACACGTGCAGAAATGATTCGAACGACATTCGCATCCCGGTAACTGTAAGCAACGACCAACAAGCGCCCTTTGCCGTTGAGGCCAATAGTGATCCAGCGCTGTTCGTCATGGTCGTTGTCCTCGACCGTCAGTGCTCGTTCGTCGTGCAAGACCGGTTCAGTTTCGGCGAGGCTGACGCCTTTGTGCTTGAGTTTGTTGGCTGCGTTCTTGCTTTTGTCGTACTGAATAGTGAATGACTTCATTATGCATACTTTATATGTATAAAAAAGAGTGCGACCGCGCCGCTGGTCGCCATGAACACTTCAGCCTAGTGGGCGTTGGCGCAGACACAGAAGCGCATGTGTTGCCGGATTTGTGGGGGATGCAAGCGGCGGGATAGAAGGTTGGGTGGCTACCTATCCATTATGTGACTGATAAGTTGTATACAACTCTATGGACATTTGTCGTGAGTATTGAATACAGTGTGCGCATAACAAAAACCAGGGAACCCCCCACCATGAAAACGCCCCATGTTTCACACCAACGGCCCGAGGACGAAAATCTCGGGGTCGGCGCGAATATGGCTTACGGCCTGCAACATGTTCTGACCATGTACGGCGGTATCGTTGCGGTGCCACTGATCATCGGCCAGGCGGCCGGCCTGTCGCCGGCAGACATAGGTTTGTTGATTGCTGCTTCATTGTTTGCGGGGGGGCTGGCGACGCTGCTGCAAACCCTGGGTCTACCGTTTTTTGGCTGTCAGTTGCCGCTGGTACAGGGTGTGTCGTTCTCCGGTGTGGCGACCATGGTTGCAATCGTCAGCAGTGGCGGGGAGGGCGGCTTCCAGTCGGTGCTCGGCGCAGTGATTGCGGCGTCCTTGATAGGCTTATTGATCACACCGGTGTTCTCGCGCATCACCAAGTTCTTCCCGCCGCTGGTCACCGGCATCGTGATCACCACCATCGGCCTGACGCTGATGCCGGTGGCCGCACGCTGGGCCATGGGCGGCAACAGCCACGCGCCGGACTTCGGCAGCATGCAGAACATCGGTCTGGCGGCGGTCACGCTGGTATTGGTGCTGCTGCTGAGCAAGGTCGGCAGCTCGACCATCTCGCGTCTGTCGATCCTGTTGGCCATGGTGATCGGCACGGTGCTGGCGGTGTTCCTCGGCATGGCGGACTTCTCCAACGTCACCACTGGCCCGATGTTCGGCTTCCCGACGCCGTTCCATTTCGGCATGCCGACCTTCCACTTCGCCGCGATCCTGTCGATGTGCATCGTGGTCATGGTGACGCTGGTAGAAACGTCGGCAGACATTCTGGCGGTCGGTGAAATCATCGGCACCAAGGTCGATTCCAAGCGTCTGGGCAATGGTTTGCGCGCGGACATGCTGTCGAGCATGTTTGCGCCGATCTTCGGTTCGTTCACCCAGAGCGCTTTCGCCCAGAACGTCGGGCTGGTGGCGGTCACCGGGATCAAGAGCCGTTACGTGGTCGCTACGGGCGGTATCTTCCTGGTGATCCTCGGCCTGCTGCCGTTCATGGGCCGGGTCATCGCGGCGGTGCCGACCTCGGTACTCGGCGGCGCCGGTATCGTGCTGTTCGGCACCGTGGCGGCGAGTGGTATCCGCACGCTGTCCAAGGTTGATTACCGCAACAACGTCAACCTGATCATCGTCGCCACCTCGATCGGTTTCGGCATGATCCCGATTGCCGCGCCGAACTTCTACGATCATTTCCCGAGCTGGTTCGCGACCATTTTCCACTCGGGCATCAGCTCGTCGGCGATCATGGCGATCCTGCTCAACTTGGCATTTAACCACTTCACGGCGGGCAACTCGGATCAGCAATCGGTGTTTGCGGCGGCGGAAGAGCGGACTCTGCGTTATCGCGATCTGGCGGCGCTGCGTGAAGGCGATTACTTCAGCGACGGCAAGCTGCATGACTGCGATGGCAAGGAAGTGCCGGTGATCGAGCCGGATGATCACGATCATGGGCACGGTGCGCCGAAGGTGCAGGTGAAGAGTAGCGAACACGTCTGACGGCTGTCTCTAAACAAAAAGGGCCGATCTGTTAAACACAGATCGGCCCTTTTTCATTTCAAGATCAAAAGATCGCAGCCTTCGGCAGCTCCTACACAGATCTCATACTCCGCCGATTCTACGGATGAACGCTGAATCTGTAGGAGCTGCCGAAGGCTGCGATCTTCTGATCTTTTCCATCGCCCACAAAAAAGCCCCTGAATCTTTCGATTCAGGGGCTTTGCTATTTGGCTCCACAACCTGGACTCGAACCAGGGACCCAATGATTAACAGTCATTTGCTCTACCAACTGAGCTATTGCGGAATTGGTGCGTATGTTACTGATTCAAAAAGAGAAGTCAAGCATCGGTTGCAAAAATGATTGAATTCTCGGGACGGACGGTGGTTTGTCAGCGATTGGCGGTTACCAGAACCGTAGCAGAGGTCTACCATGGCCGCCCGGAAGTGGTGACACGCGCTGCCGGCCATTCGCCGAAAAGGTATGCGCCATGAAGCATTCAATCCGCAACAACGAGGTGTTCGCATGAGCATCGCGCAAATCAGCCTGCCCAAAGGCGTCGGCCCACACGCCGAAAAACTCTTCGACGCAATCACTCAGGCTGGCACCGCTGAAGAATTGAACCGCGCCGGCGGCAAGGCCGAAGGTTTTGTCCTCGGCCTGGAAAGCACCAAGGCGATCAAAAGCCAGATCGCCGAATCGCTGTACGTCGTCTATGACGATGCCGCGACTCAGCGCGCGAGCGAACTGGCTTAACTGCCGAAGGTAATAGTGCCCAGCATCAGTTTGGCGTAGGCCGCGGTGGCTGCCAGTTGCACCAGCCACAGCACTAGGCCACCCAGGAAGACGCCGGCGGCGACTTGCAGCACCAGGCTTTTTTCGCGTTTGGCCGAGGCGCGAGGGATGAAATCATCCAGATCGTCACGGTCGGCGCGCAGGTTGTCGTTTTTCATATGGTTTCTCTCAAAAATCTCGAATGTACGCATAACCTGTGGGAGCGAGCCTGCTCGCGAATGCGGTGGGTCAGTCGCCATCATTGTTGGCAGACAAACCGAATTCGCGAGCAGGCTCGCTCCCACAATTTGGATTGTGTGCAGTCTAGAGGTTGTGGGGATTGTTTCGTGACAATAAAAAACGGGAAGCCCCAAGGCTTCCCGTTTTTCATCACGCGCTGAAATCAGATGACCTGAACAATCGCATCCGTCACAGCCTTGATGTTGCTCTGGTTCAGCGCGGCCACGCAGATGCGGCCGGTGTCCAGGGCGTAGATGCCGAACTCGTTACGCAGGCGATGCACTTGCTCAGTGGTCAGGCCAGAGTAGGAGAACATGCCGCGCTGACGACCGACGAAGCTGAAGTCGCGGCCCGGGGCTTTCTCGGCCAGCAGGGCAACCATCTGCTCACGCATGCCGCGAATGCGCAGACGCATTTCAGCCAGTTCCGCTTCCCACTGCGCGCGCAGTTCCGGGCTGTTCAGCACAGCGGCGACGATGCTGGCACCGTGGGTCGGCGGGTTGGAGTAGTTGGTGCGGATCACGCGTTTGACTTGCGACAGTACGCGCGCGCTTTCTTCTTTCGATTCGCTGATGATCGACAGGGCGCCAACGCGCTCGCCGTACAGCGAGAACGACTTGGAGAACGAACTCGACACGAAGAAAGTCAGGCCAGATTCAGCGAACAGACGCACGGCAGCGGCGTCTTCGTCGATACCGTCGCCAAAACCCTGATAAGCCATGTCGAGGAACGGCACGTGACCTTTGGCCTTGACCACTTCCAGCACGTTGTTCCAGTCCGCCGGGGTCAGGTCGACGCCGGTCGGGTTGTGGCAGCAAGCGTGGAGGATAACGATCGAGCCGTTCGGCAGGGCGTTGAGGTCTTCGAGCATGCCGGCACGGTTAACGTCGTGGGTGGCAGCGTCGTAGTAACGGTAGTTCTGCACTGGGAAACCGGCGGTTTCGAACAGCGCGCGGTGGTTTTCCCAGCTCGGGTCGCTGATCGCCACAACGGCGTTCGGCAGCAGTTGCTTGAGGAAGTCGGCACCGATTTTCAGCGCGCCGGTCCCGCCGACGGCCTGAGTGGTGATGACGCGACCGGCGCTGATCAGCGGCGAGTCGTTACCGAACAGCAGCTTTTGCACGGCTTGGTCGTAGGCAGCGATGCCATCGATCGGCAGGTAACCGCGCGAAGCGTGTTGAGCGGCGCGAACGGTTTCGGCTTCGATCACGGCGCGCAGAAGTGGAATTCGCCCCTCTTCGTTGCAATACACACCCACGCCCAGGTTGACCTTGGTGGTCCGGGTATCGGCGTTGAATGCTTCGTTGAGGCCCAGGATTGGATCGCGGGGTGCCATTTCGACAGCGGAGAACAGGCTCATTATTGCGGCGGCTCTGAATGGAGAATGGAGGGACGTGTCGCGCTCCAGCCGGATGCACTAGAGCGGTGCACAAACGGGGAGCTAGTATAGAGGCCATTACTGAACAATGGCGACAGGCGATTGGGCTTTTCGGGTAAGTTTTTCCGATTATTTCTTGACCGTTAGTCGACTGCGCGTGTCAGAGTCTTTACCGGATGTAGGACGTTTGCCTTGAAAGGTGAGGCAATCGCCACCACATTGAGCACAATCCAGGTTTTTTCTTGCGCGACACCGGTCGTTTGCGGTCGTCCCCGTGGTGCTCCGCTTTACTCGGAATGCCGCGATCCCAGAGGTGTATATGTCCGAATTCCAGCTCGTCACCCGCTTCGAGCCCGCCGGCGATCAGCCGGAGGCCATTCGCCAATTGGTCGAGGGCATCGAAGCCGGCCTGGCGCACCAGACGCTGCTCGGTGTGACCGGCTCGGGCAAGACTTTCAGCATCGCCAATGTGATCTCGCAAATACAGCGCCCGACGCTGGTGCTGGCGCCGAACAAGACCCTCGCCGCGCAGCTTTACGGCGAGTTCAAGGCGTTCTTCCCGAACAACGCCGTCGAATACTTCGTTTCCTACTACGACTACTACCAGCCCGAAGCCTATGTGCCGTCGTCCGACACCTTCATCGAGAAGGATGCGTCGATCAACGACCACATCGAGCAGATGCGCCTGTCCGCGACCAAAGCGTTGCTGGAGCGCAAGGACGCGATCATCGTCACCACGGTGTCGTGCATCTACGGTCTGGGTAGCCCGGAGACCTATTTGAAAATGGTCTTGCACGTTGATCGCGGCGACAAGCTCGATCAGCGCGCACTGCTGCGGCGTTTGGCTGACCTGCAATACACCCGCAACGACATGGATTTTGCCCGTGCGACCTTCCGTGTGCGCGGCGATGTGATCGACATTTACCCGGCGGAATCCGATCTGGAAGCGATCCGCATCGAATTGTTCGATGACGAAGTTGAAAGTATTTCCGCGTTCGACCCGCTGACCGGTGAAGTCATCCGCAAGATGCCGCGCTTCACCTTCTACCCGAAGAGCCACTATGTGACGCCACGGGAAACCCTGCTCGACGCCATCGAACACATCAAGGTCGAACTGCAGGAACGCCTCGAATACCTGCGCAGCAACAATAAACTGGTCGAAGCCCAGCGGCTGGAGCAGCGCACCCGTTTCGACCTGGAAATGATCCTCGAGCTGGGTTACTGCAACGGCATCGAAAACTACTCGCGCTATCTGTCTGGACGTCCGGCCGGTGCCGCGCCGCCAACCCTTTACGATTACCTGCCGGCGGATGCCTTGCTGGTGATCGACGAATCCCACGTCAGCGTGCCGCAGGTCGGCGCGATGTATAAGGGCGACCGTTCGCGTAAGGAAACCCTCGTTGAATATGGCTTCCGTCTGCCGTCAGCGCTGGACAACCGGCCAATGCGGTTTGACGAGTGGGAAGGGGTCAGCCCGCAGACCATTTTTGTCTCGGCGACCCCGGGCAATTACGAAGCCGAGCACGCCGGGCGGGTGGTCGAGCAAGTGGTACGGCCGACCGGTCTGGTCGACCCGCAGGTAGAAGTGCGCCCGGCGCTGACTCAGGTCGACGATCTGCTCTCGGAAATCAGCAAACGCGTGGCGGTCGAGGAGCGGGTGCTGGTCACCACGCTGACCAAACGCATGGCCGAAGACCTCACCGATTACCTCGCCGACCACGGCGTGCGTGTGCGTTATCTGCACTCGGACATCGACACCGTCGAGCGGGTCGAGATCATCCGCGACCTGCGCCTTGGCACCTTTGATGTGCTGGTCGGGATCAACCTGCTGCGTGAAGGCCTCGACATGCCGGAAGTGTCGCTGGTGGCGATTCTCGACGCGGACAAGGAAGGCTTCCTGCGTTCCGAGCGCTCGCTGATCCAGACCATCGGCCGTGCGGCGCGTAACCTTAATGGTCGGGCGATTCTGTATGCCGATCGCATGACCGGTTCGATGGAGCGGGCGATTGGCGAAACCGAGCGGCGTCGCGACAAGCAGATCGCGTTCAACCTGGAAAACGGCATCACCCCGCGCGGTGTGATCAAGGACGTCGCCGACATCATGGAAGGCGCCACCGTGCCGGGCTCGCGCAGCAAGAAGCGCAAAGGCATGGCCAAGGCCGCCGAAGAGAACGCCAAGTACGAAGCCGAACTGCGCTCGCCGAGTGAGATCACCAAGCGTATTCGTGCGCTGGAAGAGAAGATGTATCAGTTGGCGCGGGATCTGGAGTTTGAAGCGGCGGCGCAGATGCGTGACGAGATTGCCAAACTGCGCGAGCGGCTTTTGGCTGTTTGATCTTCATTGCCTGGGCGGGCCTCTTCGCGAGCAGGCTCGCTCCCACCTTGGATCTATGTCGTTCACAAAACCCCTGTGGGAGCGAGCCTGCTCGCGAATGGCGGCAACGCGGTCTTAATGAGATTCCCCAGCCTTCAGCCCCTCCGGCAATTTCTTGGTCAACAAAATCGCCAGCATGCTGATCCCCAACGCAATCCCGACAAAGTGAAACGCATCGTTGTAAGCCATGATCGCCGCCTGCTGATGGACGATCTCACTCAACTTGCCCAACGCTGCCGTGTCACTGCCAAACCGATCGGTCATCGACGCCAGCCGTTCCGCCACCTGCGGATTGGTCGGCACCACCGCCTCGCGCAAATAGTCGAAGTAAGTCTTGGTGCGCGCATCCAGCAGCGTCGCCAGCAGAGCAATACCAATCGCGCCGCCCAGATTTCGCAGGATATTGAACAGACTCGACGCCGACCCTGCGTCCTGCGGCAGGATGTACGCCGTGGCGATCAGCGAAATGGTCACCATGATCAACGGCTGCCCCAGCGCGCGAATAATCTGAATCTGATTGAACTGCGGCCCGGCGAAATCCGGGTTGAGCACCCCGGACGAAAAACTCGCCAGACCAAACAAGCCAAACCCCAGCGTGCACAGCCACTTCGGCGAAATAATCTTCATCAGTTTCGGCACCAGCGGAATCAGAAACAGCTGCGGCACGCCCATCCACATGATCACTTCGCCGATCTGCAGGGCGTTGTAGTTCTGAATCTGCGCCAGGTACAGCGGCAACAGATAAATCGAGCCGTACAACCCGACACCCATGCCCAGGCTGGAAATACTCGACAACCCAAAGTTGCGATTGCGCAGAATGCCCAGGTTGATCAGCGGATTGGGTTTGGAGATCTGCACGATCACAAAGGTGATCAGACTCACCAGCGCGATGCTGCCCAGCGTCACGATCAGGCTCGATTCCAGCCAGTCCTTGCGATGACCTTCTTCCAGAAAAACCTGCAAGCAACCAAGACCAATGCCGAGCGTGAGAATGCCGGTGTAGTCGGTGCTTTTCAGTAGTTCCCAGTGCGCTTCTTTCTTCTCCAATCCGTACATCAACCCGGCGATCATGATCAGGCCCGGCGGGATGTTGATATAGAAGATGTATTCCCAGCCCCAGTTTTCCGTGAGCCAGCCGCCCAGCGTCGGGCCGATCGATGGGGCGAAGGTCGCGGTCATGGCGAACATCGCCATGCCTTTGGCGCGGTGGTGTTCGGGGAGTTTGATCAGGGTCAGGGTGAATGCCAGCGGGATCAGCGCGCCGCCGGTAAAGCCCTGCATGGCGCGAAAGACGATCATGCTCTCCAGGCTCCAGGCCATCGAGCACAGCAGCGAAGAAACCAGAAAGCCCAGCGACACCCACACCGCCAGACGCCGCGCCGAGAGCAACTGCACCAGCCACGCGGTCAGCGGGATCATGATGATTTCCGCGACCAGATACGACGTGGAAATCCACGAGCCTTCTTCCAGCGTCGCCGACAAGGCGCCCTGAATATCTTTCAGCGACGAGTTGGTGATCTGGATGTCGAGCACGGCCATAAAGGCGCCGAGCATCACGCTCATCACCGCAATCCAATCGCGCCGGGTCGGCTCGCCGACCGGGCGGATCAGTGAATCACCGGCCATTGTCCGGAGCGTCTTTGATGTTCACGGTGGCGGTCACCGACATGCCCGGACGGATCTTGCCGTGCAGCGGGTTGTCGGCCTTGAAGGTCAGTTTCACCGGAATCCGCTGCACGACCTTGGTGAAGTTGCCGGTGGCGTTGTCCGGCGGCAGCAGGCTGAACTGCGCGCCGGACGCGGCGAACAGACTATCGACTCGCGCTTCGATCGGTGTGTCGCCATACGCGTCGAACGTCAGTTCGGCTTTTTGTCCAGGTTGCATATGACCGATCTGGGTTTCCTTGAAGTTGGCCTGCACCCAGATGTCTTCGTCCGGGACGATCGACAGCAGATAAGCGCCGGCCTGCACCACTTGACCATTGCGCGCAGCGCGCTGGCCGACCAGACCGCTGATCGGCGCGTGGATTTCGCTGCGGGTCAGGTTGAGTTCGGCTTGCGCGAGATCGGCGCGGGCGTTGGCAATCTGCGCGTCGAGGCGTTTGATTTCCGCGTTCAGGGCGTTGATCTGTTGACGCTGGCCCTGTGCGTCAGCCTGCGCCTTGGCCACTTGCGAGCGGGCAATGTGGGCGTCAGCGGAGAGGGTGGTCACGCGCTCTTCGGAAACATAACCGGGTTTGCGCAGGGTTTCAGCACGCGACAAGTCCATTTGCGAGCGGCCAAGTGTCGCTTGGGTGGTCGCCACTTGCGCGTCGCTGGCGGCGATCAGGCTCGATTGCTGAGTCAATTTGCTTTGCGCTTGCAGACGTTCGGCTTCGCGGGTGGCGAGCGCGGCATTGGCGCGGTCGATGGCCAGGCGGAAATCATTAGGTTCAAGGCGCACCAATAACTGGCCTTTTTCCACGTGCTGATTGTCCTGCACCAACACTTCATCGATGCGCGCGCCCAATTGGCTCGAGACACGGGTGATCTCACCCTGGACATAAGCGTTGTCGGTGCTTTCATAAAAGCGTCCCTTGAAAAACCAGTGGGCAAAAAAGCCCCCGGCGATCAGCAGGACGAGCAGCAGGAAAATCAACAGGCGACGCTTGAGTTGGGCAGGCATGGGCAAACTGTAGTCGAGGAATTGTAAGGAAAGTTATCAGCAGGCAAATCTGGCATATAGCCGATCAACGGTAAATGCCATCCGCTGATATTTGCCCATTCACCACGACTTAGCGGCGTTCCAGAGGCAAACTTGGCTTAAATGCCCTGTCTGCTGGAGCGGGGCGGGTGTCGCCTGTTACCATTCGCCGCTTGATTGTTTTGCTTTTCATTCTTTTCGAGACATGCCATGACCACCGTCCGCACTCGCATCGCGCCATCGCCTACCGGGGATCCCCACGTAGGTACCGCTTACATCGCATTGTTCAACTACTGCTTTGCCAAGCAGCATGGCGGTGAGTTCATCCTGCGGATCGAAGACACCGACCAGTTGCGTTCGACCCGCGAGTCCGAGCAGCAGATCTTCGACGCCCTGCGCTGGTTGGGTATCGACTGGAGCGAAGGCCCGGACGTCGGCGGCCCGCATGGCCCGTATCGCCAGAGCGAGCGCGGCGAGATCTACCAGAAGTACTGCCAGCAACTGGTCGACATGGGTCATGCGTTCCCATGCTTCTGCACCGCTGAAGAACTCGATCAGATGCGCGCCGAGCAAATGGCTCGCGGCGAGACCCCACGTTACGACGGCCGCGCGCTGTTGCTGTCGAAAGAAGAAGTCGCGGCCCGTCTGGCCGCTGGCGAACCCCACGTGATCCGCATGAAAGTGCCGAGCGAAGGCGTTTGCGTGGTGCCGGACATGCTCCGTGGTGATGTCGAGATCCCGTGGGATCGCATGGACATGCAAGTGTTGATGAAGACCGACGGCCTGCCGACGTACTTCCTCGCCAACGTCGTCGACGACCATTTGATGGGCATCACTCACGTCCTGCGCGGCGAAGAGTGGCTGCCGTCGGCGCCCAAACTGATCCTGCTGTACGAATACTTCGGCTGGGAGCAACCAGAGCTGTGCTACATGCCGCTGCTGCGTAACCCGGACAAGAGCAAGCTGTCCAAGCGCAAGAACCCGACCTCGGTGACGTTCTACGAGCGCATGGGCTTCATGCCTGAGGCGATGCTCAACTACCTCGGTCGCATGGGTTGGTCGATGCCGGACGAGCGCGAGAAGTTCTCGCTGCAGGAAATGGTCGATAACTTCGACCTCAAGCGTGTCTCGCTGGGCGGGCCGATCTTCGATATCGAGAAGCTGTCGTGGCTCAACGGCCAATGGCTGCGTGATCTGCCGGTGGAAGAGTTTGCCAGCCGTCTGCAGACCTGGGCGCTGAACCCGGAATACATGATGAAGATCGCACCGCTGGTGCAGGGCCGCGTTGAAACCTTCAGCCAGGTTGCACCGCTGGGCGGGTTCTTCTTCGCCGGTGGCGTTAACCCGGATGCCAAGCTGTTCGAATCGAAAAAGCTCTCGGGCGATCAGGTTCGTCAGTTGATGCAGTTGATCCTGTGGAAGCTGGAAAGCCTGCGTCAGTGGGAGAAGGACAACATCACCGCGACGATTCAGGCAGTGGTCGAATCGCTGGAATTGAAACTGCGTGATGCGATGCCGCTGATGTTTGCCGCAATCACGGGGCAGGCGAGTTCGGTGTCGGTGCTTGATGCCATGGAAATCATCGGCCCGGATCTGACCCGTTATCGTCTGCGCCAGGCGATCGACCTGCTGGGCGGCGTGTCGAAGAAAGAAAACAAAGAGTGGGAAAAGCTGCTGGGCGCTATCGCTTAAGCACGCCTGACTCTGCAGGAACCACCGAAGGCCGGGATCTTTTGATTCCGGCCTTCGGCGTTTTTCCCCCCGAATTTACGGGGGAGGGCGGTAAGTGATTGTTATGCCGACGAAAAACTTTGAAATTTTTCAAAAATAAGTTTGACAGGCTTTCGATACGCCCTTAAGATTCGCCCCGTCCTCAGCGATGACATCAACGATGAGGGGCTATAGCTCAGCTGGGAGAGCGCCTGCATGGCATGCAGGAGGTCAACGGTTCGATCCCGTTTAGCTCCACCAATTTACACTTCGAAGCCTGGCCACACCGGCTCCGAAGCGATCAACACTCAGCGTTGATCAGTTGTATAGAAGGGTTTGCGTCCCCTTCGTCTAGTGGCCTAGGACACCGCCCTTTCACGGCGGTAACAGGGGTTCGAGTCCCCTAGGGGACGCCAGTTTTACAGAAGCGATGTTGCAAAATGTCGCTCCGCCGCGAGGCGAAAAATCCGGGGCTTTAGCTCAGCTGGGAGAGCGCCTGCATGGCATGCAGGAGGTCAGCGGTTCGATCCCGCTAAGCTCCACCAATTTACAAGTTCAAGGTCTGGCCACACCGGCCTTGAATCGATCAGTTCTCAGCGCTGATCAGTTGTATAGAAGGTTTGTGTCCCCTTCGTCTAGTGGCCTAGGACACCGCCCTTTCACGGCGGTAACAGGGGTTCGAGTCCCCTAGGGGACGCCACGATTACCCGCTCTGCGGGATTTTATAAGGGTCATTCAATTATTGAATGGCCCTTTTGTTTGTCTGGCGTTTGGCCAATTCTCCTTTTTCCTTACACTGTGCTTCAGACCAGCGGTCATATCCTTGACTTGCAGAATATTATTATGCGAATAATATTCTAGTCGTAATATTCGGAGGCAACGATGAACGATAAAAAAGCTCAAACCCGCGAACGCATCCTCAAGGCTGCCAGCGCCGCACTGATTCAGCGCGGCCCGGCTGACCCTAGCGTGGGCGAAGTGATGGGCGCAGCCGGCCTCACCGTCGGTGGCTTCTATGCGCACTTCGAAAGCAAGGACGCGATGATGCTCGAGGCGTTCAAGCAATTGCTCGGTCGCCGCCGCGACCTGATTGCCGACATGGATACCGAATTGACCGGCGAAGAGCGCCGCGCCCTGGTCGCCGCGTTCTACCTGTCGCGCAAGCATCGTGATTCCAGCGACGCCGCGTGCCCGATTCCAGCGTCCATCGGCGAATTGGGTCGTTTGCCGGAATCGTTCCGCATCGCGCTGAACGAACACCTGGAGTTGATGATCGCGCAGTTGGCGTCCAGCCCTGAGGACACCGACAAAGCCCTGGCCGACGTGGCCTTGATGGTGGGTGGTCTGGCCCTCGCAAGGGCGCTGGGCCCGGGAGATTTATCCGATCGATTGCTGCGCGCTGCCAAGTCGGCGGTGCGTTGACCTGAAGGCAGCACGCCTGAGGAGAGAGCGATGAACACGTTGAAGTGGGTTCGTGGCGTTAATGGCACCTTGGGCTGGATTGCACCGCAACGGGTAGCGAGCAAAATGCGTCTGGCGTTCATGACGCCACGTTCGCTGCCGCTAAGGGATTGGGAGCTGCCGCTGCTGGCCAGTTCCGAACGCATCACTTTGCGCTTCGGTCTCTCGGCGCTGCGCTGGGGCCAAGGTCCGACGGTGCTGCTGATGCACGGCTGGGAAGGGCGGCCAACCCAGTTCGCCGCGCTGATCACCGCGCTGGTCGATGCCGGTTATACCGTCGTCGCGCTCGATGGTCCGGCCCACGGGCGTTCGCCGGGGCGTGAAGCCAACGTGGTGTTGTTCGCTCGGGCGATGCTCGAAGCCGCTGCCGAGTTGCCGCCACTGCAAGCGGTGATCGGTCACTCCATGGGCGGCGCCAGCGCCATGCTCGCCGTGCAATTGGGCTTGCGCACCGAAACCCTCGTCAGCATCGCCGCGCCTGCACGCATTCTTGGCGTACTGCGCGGATTTGCCCGCTACGTCGGCATGCCGCCCCGGGCCCGTTCCGCTTTCATCCGTCAGGTCGAGCAGGATGTCGGGATGCGCGCCGCGACTCTCGACGTTGCCCACTATCAACTGGATATGCCTGGCCTGATCGTGCATGCCGAGGACGACAACTTCGTCTCGGTCAAAGAGTCGCAACTGATCCACGAATCCTGGTTCGACAGCCGCTTACTGCGTCTTGAAGGTGGTGGTCATCAGCGCGTGCTGGCCGACCCGCGGGTGGTTGATGGCGTGTTATCACTGCTGGCCGGCCGCAGCCTTCAGGCGCGCCAATCGGCGTAAGCTCCGTTACACTGCCCCGGTTGAATACATTGACCGGGAGTGGGGCATGGGCTGGGATCGAGCAACGCCGTTTACCATTGATCTGCAAGTAGGCGCCGAGGACATCGACGGGCTGGGCCATGCGAACAACGCGGTGTACGTGACCTGGCTCGAGCGTTGCGCCTGGCGCCACTCGCAGCGTCTGGGCCTGGATCTGGTCGAGTATCGGCGACTGGATCGGGCGATGGCCGTGGTCCGTCACGAGATCGATTATCTGGCCGCCGCCTATGAAGGCGACGAACTGCAATTGGCGACCTGGATCGTTGATTGGGATCAGCGCCTGAAAATGACCCGGCATTTCCAGCTCAAGCGCCCGAGTGACAACACCACGCTGTTGCGCGCGCAAACCACGTTTGTCTGCATTGAACTGTCCACGGGTAAGCCCAAGCGCATGCCGGCCGAGTTTATCGAAGGCTACGGCCCGGCGATCCTGCTCTCAGAGTCTGCGCAAATCTAAATTGTAGGAGTGAGCCTGCTCGCGATAGCGGTGTACCAGTCGATGCAGATGTGACTGACACACCGCTATCGCGAGCAGGCTCACTCCTACAAGGGAAATGTGTTGTTCTGCGGATTTGTGCGTAATCCAGTAAACTGCCGCACGTTTTTCTTCAAGTAGTGTTTTCCCATGCAAATTGCTCTGGCGCCCATGGAGGGGTTGGTCGACGACATTCTCCGCGATGTGCTGACCCGCGTTGGCGGCATCGACTGGTGCGTGACCGAATTCATTCGCGTCAACGACCAGTTGCTCACGCCGGCCTATTTCCACAAGTTCGGCCCGGAGTTGCTCAACGGCGCACGCACCGCGTCCGGTGTGCCATTGCGCGTGCAATTGCTCGGTTCCGACCCTGTATGCCTGGCGGAAAACGCTGCACTGGCCTGCGAACTCGGCTCCGAGGTGATCGACCTCAACTTCGGCTGCCCGGCTAAGACCGTCAACAAATCCCGTGGCGGCGCCGTGCTGCTCAAAGAGCCGGAACTGCTCAACCAGATTGTCGAGCACGTGCGCCGCGCCGTACCCGCGCATATTCCCGTCACCGCAAAAATGCGCCTCGGTTTCGACAGCCCCGACGGTTCGCTGGTCTGCGCCACGGCGCTGGCCGAAGGCGGCGCCGAGCACATCGTGGTCCACGCCCGAACCAAAATGGACGGCTACAAACCGCCGGCCCATTGGGAGTGGATCCCGCGCGTGCAGGATGTGGTCAAAGTCCCGGTGTTCGCCAATGGCGATATCTGGAGCGTCGAAGACTGGCGCCGCTGCCGCGAAATCAGTGGCGTGGAAGACATCATGCTCGGTCGCGGTCTGGTGTCGCGCCCGGATCTGGCCAAGCAGATCGCTGCCGCCCGCGCCGGCGAAGAAGTGGTCGAGATGACCTGGGCTGAGCTGATGCCGCTGATCCAGGACTTCTGGCTGCAAGCCAAAGCGCAGATGACCGCACGCCAATCGCCGGGCCGTTTGAAGCAATGGCTGGCCATGCTGAAGCGTAATTATCCTGAGGCTGCCGAGCTGTTCACCGTACTGCGTCGTGAGACCGAGCCGGATCATGTCTCGCGTTTGCTCGGTTTGCCGGTCGCCGAAGCGGCCTGAAAAAAATCTGCAAATACTCTCTTGAAATCATTTCAGCGGTCCCTATCTAAGGGTTACGCGATGCCGAATTCGGGTCGCGGAATCAAAAAACCTTGCTGATTGTTTTCAGGAGATTTGAACCATGAGTACTGCATTTTCCCTCGCGCCACTGTTCCGTTCCTCGGTAGGTTTCGACCGTTTCAACGACCTGTTCGAAACCGCCCTGCGTAACGAACCAGGCAGCAGCTACCCACCTTACAACGTCGAAAAGCACGGTGATGACCAGTACCGTATCGTCGTTGCCGCCGCCGGTTTCCAGGAAGAAGACCTGGAGCTGCAAGTCGAGAAAGGTGTGCTGACCATCAGTGGTGGCAAGCGTGATGCCAACGAAGGCGTGACCTTCCTGCACCAGGGCATCGCCCAGCGTGCGTTCAAGCTGTCCTTCCGTCTGGCCGATCACATCGAGATCAAGGCTGCCGATCTGAGCAACGGTCTGTTGAGCATCGACCTGCTGCGGGTGATCCCGGAAGAAGCGAAAGCCAAACGCATCCCGATCAACGGGGTGCAGAAGCCGGCCTTGCAGCACTGAGTCATGTGCCGCAACACAATCGTCTGAACAGACGATGA
The DNA here is from genome assembly GCF_018138145.1 of Pseudomonas sp. SCA2728.1_7. NCBI lineage: Bacteria > Pseudomonadati > Pseudomonadota > Gammaproteobacteria > Pseudomonadales > Pseudomonadaceae > Pseudomonas > Pseudomonas sp. SCA2728.1_7. The sequence goes on along the minus strand of NZ_CP073104.1, from coordinate 1,783,781 downwards.
GCCGCTGAATGAAGGCCCCGATACGTCGGGGCCTTTTTTGTGCGCGCAAGAAAACCGTTGTTCGGCTTTGCCGCTGGCGGCGGTTTCTCTACAATCCGCCGCAGTTTTGCCGACCCCCATTCCTCACCGGTCGGCCTGGAGCCTTTTTTCATGGACGAGATTCAACAGCGCTGGCTGTGCGCTTTGTCTGCGCCAATGGCGGCGATCAATACCGGCGCCAGCTACGACGACCCCGCGTTCTGCAATGATCGCTACATTGATCTGCAGGACAGTTGGGGGATCGATGACCGTGGCCAGCTGTTCGACATGCTCGTACGGATGACCGACGACGGCCATGCCAAGCACCTCAGCGCGGCCTACTTGGCGTGGCAGCGTTGTCTGCCAAGTGAATGGCAGGCTCTGCTCGACGACCTGAGTCCTCGTGAACGCACCCTGCATGAGTTTGCCAGCCGCACCTTCGGCAGTTGTGGGCCGGGCGGGATTTTGTCCTGGGACTATGGCCGCATGGGTTTTCTCCTGCGCTGCGCGGTGCGCAATCAGTGGGTCGACCTGGACGAAAGCAACTGGCTGCACAGTCGTTTGGCCCTCAGAGCGCAGTTTCACTACGGTAGCTGGATGGCTTACTTCGACGGCTTTGTCGTGGGCCGGACCTTTTGGTCCTGCCTGAGTGCCAGCGACGATGAGCTGGCGCGCGAACTCGATCGACAAGGCGCCAACGCCCTTAACCTGCGGATTGCCCGTGGGCTTGCCGAAAACATTCCTCGGTTCCTTGCTGATTTGCCGTGGCATATGGAAATCGATTTGCCGCCACGCCCGGCATCGCTCAAGGAGTTCGACTGGTCATGAGTTGCTGGATCCGCCTGGGCATCGAGCCTACTAACGACGAAACCCTGATTCGCAATGCCTACCGCGCACGCTTGCCGGCCCATCACCCGGAGACCGACCCGCAAGGCTTCCAGGCGCTGCGCATGGCCTACGAAAACGCCCTGCGTCTGGCGCTTGAAGACGACGAAGAAGAGCCCGAGGACGAGGACGAGTCCCAAGCCTCAGAACAGACTGTCGTTGAGGTCCCTCCGGTGTTCGGGGATTTTTGCGAGCTGCTGGATGATCCCGCGCGCCGGTTCAATTTCGCCGCGTGGCAGGCCTTTGTCCGAGGACTGGATGAGCTGTCGCTGGACGTGCTCGATGAGCTCAGCTGGCCGCTGTACCACCGGATGGCCGACGCCGGTCCGTTGTCGTACCGCTGCGCGAATCTGTTGGCCAAGCGTATGGCCTGGGATCAACAGTTGCTGGATCTGGGCTTCGACGACGCGCATCAGGTGGGCTTCTTTCTCCAGCGAATCGAAACGCCGGACCCGTTCGACACGGATCTGATGTGCACCTGGTCAGAGGCAGCCCAGACTGAATCGCTGTGGTACGCCCGTAGTCTCGACTTCATCTTCAACCAGCGTCCACTGCAGGAGTTCGCCGACTTCGCCAGTCAGCATACCTGCCTGCCGTTGCCGGAGGATGCCGCGTTCCTCAAGCGTCTGTTGGTGCAGTTCACTCAGGCAGGTATTGGCGGGCCGACGTTTTTGCAGTGCTGTGTCGAACAGCAGCTTGCTGCACCGGATGATGTCGACTGGCTTTACCTGTTGGCCTGTCAGAGCAGTCTGCTGGGCCGGGACGATCAGGCATTGCCGTGCTGGATCCGGCTGTGGAACGAGCACCGCCATCCGATGGCTGAAAGTCGTCTGCTGGAAATGTGCGCCAAGCGCCAGCCGACTTTTCTGCCGCTGCTGATTCAGGCATTCGATCGCTTGCAGGGCATCTCTGACTGGTCAGAGGATCTTGCCGATGACGGCCAGGTGTATGGCAGTCCGTCACAACACCCCGAGACGCTGAACCGTTGGCTGGGTGTCGGGCGGTTAAAACTTGAGAGCCTTGCGCAAAGCTTTGTCGATTGGCGCATAAGCGGTGATGAGCTGCCATTGCTCGCGCAATTGCTGGGCGAAAATGCCGACAGCCGATTGTTGCATCTGTACCGGCATGCCTGGTCGCTGCATCGGGGTGAGGCGACGTTGTTGCAGCAGATTGTGGATGCACCGCTGCCGATCGATGCCCTCGAAAGCCTGGTGATGAGCGGGTTCAAATATCAGGCAGAGCAACATTTGCGCTGGTTGCGCAGGGCACCGATTGCGCTGGCCATGAGCGCGTTCAGCGATGCGGATTCAGGTTCGCGGCCATTGCCGCAGGTGCTGACCAACGGCGAGCCGCATAAGGTCTGTCGTCTGTGGTTGCGTCGCTTGCGGCCTTACAGCGACGCTGCGCTGGAACGACTGGCAGACGCGTTCACGCTGGCCGCGGTCAAAGATGATTGCGACTTGTCCGAGCTCGACTTGACTCTCCAGTTGAGCCGGCGCGGGATTCCGTTGCCGCCGGTCGGGCTGGGTGAGGCCACTTGGGAGTGGCATGCGCAGACCTTGTTTTTGCTGGCGTTGCTGGAACAACCCGAACGCTGGTTGCAGTTGATTGACGCGCAGTGCGTTGAGCGCCTGCCTTTCAATCCGGCCCATCCCTTGAGTCGCCTGCAACCCTTGTTGCGGCGCTTGCAGCGTGAGCAAGGCCACTGCGCCGGTTTGCTCGGATGGCTGCAAGGCAATGACCCGGTACACGGCTTGTTGGTGCAGCAATTGTTCAGCGTACAGCAGGCACTCGACAGTGTCCGGTTGCCGGCCAATAGCCTGCTTTACACCTGCCTCGAAAGTGATCGTGCGGCCTGCGGCGACGATTTGCTGGGTTTGATGATGTTCTGGGGCGTGCTCTATCACGATCCGAGCCTGAGTGCCGAGCAGCATCGCGCGTTGTTGCAATCGATCGCGGCGATCAGTTGTGAAGACGCCTGGTTCGAAGGCTTCCGCGACGGTTTGATCAAAGGCGAACCGGTGTGGCCGCCGCGCAAAGTGCTGACGGATTTTGGTGTCGACAAATTGCTGGCGTATGAAGCGCTGGATGCGCTCAAGGGCTTGATTCGTTATGGCGCTGCCGGCGTGCCGAAAACGCGCGTCCTGCGTCAACTGCAACAGGGCAAGGACGATGTGCAGAACAGCGTTGGCCTGCACCTGGCCTTGTGCGCGTTATTGTCCTGGTCGGAACGATTACTGCTGGCGAAAAGCGATGTGCAGCCGGTACCAGCGACAGCGATCTGGCGCTTGGGATCGCGGTTGGGGCGCAAGGCTTTTATCGCTCAGGTCTTGGGGTGTTTGGTGATTGCGCCGGTGGCAGGGTTGATCAGCGGCACCACGGGCGCTGGCATTCTTATCCTGCTATTGGCCGTGCTGCTGGTGTTCGGCGCCATTCTGCGTCGATTGCACGACATGGGCCGAGGCATTCCGACGCTGCTGATCTTCATGGCGCTGACGCCGGTTCTGCCATTTTTGCCGTTGGTGTTGTTCGGGCTTGCCGGTGACAAGTTGCCCAACCGCTATGGTGTGCCGCCGGACAGCGGCGATACCGAGATGCTGTCCGGCGGCCTGCAGGCTGCCTTGCGGCGTCTCAACGGCTAGAGACGCAGTTGATCCAGCGCCTTGTTCAGCTCTGTGCGATGGCTGGCAATCTCTGAGGGTTGCTGGCCGCCGAGCACGGTGGTGAAGTTGTGCAGCCATTCGGCAATGTGCTCGCGTTGCGTGCCCAGACTCTGCATCCATGCCCGTTCCAGACGAGCCAGCAATGTGCGGTTGGGCAGTGCATCGCGTGGATGGACCTTCAGCGTCGACAGCCGGTTATGGCTGTCGCGGCGCGCTTGCTCGTCCAGACCGGTGGGGCTGCGATCAATGCTGTGACTGTGACGCTCGCCGGTTTCGAGCAGGGTGACGTCGACTTCGAGCAAACCGTTGATGTCATAGCTGAAGCGCACGTCCAGTTCCTGGATGTGTTGAGTAGGCGTCAACGTGACTTCGAAAGCATCAATCAGAATGTTGTCGCACACCCACGGCCGTTCACCCTGATAGACGGCGATGCGCAGCACTGTTTGCTTCGGTTGGGTGGTGTAATAGCGCTCCACCCTTGACGTCGGAATGATGGTGTTACGTTCGATGATGGGCGAGAAGGCACCTTTGATGTCTTCGCCACGCATGGTCGCAATCCCCAGCGTATACGGGCAGACATCCGTCAGAATCAACTCTTCAACCGCCCCGTCGCGCGCCTTGCACGCCGCTTGCGTCGCCGCCCCGAGCGCAACAATGGTATCCGGATCAAGATGCCGGTAAGGCAGGCGCCCGAACAGCGTCGCAACCATTTGCTGCACGGCCGGCATGCGCGTGGCGCCGCCGACCAGTACCAGGCTGTCGAGGTCGCGAGGTTTGAGTCGGGCATCGCGCAGGGCTTGCTCGATCGGCGCGCGCAAACGCGCCAGCAACGGTTCCCAGATTTTTACCGCCGCCGCTTCGTCCAGTGACCATTCGAAGGTCTTGTCGGCGTGGCGCCAGCTCAGGTGTTGAGTGTCTTCGCCGAGTTTGCATTTCAGTTGCTCAAGCGCATCACCGAGGCTGGCCATGCTTTGCGCATCGACCATGGCCGGGGTCAGTTGCCAGTGTTTCAGGCTGGCCTGCAACAGCGCGGCCGTGAAGTCTTCGCCGCCGAGAAAGTTGTCGCCGGTGGAGGCGTGCACTTCGATCAGCGGCAAAGCGTATTCCAGCACCGTAACGTCGAAGGTGCCGCCGCCCAGATCGAAGATCAGCGTGCGTTCGAACTTCTGTTCATGCAGTCCGTAAGCCATGGCGGCGGCGGTCGGCTCGTTGATCAGACGCGTCACCGAAAGCCCGGCCAGTTCGGCGGCAAACAGTGTGCGTTTGCGTTGTTCATCGCTGAAATACGCCGGCACGGAAATCACCGCTTCCGACACCGCGTGGCCGAGAAAGGCTTCGGCGTCCTGCTTGAGTGAGCCCAGCACCAGCGCCGACAACTCCTCCGGGCTGAACTGACGTGTGCCGAGCTGAACTTGTTTATCGCTGCCCATGAAGCGCTTGAATGCTGCAGCGGTTCGTTCCGGGTGCGTGGTCAGGCGGGCGCGGGCGGCTTTGCCGACCAGAATGGTGTCGTCTTCATCGAGGCTGACCACCGAGGGCGTCAGCACATCGCCCAGAGCGTTGGGAATCAGCCGGGCCTGACCGTCCTGCCAGACGGCGATCAGACTATTGGTGGTGCCAAGGTCGATGCCCAGCAGAGCCGGGCGGGGGAGGGTTGCATCCTGCATGACAGATCTCGAAACGGCGCAAAAACCGCGACCCTACAGGTTGCCGCAAAGCGTGGCAATTGCGCGTCTGTTGCAACGTGCACCGGTTATGGCAGGAGCTTTTTCAGATCCTCCAGCGCAACCGGTCGACTGTGCAGATATCCCTGATACAAATGGCAGCCCAAACCTTGCAGGAACGCCAATTGTTCCGGGGTCTCCACACCTTCGGCAATCACCTCCAGTTCAAGACTGCGCGCCATGGCAACGATCGCGCGGATGATCTCGGCATCGTTCGGATCGGTCGTCGCATCGCGGATAAACGATTGATCGATTTTCAGCGTGTCCACCGGCAGGCGCTTGAGGTAAGTCAGCGAGGAATAACCGGTGCCGAAGTCATCCATCGCAAAGCTCACACCGAGCTTTTTCAGCCGGCGCATTTTGCTGATGGTGTCTTCGAGGTTCTGGATGACGATGCCTTCGGTGATTTCCAGTTTCAGCAGCGAACAGGGCAGGCCGTGGCTGCTCATGCTGTGCTCGATGCGCTCGACGAAGTCGTTCTGGCGGAACTGCCGTGGACTGATGTTGACGCACAGGCTGAAATTCAGCGGATCGACCAGCTTCAGCGCGATCAATTGTTTGAAGGCATTGCAGGCCTCGTCGAGGATCCAGGTGCCGACTTCGAGAATCAGGCCGCTGTCTTCCAGCACCTTGATGAACTCGGTAGGTGACTGCGCGCCCAGTTCCGGGTGATTCCAGCGCACCAGGGCTTCGGCACCGATGATGCGGTTGTCGCGGGCATCGACCTGCGGCTGAAAGTGCACGTTGAACTCACCGCGCGACAGCGCCAGACGCAAGTCAGTCTCCATGCGCAGCCGCTCGCTGGCGGCTTTCTGCATGGTGTTGTGGTACATCTGCGTGGTGTTGCGCCCGGAATCCTTGGCTCGGTACAGCGCGATGTCGGCGCGCTTGAGCAGGTCGGTCGGCGTCGAGCCGTGATCGGGGATCAGCGCCACGCCGATGCTCGGCGTCACTTGCAGGCGCTGGCCGTCGAGGAACATCGGTTCCGAGAGCAATTCACGCAGGGTGTCGGCCAGATTGCGCACTTGTGTGCTGACTTCGTTGCGCGAGCCTTCGAGGCCGCTGAGCAGTACGACAAACTCATCGCCACCGAGGCGCGCGACCGTGTCTTCCATGCGCACGCTGGCTTCGAGCCGCGCGGTAATGATCTTCAGCACGGTGTCGCCGACCGGATGGCCGAGAGAGTCGTTGATGTGCTTGAAGTGATCGAGGTCGAGAAACAGCAAGGCGCCGCGCAGGTTGTGGCGCTTGAGCAGGGCGATCTGCTGGCTCAGGCGATCCATCAGCAAGGCGCGGTTGGGCAGATTGGTCAGTGGGTCGTGATAGGCCAGGTGACGAATCTGCGCTTCGGCGTTTTTCAGCAGGCTGACGTCCCGCGCGGTCAGCAGCAGGCACGCGGTTTCATTGAGAGTGATCGGCTCGACCGAGACTTCCACCGTTAGCATCTCCCCGCGTTTGTTGCGCCCGAGCATTTCCTGATGGTGCACGCGGCCCTTGATCTGCAACTCGGCGAGTAACGCCGAACGCTGTTTCTCTTCAGCCCAGATCCCCACCTGATAAACCGTTTTGCCCACGACCTCTTCGGCACGATAGCCAGTGAGACGGCAAAAACCGTCGTTGACCTCCAGATAGCGCCCGGTGTCGCGCTCGGTGATGGTGATCGCGTCGGGGCTGGAGTGGAACGCCTTGGCGAATTTCTCCTCACTGGCTTTCAGCGCCGCTTCCGAGCGCTGCTGCTGGGTGATGTCGCGCAGAGTGGTGACGATACAAGGCTGATCGCCGACGCTGATCTGCCGACTGGAAATCACACAGGTCAGCGACTGGCCGTCCTTGTGCTGAACGATGATCGCGACATTGCTCAAGCCCTGTTCGCGGATGACCCGTTCGATGCGTTGCAGGCTTTTCGCCGAGGCATCCCACAAGCCGATTTCTTCAGCGGTGTGGCCAATCACGTCGGCGGCGCTCCAGCCGAAAGTCTGGGTAAAACTGTTATTGATTTCGATGAACTCGCCACTGTCCTGGCGGGTCACGCAGATCGGGTCCGGGCTGACCTGGAACAGCGTGGCGAATTTCTCTTCCGAGGCCACCAGTCGTTGCTCGCGCTCGACCTGATCGGTGATGTCGAGCAACGTGCCGGCCATACGCAGCGGCGCGCCGTTGTCGTCACGGTAAAGGCGGGCGCGGCTTTCCAGATAACGCGAACTGCCGTCCGGCAATTGCACGCGATAGGTCAGTTGATAGTTGCCTGCCGGGCCTTCGCGCAGGCTGCGGTAGGCGTCGCGCATGCTGTCGCGCTCTTCGCCGGGCACGCCCTCGAAAAACTCTTCAAACGATTCATGAAACGGTATCGGTTCGAGCCCGTGCAATTGCGCGGCCCGCGCCGAGCCGTAGAGCATGCCGCTGGGGATGTGCCAGTCCCAGGTGCCGAGCTGTGCCGAGTCCAGTGCCAGATCGAGGCGTTCCTGGCTGTCCTTCAAGGCGTGTTCGGCAGCTTTGCGTTCAGTGGTGTCGAGGAAGGTGCTGAGCAGATACGGCTGACCTTCAAGTTCGACTTTCTGCGCACTGAGAATGCCGTCGTGAATCTGCCCGTTACTGGCGCGAAACTGCACCTCCATGCTGATCAATTCGCCCTTGGTGTTGGTCTTCTTGACCAGTTCGCCGCGCTGTTCGGGGTGTACCCACAGGCCCAGTTCCAGCGTGGTGCGGCCAATAGCGCTTTGTACCGGCCAGCCGAACAGGCTTTCGAAATATTGATTGGCCTCGCTGATCAGGCCGTCTTCCTGGCGGGTCAGCAAGACCATGTTCGGGCACAGGTGAAAAAGTGTCGCGAAACGTTTCTCCGAGCTGCTCAGGGCCTGTTCGCGTTGGCGCTGGTGGGTGATTTCACGAATCACCCCGATCATTCGGGGGCGGCCGTGTTTATCCGGCAGCAGGCTGCCGCTGATCTCCAGCCAGTGCAGGCTGCCGTCGGGCCAGCGAATGCGGTGGTGCATCGCCTGTTCCAGCGGCGCGCCGGCAATCACCGCGTGGAAGGCGCGGACGGTTTTCGCGCGGTCTTCCGGCGGCAGTAGGTCGAGGTATTCCAGATCTTTGGGCAGCGGTTGCCGAGGATCGAAGCCGAACAATGCCTGGGTGCCACGGGACCAACTGATCTGCCCGCGCTCGATGTCCCAATACCAGGCGCCGAGCCGCGCGCCGTTGAGCGCCGCCAGCAATTGCGGCGCGCTTTCCCAGCTCTGCTCGGAATGACGCGGGTCAATCGCCTGAATACGCGGCATCGGCGGAATTCGGTCAACAGATTTCGGCATTGTGGACAGGCCTTGAGCTGATGGTGGCGTTAGGCACAGGAGCAGCGGCTCTATAGGAGTAGCACAAGTTGGCCTCAACTCCCTGGCAGATCGATTTGTGCATCCAGCAAGGCCATGAAGGCCCGTGCCGCATTCGAGAGCGTCCGTTCAGTGTGCAGGATATAGCCTAGCTGGCGACTGAGCTGTATGCCCGGCAATACGATGCTTGCCACCTGTTCATCGAGCATGGTGCGTGGCAAAACGCTCCAGGCCAGACCGATCGAGACCATCATCTTGATGGTTTCCAGGTAGTTGGTGCTCATGGCGATGTTCGGCGTCAGCCCTTGGGCCTCGAACAAGCGTTGGACAATATGGTGGGTAAAGGTGTTGCCACCGGGGAAAACCGCCGGATGACCGGCAATGTCCGCCAGATTGACCGGGCCATTGCTGATCAGCGAATGCTCCGGGGCGACCACAAAATCCAGCGGGTCATCCCACACCGGTGTGGCTTTGACCAGTGTGTGTGGCTCAGGCGCGAGGGTGATGACCGCTAATTCTGCGCGGCCGTGGAGAATTTCTTCGTAGGCCACTTCCGAATCAAGGAACTGAATATCCAGCGCAACCTGTGGGTAACGGCGAGTGAATTCCCTTAGGAGTGGCGGCAAACGGTGCAAACCGATGTGGTGACTGGTGGCCAGCGTCAGGCGACCGCTGACTTCGCCGGTGAGGTTGGTCAGGGCGCGGCGGGTGTCATCCAGCACGTTGAGAATCTGATACGCCCGTGGCAGCAGGGCGCGGCCAGCCTCGGTCAGGCCGACTTCACGGCCCAGTCGATCGAACAGGCGCACCTTCAATTGCTGCTCCAGCCCGGCGATGCGTTTGCTGATCGCCGGTTGTGTCAGGTGCAGGCGTTCGCCGGCACCGGAGAAGCTGCCGGTCTCGGCAATCGCGATAAAAGCGTTGAGGTTGGCCAGATCCATGTTCGTATTCCAGTTGGTTATCCAAAGCATAAAAAATATGAATTTGAGTTATTTAATCTAACCCCATAGGATCGGCCTCACAAGCCAAAGGGTTATTGATAAGCCCAGGGCATAGAAACAAGCTGATGAGGAACCGTCTGATGGCCGGCAAAACGCTCTACGACAAGCTCTGGGATTCGCATTTGGTCAAGCAGCGCGACGATGGCTCGGCGCTGATCTACATCGATCGTCACATCATCCACGAAGTGACCTCGCCGCAAGCCTTTGAAGGCCTGCGTCTGGCCGGGCGCAAGCCTTGGCGCATCGATGCCAACATCGCGACCCCGGACCACAACGTACCGACCACCCCGGAGCGCAAGGGCGGCATCGAAGCCATTGCCGACCAGGTCTCGCGTTTGCAGGTTCAGACACTCGACGACAACTGCGATGAATACGGCATCGTCGAGTTCAAGATGAATGACGTCCGCCAAGGCATCGTCCATGTGATCAGCCCGGAGCAGGGCGCGACCTTGCCTGGCATGACGGTGGTTTGCGGCGACTCGCACACCTCGACCCACGGTGCGTTCGGCGCTCTGGCGCACGGTATCGGCACTTCCGAGGTCGAGCACGTGCTCGCCACCCAGTGCCTGGTCGCGAAGAAAATGAAAAACATGCTGGTGCGCGTTGAAGGGCAATTGCCGTTCGGCGTGACCGCCAAGGACATCGTCCTCGCGGTGATCGGCAAGATCGGCACCGCCGGCGGTAACGGCCACGCCATCGAATTCGCTGGCAGCGCGATCCGCGACTTGTCCGTCGAAGGCCGCATGACCATCTGCAACATGTCCATCGAAGCCGGCGCCCGCGTTGGCCTGGTGGCAGCGGACCAGAAGACTGTCGATTACGTGAAGGGCCGTCCATTCGCACCGAAAGGCGCCGAATGGGACATGGCCGTCGAAGCTTGGAAAGACCTGGTTTCCGATGACGACGCCAAGTTCGACACCGTGGTTGAGCTCGACGCCGCACAGATCAAGCCGCAAGTCAGCTGGGGCACTTCGCCGGAAATGGTTTTGGCCGTTGATCAGAACGTGCCGGACCCGGCCCAAGAGATGGATCTGGTCAAACGCGACTCGATCGTCCGTGCCTTGAAGTACATGGGTTTGACCGCCAATCAGGCGATCACCGACATTCAGCTGGATCGCGTGTTTATCGGTTCCTGCACCAACTCGCGGATCGAAGACTTGCGCGCTGCGGCGGTGATCGCCAAGGGCCGCAAGGTCGCTTCGACCATCAAGCAAGCGATCGTGGTGCCGGGCTCGGGTCTGGTCAAGGCGCAGGCAGAAGCCGAAGGTCTCGACAAGATTTTCCTCGAAGCCGGTTTCGAATGGCGTGAGCCGGGTTGCTCGATGTGCCTGGCGATGAACCCGGACCGTTTGGAGTCCGGCGAGCATTGCGCCTCGACGTCGAACCGTAACTTCGAAGGCCGTCAGGGCGCCGGTGGCCGTACCCACCTCGTCAGCCCGGCCATGGCGGCGGCGGCAGCGGTGAACGGTCGTTTCATCGACGTTCGTGAATTGATCTAAAGGAGCGCAGCATGAAAGCTTTTACCCAGCACACTGGTCTTGTCGCGCCTTTGGATCGTGCCAACGTCGATACCGACCAGATCATTCCGAAGCAATTCTTGAAGTCGATCAAGCGCACCGGTTTCGGCCCGAACCTGTTCGACGAGTGGCGCTACCTCGATGTCGGCCAGCCGTATCAGGACAACTCCAAGCGTCCGCTGAACAAGGACTTCGTCCTCAACGCCGAGCGTTACCAAGGCGCCAGCGTTTTGCTGGCTCGCGAGAACTTCGGTTGCGGCTCCAGCCGTGAACACGCGCCGTGGGCGCTGGAAGAATACGGTTTCCGCAGCATCATCGCGCCGAGCTATGCCGACATCTTCTTCAACAACAGCTTCAAGAACGGCTTGCTGCCGATCATCTTGAGCGACGCTGAAGTCGATGAATTGTTTAAGCAAGTTGAGGCCGAGCCGGGCTATCAATTGCAGGTCGATCTGCAGGCGCAGACCGTGACCCGTCCGGATGGCAAGGTGTACAGCTTCGAGATCGATGCGTTCCGCAAGCACTGCCTGTTGAACGGTCTGGACGATATTGGCCTGACCTTGCAGGACGGCGATGCGATTGCGACGTTTGAGGCCAAGCATCGGGTCAGCCAGCCGTGGTTGTTCCGCGACGCGTGATTTGCGTATGGCGAATGGCGCCATCGCGAGCAGGCTCACTCCTACATTTGAAATGCGTTCCCCTGTAGGAGTGAGCCTGCTCGCGATGAGGCCCTCAAAAGCACCACAAGACTCACCCTAAAAAGGAAGTCCCCAATGACCAGCACCGCCCAACACACCCAGGTCGTACAAAAGCAATTCGGTGAACAGGCCGCCGCCTACCTGAGCAGCGCCGTTCACGCTCAAGGCACCGAATTCGCCCTGCTACAAGCTGAGCTGAAAGGGCAGGGCAACGCCCGGGTGCTGGACTTGGGTTGCGGCGCCGGTCACGTCAGTTTTCACATCGCGCCGCTGGTCAGGGAAGTGGTTGCCTACGACCTGTCGCAGCAAATGCTCGACGTGGTCGCCGCCGCTGCCGTTGATCGGGGGATGAGCAACATTGCCACGGTCAACGGCGCCGCCGAGCGTCTGCCGTTTGCCGATGGCGAGTTCGACTTCGTGTTCAGCCGTTATTCGGCGCATCACTGGAGCGATCTCGGTGTGGCTCTGCGCGAAGTGCGTCGGGTGCTGAAGCCCGGCGGTGTGGCGGCGTTCGTTGACGTGTTGTCACCGGGCAGCCCATTGTTCGACACTTACCTGCAAAGCGTCGAAGTGCTGCGCGACACCAGCCATGTGCGCGATTATTCCGCCGCCGAATGGTTACGTCAGGTCAGCGAGGCCGGTTTGCATGTGCGCAGCACCACGCGTCAGCGCCTGCGTCTGGAATACACCAGCTGGGTTGAACGCATGCGCACACCGGAAGTGATGCGCGCCGCGATCCGCCAGTTGCAGCAGTCGATGGGCCACGAAGTGCGCGAATATTTTGAGATTGATGCCGACGGCTCGTTCAGTACAGATGTCATCGTGCTGATGGCCGAGCGATAAGAATTTTTCCGGGCGCGCCTGAGATGGCGCACCGACTGAAGACATGAGGAAAGCATGAGCAAGCAGATTCTGATTCTCCCAGGTGACGGTATTGGTCCGGAAATCATGGCCGAAGCGGTCAAGGTGCTGGAGCTGGCCAACGACAAATACAGCCTGGGCTTCGAGCTGAGCCATGACGTGATCGGTGGCGCCGCCATCGACAAGCACGGCGTGCCGCTGGCCGACGAAACCCTCGACCGCGCCCGCGCTGCCGATGCTGTGCTGCTGGGCGCTGTGGGCGGTCCGAAATGGGACACCATCGAGCGTGACATCCGCCCTGAGCGCGGCCTGCTGAAAATCCGTGCGCAACTGGGCCTGTTCGGCAACCTGCGTCCGGCGATCCTCTATCCGCAACTGGCTGACGCTTCGAGCCTGAAGCCGGAAATCGTTGCCGGTCTCGACATCCTCATCGTTCGTGAGCTGACCGGCGGCATCTACTTCGGCGCGCCGCGCGGCACCCGCACTTTGGAGAACGGCGAGCGTCAGTCCTACGACACACTGCCGTACAGCGAAAGCGAAATCCGCCGCATCGCCCGTGTCGGTTTCGACATGGCCATGGTTCGCGGCAAGAAGCTCTGCTCGGTGGACAAGGCCAACGTGCTGGCGTCCAGCCAACTGTGGCGTGAAGTGGTCGAGCAAGTGGCCAAGGATTACCCGGAAGTCGAACTGAGCCACATGTACGTCGATAACGCCGCCATGCAACTGGTGCGCGCACCGAAGCAGTTCGACGTGATCGTCACCGACAATATGTTCGGCGACATTCTGTCCGACGAAGCGTCGATGCTCACCGGTTCCATCGGCATGCTGCCGTCGGCCTCGCTGGATTCCAACAACAAGGGCATGTACGAGCCTTGCCACGGTTCCGCTCCGGACATCGCCGGTAAAGGCATTGCCAACCCGTTGGCGACCATTCTGTCGGTGTCGATGATGCTGCGTTACAGCTTCAATCTGCACGACGCGGCCGATGCCATCGAGAAAGCCGTGAGCGTGGTGCTGGATCAAGGCCTGCGCACCGGTGACATCTATTCGGCCGGTTGCAGCAAAGTCGGTACGCAGGAAATGGGCGACGCAGTAGTCGCCGCGCTGCGGAATCTGTAATCTCTCGGGCCCGCTGCGAAATTCAATACAAAGCAGCGGCCCACTTTTCAAGAAGGTGTAGTTGCGATGAAACGTGTAGGTCTGATCGGTTGGCGCGGGATGGTCGGTTCCGTGCTCATGCAGCGGATGCTGGAAGAGCAGGATTTCGATCTAATCGAGCCGGTGTTTTTCACCACGTCCAACGTCGGTGGCCAAGGCCCGTCCGTGGGCAAGGACATTGCTCCGCTCAAGGATGCTTACAGCATTGATGAGCTGAAGACCCTCGACGTGATTCTGACCTGCCAGGGTGGCGACTACACCAGCGAAGTGTTCCCGAAGCTGCGCGAAGCCGGCTGGCAGGGTTACTGGATCGACGCGGCCTCGAGCCTGCGCATGAACGATGACGCGGTGATCATTCTCGATCCGGTCAACCGCAAGGTCATCGACCAGCAACTCGACGCGGGCACCAAGAACTACATCGGCGGCAACTGCACCGTCAGCCTGATGCTGATGGGCCTGGGCGGTCTGTTCGAAGCCGGTCTGGTCGAGTGGATGAGCGCCATGACCTATCAGGCGGCCTCTGGTGCCGGCGCGCAGAACATGCGTGAACTGATCAAGCAAATGGGCGCGACCCACGCCGCTGTTGCCGATCAACTGGCTGATCCGGCCAGCGCGATCCTCGACATCGATCGTCGCGTGGCCGACGCCATGCGCAGCGAAGCGTACCCGACCGAAAACTTCGGCGTACCGCTGGCCGGCAGCCTGATCCCGTGGATCGACAAGGAACTGCCGAACGGCCAGAGCCGTGAAGAGTGGAAAGCTCAGGCCGAGACCAACAAGATCCTCGGCCGCTTCAAGAGCCCGATCCCGGTCGACGGCATCTGCGTGCGCATTGGCGCGATGCGTTGCCACAGCCAGGCGCTGACCATCAAGCTGAACAAAGACGTGCCGATCGCCGATATCGAGGGGCTGATCAGCCAGCACAACCCTTGGGTCAAACTGGTGCCGAACCAGCGCGAAATCAGCATGCAGGAGCTGAGCCCGACCAAGGTCACCGGCACCCTGAACGTTCCGGTGGGTCGTCTGCGCAAGCTGAACATGGGTTCGCAATTCGTCGGTGCCTTTACCGTCGGCGACCAACTGCTGTGGGGCGCGGCCGAACCGCTGCGTCGCATGTTGCGGATTTTGCTTGAGCGTTGATTGCTTGAAGTAATGAAAGAGCCCGTGCCTTGAAAGAGGTGCGGGTTTTTTTATGCCTTGGATTTCTCGGTTGCCTGGTCTGGCCCCTTCGCGAGCAGGCTCGCTCCCACAGGGGGGATGCATTTCAAAGGTGGGAGCGAGCCTGCTCGCGAAGGGGCCGGTCCAGACACCGCAAATGTTGGGCAGAAATTGCCTGTGCGCCAGTCACCCGGTAAAGTGCCGCTCCCCCCGTTTCGCCAGAGGCTCGCACCATGACCCAGACCCTAGATATTGCCGTGATCGGCGCCACCGGTACTGTCGGCGAAACCCTCGTACAGATTCTCGAAGAGCGCAGCTTCCCGGTTGCTAACCTGCACCTGTTGGCGAGCAGCGAATCCGCTGGCAGCTCGGTGCTGTTCCGCAATAAGAACGTGCGCGTTCGCGAAGTCGACGAGTTCGATTTCAGCAAGGTCAAACTGGTGTTCTTCGCCGCCGGCCCGGCCATTACCCTGAGCTACGCCGCCCGTGCCCACGCCGCCGGTTGCTCGCTGATCGACCTGTCCGGCGCCTTGCCGGCCGATCAAGCGCCGCAAGTGGTGCCGGAAGCCAATGCCAAAGTGCTCGCCGCTTTGAAAGCACCGTTCCAGGTCGGCAGTCCAAGCCCGTCGGCCACTTCGCTGGCCGTGGTGCTGGCGCCACTGCTTGACCTGCTTGACCTGCAATATGTCAACGTCACCGCCAATCTGGCCGTGTCCGCCCAAGGCCGTGAAGCCGTGACCGAGCTGGCGCGGCAGACCGCCGAGCTGTTGAACATGCGCCCATTGGAGCCGACTTTCTTCGACCGGCAGATGGCCTTCAACCTGCTGGCCCAGGTCGGCACGCCCGATGCGCAGGGCCATACACTGCTGGAAAAGCGTCTGGTGCGCGAGTTGCGTCAGGTGCTGGCCAAGCCTTTATTAAAGATTTCCGCAACTTGCGTTCAAGCCCCGGTGTTTTTTGGCGATAGCCTTAGCGTGACTTTGCAGTCAACGTCGGCTGTCGACCTGGCAAAAGTCAACGCTGCCCTCGAAGACGCGGCCGGTATCGAGCTGGTTGAGGCCGGTGATTACCCGACCGCAGTCGGTGACGCGGTAGGGCAGGACGTTGTCTATGTCGGTCGCGTGCGCAGCGGTGTCGACGACCCGGCGGAACTAAATCTGTGGCTGACGTCAGATAACGTACGCAAAGGCGCGGCCCTTAACGCTGTGCAGGTGGCTGAATTGTTGATAAAAGACCTGCTGTAAAAGATACTTGGCAACAATTTGTCGACTGATTCTAGGTGAGCGCTATGCTTGCCCAGATTGCTTGATAACGTGTCACCCTCCGGGACATTCCGGGGCATCAAAGAAATGATCGCGCGCGACATCTGTCGTCGTCGCGCGCAATGCCTTACGGCAGCGGTATTCAACATCTTCTCGCTGGCCGAGGAACGTTCAAACAAAGGATGAGGCTATGGTTCAAGTTCGCAAACTGGTGTTAGCAATAGCGGCCGCCTCGGCGCTGTCCTCCGGTATGGCGCATGCCCTCGGGCTCGGGGAGCTGACCCTGAAGTCGACCCTGAACCAGCCGCTGGTGGCTGAAATCGAGCTGCTCGACGTCAAGGATCTCACCGCTGCCGAAGTGGTGCCGAGCCTGGCTTCACCCGAAGATTTTGCCAAGGCCGGCGTCGATCGCCAGGCCTTCCTCAATGATCTGACATTTACCCCGGTACTCAACGCCAGCGGCAAAAGCGTGCTGCGCGTAACCTCGAGCAAGCCGCTGTCGGAGCCGATGGTCAAATTCCTCGTGCAGGTGATGTGGCCGAACGGCCGTCTGCTGCGCGACTACAGTGTGCTGCTCGATCCGTCGAAGTTCTCGCCACAGACCGCTGACGCCGCTGCACAACCAGCGCCGTCGCAGACCATCGCAGCGCCGACCACTGGCGCTACGCATCCGACCCAATACACCACCACGCCGCGCGACACCCTGTGGGAAATCGCCGCGAAGGCGCGTACCGGCGGTTCTGTGCAGCAGACCATGCTGGCCATTCAAGCGCTGAACCCGGATGCGTTCATCGGCGGCAACATCAACCGTCTGAAAACCGGCCAGGTGTTGCGTCTGCCGGATGCGGTGCAAAGCACCGCGCTGCCGCAATCGAAAGCGATTGCTGAAGTCGCGGCGCAGAACGAAGCCTGGCGTCAGGGCCGTCGTTATGTGGCCAAACCAGGCACTGGCCAACAGCAACTCGATGCGACCAACCGTGGTCGTGGCAATACCGGTGCAGCACAGAACGCCCAGGACAATCTGAGTCTGGTTTCCGCCGAAAGCGCCAAGGCGCGCGGCAAAGGCCCGGCGGGTGACGCCAAGGCGCTGAGCAACAAGCTTGCGGTCACTCAGGAAAGCCTCGACACGACCCGTCGTGACAATGAGGAATTGAAAAGCCGCATGTCCGATCTGCAAAGCCAGATGGACAAGCTGCAAAAACTCATCGAGCTGAAAAACAATCAGCTGGCGAAACTGCAGGCTGAAGGGGCGGGCGCAGCGCCGGCCGCCAACGCTGCTGCACCGGCGGTGCCTGCGATCACGGCTGAGCTGGCTGCCACACCGCCGGCCACCCCGGCTGAAGCAGCGCCGACGCCAGAATCGGCCATTGCGCCGCCGGCTGAAACACCAGTCGTCGAGCCAGTGGTCGCACCAAAGCCGCCTGTCGATGAAGAGAAAACCTTCAATGAGCTGCTGACCAATCCGATCCTGCTGGGTCTGATCGGTGGCGGTGCTGTGGTTCTGGCGCTCCTGCTGTTGCTGCTGGCACGTCGCCGCAAGGCCCAGCAGGAAGCCGAGAAACATCTGCGCATGGCCCGCGCTCTGTCGGAAGAACAAGAGTTCTCCGCCGAGCAGGATCTGCCGGAAAGCAGCTTCGAAGGTCTGGAAACCCCGGCGGCCAGCGTCAAGCTCAACACCCCGGCACCTGCTCCGGCAGCCGTAGTGGCTCCGGTAGTCGCGCCGATCGTGATGGCTGAACCGATTGCTGCGCCGCTGGTGGCACCGGCCGCCGAACGTTCCGATGACGTGCTCGACAAGGCGCAGTCGCATATCAATGCCGGTCGTTTGAATCAGGCTGCCGCGCTGCTCGAAGAGGGCGTCAGCCTCGAGCCGCAGCGCAGTGATCTGCGTCTGAAGCTGATGGAAGTCTACGGTCAGCAGGGCGACCGCGATGCCTTCGTCGGTCAGGAGCGTCAGTTGGTCGCCAATGGCGACAACTTCGCCAAGGTCGAAGAGCTGAAAAGCCGCTTCCCGGCCATGGCCGTGGTCGCTGCTTCGGGTCTGGCCGCTGCTGCCGTGGCCGCCGAACTGGACGCGCAATACGTCAAGGATCTGCTGCTGGATGAGCCGGAAGCACCTGCGCCGGCGCCAGCGGAAGACGATCTGGACAGCGCGTTTGACCTGAGCCTGGACGATCTCGACAACATCACCCCGGTAGAGCCTGCGCCGGTGGTTGAACCTGAAGCGCCGGTCGAGCTGGACGAGTTTCCAGCGGACGACGACCTGAGCTTTGAATCGGTGCTGCAGCAGCAGACCGAGATCAAAGAAAACCTGGACGACCTGTCGGACTTCGACCTGGATATGGATCTGGGGGCCGAGCCGGCGCCTGCGGTTGATCTGGCGGACGATGACTTCCTGCTGGATCTGGACGAAGGCGTGAAAGATCTGTCGCCAGTAGAACCGCCGGTGGTAGCTGACGTGCCACAGGATGATCTGGAACTGCCGGCCGATTTCGATCTGTCGCTGGCCGATGAAATGGACAGCAACCCAGCGGCCGAGCCTGATACGTTCGCTGCCGAACTGGACGACGTCAATGCCGAGCTGGATCGTCTGTCGCAGAGCATTGCCGAGCCGACTTTCACCGAAGCTGACGCGGCAAGCGGTGGTGATCTGGGTGAAGACGATTTCGACTTCCTCGCAGGCACTGATGAAGCCGCGACCAAGCTCGATCTCGCCCAGGCCTACATCGACATGGGCGACAGCGACGGCGCGCGCGACATCCTCAACGAAGTGTTGACCGAGGGTGACGAGAAGCAACGTGGCGAGGCCAAGGACATGCTTTCGAGCCTGTAGTAAATCTGCGGTAAACAAAACGGCAGCCCATTGAGGCTGCCGTTTTTGTTTGGGCGGGATTCAGTGGTGGCTGAAGGATTGCTATCGCGAGCAGGCTCACTCCTACATTTGGAATGCGTTCCCCTGTAGGAGTGAGCCTGCTCGCGATAGGGCCAGAACTGCCAATAGAGAGTTCTGGCATCCCTGAACCACAGCCTTATAATGCCCGCCTTTGCACAAACAGCAGGCTGTCCCACCTTGGCAAACATAGATAACCCGGTCGCCGAAATGGCCCCCGACGGCTTTTACCGCGTCGCGCTGGGCGTTGAGTACAAAGGCTCGCGCTACAGCGGCTGGCAGCGTCAGTTGACGGGTGTGGCGACGGTGCAGGAAGAGCTCGAAAAAGCCCTGTCGAAAGTCGCCAACTCGCCGGTTTCGCTACAGTGCGCCGGGCGCACCGACGCCGGCGTGCATGCCTGCGGACAAGTGGTGCATTTCGATACCACCGTCGATCGTTCGCTGAAAGCCTGGGTCATGGGCGCCAACATCAATCTGCCCCATGACATCAGCGTCAGTTGGGCGCGGGTGATGCCAGCGCATTTTCACGCGCGGTTCAAAGCCATCGCGCGGCGTTATCGCTATGTGATCTACAACGATCAGATCCGCCCGGCGCATCTCAACGAAGAGATCACCTGGAACCACCGTCCGCTGGACGTCGAGCGCATGGCTGAGGCCGCGCGGTACCTGATCGGCACCCACGATTTCAGTGCCTTCCGCGCCGGCCAGTGCCAGGCCAAGTCGCCGATCAAGAAGATGCATCACCTGCGCGTGACCCGCCACGGCAAGATGATCGTGCTCGACATCCGCGCCAATGCGTTTCTGCATCATATGGTGCGCAACATCGCCGGTGTGTTGATGACCATAGGTGCCGGCGAGCGTCCGGTGGAATGGATGAAGGAAGTGCTGGAAAGCCGCGAGCGCCGTTCCGGTGGCGTTACGGCGCATCCGTACGGTCTGTATCTGGTGCAGGTCGAGTACCACGACGAATTCCCGTTGCCCGAGCGTTTTATCGGGCCACATTTCCTTACGGGTTTCTCCGAACTTGACGGCTGACGCCCTCGAACGCTTTTGTTACCATCCGGGACTTTCCCGGTTTTTACCTCGGAGTTTTTCTCGACATGTCAGCCGTTCGCAGCAAGATCTGCGGGATTACCCGCATAGAAGATGCGCTGGCCGCCGTTGAGGCCGGAGCGGATGCGATCGGGTTCGTGTTCTACGCCAAGAGTCCACGCGCTGTCACCGTGCAGCAGGCGCGGGCGATTATTCAGGCATTGCCGCCGTTCGTGACCACCGTGGGCCTGTTCGTCAACGCCAGTCGCTGCGAGTTGGGGGAAATCCTCGATGCCGTGCCGCTGGATCTGTTGCAGTTCCATGGCGATGAAGTCGCTGAAGACTGCGAAGGCTGGCATCGTCCGTATATCAAGGCGCTGCGGGTCAAGGCCGGTGATGACATTGCGGCGGCGGTCGATGCCTATCCGAGCGCCAGTGGTGTGCTGCTCGACACCTACGTTGAGGGCGTGCCCGGTGGAACCGGTGAGGCGTTTGACTGGTCATTGATTCCGCAAGGTTTGAGCAAACCGTTGATTCTGGCCGGTGGTTTGACCCCGGAGAACGTAGCAGACGCCGTGGCTCGGGTGAAACCGTACGCGGTGGATGTCAGCGGTGGGGTAGAGGCGAGCAAGGGCATCAAGGATCACGCAAAGATTCACGCGTTCATCAACGCGGTACGCAAAGCGCCATATTGATGTGACGGCTGGCAGTCTGCCGCCGTCCATCAATGCACTTGCACAAAGCAGGCGCGGCTGAGGGTTTCTGGATCGCACGCAGGTCATGTTTCGCGCTGATCGTGGCAGTCCGGCAACCATCGCCACACACATGAATTTAGCTGAAGGGCATACGCGGGGCTGCGAACCAGAGCGTTCGGGCCGCCGGTACTGGAGAAAGAAAGCATGAGCAACTGGTTAGTAGACAAACTGATCCCTTCGATCATGCGTTCCGAGGTCAAGAAGAGCTCGGTCCCTGAAGGTCTGTGGCACAAATGCCCGTCTTGCGAGGCGGTGTTGTATCGTCCAGAGCTGGAAAAGACCCTGGACGTTTGCCCTAAATGCAACCACCACATGCGCATCGGCGCACGTGCGCGCATCGACATCTTCCTCGATGCCGAAGGTCGCAACGAACTGGGCGCCGATCTGGAGCCGGTTGACCGTCTGAAATTCCGCGACGGCAAGAAGTACAAGGATCGCCTGACCGCTGCACAGAAACAGACCGGCGAAAAAGATGCGCTGATCTCCGTCAGCGGCACCTTGCTGGGCATGCCCGTAGTGGTTTCGGCCTTTGAGTTCGCCTTCATGGGCGGTTCGATGGGCGCCATCGTCGGTGAGCGCTTCGTGCGCGCCGCCAACTACGCGCTGGAAAATCGCTGCCCGATGATCTGCTTCGCCGCCTCCGGTGGTGCGCGCATGCAGGAGGCGCTGATCTCGCTGATGCAGATGGCCAAGACTTCTGCCGTGCTGGCGCGTCTGCGTGAAGAAGGCATTCCATTCATCTCCGTACTGACCGACCCGGTCTACGGCGGTGTTTCGGCGAGTCTGGCGATGCTTGGCGACGTGATCGTTGGTGAGCCGAAAGCCCTGATCGGCTTCGCTGGCCCGCGCGTTATCGAGCAAACCGTGCGTGAAAAACTGCCGGAAGGCTTCCAGCGCAGTGAATTCCTGCTGGAACACGGCGCGATCGACATGATCATCCACCGTCAGGAACTGCGCCCGCGTCTGGGTAACCTGCTGGCACAGATGACTGGTAAGCCGACGCCGAAATTCGTAGCCGCGCCAATCGAGCCGATCGTGGTTCCACCGGTCCCTGCTGGCCTATGACCGAGCGCACCCTTGGCGAATGGCTCGCCTACCTTGAGCAGTTGCATCCGTCGGCCATCGACATGGGTCTGGAGCGTTCGCAACAGGTAGCGTCCCGCATGGGGCTGGGCCAGCCGGCGCCTCGGGTGATCACGGTCACCGGCACCAACGGCAAGGGTTCGACCTGCGCTTTCGTGGCTTCATTGCTGCGCGCGCAGGGCCTGAGCGTTGGTGTCTACAATTCTCCGCACCTGCTGCGTTACAACGAGCGGGTGCAGCTCAATGGCGTCGAAGCCACTGACGCACAGCTGTGCGAAGCCTTTGCAGCAGTCGAGGCCGGGCGCGGCGACACTTCCCTGACTTACTTCGAAATGGGCACTCTCGCGGCGTTCTGGCTGTTTCAACAGGCCGGGCTTGATGCGGTGGTGCTGGAAGTCGGGCTGGGCGGGCGTCTGGACACGGTCAACGTGGTCGATGCCGATATCGCGCTGGTCACCAGTATTGGCGTCGATCACGCCGATTATCTGGGCGACACCCGCGAATCCGTGGCTTTCGAGAAAGCCGGAATTTTCCGTCAGGGCAAACCTGCCTTGTGCGGCGATCTGAATCCTCCGCAACCGTTGCTCGACAAGGCGCGAGAACTGGCCTGTCCGTTCTTCCTGCGCGGGCGCGACTTCGATCTCGGCATCACTGATCAGCACTGGCAATGGCGTGGCACCGATGCGCGCGGTCAGGCTGTTGAGCTGCGTGACTTGCCGCTGCTCGATCTGCCGATGGAAAACGCCGCGCTGGCGTTGCAGGCGTATCTGCTGCTCGGTTTGCCGTGGAATGCCCAGCAGATCGTCGCTGCGTTGCAGGCCACTCGCGTGGTCGGTCGTCTGGATCGTCGCTCCTTCGAGTGGAACGGCAAGCGCCTGAATCTGTTGCTGGATGTGGGGCATAACCCGCATGCCGCCGAGTATCTGGCCCGCCGTCTGGCCTCGCGACCACCGGTCGGCAAGCGCCTGGCAGTGTTTGGTTTGCTGGCGGACAAGGATCTGGATGGTGTTGTCAGCGAATTGAATGCTAGTGTCGAGCATTGGGCGGTGGCGCCGCTGGATTCGCCGCGCGCACGTCCAGTGGCTGAATTAAACGCTGCCTTGCAGAACCTTGGCGCTGCGGTCACGTCTTACGACAGTGTCGCCGCCGCCCTGGAGGGGCAGTGCGCGGTGGCTACAAGCGACGACGAGATTCTGTTGTTCGGATCATTTTATTGTGTCGCCGAGGCCCTTGAATGGCTGGCCCGGCGCTCCACGGAGGAAGCGGCAAATGGCTTTGCTGGATAAAGCGTACAAGCAGCGCATGGTTGGCGCTCTGGTGCTGGTTGCGCTGGCGGTGATCTTCCTGCCGATGCTGTTTTCCCGTCAGGACGAGCAGCGTCAGGTAACTGTCGAAGCGCCGGCCGCTCCGCAAGCGCCTGTCGTGCCGCAAGTGCAAATGGAAACGGTGGCTGTTCCCGAGCCGCAAGCCTTGCCGCAAGAACCTGTGCCGACGGATGAAGAAGTCGCAGAAGAAACTGCGCCTGCTGCACCCGTTGCTCCGGCACCGGCACCGGCGGCGCCCATTATGATCACCAAGCCTGTTGCGCCGCCCGCGGTGGCCAAGCCGATTCCGGCACCTGCTCAGCCGATCACTGCGTCCTCGACCAAGCCAGACACCACGCAAAGCCGCGTCGATGCCAACGGTCTGTCGGTGAGCTGGTCGGTGCAACTGGCCAGTCTGTCGAGCCGCGCCAGCGCCGAGAGTCTGCAGAAAACCCTGCGCAGCCAAGGCTATAACGCCTATATCCGTTCGGCCGATGGCAAGAATCGGGTGTTTGTCGGTCCGCTGATCGAGCGTGCCGAAGCCGATCGTCTGCGTGATCTGTTGGGTCGTCAGCAGAACCTCAAGGGTTTTGTTGTGCGCTTCCAGCCTGAGCGCGGCTAAAAACTATCGCGCCGATTGAAATGCACTGACAATCGCAGCTTACCGAGAGGCATGCGCTCTGCTAAAATGCGCCGCCTTATCCGTCTGTAGGCTGCACTGTGCCATTTACCTGGGTTGACTGGGCGATCGTTGCAATCATCGCCATCTCCGCTTTGATCAGTTTGAGCCGCGGCTTCGTCAAGGAAGCATTATCGCTGGTGACCTGGATCATCGCAGGAGTCGTCGCCTGGATGTTCGGTGGCTCATTGTCCGAGTACCTCGCCGGATACATCGAAACCCCATCGGCTCGCGTGATCGCGGGCTGTGCCATCATGTTTGTCGCCACACTGATCGTGGGCGCAATGATCAATTATCTTATCGGCGAGTTGGTTCGCGTCACCGGGTTGTCCGGGACCGATCGATTCCTCGGCATGGCCTTCGGCGCAGCGCGTGGCGTGTTGCTGGTGGTCGTGGCGGTCGGGCTGTTGAGCCTGGGGCCGGTACAGCAGGACGGGTGGTGGAAAGAATCACAGCTCGTACCAAAATTTCTATTGGTCGCTGATTGGTCCAAAAACCTGATTCTCGGGTGGAGCAGTCAGTGGCTTGCCAGCGGAATCAGCGTACCCGCTGATATTCCGTTCAAGGAGCAACTCTTGCCGTCGGCGAAAACGCCTCAGTGAGTGTTGTTCAGTTCAGATCCATTAAGTAGGGGTTGCGTCGCATGTGTGGCATCGTCGGTATCGTCGGTAAGTCGAACGTCAATCAGGCGCTGTATGACGCGCTAACCGTGCTCCAGCACCGCGGCCAGGACGCTGCCGGTATCGTCACCAGCCATGATGGCCGGTTGTTCCTGCGCAAGGACAATGGCCTGGTGCGTGACGTGTTTCAGCAGCGTCACATGCAGCGTCTGGTCGGCCACATGGGTATCGGCCACGTCCGTTATCCGACCGCGGGCAGCTCGACTTCGGCCGAAGCCCAGCCGTTTTACGTCAACTCGCCTTACGGCATCACCCTGGCGCACAACGGTAACCTGACCAACGTTGAACAGTTGGCCAAAGAGATCTACGAATCCGATCTGCGTCACGTCAACACCAGTTCCGATTCGGAAGTGCTGCTCAACGTGTTCGCCCACGAGCTGGCCCAGCGCGGCAAGCTGCAGCCGACGGAAGAAGACGTGTTTGCCGCCGTGACCGACGTGCACAACCGTTGTGTCGGTGGTTACGCCGTTGTGGCGATGGTGACCGGTTACGGCATCGTCGGTTTCCGTGACCCGCACGGCATCCGTCCGATCGTGTTCGGCCAGCGTCACACCGACGAAGGCGTCGAGTACATGATCGCCTCGGAAAGCGTTTCGCTGGACGTGCTCGGTTTCACCCTGATTCGCGACCTGGCCCCGGGCGAAGCGGTCTACATCACTGAAGACGGCAAGCTGCACACCCGTCAGTGCGCGACCAACCCGTCTCTGACCCCGTGCATTTTCGAACACGTCTACCTGGCGCGTCCGGATTCGATCATCGACGGCGTGTCGGTCTACAAGGCCCGTCTGCGCATGGGTGAGAAACTCGCCGAGAAGATCCTGCGCGAGCGTCCAGAGCACGACATTGACGTGGTTATCCCGATTCCGGACACCAGCCGCACTGCGGCACTGGAGCTGGCCAACCACTTGGGCGTGAAATTCCGCGAAGGTTTCGTCAAGAACCGTTACATCGGTCGTACCTTCATCATGCCTGGCCAGGCCGCGCGCAAGAAATCGGTACGCCAGAAGCTCAACGCCATCGAGCTGGAATTCCGCGGCAAGAACGTGATGCTGGTCGACGACTCGATCGTGCGCGGCACCACCTGCAAGCAGATCATCCAGATGGCCCGTGAAGCCGGCGCGAAAAACGTCTACTTCTGCTCGGCTGCTCCGGCGGTTCGCTTCCCGAACGTCTACGGCATCGATATGCCGAGCGCGCACGAACTGATCGCACACAACCGTTCGACTCAGGACGTGGCGGATCTGATCGGCGCTGACTGGCTGATCTATCAGGACTTGCCTGACTTGATCGAAGCGGTCGGTGGCGGCAAGATCAAGATCGAGAACTTCGATTGTGCGGTGTTCGACGGCAAGTACGTCACCGGCGACGTCGACGAGGCGTACCTGAACAAGATCGAACAGGCGCGTAACGACTCCTCGAAGATCAAGACCCAAGCGGTCAGTGCGATCATCGATCTGTACAACAACTGAGTTATCACCGGCCCTGAGGGGCCGGTTTTGTATCTGACTTTCAATTTTCGCGAACAGGGCAAGGAGTGACAGCATGAGTCAGGAATGGGATGCCGGTCGGCTGGACAGCGACCTCGAAGGCGTAGCGTTCGACACCCTGGCCGTACGTGCCGGTCAGCACCGTACGCCGGAAGGCGAACACGGTGATCCGATGTTCTTCACTTCCAGCTACGTGTTCCGCACCGCTGCCGACGCGGCCGCGCGGTTTGCTGGCGAAGTGCCGGGCAACGTTTACTCGCGTTACACCAACCCGACCGTGCGCGCGTTCGAAGAGCGCATTGCCGCGCTGGAAAGCGCCGAGCAAGCCGTTGCCACCGCAACCGGCATGGCGGCGATCATGGCGGTGGTGATGAGCCTGTGCAGTGCTGGCGATCACGTGCTGGTTTCGCGCAGCGTATTCGGTTCGACCATCAGCCTGTTCGAGAAGTACTTCAAGCGTTTCGGTGTGGAAGTCGATTACGTGCCCTTGGCTGACCTGTCGGCCTGGGATGCAGCGATCAAGACGAACACCAAATTGCTCTTTGTCGAATCGCCATCCAACCCTCTGGCTGAACTGGTCGATATCGCCGCACTGGCGGAAATCGCTCACGCCAAAGGCGCGATGCTGGTAGTCGACAACTGCTTCTGCACCCCGGCGTTGCAACAGCCGCTGAAAATGGGTGCCGACATCGTCGTGCATTCGGCGACCAAGTTCATCGACGGCCAGGGGCGTTGCATGGGCGGTGTGGTAGCCGGTCGCAGCGAGCAGATGAAAGAAATCGTCGGCTTCCTGCGCACCGCCGGGCCGACCCTGAGCCCGTTCAATGCGTGGATCTTCCTCAAAGGCCTGGAAACTCTGAACCTGCGGATGAAGGCGCACTGCGCGAATGCCCAGGAGCTGGCCGAATGGCTGGAGCAGCAGGACGGTATCGAGAAAGTCCATTACGCCGGTCTCAAGAGCCATCCGCAGCACGAACTGGCCCAACGTCAGCAGAAGGGCTTCGGCGCGGTAGTGAGTTTCGAGGTCAAGGGCGGCAAAGAGGGCGCGTGGCGCTTCATCGATGCCACTCGCCTGATTTCGATCACCGCTAACCTCGGTGACAGCAAAACCACGATCACCCATCCGAGCACCACTTCCCATGGCCGTCTGGCGCCGCAGGAGCGTGAGGCAGCGGGTATTCGCGACAGCCTGATCCGCATCGCCGTCGGTCTGGAGGACGTTGCTGACCTGCAAGCCGACCTGGCGCGCGGTCTGGCAGCGCTGTGATCGAGTTGTCCACTCCGAAAGCCGGTACCCATGGCCGCGTTGCGCTGGTCACGGGTGCCGCGCGCGGTATCGGTCTGGGGATCGCGGCGTGGCTGATCAGCGAAGGCTGGCAAGTGGTGCTGACCGATCTGGATCGTGCGCGCGGTTCGAAAGTGGCGAAGGTACTGGGCGAAAACGCCTGGTTCATCGCCATGGATGTTGCCGATGAGGGCCAGGTAGCGCTCGGTGTTGCTGAAGTGCTGGGGCAGTTTGGTCGCCTCGATGCGCTGGTGTGCAACGCGGCGGTCGCCGATCCGCACAACATCACTCTGGAAAGCCTCGATCTGGCGTACTGGAATCGTGTGCTGGCGGTAAACCTCAGTGGGCCGATGCTGTTGGCCAAACACTGTGCGCCGTACCTGCGCGCGCATAACGGGTCGATCGTCAATCTGGCCTCGACCCGTGCACGGCAGTCGGAGGCGGACTCCGAGGCGTATGCGGCGAGCAAGGGCGGCTTGTTGGCGCTGACGCATGCGCTGGCAATCAGTCTGGGGCCGGAGATTCGCGTCAATGCAGTCAGCCCGGGCTGGATCGATGCGCGGGATCCTTCTGCGCGTCGAGCCGAGCCACTGGCTGACGCCGATCATGCTCAGCATCCTGCGGGCAGGGTAGGGACGGTGGAAGACGTGGCAGCGATGGTCGCCTGGTTGCTGTCGAGGAATGCCGGGTTTGTCACCGGGCAGGAATTCGTCGTCGACGGCGGCATGACGAAAAAGATGATCTATAGCGAGTAGATCGCCTTTTTCTGTGAGTTTGCGTTGAATGAACTGACGCTTTCGCGAGCAGGCTCGCTCCCACATTTGGAATGCATACCCCTTGTGGGAGCGAGCTTGCTCGCGAAGGCGGTCTTGCAGGATGGAAACAATTTCGTCTTTTTTAGAAAAACTTCAATCCTGCTATTGACTTAGGTTCGCTACCTGCGTAAATTTCGCGGCCTCGGAGATGCAAACGGGTGATTAGCTCAGCTGGGAGAGCGTCTGCCTTACAAGCAGAATGTCGGCGGTTCGATCCCGTCATCACCCACCACTCCCCGAGAAACTTGCGTAAGCAAGAGCGTAGGCTGAAAGTGCCTGCACCGACGCGCAGCGGTAGTTCAGTCGGTTAGAATACCGGCCTGTCACGCCGGGGGTCGCGGGTTCGAGTCCCGTCCGCTGCGCCATATTTCACGAATCAGGCTTGTCTGGTTCGCGATTGCAAAGCACCGAAGCTTGCAGTCAAAACGAGTTACTTGAGCGCAAGCTCAAAGCGATACGCAGCGGTAGTTCAGTCGGTTAGAATACCGGCCTGTCACGCCGGGGGTCGCGGGTTCGAGTCCCGTCCGCTGCGCCATATCTGCTTCAAGGACCACTGAACGCCTTGAAGCACCGAAAGCAGCCAATGGCTGATTCGGAATCGATAGCAAAGACCCTGGTCGAAAGACCGGGGTTTTTTGTGTCTGAAATTTGGCTATCCACCTCTTTTTCTCCTGCCTAAATCCTGAATCCAATACAAATCCCTGTAGGAGTGAGCCTGCTCGCGAAAGCGGTGTGTCAGCTAATAATGTGCTGGCTGACACTACGCCTTCGCGAGCAGGCTCGCTCCCACAGGGGGATATCTATTGGTTTGGTAATCTGCTGCGGTCTCACGTCGCATTGATTTTTTGATTCTTTAGTCAAATTTTTGTAACTGGTTGTTTGCTGCGAGCGCAGAAACCTTTAAAGTTAACCTTTCGGTCAGCTTTGCACTGTCAACACGCCCTTTGTTTAGCCAAAGAGGGCTTCTGCAAGACTCGAGATTCCCCAGTAGATAACCAGAAGGGCGGACACATAACCGCCCAGAGGATGATCCATGTCCAACCGTGATATATCCCGGCGCTCGTTCCTCCAGGGCGGGCTGGTGGCGGGTGTGAGCGTCACGCTCACGCCGCTCAGCAGTCAGGCGCTGGCTGCCTTGATGGAAAACACTGTCACCGTGCCGTCCGAGAAGTGGCTCGGCAGCAACGGCAAGGCGCGTCAGCGTAACGACGCACTGTCCAAGGTCTGCGGCAGCAAAGTCTTCGCCCGCGACATCCGCTCCAAGGACATGCCGGGCTGGCCCGAGCAGCAAGGCCACGCCATGCTGCTGAAAACCATCAAGGCTGACCGCATCTACGCCGGTTACGACCTGTCGTGGCTCGGCGCCGATTTGCAGCCGGACCGCATCGTCACCGCCGCTGACCTGGACAAGGACGGCATCGTCTTCCCGGAGGAGCACGCGCCTGATCCGCTGCTGCCAGAAGGCAAGGTGCCGATGTTCATCGGTCACCCGGTGGCGATCCTGATCTGGAATGACTTCGAGCGTTTCCGTCAGGCCAAGAACAAACTCAAATTCAATGACAAAGCGATTCGTTACGGTGCACAAGTGCCGTTCTACGAAGGCGATCCCTACGGTAGCTTCCGCTACGTACGTGTGGGCGGCGCGACTTCGGCCGACGAAGACGAATTCGCCAGCCTGAAGGATTCGATCCTCTTTCCGATGCTGAAAAACCGTCGTCCGGTATGGAATTCCCAGCCGAATCTGCACGGTAATCTCACCGAGCGCGGCCTGTTCTACGCCGACCGCATGAAGAAAGAGATCGATACGCCGCCGGACAACTGGCTGGTGTTCGACGAGCGCTACAAAACCCCGTCGATCGAACCGGCCGCCATGGAACCGGATAACGGCAACGGCTGGTACGACCCGAAAACCAAAACCCTGCACTTCGTGGTGGCTACCCAGTGCCCGCTGGAAGCTGCGACCGAGACCGCGAAAATGATCGCGCCGTCGCGCTTCGGCCTCGACAATCTGAACATGCACCCGGGTTACACCGTCGGTTACGGTTCCAAAGATCACAACATCTTCGTTTACTACGCAGCCCTGGCCGCGTTGTACGGCGCCGGTGTGCCAGTGCGCTTGGCCAACGACCGCTATGAGCAGTTTCAGAGCGGCATCAAGCGTCACCCGTTCGACATCCGCTACCAATTGGCCGTGGACAAGAACGACTACAGCTTCAAGATTTTCCGCTCTGAAATGAGCGTCGACGGTGGTGGCCGCATCAACTACAGCCCATCGGTAGCCGCGGTTGGCGCCACGGCCGCGCAGTCGATCTACTACATGCCGCAGAACGATCTGCAAGTCACCGCCTACCACTCGCGTGGTGTTGAGGCCGGTTCGATGCGCGGTTACGGCACCCTGCAAAGCATGGCGGCGACCGAGATGATGGTCGACGAAATCGCCAACCGTCTCGGTGTCGATGCGATTGACCTGCGTCGCAAGAACGCCCTGCGTTCCGGCATGAAAAACACTCAGGGCGCGATCCCGGCCGGTGCCTTGCGCCTGCACGAAATCCTCGACAAGGCCTCGGTGCACGAGGTCTGGAAAAACCGCGACGCGATCAAGAAACAGCGCGAAGCCGCCGACCCGGACAACTGGTACGGCGTTGGTTTTGCCATTTGCCAGAAAGACTTCGGCACCGGTTCCGAAGCGCCAATGGCCAGCATTGAGTTTACCGCCGACGGTCGCATCACCTTGCGCCACATCGGCATTGAAATCGGCACCGGCATGTCCACCTCGCAAGCCCTGGTCGTGGCCGATTTCCTCGGCAGCCCGGCGCACGAAGTGAAGACCGGCGAAACCGAATGGAAGGAAATGCAGCTGATCACCAGCGGCAACCCTTACATCATGAGCCAGGCCGAACAGGACAACCTGCTGCGCAACCCGCGCTGGGTCGGCAAACTGGCTTCGGCTTCTTCCGCGACCAACTCGGCTTACTACTTCAGTCACGCTACCCGTGAAGCAGCGCGCGTGCTGTTCAACAACGGTTTGTGGCCGGCGGCCATGGAAATCTGGCGTCAGGGTCCTTACGGCGGTCAAGCCAACCCTTACGTGGTGCGTCGCGAAGATGCGCACTGGGTCGACGGCAAGCTCACCGCCAACGGCATGCAGCCGTTGAGCTTCGAAGAGCTGGCCAAACACGCTCACGAGCGTGGCCTGGTCACCGGCGCCACCGTTCACGCGTTCAACCGCTGGAGCTGGGCCGAGGCCGAATACAGCATCGACGGTGTGCGCGAACGTCTGCCGCTGGATGGTCTGGCAGTGAAGTACGGTGATGGCGCACCGAAAGCGAAGAAAGCGCTGATGAACACGGCGGGTTTCCACCTGTTGGACCGCCAGAACATCAATTATCCGGTTGTGCAGTTGAACAACGCTGCCGTGACTTACTACAGCCCGGTCGCGACGCTGGTCGAACTGAAGGTCAACAAGGGTTCTGCTGAAGTCGAAGTGCTCAACCACCATTCGTGGGTTGAGTGCGGTCGTGTGTTGGTTGAAGAATTGGTCAAAGGCCAGCTCGAAGGCGGTATCGCCATGGGCATCGGTCACGCCTTGATGGAAGAGATGCCGCTGTACGAAGGTGGACCGGGGGAGGGTGACTGGAACTTCAACCGTTACCGTCTGCCGATGGCGCGTCACGTTGCCGTGTGGAAGCAGACGTCGGAGATTCTCCCGGCGCTGTCGCCGAGCGACCCGTCGAAAGGCATCGCCGAAGTGGTGATGATCCCGATTGTCGGTGCCATCGGTAACGCTGTGGCCCACGCCATCGGTAAACGTGTTCGCGATCTGCCAATCACTGCTGCGCGCATCAAGGAGGCCCTCAATGGCTAACCGTCCGCTTCAACTGACCCTCAATGGTCAATCCGTCGGCCCGGTGGACATCCCTGATGACCTGCCGATGATCGACTACCTGCACGAATATAAAAACCTCACCGGCTCGCGTCTGGGCTGCGGCCAGGGCATCTGCCACGCCTGTGTGGTGATCGTCGACAACCCGGACGGCACCAGCGAAGAAGTGCGCACCTGCATCACCGGCGCGCATTACTTCGAAGGCAAGAAAGTCCGCACCATCGAAGCTCACGCCAAGCGCGACGAATCGGGACAGGTCACCGAGCTGAATCCGATCCAGCAGCGCTTCGTCGATGAGTTCGCGTTCCAGTGCAGCTACTGCGCGCCGGGCTTCGTCAATGCTGCGACCGTGCTGGTTGAAAAGCTGCAGCGCCAGCCGATCGTGCAGAGCAAGCTCGAACAAGTCATCGAGGACAGCCTCGGCCATCACGTCTGCCGTTGCACCGGGTACGTGCGTTATTACAACGCCACCCGCAACGTGCTGACCGATCTCGGCCTGGTCAAGGAGGGTTAAGCATGAAGCTTTTTCTGACCCGCCTGACCCTGGCGGTCGGCCTCGCTGCGCCGGTGTTGTTTGCCCACGCCGATGATCAGGTCAAGCGCGGCGAGTATCTCGCTCGCGCCGCTGACTGCATGGCTTGCCACACTGCACCGGGCGGCGCGCCGTTTGCCGGCGGCCTGCCGATCGTCTCGCCGTTCGGCACGATCTATGGCACCAACATCACCCCGAGCAAAGAGCACGGCATCGGTCTGTACAACGATGACGAGTTCTTCGCCGCGCTGACCGAAGGCAAGCGTCGTGACGAGGCGAACCTGTATCCGGCGATGCCTTACACCTCGTATCACCTGATGCCGCGTGAAGATTCGGATGCGATCCATGCCTACCTGAAAACCATCGAACCGATCGAGCGCCCAGCCCCGGTTACCAGCCTGAGCTTCCCGTTCAACGTGCGTCCGGGCCTGATCGGCTGGAACATGATGTACGGCAAAGCGCTGAAGCTGGAGCCAGCCGAAGGCAAAAGCGAAGCCTGGAAACGCGGCCAGTACATGGTCGAAGTCCTCGGTCACTGCGGTGAGTGCCACACGCCACGCGGCCTGCCGGGTGCGATGCAGCTGGACAAGCGTCTGACTGGCGGCATCCTCAATGGTTATCTGGCACCGAGCCTGCTGGCTACCGATCTGGCCGCTCGCGGCTGGAACGAGCAGGATCTGGCCACGTTCCTCAAGCACGGCATGAGCGCGCAGGGGACGATGTTCAACGAAATGTTCCCGGTGTTTCACAACAGCACGCAAGGCCTGAACGATACCGATCTGGCAGCGATGGCGACGTTCCTGCTCGGCGACAAACCGCCAGCCGCCAAAGCCCTCGTCGAAGTGCCAGTAGAAAAACTCAGCGCCAGCGCCCAGCGCGGACAGCAGGAGTACCTGAACGTCTGCGCCGGCTGTCACGCGGTCGGTGGCGAAGGCAAGCCGCACATCGCGGTGGCCATGCGCGGCAACACCACGTTGCGCCTCGAAGATCCACGCAATCTGTTGCGGGTGATCGAGGATGGTATTGGCGAACAGAAGTTCTCCGGGTTCGAGCACATGCAACCAATGCCGGGTTTCGCTGACAAGCTCAGTCCTGAACAGCTGACCGATCTGCTCAACTACCTGCGTCAAGGTTGGGGTGGTCAGTCCGCTGAACTGGCGGTGAGCGACGTGCAGAAACTGCAAGCCGACGCACCGTCCATCGAGCACAAGGCGCACTGACATGCAGCATCTCGATCTACAAGTGGTGCGGCGAGCGCTGGAGTGGTCGGTGGCGGGGCAGCGCATCTGGCTTTGCACCGTGCTGACCACTTACGGCTCGGCACCGCGTGCGCCGGGTTCGCTGCTGGCGGTGAACGATTGCGGACAGTGGATCGGCTCGCTGTCCGGCGGTTGCGTCGAGGAAGATTTCCTTGAGCGCGTCGCCGAAGGTGCGTTTATCGATGCGGTCAACGTCGTGCGTTACGGCGAAGGCGATGATCCGCGTTCGCGGGTGAGCCTGCCCTGTGGCGGCATTCTCGATGTGCTGGTTGAGAAATTTGACGCTGACTGTGAAGTACAGGCGCATTTGCGTGAATTGGAGTCGGCGCTGCTCGGTCAGCGGCGCTTGATTCGCGAGGTTGATCTGGCCAGCGGTGCGCGCAGTCTGTTCGCTGATCGCGAGCAGGGTGCGCGGATCGAGCGTGAGATTGATCGTGTGCGCATTCGTGTCGGCGCGGCCCAGCGCTTGTTGCTCGCCGGGTATTCCAGTGTGGCGCAGGCGTGTGCCGAGTTTGCTGTCGGCCTCGGCTTTGAAGTGATTCTCTGTGATCCGCGCGATGAAGTGCTGGAAGGCGTGGCGCTGGATGGCGTGGAAATTCGTCGGCAATTGCCATCGGTGTTTATTGCCGACGGTGGCTGTCATCGTGATACGGCGGTCGTGGCGCTAACCCACGATCCACGTATCGACGACCTGGCGATGATGGAAGCGGTGCGCACTGAAGCCTTTTACATTGGCGTGATGGGTTCGCAGCAGACGTCGCAAAAGCGCTTCGAGCGGTTACGTCGGATTGGCGGCTTGGGCGAGGCTGAGCTGGCGCGCATTCATGCCCCGATCGGTCTGAACCTCGGCAGCAAGACGCCGGCGGAAATTGCCTTGGCAGTGTTGGCAGATATCTTGCGCATCCGCAGCGGGATTGCTCGGGATCAGCTCTGAAACCGTTCAGTGTTGAATAAAAAGGGGCCGCTATTCAGCGGCCCTTTTTTACATCCCGAATTTATCGCGTAGCCCGTAATACCACGCACCCAGTGCGGCAAACGGTGTGCGCAACAGTTGCCCGCCGGGAAACGGGTAGTGCGGCAAGTCGGCAAACGCATCGAAGCGCTCAGCCTGGCCGCGTAAAGCCTCAGCCAATACTTTGCCCGCCAGGTGCGTGTAGGTCACGCCGTGGCCGCTGCAACCCTGCGAGTAGTAGATGTTGTCGCCCAAACGGCCGACTTGCGGCAAACGCGACAGGGTCAGCAGGAAATTTCCTGTCCAGGCGTAGTCAATCTTCACATCCTTGAGTTGCGGGAAAGCCTTGAGCATCTTCGGGCGAATGATCGCTTCGATGTTCGCCGGATCGCGCGCGCCATACACCACGCCACCGCCGAAGATCAGGCGTTTGTCGCCGGTCAGGCGGTAGTAGTCGAGCAAGTAATTGCAGTCTTCAACGCAATAATCCTGTGGCAGCAAGGCTTTCGCCAGCTCATCGCCCAGCGGTTCGGTGGTGATCACTTGCGTGCCGCATGGCATCGATTTGGCCGCCAGTTCAGGTACCAGGTTGCCGAGATAGGCATTGCCGGCGACGATGATGAACTTGGCCCTGACCTTGCCTTGCGGCGTATGCACCACCGGATTGGCGCCGCGTTCGATGCGCACGGCAGGCGATTGCTCATAGATGATGCCGCCGAGGGACTCGACCGCCGCCGCTTCGCCGAGCGCGAGGTTCAGCGGATGAATATGCCCGCCGCTCATGTCGAGCATGCCGCCGACGTACTGATCGCAGGCAACCACTTCGCGAATACGA
The DNA here is from genome assembly GCF_018138145.1 of Pseudomonas sp. SCA2728.1_7. Lineage (NCBI taxonomy): Bacteria > Pseudomonadati > Pseudomonadota > Gammaproteobacteria > Pseudomonadales > Pseudomonadaceae > Pseudomonas > Pseudomonas sp. SCA2728.1_7. Next base: position 1,748,039 of record NZ_CP073104.1, on the reverse strand, counting down.
CGTTGATCGAGCAATTCCAGCTGCGTATGACCGAAGCGCTCCCAGAGGCGCTTCTGCGATTCGAGGTGGCCCATCTGCTTGCCTGTCAATGCGGCGAGCACGCCGCCATCCTTCAGGTCGCACTGGATGTTGTACTTGGCCACACGCTCGCGAATGATCCGGCCACCCTCGAACGCCATATGTCCGAGTAGTTGCGCTTGCTTGGGACCGACACTGCGTTCGATCACGTCAATGTCACGGCTATAACTGTTAACGATCTGCCCGCCATTACGCCCGGAGGCGCCGAAACCGACCTTGGCCGCTTCCAGCACGGTGACGCGAAAACCGTTTTCCAGCAGAAACAGGGCAGAAGACAATCCGGTATACCCGGCGCCGATCACACAGACGTCCGTCTCCACATCATCCTGCAAGGCAGGGCGGGGCGGTACAGCGTTGGCCGACGCAGCGTAATAAGACTCTGGGTAAGGGGTGTTCGCCATCCTGCAGCCTCTGTTTAATATATTTTACGAGTGCGCCGATCCTACCCGAGTTGAAAAACCTCCGCCAGCCACCGGAAAATCTTCCTCAGCGACCCGAAATTAAATATTTTGCATATTCATAGGGTTAGGTGAAAAAAAGGTGTTGACACCCCTCCGGAATTCCGTAGAATGCCGCCTCACAGCAGGCACGTAGCTCAGTTGGTTAGAGCACCACCTTGACATGGTGGGGGTCGTTGGTTCGAGTCCAATCGCGCCTACCAAACAAAATCCGCTCTGCTGGGCGGTCTAGAAGGGCTCACCGAAAGGTGGGCCCTTTTTTGTTGTCTGCTATTTGCAAAACCCTCATCAGAGCGTCAACTCGACTTCGCGTTTAGTTCTCAGGGCATTCGAAATTCCATGCGAGGCCTGTTGATCCACTGCGAGTCGTGCTTCACCGTTTAGCAGTCCTTGCTGAATGGCGTGCGCAAGTCTTCGTCGTGCCTCCCACCTATGATCGAATTTCTGCGTCGTCGGGGCAGGCAGTTGGCTGACTATTCACCGTTCGTCGCCAGCGCCCTTTGAAAAAGTGTGGATATTGAACAGGTTACGACTGTTACTAACCAACCGGTTATCAAAAAAATGTTGTTACTGATCGTGGGATTAAGTAACATTCGCCCCGCGTTCACCACCACGGTTTATGCATTTTTAAATCCCAAGCTTCCATCAGCTGCTTGGGATTTTTTTTGCCTGCGATTTGCCTCAACTGGCTGAAATTTCTCCTTTCGATCTCTCCTGAAAGCCTGGCGACACCCCGCAGGCAAATCCTTGTTTTTTCAACTACTACTGACTGGCCGATTTTCAACTCTTTCTGATGAGGGTGTATCGATGCTGGTTCATTGGTTTCTTGCAGCTGTTCATCTGCTGGCATTTGCCTTGGGTTTTTGGGCGGTGCTGACGCGTGGGACGGCGTTCAGTCGCCTGGCGGCCGGGACGGGGGAGGCCGGGCGGGTTCTGCTGGCTGACAATTTCTGGGGGATTTGCGCGCTGATCTTGTTGATCACAGGCGGGATGCGTGCCTTTGGCGGTTACGAAAAAGGCACTGACTATTATCTTCATCAGCCGCTGTTTCACCTGAAGATGACGCTGTTCGTGCTGATTCTGTTGATGGAGTTTGCGCCGATGATCACGCTGATCAAATGGCGGATCGCCAAGGCGCGGGGGGCGGTGCTCGATACCGGGAGAGCAAAGATGTTTGCACGCATCAGTCACGTCGAAGCGCTGCTACTGGTGCTGATGATGGTTGCAGCCACAGGCATGGCACGTGGTGTGACGTTCGGGTAGGAAGGCCAATTCCCTTCGCTCTATCGGAAATGTCCGACAGCCAGCCTTGAGAATGCTCGGTAGTATCGATCAGCAGAAAGGGCGGGAAGGTAACGCGGAAGGATCATGTGTCAGGCGCCGTACCCAGCGAGGTGGGAGCGGATGGCAAAACGGCGCGTGAATCTCTAGCCAGTCATTCCACAAGGTAAAACGGACTGGCTACTGACTGCGAGGCGGCTCAGGGAGTTTGTGGCTTGTCCGGGGCGGTCAGGCCAGCCTGAATGCGCTGGTAAATCTCTTCACGGTGCACGGCAACGTTTTTCGGAGCGTTGATACCAATGCGGACCTGTTGGCCGCTTACGCCCAGAATGGTGATAGTGATGTCATCACCGATGTTTATGCTTTCACCGACTTTGCGGGTGAGTATCAGCATGGTCTTCTCCTTGATTGCTTTGTAGGGCACCTGATTCAGACAGTGCAGAGGTCGGTGGTACGTATAGATTAGTGCGAAGTCTCACGGTTTGGGTGCCTCTTTCTGACGCGCAGATGCGGCATTAATTCCCAGGGCGTAACTATACAGAGGCTGCAGGCATCAATCTCGTTGTTTTGTGCCCATTTTGCGGGGCTCGCGAAGTATTTATGAATGATAAGATCGCGGCTTTGAGAATTTCGAGGAAAGCGTTGTGCGCAAATTGGTTTGGGTAGTCGCGGCACTGGTATTGGCAGGGTGTGGTGAAGGCAAGAATGCAGACGCACCAAAACCACAGTCGGCAGCAGTGACGGCGCCGGCGGCGGCCGCTGCACCACAATGGGATCTCGAAGTGCGCGGTGAAACGCCACAGGCTGTCAGCGACCTGAGTGGCTGGCTCATCGAGCACGCCTTCGTGCCTACGGTGATCAAGGACAGCAGCGGCAAAACGCGAATTCTGATTGGCCCGTTCAACTCCCAGGCTGAAGCGGAAGCTCGCAAGGTTCAAGTGGATGCTGCGCTGGTGAAGGCCAAGAAACAAAACGTTGAATCGGTGTTGGTCGAGCATCCGCTCACGCCGTAAACGTTCCAGTCGGCGGAATCTCCTAAAGGCTCTCTAGCGCGACTCGTTCCTATTGAAGTCGTTGATGATTTCCTGAAGGAGTTCCCCATGGCCTCCGCCAATCCTTACAAATTGTTCGATGTAACCTTGCATCGAAAAACCCGGTTGAGCCCGCACATGATGCGGATCACGCTCGTCGGTCTTCCAGTCCGAGAAATGGCGACCTGGGCGCCGGATCAGCGGGTGAAGCTGTTCTTTCCTGCAGCCAATGGCTCGCAGGCCAAGCTTTCTCAAGAGGAAGGTTGGTACGCCCGGTTTCGCGCGATGCTGGCAGACCGACGTCCCGCTATGCGCACCTACACCATCCGGCATTTACGCGCGGAGCAAGGCGAAGTCGATATTGATTTTGTTCTGCACGGTGAGACCGGGCCGGCGTCGCGTTGGGCGCTGCATTCGCAGCCTGGTGATTCGATGCAGATCCTTGCGCCTGATCGCCATTTCTCGGCGCAGGAGGCCGGCGGTTTTGAATGGAAGCCGCCACAGGCACTCAAGCAGCTTTTGCTCGTTGCAGATGCGACGGCGCTGCCAGCAGCCATGGGCATTCTTGATGAGTTGGCGATGCTCGCCGAGCCACCACAAGTTCAGGCATTTTTCGAAGTGGACAGTGCTCAGGACATGCTCGACGTCCCTGATTGGCCGGCGTTGTCGGTACGTTGGTTGATCCGGGAACCTGCGAGCGAAACAGTCGCGGGAGCGCTGATGGTGGAGGCGGTCAGGGCGGCGACTTTGCCCGTCCATGTATCTTCAGTGGGGCAAGCGATTGAATTGGCTGACGTTGACATAGAGAAGGACATTCTCTGGGAAATCGCCGATACCGCCACTGAGGGCTTTTATGGCTGGATTGCCGGAGAGTCGGCGGCGGTGATGAGTTTGCGCAGATACCTGATCAAAGAATGTGGCATGCCTCGTGAGTCTCTCAATTTGATGGGCTACTGGCGTCACAACAAGGCAGCCAACTAGGCACAAATGAAAAGGCCTCGAACATAACGTTCGAGGCCTTTTTTCTGCGCTGAAATCAACCGCAGGCTTTCATGTTCACCGGGCCGACGAATTCATTACCGCGGCCCATCACACACGCCACGCTCTGATTGCGCTGACGCTCCCAGTCCTGCACCGGGTAAGTCTTGTCCCACGCCTCATACAATTGTCGATCCTGTTTCGACAGGCGCAAGCCGTACTGCTTGCTCATGTAAAAATAAGTGCGGGCAATCATGCCGCGTATGGACGGGCGAGGCATGACCTTCTTCGCTTTGAAGTCAACCTGGGTCAGGCATGAACCGTATTGCCCGGATTGCACTGGCAGCCAGCCGTAGCTGAAATTGCTGCGATCGCCATTGACCTCGCCAATGCTCGGCACCAGGTTATGCAGATCGGCTTCAGCCTTTTGATAGCTTGGGTCGTAACGCGTGCAGTTTTTGCGTCCACCTTCTTGCCAGCACTGACGCTGATGGCCGAACTGCCAGGCCGGCACAATGTGTTCCCATTCAATGCGTGACGCACGCTTGGCATTCTTGCGCGGTACGTAACCGCAAGCCTTCAGGTCAACCTTGTTGCCGGTGTACTTGCACCCGCAATAAAACTCTGTGGATTGCGGCGCATACAGCTTCCAGGCGACCTTCTTGGCTTCGGTAAATGTGCGGGGTGCGCCAGCCTGGGCACCCACGGCGATGAACAAAAGCAGCAAAGCAAAACAGCGGACACTCATTGAATCAATCTTCCTTCGGTACAACCCAAAAAATCTGCACGCCACCGTCGTCGCGATAGGCGAGGGTGACGTTGTCGTTCTCGTCGATTTCCTCGAGCAGGCGCTCCCACTCGTCCATCGGCTCGTCCGGCAGACGGAAGATCAGTGCGGCTTTGGCTTTTTGTGCGGCGGGGGAATTGATGATTTTCTGAACGCGCATGCCCATACGTTCGTAAGCGTCAGGAGCATCAGGGGAGGTGGCCACGAGGTTATCCTTATTAAGCTGTACGTGCATACAGTATTTAACTGTAAGCATTTTCGCAACTGCTTAAAATTCAAGAAAATCCTCTGACAGCGGTTTTCCGAGTTTGGTGTAGGTCGTGTCGAATTTTTTGTGGGAAAAGTGCGAGAGCGTTATGAGCGATGCACCACCCACCGGTCAGGCGAGTGGCGCAGGGTGCCCAATCAAGAATTGATTGGGCGAAGGTCCATCAATATTCCCAGAACATCCGTTGCAGCTCTTTGCTGTCGTTGGTTTTGGTCAGGGCGACCATTGCCAGGATGCGAGCTTTCTGCGGGTTCAGGTCGTGAGCAACAACCCAGTCGTACTTGTCGTCCGGCTGTTCGGCGTTACGCAGAACGAAGCCGCCAGCGTTGACGTGGGACGAACGAATGATTTGCACGCCATCCTTGCGCAGCGCTTGCAGGGCTGGAACCACGCGGGAGGAGACTGAGCCATTACCGGTACCGGCATGGATAATTGCCTTGGCACCGGATTGGGCGAGAGCCTTGTAGGCAGTATCGCTGACGTTGCCGTAGGAATAAGCGATTTCTACGTCAGGAAGGCTCTTGATGTTTTTGATGTCGAATTCCGAATCCATGGTGTGACGCTTGGCTGGCAAGCGGAACCAGTAGGATTTGCCTTCAACCACCATGCCCAGTGGGCCCCAGGCACTTTTGAAGGCCTCAGTCTTGATGTTGATCATCTTGCTGACGTCGCGACCGGACTGGATTTCGTCATTCATGGTCACCAGTACGCCTTTGCCATGCGCTTCTTTGCTGCTGGCCACGGCCACGGCGTTGTACAGGTTAAGCATGCCATCGGCGGACATGGCAGTGCCCGGGCGCATCGAGCCGACGACGATGATCGGCTTGTCGGTTTTTTCCACGAGGTTTAGGAAGTAAGCGGTTTCTTCCAGGGTGTCGGTGCCGTGGGTGATGACGATGCCGTCGACGTCTTTGCTGTCGGCCAGTTCGGCTACACGACGACCCAGTTGCAGGAGGTTTTCGTTGGTGATGCTTTCCGAGGCAATCTGCATGACTTGTTCGCCACGCACGTTCGCCAGTTTGCTCAGTTCGGGAATGCCGGCGATCAATTGCTCTACGCCGACCTTTGCCGCTTGGTAGGTGGCGCTGTTGGCGGCGCTTGCGCCGGCGCCGGCGATGGTGCCGCCGGTGGCAAGTACTACGACGTTAGCGAGCTTGGTCTGGGTTTCGACTTCTTTCGCCTGAAGGGCGGTGGGCAGGAGCAGGAGAAGGGCCAAAGCGCCCGGAACCAAAGTGTTGAAAGCAGATTTCATTATTTTTCTCTCTAGTAGTGAGACGGTGCTGATGCAGGTTCATCTAGATGCACCCCAAGCCGATCTGGATGCCCGGGGTGCGGTGAAGGGAGCAGGATCTGTACCAGCCGTACTTTGCGTCAGAGAAATGTTTAACTTGATGATTTACATCAAGATTTTTTGAGTTGGCAAATTGCGGGGCGAATCGTTTATCCGGGTTTCCGAACACTGGACGCTTTCGCGTTCGGCTCTCCGAAAAGGACTACTGCTTTTGTCGAGTGATTCGAGTGGCCGGTTTCGGCTTTTCTGCTAAAGAAACCTTCGCGGGGGCCGATGGTTGTTCAAGGAAACAGAATCTAGGGAGTTCACATGTCACTGACGGTCGGTTTATCTAATCCTGCGGCAGTCACCATCGGCGGCAAAACCGCAGCGACTATCAATGCATTGAGCGAGGCGGGAGCGGAGGCTTCCACCGAGGCGCTGGGCACAGAGAAAGAATCGAACAATCAGGTCAGGACCGGTGGTGCTGCCGCGCCAGAAGACAGCAAGGCTGAAAGCGGCGACAACCTGAGCGTCACGGTCAAGATGTTGCTCAAGCGCATGCAGGAACTGCAGAAGCAACTTCAGGAGCAGCAACAACAACTGGCGGCCGCACAGGCCAAGAGCTATCCGACGCCTGAGGCCAAATCGCAGGCGGTGATGTCCATTCAGGGGCAAATCGCGCAAACCAGCGCTGCGATGGCAGAAGTGGCCGGTGCACTGGTCAAGGAAATGACCAAGAGTTCCACCAGCGGTAACCTGGTCAGCACCACGGCATAAGCAGCGAAGGGGCGAGTCCGACGATTCGCCCTACAACAAATGACGATTTCTGATTGTTGACAAATGTCGGCGGGATTCGCATAGTTCGGTCTACGCAAACGTTTGCGTGGCGCTCCCGGCGCTTTATGGCCCGGCAGAAAGCCAAGTAGCTTACGCCAGCGCAAGCGTTGCTCACAATAATCATAAGATCGGAGTGAACCCATGAAGCTGCCATTCGCTGGACGTCTTCTTGCTGTCGCTATGCTGGCTGCCACAGCCGCTGCACTACCTGTCTCCTCGGCATTCGCCGAATCCGCCGAAAAACCTAAAGTCGCGCTGGTCATGAAGTCTCTGGCCAACGAATTCTTCCTGACCATGGAAGATGGCGCCAAGGCCTACCAGAAAGAACACTCCGCCGATTTCGACCTGATCTCCAATGGCATCAAGGATGAAACCGACACTGCTGGCCAGACCCGCATCGTCGAGCAAATGATCCTGGCCAAGGTCAATGCACTGGTGATCGCGCCTTCCGATTCCAAGGCCATGGTGCCGGTGATCAAGAAAGCCGTCGATGCCGGCATCACCGTGATCAACATCGACAACCAGCTCGATCCGGCCATCGTCAAAAGCAAAAACATCAGCGTGCCTTTTGTAGGCCCGGACAACCGCAAAGGCGCGCGTCTGGTCGGCGAATACTTGGCCAAGCAGCTCAAGGCCGGTGACGAAGTCGGCATCATTGAAGGCGTGTCCACGACCACCAATGCCCAGCAGCGCACTGCTGGCTTCAAGGATGCGATGGACGCTGCACAGATCAAGATCGTTTCCCTGCAATCCGGTGACTGGGAAATCGACAAGGGCAACAAGGTTGCCGCGTCGATCCTCAGCGAATACCCGGACGTCAAAGCATTGCTGGCCGGTAACGACAGCATGGCTGTAGGTGCTGTCTCCGCCGTGCGCGCCGCGGGCAAAGCCGGTCAGGTTCAGGTCGTCGGTTACGACAACATCAATGCCATCAAGCCAATGCTGAAGGACGGTCGCGTGCTGGCTACTGCTGACCAGTTCGCTGCCAAGCAAGCCGTGTTCGGCATCGAAACCGCGCTGAAAATCATCAAGGGCGAGAAAGTCGACAGCGGCGCCAACGGCGTGATCGAAACACCGGTCGAGCTGGTCACCCAGTAAGTCTTCTGGCGACACAACGGCGCTCGTCCGTCCGGGCGAGCGCATGGAGAGTTTTTATGTCAGTTTCCGCCCCGAACGCTGTCCTCTCGGTCAGCGGTATCGGTAAGACCTATGCGCAGCCGGTGCTCAGCGGCATCGATCTGACGCTGATGCGCGGTGAAGTGCTGGCGCTGACCGGCGAGAATGGTGCCGGCAAAAGTACCCTGTCGAAAATCATCGGCGGACTGGTCACGCCGACCACCGGCCAGATGCAATTCCAGGGCAAAGACTATCGTCCGGGCAGCCGCACTCAGGCCGAAGAACTCGGCGTGCGTATGGTCATGCAAGAACTCAATCTGTTACCGACACTGTCGGTTGCGGAAAACCTGTTTCTCGACAACCTGCCAAGCAACGGCGGCTGGATCAGCCGCAAGCAATTACGCAAAGCCGCTATTGAAGCCATGGCACAAGTCGGCCTCGACGCGATTGATCCGGATACGCTGGTTGGCGAGTTGGGTATCGGGCATCAGCAGATGGTCGAAATTGCCCGCAACCTGATTGGCGACTGCCATGTGCTGATTCTCGATGAGCCGACCGCGATGCTCACCGCACGCGAAGTCGAAATGCTCTTTGAGCAGATCACCCGCTTGCAGGCGCGCGGCGTTTCGATCATCTACATTTCCCACCGTCTCGAAGAGCTGGCCCGCGTAGCGCAGCGCATTGCCGTGCTGCGTGACGGCAATCTGGTCTGTGTCGAGCCGATGGCCAATTACAACAGCGAGCAACTGGTTACGCTGATGGTTGGTCGTGAACTGGGCGAACATATCGACATGGGCCCGCGCAAGATCGGTGCTCCGGCGTTGACGATCAAAGGCCTGACCCGTTCCGACAAAGTGCGCGATGTCTCGTTCGAAGTGCGTGCCGGCGAGATCTTCGGGATTTCCGGATTGATCGGGGCAGGGCGCACTGAATTGCTGCGATTGATTTTCGGGGCGGATGTTGCCGACAGCGGCAGCATCGCGCTCGGCTCCCCGGCCAAAGTGGTCAGCGTGCGCTCACCCGTCGACGCCGTGCGTAATGGCATCGCGTTGATTACTGAAGATCGCAAAGGTGAAGGCCTGCTGCTGAGTCAGTCGATCAGCGCCAACATCGCCCTCGGCAACATGCCGGAAATTTCCAGTGGCGGGGTCGTCAACAACGGCGACGAAATCGCTCTGGCGCAGCGTCAGATCGACGCCATGCGCATCCGCAGTTCGAGTCCGACACAACTGGTTTCAGAGTTGTCCGGTGGCAACCAGCAGAAAGTCGTGATCGGCCGCTGGCTGGAGCGCGACTGTTCGGTGCTGCTGTTCGACGAGCCGACCCGTGGCATCGACGTCGGCGCCAAGTTTGACATTTATGCCTTGCTCGGCGAACTGACGCGTCAGGGCAAAGCGCTGGTGGTGGTGTCCAGTGACCTGCGTGAACTGATGCTGATCTGCGACCGGATCGGCGTGCTTTCGGCGGGGCGCTTGATCGACACTTTCGAGCGCGACAGCTGGACCCAGGATGACTTGCTTGCCGCCGCGTTCGCCGGCTACCAAAAACGTGATGCGTTGCTCAATGAAGCGGCGCCTAGGGATCTCCCATGAAAACTGCATCTCCTGCCGGCAAACGTAGTGGCAACTTCTATGGTCTGGGCACTTATCTGGGCCTGGCCGGTGCCTTGCTGGCGATGATTGCGCTGTTCTCGGTCTTGAGCAGCCACTTTCTGTCCTATAACACCTTCAGTACACTGGCCAACCAGATTCCTGATCTGATGGTGCTGGCGGTCGGCATGACCTTCGTGTTGATCATTGGCGGCATCGATCTTTCGGTGGGGTCGGTGCTGGCATTGGCTGCTTCGACGGTCAGCGTCGCCATTCTTGGCTGGGGCTGGGGCGTGTTGCCGTCAGCGTTGCTCGGCATGGCTGTTGCGGCACTGGCTGGTACGGTCACCGGTTCGATCACAGTGGCGTGGCGGATTCCATCGTTCATCGTCTCTCTGGGTGTGCTGGAAATGGCTCGGGGTCTGGCGTATCAGATGACCGGATCGCGCACGGCGTACATCGGTGACTCGTTTGCCTGGCTGTCGAACCCGATCGCGTTCGGCATCTCGCCGTCGTTCATCATTGCCTTGCTGGTGATCATCATTGCTCAAGCCGTTCTGACCCGTACCGTGTTCGGTCGCTACCTGATCGGCATCGGCACCAACGAAGAGGCGGTGCGTCTGGCGGGGATCAATCCGAAACCCTACAAGATTCTGGTGTTCAGCCTGATGGGCCTGCTGGCCGGTATCGCCGCGCTGTTTCAGATTTCCCGTCTGGAAGCTGCTGACCCGAACGCCGGTTCCGGTCTGGAGCTGCAAGTGATCGCCGCGGTGGTGATCGGCGGTACCAGCCTGATGGGCGGGCGTGGCTCGGTGATCAGCACATTCTTTGGCGTACTGATCATCTCGGTACTGGCGGCGGGTCTGGCGCAGATCGGCGCGACCGAACCGACCAAACGAATCATCACGGGTGCGGTCATCGTGATCGCGGTGGTGCTCGATACTTATCGCAGTCAGCGCGCCAGTCGCCGGGGCTAAGTCATGGCAACGATCAAGGACGTGGCAGCTCTCGCGGGAATTTCCTACACGACGGTGTCGCATGTGGTGAACAACACGCGGCCGGTCAGTCAGGAAGTGCGGCTGAAAGTCGAGGCGGCGATCAAGAGCCTCGACTATGTGCCGAGTGCGGTAGCGCGCTCGCTGAAGGCCAAGACCACTGCAACCATTGGCCTGTTGGTGCCGAACAGCCTCAACCCGTACTTCGCGGAGTTGGCGCGGGGCATCGAGGATTACTGCGAGCGTAACGGCTACTGCGTGATCCTCTGCAACTCCGACGATAATCCCGACAAGCAGCGCAGCTATTTGCGCGTATTGCTGGAGAAACGCATCGACGGTTTGATCGTCGCCTCCGCTGGCGGTGACAGCGGCCTGGCGCAGGGGTTGGCCGGAGTGAAAACGCCGATGGTCATCGTCGACCGTGGTCTCGACGGTGTCGATGCCGATCTGGTGCGCATCGACCATGAATACGGCGCTTACCTCGCCACCCGGCACTTGCTCGAATTGGGGCATCGCGACATTGCCACCATTGGCGGTCCGGCCAGTACCAGTGTGGCGCAGATGCGTCTGGCCGGATATTGCCGGGCTCTGAAAGAGGCGGGTATCGACGTCCGCCAGGAGCGCATGCTGGAAAGTGATTTCACCAGTACCGGCGGCTACAACGCGGCCGCGATTCTCCTCGAGAGCAATCCACCGAGCGCGATCTTTGCCGGTAACGACATGATCGGCATCGGCGTGCTGCGTGCCGCGGCAGAGCGCAATGTTCGCGTGCCGAGCGAATTGTCGGTGATCGGTTTCGACGATATCCAGATGAGTCGTTACGTGTATCCGGCACTCACCACTGTGGGGCAATCGATCCTGCAGTTGGGCGAGATGGCGGCCGAAGTGCTGTTGCGAAGGATTGCTACGCCGACTCTGGGTACCGATCAGCGGATCGTGACCCCGAGTATTGTCTTGCGCGAATCGACCGCCCCGTTGTCCGGCGTGTTCACCGAATACCGCTGAAACCGAATTGACGAGTAATGATGTATGCCAGCAAATGTAGTGGTAATAGGCAGCCTGAACATGGACCTGGTGACCCGGGCGCCACGGTTGCCCGTAGGTGGTGAAACGCTGATCGGTCACTCGTTTGCCACGGTTTCCGGTGGCAAGGGCGCCAATCAGGCGGTGGCCGCCGCGCGTTTGGGCGCACAGGTGGCGATGGTCGGTTGCGTTGGCAATGACGACTATGGTGTGCAATTGCGTAACGCCTTGTTGGCCGAGCAGATCGATTGTCAGGCAGTGAGTACAGTCAATGACTCCAGCGGCGTGGCGCTGATCGTGGTCGATGACAACAGTCAGAACGCGATTGTCATTGTCGCCGGTGCCAACGGTGCCATGACGCCGGCAGTGATCGACCGTTTCGATGCGGTTCTGCAAGCCGCCGACGTGATCATCTGCCAGCTCGAAATTCCCGATGCCACGGTGGGGCATGCGCTCAAGCGTGCGCGTGCACTGGGCAAAATCGTCATTCTCAATCCGGCACCGGCCAGTCGTGCACTGCCGGCAGACTGGTTTGCCGCGATCGATTACCTGATCCCCAACGAGAGCGAAGCGACTGTGTTGAGCGGGTTGCCGGTGGACTCGCTGGAAAGCGCAGAAAGTGCCGCCAGCCAACTGATCACTATGGGGGCGGGTAAGGTCATCATTACCCTCGGTGCTCAAGGTTCGCTGTTCGCTAACGGCCAGAGCTTTGAGCATTTCCCGGCGCCGAAAGTGAAGGCTGTCGACACCACCGCCGCCGGAGACACTTTTGTCGGTGGCTTTGCGGCGGCGCTGGCCAATGGCAAATCCGAGGCCGAGGCGATTCGCTACGGGCAGATTGCCGCCGCGCTGTCGGTAACCCGCGCCGGCGCGCAACCGTCCATTCCAACCCAATCCGACGTACAGGCCTTTAAACCCGCATGAAAAAGACTCCTCTGCTTAACGTCGCACTGTCGCGGCTGATCGCGTCCCTGGGCCATGGCGACATGGTGGTCATTGGTGATGCCGGGCTGCCAGTGCCGCCGGGCGTCGAGCTGATTGATCTGGCGCTGACCCATGGCGTCCCGGATTTCATCAGCACCCTGAAAGTCGTGCTCAGCGAGATGCAGGTGGAAAGCCATGCACTGGCCAAAGAAATCTTCGACAAACAACCGACCGCGCTGAATACGCTGGACGCGTTGAATGAAGAGGGCGCGCTGGGCCGTCGCGATCTGCTCAGTCACGAGCAATTCAAGGTTCTCAGCCGACAGGCTCGGGCGATTGTTCGTACAGGTGAATGCCAGCCTTACTGCAACATCGTCCTCGTCGCCGGGGTTACATTCTGATTTTCGATTCCACATGCACAAGGAATGCGCCATGCAACGCTATGCTCAGAAACTGCATCAACTCATCCGGGGTTTACTGCTTTTGTCCGTAATCACTGCGACCGGCGCTCAGGCGGCGGAAAAAATCGACCTGATCATCGATACCGATCCAGGGGCCGACGACGTGGTCGCCCTGTTGTTCGCGCTGGCCTCGCCGGAAGAACTGAACATTCGCGCGCTGACCACCGTCGCCGGCAATGTGCGCCTCGACAAGACATCGCGTAACGCGCGCCTGGCTCGCGAGTGGGCAGGGCGCGAAGACGTACCGGTTTATGCGGGTGCGCCAAAGCCGCTGATGCGCACGCCGATTTACGCCGAGAACATCCATGGCAAGGAAGGCCTGTCGGGTGTCACCGTGCACGAACCGAAAAAGGGTCTGGCTGAAGGCAATGCGGTCAACTACCTGATCGATACGCTGAAAAAAGCCAAGCCGCACAGCATCACGATCGCCATGCTTGGTCCGCAGACCAACCTGGCATTGGCGCTGATCCAGGAGCCTGAAATTGTTCAGGGCATCAAGGAAGTGGTGATCATGGGTGGTGCGCACTTCAACGGCGGCAACATCACCCCGGTGGCTGAATTCAACCTGTTTGCTGATCCGCAAGCGGCCGAAGTGGTCCTGAAAAGCGGCGTGAAACTGACCTACCTGCCACTGGACGTGACCCACAAGATTCTTACCAGTGATGCGCGCCTGAAACAGATCGCTGCGCTGAACAACAACGCGAGCAAGATTGTCGGCGACATCCTCAATGAGTACATCAAAGGCGACATGGAGCACTACGGTATTCCGGGTGGCCCGGTGCATGACGCTACCGTTGTGGCCTATCTGCTCAAGCCGGAACTGTTCACCGGTCGTTCGGTGAATGTCGTGGTGGATAGCCGTGAAGGGCCGACTTTCGGTCAGACCATCGTTGATTGGTACGATGGCCTGAAGGCGCCTAAAAACGCTTTCTGGGTGGAAAACGGCGACGCGCAAGGCTTCTTTGACTTGCTGACCGAGCGCCTGAAGCGCCTGAAGTAAACGATTCGCCCGCAGGTGCCAGCCTGCGGGTTTCTACACCCTCTCAGTGTGTTCAACCTGTTCGGTCGGGTAGCGCTCGAAAATCTGCTTGATGAATTGCTGAGCCGCCTCCGTGCCCAGCTCCTTGACCAATAGATCGATACCAATCAGCGCAAGCTCCTCGGTGGTTCCCGGGCTGTAAGAGCTGTGTCCGTCTGCCCATTTGGCATTAATGGCGGCGTCGATGCTGATGGTGGTCATGAGAGCGCTCGAATAGTCGGAAGATCTTGGGTTTGAGTTAACCATTTTGTCGGGCATTTGGCACTGCGACTTAGGCATGAGCGGAGCGCTATGCGACACTTGGTCTTTTAAAGGCTCGCAAGGATTTTGCTGTGCAGATCGATTTGAATACCCCTGACGGCCTCACGCTCGATGCGGTGCGCCAATTGCTCGCTTCGGCTAGCGATGACGAACACACGCAGTTGCGCGTGACCAAGGGCGGTATCGCTTACATTTCTTCCGGCGTTACCGGTGGGCAGGATATCGACGGTTTGCTGTTTCGCCTGGAAACCTGGGCTAAGGGCTCGGGCTACGTGGGCAACGTCGCGGCCAGTGACGAGGTGTGGGTGATGCAGATTTTCAATGCGCTGAAGGACAACTGGCCGAATCCGCCGTATGACTACATCGACGTCTACTGAGCGCCGTTAATATTCAGTCACGATTGATTGCTGAAGTGACGCATGCCGCTCAGGCACACTCGGCGTTTTTCCGGTCGTGGGGCAGGGTGATGGCCTTGGCCGTGAAACCAAATGCCGGAACGGCGGTCGCACGATCTCAGCTTAACCATTTTGAAAACAAGGAGGCTTCATGCCTTTGAAGTTCGCGACACTGGGTGCACTTATGGCCGCTTTGATGTTGGCCGGTTGCAGCACGACCTCCAGCGAGTCGGCAAAGGAAACTGCGGCGACCGAAGCCGGTCACAGCCGCTGTGAAGCAACGGCGGCGGAATTCGCCATCGGCAAGAAAGCTTCACCAGAGTTGCTGGAGCAAGCACGCAACAAAGCCGGGGCGCAAAATGCCCGCTTTCTCAAGCCGAACGACATGATCACGCTTGAGTACCGCTCCGATCGCTTGAATCTGAACACCGACAACAATCTGGTGATCACACGCGTCAACTGCGGCTGATCAGCGAAGGCTTTTGTTGCAGACATAAAAAACCCCGTCACATGGACGGGGTTTTTTTAGTGCGCGCAGAAATTACTCTGGGCGAACCTGTGCAGCTTGCATACCCTTTTGGCCTTTCTCAGCCACGAAGGAGACGGTCTGGCCTTCTTTCAGGCTTTTGAAACCGTCGGATTCGATAGCTTTGAAGTGTACGAACAGGTCGTCACCGCCACCTTGAGGAGTGATGAAGCCGAAGCCTTTTTCATCGTTGAACCACTTAACGGTGCCGGTTTGGCGATTAGACATGGTGTATCTCCAAGAAACATATATTTTTCAGTACTGTGCTGCTCAGGCCAACTGGGCACACCGGGATATCATAGTCGAAATGTTCGCTTTGGTAGCCCCCCGGACGTGCTGTTTGCCAATCAGTCGTGTTTTCTTTACTGTCTATTTCGGCTGAAAGCCCCGGTTTACAAGGCTTTGCGCGGAACGTAAAGACAATAAAAAAACCTGTAAAACCTGCATAAATCGTCCGAAAAGGCTCAAATTCAGCCCTTTTTAGCGGCGCTGAGCCGACTCAGAATGCTTTTTCGATCACTTTTTCGCCGGGGTGTTTGCCTTGCATTTGGCGATTTGGCCCAGCGCTTTCTGCTGCAATTCAGGAGTGGCTTTGTTGTCCATCAGCGCCTGAATGTCGCTCGCTGGATAAGACTTGATGGCATCAGCGCCACAAGCGCAGTGCGATTTGGCCGCAGCAGCGCCAATTTGCGGAGTCGCCGCCTGGGTGCACTGGGCCATGTACTTCTCACGCTCGCCCTTAGGCCAGTCGGCGTGGGCACTCAGCGGCAGCAACATAACGATAGGGGCGACGACGGCGAACAGGGTATTCAGACGCATGCGAGGATGCTCCTTGTGGGTCAATGTCTTGTTATCTGAGGGCTGAAGGGGCCATCAAGTTCAGCACTCTGGCATAAAAACAGACGATTTGCCTTGTGATCAAACAGAGGCATAAGTGACCGCTCATCTGTGCTAGCATGCCGGGCTCAAGCGTTCTCAGGCTCCGGATGACCTACAGTCCCGGCAGCGGTCGACGTGCGAATAATTCGATTTGAATCCCAGTCACTCTGGTTCGGTTTTCCGGTTGGCCGCAAGGCTCCTGCCGCTGTAAGGCAGGCGTTCGTCATTGAATGGCCTGGATCGGATCTTGTACTGGCTCATCCCAACCCACGTGACCTTTGGTAGGGGTCACCACTAGGAGAGGAGGCGCCATGCCAACTATTACTCTTCCCGACGGCAGTCAACGTTCATTCGATCACCCGGTTTCCGTAGCCGAGGTCGCCGCATCCATTGGTGCCGGTCTGGCCAAAGCCACCCTGGCCGGCAAGGTCAATGGCCAACTGGTCGACGCCAGCGACATCATCAGCAGCGACGCGACCCTGCAAATCATCACGCCAAAGGATGAAGAGGGGCTGGAGATCATTCGCCACTCTTGCGCTCACCTGGTTGGCCACGCTGTCAAGCAGTTGTACCCGACTGCGAAAATGGTCATCGGGCCGGTCATCGATGAAGGCTTCTATTACGACATCGCCTTCGAACGTCCTTTCACTCCGGACGACATGGCC
Organism: Pseudomonas sp. SCA2728.1_7; assembly: GCF_018138145.1. Lineage (NCBI taxonomy): Bacteria > Pseudomonadati > Pseudomonadota > Gammaproteobacteria > Pseudomonadales > Pseudomonadaceae > Pseudomonas > Pseudomonas sp. SCA2728.1_7. The sequence goes on along the minus strand of NZ_CP073104.1, from coordinate 1,731,175 downwards.
GCTATCGAACAGCGCATGCAGCAGCTGATCGAAAAAGATTACGACGTGATCAAGAAAGTCACTCCGCGCGCCGAAGTGATCGAAGTGTTCAAGGCTCGTGGCGAAGACTACAAACTGCGCCTGGTCGAGGACATGCCGAACGAGCAGGCCATGGGCCTGTACTATCACGAAGAATACGTCGACATGTGCCGCGGTCCGCACGTGCCGAACACACGCTTCCTGAAATCCTTCAAGCTGACCAAGCTGTCCGGTGCCTACTGGCGCGGCGACGCCAAGAACGAGCAATTGCAGCGCGTTTACGGCACCGCCTGGGCAGACAAAAAGCAGCTGGCGGCTTACATCCAGCGCATCGAAGAAGCTGAAAAGCGCGATCACCGCAAGATCGGCAAGCGTCTGGGCCTGTTCCACACCCAGGAAGAATCCCCGGGCATGGTGTTCTGGCACCCGAACGGCTGGACTCTGTACCAGGTGCTCGAGCAGTACATGCGCAAGATCCAGCGCGACAACGGCTACCTTGAGATCAAGACCCCTCAAGTCGTTGACCGCAGCCTGTGGGAGAAATCCGGGCACTGGGCCAACTACGCCGACAACATGTTCACCACGCAGTCGGAAAACCGCGACTACGCCATCAAGCCAATGAACTGCCCGTGCCACGTGCAGGTGTTCAATCAAGGCCTGAAGAGCTACCGCGAGCTGCCGATGCGTCTGGCCGAGTTCGGTGCCTGCCACCGTAACGAGCCGTCGGGTGCGCTGCACGGCATCATGCGCGTGCGTGCGTTCACTCAGGACGACGCCCACATCTTCTGCACCGAAGAGCAGATGCAGGCTGAATCCGCTGCGTTCATCAAGCTGACCATGGACGTTTACCGCGACTTCGGCTTTACCGATGTCGAGATGAAACTGTCCACTCGTCCGGAAAAACGCGTCGGTTCCGACGAGCTGTGGGATCGCGCTGAAGCTGCACTGGCTGCAGCCCTTGATTCTGCGGGCCTGCCGTACGATCTGCAGCCGGGTGAGGGTGCGTTCTACGGTCCGAAGATCGAGTTCTCGCTGAAAGACTGCCTTGGTCGGGTCTGGCAATGTGGTACTCTGCAGCTCGATTTTAACCTGCCTGTCCGTTTGGGCGCTGAATATGTCTCCGAAGACAACAGCCGCAAACACCCAGTGATGTTGCACCGTGCGATCCTCGGTTCCTTCGAGCGTTTCGTCGGGATTCTGATCGAGCACTACGAAGGTGCGTTCCCTGCCTGGCTCGCGCCAACGCAGGCGGTGATCATGAATATCACTGATAAACAGGCAGATTTTGTTGCAGAAGTTGAAAAAACTCTCAACGAAAGCGGATTTCGTGCCAAGTCCGACTTGAGAAATGAAAAGATCGGCTTTAAAATCCGCGAGCATACTTTGCTCAAGGTTCCCTATCTCTTGGTAATCGGAGATAAGGAAGTCGAGATGCAGACTGTCGCTGTGCGTACTCGTGAAGGTGCTGACCTGGGCTCGATGCCCGTCGCCCAGTTCGCTGAGTTTCTCGCGCAAGCGGTTTCCCGGCGTGGTCGCCCAGATTCGGAGTAATTATTATTAAGCGTGAAATGAGACAAGATAAACGAGCTGCACCGAAAGCCCCGATCAACGAGAATATCTCGGCACGCGAGGTTCGGTTAATTGGGGCTGAAGGTGAACAGCTTGGGATTGTGTCAATTGAAGACGCGCTTCTTAAGGCTGAAGAGGCCAAACTGGATTTGGTGGAAATTTCCGCCGATGCAGTACCCCCTGTTTGCAAACTGATGGACTACGGCAAATCGATCTTCGAGAAGAAGAAACAGGTTGCCGCAGCCAAGAAAAACCAGAAGCAGATTCAGGTTAAAGAAATCAAGTTTCGTCCAGGGACGGAGGAAGGGGATTACCAGGTAAAACTGCGCAACCTGGTACGTTTCCTGAGTGATGGGGACAGGGCCAAGGTATCCTTGCGATTCCGCGGCCGTGAGATGGCCCACCAGGAGCTGGGGATGGAACTCCTCAAGCGGGTTGAAGCTGACCTGCTCGAGTACGGTTCGGTCGAACAGCATCCTAAGATGGAAGGACGCCAGCTGATCATGGTCATCGCCCCGAAAAAGAAGAAGTAATCAACAGGGCACGGCAGGCCTTCTGATTATGTTTATCAACTGAATGCGGAGTATCCGAACATGCCAAAAATGAAAACCAAAAGTGGTGCTGCTAAGCGGTTTCTGAAAACTGCTAACGGTATCAAGCACAAGCACGCTTTCAAGAGCCACATCCTGACTAAAATGTCGACCAAGCGTAAGCGTCAACTGCGCGGTAGCAGCTTGCTGCATCCGTCTGACGTGGCAAAAGTCGAGCGCATGCTGCGCCTTCGTTAATTTTAGTCAAGAATAGAGGAAGTAACTCATGGCTCGTGTAAAGCGTGGCGTCATTGCCCGTAAGCGTCACAAAAAAATTCTGAAACTTGCTAAAGGCTACTACGGCGCACGCTCCCGCGTATTCCGTGTTGCCAAGCAAGCGGTAATCAAGGCAGGCCAATACGCCTACCGTGACCGTCGTCAGAAAAAACGTCAGTTCCGCGCTCTGTGGATCGCTCGTATCAACGCTGGTGCTCGTGTTAACGGTCTGTCCTACAGCCGTTTCATCGCTGGCCTGAAAAAAGCGTCCATCGAGATCGACCGTAAGGTTCTGGCTGATCTGGCAGTGAACGAAAAAGCGGTGTTTGCTGCGATTGTCGAGAAAGCTAAAGCCACCTTGGCTTAAGTACCCCCGACAATCACCCGGCCTCACTTCCGTGGGGCCAGGTGGTAAACGTCTTAAATAGGGGAAGAGCCTTCAAGCTCTTCCCCTATTTTGTATCTGGAGTCTGTACATGGAAAACCTGGATGCGCTGGTCTCTCAAGCACTAGAGGCTGTGCAAAGCGCTGAAGATATCAATGCCCTGGAGCAAATCCGGGTTCAATACCTTGGCAAAAAGGGCGAATTGACTCAGGTGATGAAGACCCTGGGGAATTTGCCGGCAGAAGAGCGTCCGCAAGTCGGCGCCCTGATCAACGTTGCCAAGGAACGTGTTACAGGCGTTCTCAATGCGCGCATGGCTCTGTTTGAAGAAGCCGAACTGGCTGCCAAACTGTCTGCCGAATCCATTGACGTGACATTGCCGGGCCGTGGCCAGACCTCCGGTGGTCTGCATCCGGTGACCCGGACTCTGGAACGTGTCGAGCAGTTCTTCACCCGCATCGGCTACGGCATTGCCGAAGGCCCTGAGGTCGAAGACGACTATCACAACTTCGAAGCGCTCAACATCCCAGGCCATCACCCGGCCCGGTCGATGCATGACACCTTCTATTTCAACGCCAACATGCTGCTGCGCACCCATACCTCGCCGGTACAGGTCCGCACCATGGAATCGAAGCAACCGCCGATTCGCATCGTCTGCCCAGGCCGCGTGTATCGCAGTGACTCCGATATCACCCACTCGCCGATGTTCCACCAGGTCGAAGGCCTGCTGGTTGATCGCGACATCAATTTTGCCGATCTCAAAGGCACCATCGAAGAATTCCTGCGGGTGTTCTTCGAGAAAGAGCTGGCCGTACGTTTCCGTCCTTCGTACTTCCCGTTCACCGAGCCATCCGCTGAAGTCGATATGGAATGCGTGATGTGCAGCGGAAAAGGCTGCCGTGTCTGCAAGCAGACCGGCTGGCTGGAAGTGATGGGCTGCGGCATGGTTCACCCGAACGTGCTGCGCATGTCCGGCATCGATCCGGAAGAGTTCTCCGGTTTTGCTTTCGGTATGGGCGTCGAGCGTCTGGCCATGCTCCGTTACGGCGTGAACGACTTGCGTCTGTTCTTCGACAACGACTTGCGGTTCCTCGCGCAATTTCGCTAGTCGTAACGAATTCTTAGGAGAGCAGGATGAAATTCAGTGAACAATGGCTGCGTGGCTGGGTTAGCCCGCAGGTAAATCGCGACGAGCTGGTTGCTCGTCTGTCGATGGCTGGCCTGGAGGTCGATAGCGTGACCCCGGCCGCCGGTGTATTCAGCGGCGTGGTGGTGGGCGAGGTGCTAAGCACCGAGCAACACCCTGATGCCGACAAGTTGCGCGTGTGCCAGGTCAGCAATGGCGCGGAAACCTTTCAGGTCGTGTGCGGAGCGCCAAACGTGCGTCCGGGCCTGAAGATTCCGTTCGCCATGATCGGTGCCGAACTGCCGGGCGACTTCAAGATCAAGAAGGCCAAGCTGCGTGGCGTCGAGTCCAACGGCATGCTCTGCTCGCAAGCCGAGCTGCAGGTCGGTGAAGGCAATGACGGTCTGATGGAACTGCCGGCCGATGCGCCGGTGGGCGAAGATTTCCGTGTGTACCTGGATCTGGAAGACGCCAGCATCGAGGTCGACCTGACCCCGAACCGCGGCGACTGCCTGTCCTTGGCCGGTCTGGCCCGTGAAGTCGGCGCGCTGTACGACGCGCCGGTCACTCGTCCAGTGGTCATGAGCATTCCTGCCGTGCACGATGAAGTGCGTTCGGTAGAAGTGCTGGCGCCAGTAGCATGCCCGCGTTACCTGGGTCGCGTTATCCGTAACGTTGATCTGTCCAAGCCGACGCCGCTGTGGATGGTTGAACGTCTGCGCCGCGCCGACGTGCGCAGCATCGACGCTGCCGTCGACATCACCAACTACGTGATGCTCGAACTGGGCCAGCCGCTGCACGCTTTCGATCTCGCCGAAATCAATGGCGGCATTCGTGTGCGCATGGCGGAAGAGGGCGAGAAGCTGGTACTGCTCGACGGTCAGGAAGTCAGCCTGCGTAGCGATACGCTGGTGATTGCCGACCACACCCGCGCGCTGGCGATTGCCGGTGTCATGGGTGGTGAGCACAGTGGTGTCTCCGCGACCACTCGCGACGTATTCCTGGAATCCGCATTCTTCGACCAGATCGCTGTCGCTGGCAAGGCTCGTTCCTACGGCCTGCACACCGATGCGTCGCACCGCTACGAGCGTGGCGTCGACTGGCAACTGGCCCGTGAAGCCATGGAGCGCGCCACTGGCCTGCTGCTGGAAATCACTGGCGGTGAAGCCGGCCCGATCATCGAGACCGTCAGCGAGCAGCATCTGCCGTCGATCGCACCGATCACTTTGCGTTCCCAGCGCATCACCCAGATGCTCGGTATGGAAATGGATTCCGCGCAGGTCGAGCGTTTGCTCGGCGGTCTGGGTCTTGGCATTACTGCCGACGGTGAAGGCCAGTGGCGCGTAGAAGTGCCAAGCCATCGCTTCGACATCAGCCTGGAAGTCGATCTGATCGAAGAGCTGGCCCGTCTGTACGGCTACAACCGTCTGCCGGTTCGTTACCCGCAAGCGCGTCTGGCGCCGCAAGCCAAAGCTGAAGCGCGTAGCGATCTGCCGGAACTGCGCCGTCTGCTGGTGGCGCGTGGTTATCAGGAAGCGATCACTTACAGCTTCATCGATCCGCGTCAGTTCGAACTGTTCAACCCGGGCGTCGAGCCGCTGTTGCTGGCCAATCCGATTTCCAATGACATGGCTGCCATGCGCTCTTCGTTGTGGCCAGGTCTGGTCAAAGCGCTGCAGCACAACCTCAACCGCCAGCAAGATCGCGTGCGTCTGTTCGAAAGCGGTCTGCGCTTCGTTGGTCAGTTGGAAGGCCTGAAGCAAGAGCCGATGCTGTCCGGTGTGGTTTGCGGTAGCCGTCTGCCGGAAGGCTGGGCGCAAGGTCGCGACACGGTCGATTTCTTCGACGTCAAAGCTGACGTTGAGGCTGTGCTGGGCTTTGCCGGTGCACTGGATTCGTTCACTTTCGCTCCGGGCAAACACCCGGCGCTGCATCCGGGTCAAACCGCGCGCATCGAGCGCGAAGGGCGTGAAGTCGGTTTCATCGGCGCCATCCACCCGGAATTGTCGAAAGCCCTGGGTCTGGATCGTCCAGTCTTCGTTTTCGAGCTGGTTCTGGCTGAAGTGGCACTCGGTAAAATGCCGAAATTCCACGAGTTGTCGCGCTTTCCTGAAGTGCGTCGTGACCTTGCACTGATTGCGCACAAAGACGTCGCGTCCGCGGCCGTACTGGACGTAATCCGTGAAAATGCAGGCGAATGGCTCACAGATCTCAGGCTGTTTGACGTGTATCAGGGTAAAGGTATTGATCCTGATAGAAAAAGCCTTGCAGTTGGCTTGACCTGGCAGCATCCATCGCGCACTCTTAATGACGATGAGGTGAATTCGACGACGCAAAATATCCTCACCTCGCTCGAACAAAGGTTGAACGCCACGTTAAGGAAGTGACGTATGGGGGCTTTGACGAAAGCTGAGATGGCGGAACGTCTGTATGAAGAGCTGGGCCTGAACAAGCGGGAAGCCAAGGAATTGGTCGAACTGTTTTTCGAGGAAATCAGGCACGCTCTTGAAGACAACGAGCAGGTCAAATTGTCCGGTTTCGGCAATTTCGACCTTCGGGACAAACGCCAGCGGCCTGGCCGCAACCCGAAAACGGGGGAAGAAATCCCGATCACGGCTCGCCGTGTGGTCACCTTTCGTCCAGGGCAGAAGTTGAAGGCCCGAGTTGAGGCTTATGCTGGAACCAAGTCATAACGACGAACTACCCGTCATCCCGGGCAAACGCTACTTCACCATCGGTGAAGTCAGCGAGCTGTGTGCCGTAAAGCCACACGTGCTGCGCTACTGGGAGCAGGAGTTTCCTCAGCTCAACCCCGTCAAACGCCGCGGAAACCGCCGGTATTATCAGCGCCAGGACGTGCTGATGATCCGGCAGATCCGCGCACTCCTTTACGATCAAGGTTTCACCATCGGCGGCGCACGCCTGCGTTTGTCCGGCGATGAAGCCAAAGACGACACGACCCAATACAAGCAGATGATTCGGCAGATGATTGCCGAACTGGAAGATGTGCTGGTGGTTCTCAAGAAATAAAAAGCAGCGTTTGAATACTTCCAGTTTTCAAACGCTTGCGCTATATTCTTGAGCGTTCTTCGAGGTGGAGAGCGAGTTGCAAGACCAGTCGGGGCGTAGCGCAGTCCGGTAGCGCACTAGCATGGGGTGCTAGGGGTCGAGTGTTCGAATCACTCCGTCCCGACCATTATTCCTGATTAAAATCAGACACATAAGCCGATCAGATAGATCGGCTTTTTTGTACCCGCGCGAAACTACACGGTAGTTTCTTAATAAGATCTGGATTCGCTCCGGCCAAGCGATCTTTGCTGAATCCTTCAAATTCAATCCCGACTATGCGTAGTAAAGATTCAGCGCAATCAGCTCAAACACAGCCACAAATACGCAGAACGCAACGAATCTTCGGGTAAACACCCGGCGAGGCTTTTCATAGCCTTGATAGTTGCTGAATGCGCTGCAAAGGTTTCCCAGAAAATCAATAAAGTCCATCAATCCTGCATCCTCGCTTGCGTGCTTCATGCATCTTGCCAATTCCAGTCTGGTTGAGATTTCTCATTGTCCTTACGATCGGCCTCGGTAGTCGGAGTAGGGCTGTATTTCACCCACGTGGCCTGTCGTAGCGGGAAAGCCATCTGCAACCCCGTTTACGCAGCTCAATATCAATAAGTAATAAGGACGTTAAGTGTTTCGCAAACTGATCTTGCTGACGTTGATCGCCAGCTCAAGCGGCTGTGCAGCAACGGCCATGCGGATGGATTATGACAAGCATCGATGTCCTTACATCGGTGTTCGGCTCGACTGGTGGTTGGTCGGTACATCCAAAGGCAAGTTGATTCCCTTTTTACTGATCGACGCGCCATTTTCGTTGGTGGTCGATACAGTCTTCTTCCCCTTCGAATATCAATACACCTGCAATTTCTGACTGGCGGGTAGTGCAACCCAAAGCAATGTAAAACTCCCTTAGAAAAGCCTTGGCACACGCCAAGGCTTTTTTCGTTTCTGACGCCACCGCCGATAAAACTCAGGACGATCCATTCCTGCCGTCCCGAACCTGCATCAGTGCAAACCCCAGAAGATTCAGGCCTTTCCACAGATTCGGATCGTTCACATCTGGGTGATCTTGCGCGAGCCCAATTCCCCAAATGGCATCAACCGGGCTCGCTTCGACAATGACCCGGGATCCAGTGCGCATCAGGTATTCGTTCAGCTCCGGGTTTTGGGAGAACTTGGCTTGGTTTGCCTGGACGACGATGTCGTATCGGTGTTGCAGCCAGAGTCGGTCGTTGAACCCGCGCACTTTGCGGCCGAGGGCTTTGGCGGCGTTCGGGGTCGTGGCCTGGAGCACTTGTGCACGAATTTCCTGATCGTCGAACAGGGCTGCCTTCTCGGCCATCATGAAGTGTTCGGCTGTCGGGTAGCGTTGCCCCTCGATAACGAATTCGGCTTCGTACCATTGGCTGAAGCACGAAGCCGTGACGGCGTTTTTGCTTCGCTGGTGTCCCCAGAAAAAAGTGAAGTCCAGAGGCTCTCCAGCGTTGAAGCGAGCGCGTAGATCTTCGAGAAGTTTAGAGTCGTGCAATGAGATTTCCTCGGTAACTGACGTTCGACGTTACAGTTGCTGTGCGTGTCTGGGCAATACGTAATATTGCCCAGAGACTAATCCAGTGGGCCCAAGACCTGGCGGTAGTGTTCTTCGCCTTGAGGCGTCTGCCGGGTCAGGCGGATTTCCAGGCCTTGGGGATTTTCTTTGCGGTTGCCGCTGAGCTGGCGCCACCCCATCTGCGGTTCCCAGACGCGTACTTGCAGATCGCTGATTCTGTCGAGCACCGCCACTGCCTGTTTCGGCGCAGGCAGCGGGTAGCGATCGCGTGGCGTGGCGGCGGCGCGGTACAGGGTTTGATCTTTCAACCACCAGCGCACGCGCTGCAAGCCGTTCTGCGAGGTGGCTGCACTGCGGATCACGTCAAGACGAAAGCGCTGGTCGTCGGCGCTGCGCACGCTGATTGCCGCTGGCTGCTCGGATCGTTCGTCATCGTTGTCGTTCAACAGTGGCTCGCGCAGTTCGATGCTGGCGCGCAAGGCTATATCTCGTTCCAGTTGATGCAGCGTGCGCAGCAGTGCTTCGGTGTGTTCGGTGCTCGCCTGCAGATGCGTGTCGGCGCGGCTCACGCTGTCCAGACCGCGCCAGGCAATCAGGCTGACGACCGCCATGAGCAGGATCGCGACCATCACTTCGATCAGGGTAAAACCCTCTTGCCGGCTATTCATGGCTGGTTGGCCAAGGTCAATTTGCCCGTGGCTGTGCGTTGCACGGTGAGCGTGTTCTGGCCGTCCGAGAGTTGCAGTTGCACGGGTGAATCGAACCACTCGGCGTTCAGTATCAGCGGCTGCCTGGGTGTCACTCGGACCTTCAGCGATGGCGTTTCCCAGTGACGAGGGCGCAGTTGCGGATCGGCGAGAAAGTGATCGAAGCCGGGGCCTTGTTCATTGCGACGACTGAAACGAAAGCCGTTTTGGTCCGCCAGCCAAGTGATCGGGCGTCCATCGGCCAGGGCTTCGGCATGGGCAATTTGCAGCAACTGGATCAAGCGATTGGCGTCCTTGCGCAGCAGTTGCGCCGGGTCAGGTTTGATACTCAGGCTGACGGCGGCGCTGGCAATGCCGATGATGATCAACACCACCATCAATTCGATGAGGGTGAAGCCCGTTTGTCTGTCCTTGGTCATACCGCAACGTTCCTTCGTTGTGAATCCATCCTGGCGGATTCGAACCTTCAATCCGGATAGAAAAGCGAATGTTGTCCTGTAGACTGCGACGCAGGACAACAGGGAGGTTGGGTCTTGGCATTTACTTTTCGCTTATCCGCAACGCAGCTTGTGCAATCGGCGGCGCTGATCGCTGCACTCGCAGGGGGACTGTTCTGGTCTGCGCTATTGCTGACGCCGGCAGAATCCCACGTTCCGGCGGTGGCACCGCAAGTGTTGCCGACGCGCGCCGACACAGCGGCTTTGCAGTGGTTTTCCAACCAGCCGGCACCGTTGGATATCAAGGTTTCCGGAGTGCTGGCAGGGGCGCACGCTGCGGTGGCAATCCTAAGTCTCAACGACGGTCCGCCGCGCAGTTTTCTGGTGGGTGATCGCTTGACCCAGGGGGTGCGCGTGATCGCCATTGAACAGGGTGCAGTGGTTATCGAGCGTGGCGCAGAACAGAGCCGATTAAAAGTCAGCACGCTGCCAGACTCGCCATCGCTGCCTCGACTGACTCGACCCTGAGCAGCGTCATTGGCGCTTTTCCTGTGGCCGGCCGAGTAAGGTTTCGAGTCGCGCCAGGGGTGGTGCCTGACGTTCGCGATCGGAAACCAGCAGCGTCACGCGCAGCAGTCGTCCGTCGGTGCTCGGGGTCATGCGTTGCTCACAGCGCAGTTGCAGGCGACCTTGATCACAGTTGAAGGTTTTCAGTCCTGGGGCAAAGTCCTCCTCCAGACGCAGTTCGGCGAGCCGGGTTTGTGCCGCCAGCAAAGCGATCGAGCGATCGCGCAGCAGACCATTGCTCTGGGTCATCAGACCCGCAACGCGAACGGCCGCAGACATGGCCACGGCGATGATTGCCAAGGCCACCAGAACCTCGATGAGGGTGAAACCTCGCTCCTTGCGCAACGCTTCCATGCTTGTCTCTGCGGTTGAAACCGGCCCGCAGAATAACACCCGTCCTTTGGCGAATGTGCAGAAAAACAGTGCGTTAATGATTGTTGTACGATGACTGGCTTTTGTTACACTGCGCGCCGAATGTAATCATGCCAAGGAAGGTTGAAATGGATTTCGCGCGCGTCAAATCTCAGTCCGCAGACCGTCGAGGTCAGCAGGGTTTCACCCTGATCGAAATCATGGTGGTGGTGGTCATCCTCGGCATTCTGGCGGCGATGGTAGTGCCCAAGGTGCTCGACCGACCTGATCAGGCCCGAGCCACTGCGGCGAAACAAGACATCGCCGGCCTGATGCAGGCGCTCAAACTTTATCGCCTCGACCACGGCACTTATCCGACCCTGAATCAGGGCTTGAAAGTGCTGGTGGAGCGCCCGGCGGATGCGAAAAACAGCAACTGGCGCTCTTATCTGGAGCGCTTGCCCAACGACCCGTGGGGTCGTCCTTACAACTATCTGAATCCTGGCGCGAACGGTGAGATCGACATCTTCTCCCTCGGCGCAGACGGCCAACCCGACGGCGACGGCGTCAATGCCGATATTGGTTCCTGGCAGCTCTGAGAGCGGCCATGAAACCATCCTCGCCACAGGCGCAGAAACAGCGCGGCATGGCCATTATCAGCGCCTTGCTGATTGCCGCTGTGGTCGCGGTGATCGCCGCTGGCATGCTCACCCGGCAGAGCGTCTTTACCCGTTCTCTTGAAGCGGAACAGTCCCGAGTGCAGGGCGCTGCCGCGCTGTTGGCGGGGCTCGAGCTCAGTCGGCAAGTGCTCAGGGACACGCGTCAACAGGACGTGCTGACCCGGCTCGATCAACCTTGGGCGCAGCCTGTCAAAAGCCATTTGTTGAATTCGCCGGGGGGCGGTTTCGAGGGGCGCATCGAGGATCAGCAGGGCAAGTTCAATTTGCGCAATTTACTCAGCAATGAGCGCGTCGATGGCGGACAGTTGCGCAGCTTCGAACGCCTCTGCGAAATGATCGGAATCGATGCTGCCCTCAGCCAGCGCATCAGCCAGCGAGTCATTGCCTCCTACCCGAGAATGCCCGACCTGCAAGCCGTCGGGCAAAGCATGGCGCAGGCAGGTTTTGGCAGCGTCCGCGCGACGTCACCGAGTGCGCGTCGCCAGCCATTGCCGGCCACTCAGCCGATGTTGCGCAGCCTTGATGATTTACGTGGCCTCGAAGGCATGAACGAGGAGCTGCTTGGGCGTTTGAATCAGTATGTCAGCCTGATTCCGGCCAAGACCTGGGTCAACGGTAATACTGCCAGCGCCGAGGTATTGGTGGCGGTGGTGCCGGGTTTATCGATGGCGCAGGCCAGGGCCGTGGTGGTGGAGCGCGATCGTGGCCAGTGGTTCATCAATCGCGGGGACTTCGTCAACCGTCTGCACTTGCCGCATCTGACCGTCGACGGACTGAACGTCGGCATCAGCAGCGATTGGTTTCTGCTGCGCGGACACGCGCGTCGTGACCAGCGCCGCGTCAGCCTGGATGCGTTGCTGCATCAACCCGCCGACGACCTGCCGAAAGTGGTCTGGTCGAGGCTCGGAGTATGACTCGCCTGCGCGTCGCCTTGCCGCCGCTGGCGGGTTTGACCTCAGACTCTGAGGTTGAATTTGCGCGCCTGGATCGGCACGACCAGGTCAGTCAGGTCGGTGTCAGTACGCTGTTGCTGATTGAGCAGGAGTCGCCGTTACAGCCCGTCGAGTTTTTTCTGCATCCGGCGGACAGCGTACTGACCAGTTTGCAGTTGCCACCGCTGGCGCCGGTGAAGATCGAGGCGGCGGTGAAGTGTGCCGCGCAGGCGCTGATTCTGGGTGGCACTGAACAGATGTACGTTGCACACAGTGCTCGTGAGGTCTCGGGACAAGTGGCGCTGGCCTGGCTCGCGCAGGCATCTCTGGATCGTTTCGGGCAGTTATTGACTCAGCACCGATTGAAGCTGCGAGGCCTTTACCCGGCGCCTTATGCGTTGCCGGTACCAACGCAGGGGCAGGTCAGCGCCTGTGTGTTGGACGGGCAATTGCTGCTGCGCCTCAGCCGTGCGCAGGCTTCGGTAGAACCCTTGGCGCAGGAGCGTCTGGATGAACTCGTCACCAGTGGTCGCGGCTTGCAGTGGATCGGCGCGGATGCTCCTGCAACAGTCGTCGAACCACGACCTGCGGAGCAGCGCTGGTGTGGCGTCGCGCCGGGATGGGGGTTGCATGCAGGCATCGGCAAGGCTGCCGGACACACAATCGGTTGGGGCAGGGCAGCCTTCTGTTGTGCCTTGGCGATTGCGATCTGGGTGTCTGGGCTGAACCTTTACGCGGCCCGAGAAGTGACTCGGGGAGAGCAGCTCAAGGCGCAAATGAGCCAGCGGGTAAAGCAGGCTTTTCCAGAGTTACCGGTGATCCTCAATCCGTTGCAGCAGGCTCGCCAGCAACTGGCGGCTCGACACAATGGCGTGGCGGCCGACGCGAATCACGGGTTTGCCTACCTGGTGCAACATGCCGCGAGCGCGCTGCCGTTTATGGCAGGCAGCGTCCAGCGCATGACCTTTGAGCAGGGACGTTTGCAGTTGGAGTTGGCCGCCGACACTGCGCAGGCACCCGCCGACGGCGCATTGCCGGGAGCGTTGACGCAGGCAGGGTTGGTCGCCAGACGCGAAGACAACGTGTGGATTTTCAGCCCGCAAATTGAGCCGGCAGCGGTTGAGGACGATGCCGTCATGGACAGCAACGATGAATAATCTACTGGCGATCTATCGGGCTCGCTGGCTGCTGCTGCGAGCACAGATTCATCGGCATTGGGCGCCGCTGACCTTGCGCGAAAAACGCCTGGTCGCGGGCACCGCATTGATGTTGGGGGGCGTGCTGATCTGGCTGCTGCTCGTCCAGCCACCGCTGAAAAAAATTCAACATTGGCAGACCGAAACGCCGAAGTTGCGTGGCCAGGCCGAAGCGCTGGATCTGTTGTTGCGCGAGGTGGCAACAGCACCCATCGGACAAAACTTCGAGCGGTCATTGCAGCAATCTCTCGATGGCAACGGGCTGCTTGGTCACTACCAGTTGCAGGCAATTGGCACCGCTTGGCAGTTGACGTTCGAGGATGCGCCCGCTGATGCCGTCATCAGTTGGCTGTTAATCCACCCCGTGCAGTTTTCACTTGAAGTGGTCGAGGCTCGTTTGCAGCGTGCAGACGCAGCCAAGGTCGACGATACGGCCGGCACTTTGTCAGGCACCGTTCGCATGGATCAGGCGCTGGGCGCTAAGGAAGCTTCATGAAGGGGTCAGGATCCAAACCGGCACGTCTGGCGTTGCCGATGCTGCTGATGGCGTTGAGCGCGTGCAGCAACACCACCACGCCGCAGAATCAGCCGCCATTGCTGGTCGACAGTGAACTCGGGCGGCCGCTGGCCAACACCCAGCGTAGCGGCGATGCGGTGCTCGATCGCGAACGTGCGCAGGCTCAGGCGCGACCTGTGCCGAAGCCATTGCACAACATCACCAAGAGTGCGCGCAGCGGTTCGGGGGCTTCGGGCATTGCCTTGCCGAGCAACCCTTTGGGCGATCAACCGGTGACGCTGAATTTTGTCGACGCGGATATTCAAGCGGTGGTGCGCGCGTTGTCGCGTTCCACCGGGCAGCAGTTTTTGGTCGATCCTCGGGTGAAGGGCACGTTGACGCTGGTCTCGGAGGGTCAGGTGCCGGCGCGGCAGGCGTACGACATGCTGCTGGCGGCGTTGCGCATGCAGGGTTTCAGCGTGGTTGATGTCGGCGGTGTGGCGCAGGTGGTACCGGAGGCTGATGCGAAGTTGCTCGGCGGGCCGATTTACAGTGCTGATAAACCGGCGGGCAACGGAATGCTGACGCGCACGTTTCGCCTGCAATACGAGAACGCGGTGAACCTGATTCCGGTGCTGCGGCCGATCGTTTCGCCGAACAATCCGATCAATGCTTATCCCGGCAACAACACCATCGTCATCACCGATTACGCCGAGAACCTGACCCGCGTTGCGCAGTTGATTGCGAGCATTGATTCGCCGAGCGCGATTGACACGGATGTGGTGCAAATTCAGAACGGCATCGCTGCTGACATTGCGCCGATGGTGGCTGATCTGCTGGATGCGCCGGGCAATGATCCGACGCAGAAAATTGCGGTGATCGGTGATCCGCGCTCCAACACCATCATCATTCGCGCGGGTAGTCCGGAGCGTACGGAACTGGCGCGTAATCTGATCTATAAACTGGATAACGCGCAGAGCAATCCGAGCAATCTGCATGTGGTTTATCTGCGTAACGCGCAAGCGGCGAAACTGGCGCAGGCGTTGCGTGGTTTGCTCACGGGCGAGAGCGACAGCGGCACCAGTGACAGTGCGCGGTCGGTGCTCAGTGCCATGGGCGCAAGTACCGGCGGCAGCGCTGGGCAGAATGGCCAGAGCGGTACGCAAACCAGCGGTACAACATCGACCAGCGATAGCAGCGGCAGTACCGGTGGCAGTTACGCACAAGGCAGTGGCGGCACCAGTAGCAGCGGTAATCAGGCGAGCGAGCAGAACGTCGCCTTCAGTGCCGGCGGTGTGACCATTCAGGCCGACGCGACTACCAACACCTTGCTGATTTCTGCGCCGGAGCCGTTGTACCGCAACTTGCGCGAGGTGATCGATCTGCTCGACCAGCGTCGTGCGCAAGTGGTGATCGAAAGCCTGATCGTCGAAGTCGGCGAGGACGATGCCAGCGAGTTCGGCGTGCAGTGGCAGACCGGCAATCTCGGTGGCAATGGCGTGATCGGTGGCGCGAATCTGGGCGGTTCGGGGATCAACACCAACGGCAAGACCAGCATCGACGTGCTGCCGCAGGGTTTGAACCTGGGCTACGTCAACGGCACCGTCGACATCCCCGGTATCGGCAAGATTCTTGATCTGAAAGTGCTGGCCCGCGCGTTGAAGAGCAAGGGCGGCACCAACGTGCTGTCGACGCCGAACCTGCTGACGCTGGACAACGAAGCGGCGAGCATTTTTGTTGGCCAGACCATTCCGTTTGTCAGCGGCAGTTACGTTACCGGCGGCGGGGGGACCAGCAACAACCCGTTCCAGACCGTGACCCGGGAAGAGGTCGGTCTGAAGCTCAATGTGCGCCCGCAGATTTCCGAGGGCGGTACGGTCAAGCTCGATATCTATCAGGAAGTCAGCAGCATTGATGAGCGTGCTTCGGCCAGCGCCAATTCGGCGGGGATTGTCACCAACAAACGCGCGATCGATACCAGCATTCTGCTCGATGACGGGCAGATCATGGTCCTCGGCGGGTTGCTGCAGGATGGCTACAGCCAAAGCAACGACGCGGTGCCTTGGCTGGGCAGCCTGCCGGGCATCGGCGCATTGTTTCGCAACGAGCGCCGGGCGATCACCAAGACCAACCTGATGGTGTTCCTGCGCCCGTACATCATTCGCGACAGCGAAGCGGGGCGCAGCATTACTCTTAATCGCTACGACTTCATGCGCCGCGCCCAGGGTGGTTTGCAGCCGGAACGCAGTTGGGCGATGCCGGACATGCAGGCGCCGCAGTTGCCGACGGCGGCGCAGGGTGTGCCGGCGGTTATGCCCGCCTCAGGGCCGCGCGCGACGATCAAAGCGGTGCCCATCCAATGAGTTCGTTGCCCTACGCCTGGGCCAAGGCGCAGCGCATTCTGTTGTGCGATGGCGTGTTGACGGTGTGCCCGTCGACGCCGGGCTGGTCGATCAGCGAGGCGCGGCGGCAGTTTGGTGCGGCGACGATTCAGCGGGTGCGCGATGATGAGCTGGATGGTTTGCTAGCCGCCGCTTATGCCGACACCGGTAGTGCGGCGGCGGTGGTCGGTGCGGCGGAAAACGAAGTCGACCTCGACCGCCTGATGCAGGACATGCCGGAAATCACCGACCTGCTCGACACTCAGGACGGCGCGCCGGTAATCCGCATGATCAACGCACTGCTGACCCAAGCCGCGCGCGATGAGGCCAGCGACATTCACATCGAACCGTTCGAAACCCATTCAGTGGTGCGCTATCGCGTCGACGGCACGCTGCGTGACGTGGTCTCGCCGCGCAAGGCGTTGCACGGTGCGTTGGTGTCGCGGATCAAGATCATGGCGCAACTCGATATCGCCGAAAAACGCCTGCCGCAGGACGGTCGCATCGCTTTGCGCGTGGCCGGGCGGCCGATTGATATTCGTGTTTCCACGGTGCCGACCGGACATGGCGAAAGGGTGGTGATGCGTCTGCTCGACAAACAGGCCGGGCGCCTTCACTTGGAAACCCTCGGCATGGACGCGCAAGTGCTGGCCAAACTCGACCACCTGATCCGCCAGCCCCACGGCATCGTTTTAGTCACCGGGCCAACCGGCAGCGGCAAAACCACCAGCCTCTACGCGGCGCTGGCGCGGCTGGATGCGAGCACCAGCAACATCCTCACCGTGGAAGACCCGGTGGAATACGACTTGCCGGGGATCAGCCAGATTCAGGTCAACGCCAAGATCGAGATGACTTTTGCCTTGGCGCTGCGGGCGATCCTGCGGCAAGACCCGGACATCATCATGATCGGCGAAATCCGCGATCTGGAGACCGCACAAATCGCCGTGCAGGCGTCGCTGACCGGTCACCTGGTGCTGGCGACGCTGCACACCAACGACGCGGTGTCGGCGGTCAACCGCTTGATCGACATGGGCGTCGAACCGTTTCTGCTGGCCTCGTCGATGCTCGGCGTACTCGCACAACGGTTGGTGCGACGCCTGTGCAATCAGTGCAAGCAGGAAGACCCAACGGCACCGGGCACTTGGCGCCCGGTCGGTTGCCCGGCGTGCAATCAGACCGGCTACAGCGGCCGCACCGGCATTCACGAATTGTTCTGCATCGATGACGACATCCGCACCCTGATTCACCAAGGGGCAGGGGAGCAGGCCTTGCGCGCATCCGCCGCGAAAGCCGGGATGTTCAGCCTGCGCGAGGACGGTGAACGCTGGATCCGCAGCGGCGCCACCGCGCCTGAAGAAATCTTGCGTGTGACACGGGACGCCTGATGAATCGCTATCGTTTTGAAGCCGCCGATGCCACCGGCAAGATTGAATCCGGGCACCTTGAGGCGGACAGCCAGGCTGCCGCGTTCACAACATTACGCGGGCGCGGTTTGACCGCGTTGTCGGTGCACAAGGAAAGCAACGTTGCCCAGCACGGTGGCGGTGGGTTGTTCAGCGCCAAGCTCTCGGACAACGACCTGGCCTGGGCCACGCGGCAATTGGCGAGCCTGCTCGGCGCCAGCCTGCCGTTGGAAGCGGCGCTGAGTGCCACGGTCGAACAGGCCGAGAAAAAACACATCGCCCACACCCTCAGCGCCGTTCGTGCGGATGTGCGCAGTGGCATGCGTCTGGCGGAATCGCTGGCTGCGCGGCCAAGGGATTTTCCCGAGATCTATCGCGCGTTGATTGCGGCGGGTGAAGAATCCGGCGATCTGGCGCAAGTGATGGAGCGGCTGGCGGATTACATCGAGGAACGCAACAACCTGCGCGGCAAGATTCTCACCGCGTTTATCTATCCGGGCGTGGTTGGATTGGTCTCGATCGGCATTGTGATTTTCCTGCTCAGTTACGTGGTGCCGCAGGTGGTCAGCGCGTTTTCTCAGGCGCGGCAGGACTTGCCGGGGCTGACCTTGGCGATGCTCAATGCGAGTGATTTCATCCGCAGTTGGGGCTGGCTGTGCGCGGGGATCATGGCCGGCGCGTTTTGGAGCTGGCGTTTGTATCTGCGTAACCCGGCGGCGCGTTTGAGTTGGCATCATCGGGTGCTGAAGTTGCCGTTGTTCGGGCGTTTCATCCTCGGTCTGAACACCGCACGTTTCGCCTCGACGTTGGCGATTCTCGGCGGCGCCGGTGTGCCATTGTTACGCGCACTGGAGGCGGCGCGGCAGACGCTGTCCAATGACCGCTTGAGCCTGAGCGTCACTGAGGCCACGGCCAAGGTGCGCGAGGGCGTGAACCTGGCGGCAGCGTTGCGGGTGGAAAATGTGTTTCCTCCGGTGCTAATTCACCTGATCGCCAGCGGCGAAAAAACCGGATCGCTACCACCGATGCTTGAGCGTGCGGCCCAAACCCTGTCGCGCGATATCGAACGGCGGGCAATGGGCATGACCGCGTTGCTCGAGCCGCTGATGATTGTGGTGATGGGCGGGGTGGTGCTGGTGATTGTGATGGCGGTGTTGTTGCCGATCATTGAGATTAATCAACTGGTCCAGTAGTGGTGTTGTTGCGCAGGGCCTCATCGCGAGCAGGCTCACTCCTACAGGGGTACGCATTTCAAATGTAGGAGTGAGCCTGCTCGCGATGGGGCCCGTCAGGGCAATAAATAATTCGGATTCTGTTTCAGAACTCCACCCCCGCACCATCTTCAAGCAGACATGAAAAAGCCCTCGTCACCGAGGGCTTTTCATTAACACGGTTACATCGACCAATCAGATCTTGCCAGCGCCAGCCTTGGCCTTAACGTCGGCCGCGACTTTGTCTGCGTTCAGCGGGGTGTAGCTGTAAGGCGGGGTCCAGCCGATGTTGGTGCCCCACTTGCAGGTCAGCAAGGTGCCATTGAGCGTAGAACCCTGATCAAGGTAAGTGCTGCCACCGTAGTCGCCGGCGATTTTGTCGCAGCCGCTGATGCCGGAGATTTCGAAGGCGTTTTTCTCGGAGAAAATCTTCGAGTTTTTGCCCACACCGTGCGCGTAGCTGAACGGGTAGACCTTATGGCTGGTGCTGCCCACGTGATAGTTGTTATACAGGTGCACCTGGCCGAAGCGAACGCGTGGCGCGCGGGCGGAGATGTTTTCGAACAGGGTATTGTGGATCGTGACCTTGAGCTTGCCATCATCGGTGGTGCGGCTGTCGCTGGAACCGATCAGGTTGTTCTTCTCGTGCGATTTGAACGCCGAGTAGGAAATGGTCACGTAGTTGGCACCGTTTTTCACGTCCAGTGCGCCGTCGTGGTGTTGCTTGGGACGACCGTTGGCGGTGCCGTTCTGGTCATCGGTGCGGCGGCCATCGGTGAAGGTGACATGGTCGACCCACACATTGTTGGCGCCTTCGATGGTCAGCCCGTCGTACTCGGAGTTCCAGTTGCCGGCGCTGCCGTCATTGGCATCCCAGATCGGCTCGGGATCCCACGGGTTTTCGATGGTGATGTTGCGGATGATCACATCGTTTTCCTTGGCATAGAAGAAACCCTCGCGGATCTCCGCCGTGCTGCTCGTACCGACGATGGTCGTCTTGCCCGGGATATCCAGACGACCGCGCTTTTTCATATCAGCGGTCGTCGTATAAGCTTTGCCTTCGCTGATGTCGATCGGCCCGGTAATCTTGATGATGCGACCGTTGGTGCCGACCGAAGCGCTGAGTGCGGTCTTCAGTTCGGCGGCGTTCTTCACGGTGTAGATGTTGTTGGCTGCCGCTCTGGAGCCACCCTTGGTGCCACCGTTTTGCGTGGCCCAGCCAGTCGTTGCAACATCCAGCCAGATATCGGCCGCTTGTGCGGGCAGGCTGGAAAACAGCAGGCTGCCGACGATGGCGCTGGCCAATTTGCAGGCCGTGAAGGTTGTTGGTTTTGTCATGAGTAATCAGATCCTTGATTAACTTGAGTGTTTTACACGCGATGTCTCCACGTGTTTCTCGAGCGGACGTCCTTATCGCCAGTGCAGCGAATCGAACGTCCGCTGCATGAGAAATCCTATCATTGAACTGGTGCGTTGTCGTACAACTGAATGGGCTATGATGCGTAATTATTCGAAAATTCGAGATTTTTGTTGCTGATGGACAGATCCAACGCCACACCCAATGTTCGTCGTCGGCATCGCAGCCTGGCGGAGGACCTGGTCACCGAGCTGTCCCGACGCATTTGCAGTGGCGAACTCGCGCGCGCGACGAAGCTGCCGACTGAATCTCAGGTCATGGCCGAGCACGGCGTCAGTCGCACAGTGGTGCGCGAGGCGATATCGCGTCTGCAGGCAGCAGGCCTGGTGGAGACCCGTCACGGTATCGGCACCTTTGTTCAGGACATTCCCAGCCCGAGCGGTTTTCGCATTGATCCAGACAGCATCGTCACGCTTCAGGATGTCTTGGCGGTGCTTGAATTGCGCATCACCCTTGAGGTCGAGGCCGCAGGCCTGGCGTGTGCGCGGCGTACCGATGAGCAGCTGCAACTGATGCGTGATTCGCTGGACGCCATCAATTCCCGCGCCGTCAGTGTCGACTACGCCGTGTCGGCGGATTTCCAGTTCCACCAGCAAATCGCGCTGGCCACCGGCAACCGCTATTTCACCGACATCATGCTGCACCTGGGCGCGAACATTCTGCCGCGCACACGCCTGCATTCCAAACGCCTGGAGAATGACCGCAAGGAGCCCTATCTGGAGCGCCTCAGTCGCGAGCATGAAGACATTTACATTGCGATTGTCCGGCGTGATTCCGACGCCGCGCGCGCAGCCATGCGTTTGCATCTGTCCAACAGCCGCGAGCGTCTGCGCCGTGCCTACGAAGCTGCAGACGCGGCGGCGTTGAACGTCTGAAGCCTCAGGCGCGGGCCTTGGGTTCGGGCAGGCCTTGAACGCCCGGGTTGAGGGCAAAGACTCCGCCCGCCAGTGGCTGATCGGCGAGGTCGATGCCTTGCGGGCGAATCGAGGTGACAAACAGGGTGTCGAGCCGAGGGCCGCCAAAGGCACACATCGTCGGTTTCTTTACCGGTACCGGCAGCGCGCGATCCAGTTTCCCCTGCGGGGTAAAGCGCAGCACCAGGCCGGCATCAATCGCGCAGATCCAGTAACAACCGTGTGAATCGACGGCGGCACCGTCCGGTCGACCGGGGTGATTGTTCATGTCGACAAACAAGCGGCGGTTGTGCGGCGTGCCGCTGTCGATGTCGTAATCGAAGGCCCAGATCAGTTGCCGGCTCGGGTGCGAGTCGGACAGGTACAGGGTGCGCCCGTCGGGACTGAACGCCAGGCCATTGGGCACCACAAGGTCCTCCAGTTGCGGCGCCAGCATCGATGCATCGTTTGGGTTTTGCGCGTCGTAGCGATACAGCGCGCCGACCGCGTCGGCGCCCATGGCGGTTGGCATCGAGCTGGCCCAGAAGCGTCCCTGACGATCGCAGCGACCATCATTGAAACGCATGCGCGGGCGGGCGTGCTCGACGCCGATGAGCTTTTCCGCAGCCAGACGTCCGTCAGCCTGCGGGCGCAATTTGAACAGGCCACTTTCCTGCGCGCCCAGCCAATGTCCCGCTTCACTGCGGGCGATACAGGCGAGCATTTCGTCCGCCTGCCAGCAGTCGGTCTGGCCATCGAGTTGCCAGCGATGCAAGCGGCCGGCCGGAATATCCACCCAATACAAGGCATTTTCGTCGGCTTGCCAGACCGGGCTTTCACCGGTGGCGTTGCGCGCATCGACAATCAGTTCGGCACTCATGAGCGCGTCTGCGCCGGCATTTCAAACGGACCTGCTGCGGTAAAGGCGCCGCCCTGATACAAGCGGTCGGGATGGTCGGCGGCGAGTGCCGGTTGTTGTTCGACCTTTGCGCGAAAGGCTTCGGAGCTGTCCTGCGGCGCAAAGCCCAGGTGCGCGGCGTGACGGTTGCTCCACCACTGATCACGGTTGGCGGACACACCGTAAATCACGCTGTGCCCGACATCGCTGGCCAGCAGTGCGCGGGCGATCAGGTGCTCCAGATCGGTATAGCTCAGCCAGGTCGCCAGCATGCGCAGGTTGCGCGGTTCGGGGAACGAAGAACCGATGCGCAGGCTCACTGTTTCGATGCCATAGCGGTGGAAATAGAACGTTGCCAAGTCCTCGCCGTAAGCCTTCGACAAACCGTAATAACCGTCCGGGCGACGCGGCGAATGGGCGTCGATCTGTTCGTCCTGCGGGTAGAAACCGGTGACGTGGTTGGAGCTGGCGAAGACGATGCGCTTGACCCCGTGCAGACGCGCGGCCTCATAAACATGAAAGGTGCCGCGAATATTCGCCTCGAGGATTTCTTCGAAGGATCGCTCTACCGAGATCCCGCCCAAATGCACGATGGCATCGACGCCCTCGACCAGCGCGGCGACAGCGGCCTTGTCGCTCAGATTGCAGTTGATCACTTCATCATGCGCGCCGCGGCTCGGCGCCATCACACTGATGTCCGAGGAGCGGACGATGTCGGCGTGAACCTGCAGGGTTTCGCGCAGAATCTGGCCGAGCCCACCGGCGGCGCCGGTCAGCAGAATACGGTTGAAGGGTTTGGCCTGCGTGGTTTGTGTGGTCATGGTCGGGTCTTCCATTACGCGGTGGTGAAAGGGGGAGCGGCGGGGTGTCTGCCCGACAAGCGATGCGCGCTCGCCAGGCAAAACCAGTGCGCGGCTTACATGAAGTTGTACTGCACGCCCAGACGCCAGCGAGCCTGGCGGTCGGGTGAGGTGGAGTCGACTTTGATGTCGCCGATTTCCATGAAGGGCGCCCATTGTTTGGTGAGCTTGTATTTGACGATCAGGTTCTGTTCGTAGTCGCTCTTCTTGTTGTCGTAGCGGATGTAGTCGGTCTTGAAATAGATGAACTGATATTCGTAGGCCCACTTGTTGGCGGGCGTATAGCCGAGCCAGCCTTCGAAGCGGTGGGTGGTCTGGTCATCCTTGTAGTGATCGGGCATGTCTTTGTTGACCTGATCGCGATCGAGTTTGCGCAGATCCAGGCGATAGCGCGTCGCTACGTAAAAGGCGTCGTCGATTTTGTAGTTGTACTTGAGGCCGAACTTGTAGGCGGTCGCATCCTTCGAGCTGTCCATCTGAAACGCCGGGGTCAGCGTCGACTGCGCGCTGAGCTTGTAGTTGTAGCTCACCGTGAACTCATGGCCGTTGTTGACCATGTTGTCGTAGGCGACATCTTTGCGGTCACCGGCCGTGCGGTATTTCATCTCCGCCTCAAACCCCAATCCACTGTCCAGGCGGTAGTTGAGCTTGATTCGGTCGGCGTGGGCGCTGTCCTCCTCGGTGTACTGATGGCGGTAGTTGAGGCTGGCAGAGTCAGCGTGGACAGCGAAGGGCAGGCCGAGGGCCGCGACAGTGACGAGCGTGCGTAGGGTGGTGTTCATACGGTCTTCTTTTTTTGTTTTTGTTAGGGTCGTTTGACGAGTACTACAGGCACCGCGATGTTGCGTATGGCTCTCATTTGAGGCGCAGATATAAGTTATCGTACGACAAGATGACTCGTCTACGTGATTTTGCTAGTTTAGAAACATATTGATACATATATGCCATATGAATAGGGTTCTAAAGCAAGTCCTGTTATTCTGTAGTCATCTTTAAATATGGCGCTTTGCTGGACGTTTAGCCGCAAAGGCTTCGATTCGAAGAGGTGTTATTGGGTCTTTTCAAGTGTTGTACGATGACCTATGATCGGTCGCAACCGACGACACTCCTGTCACAAATCCAATAAGAAGGCTCAAGACGTCCATGAGAATCACAGCAGTCAACGTCCAGGTTTTTTCCTATCCCACCCGCCGCGCAGTCGACAGCGCCGGTCATGCTCATCCCGGTGATGTCAGTCAGGCGCAAATGGCGTTGCTGCGCATCCAGACCGAAGACGGCAAGGAGGGTTACGCCCTCGGTGCACCCGAGCTGATTCGTCCTTATGTGCTGGATGGTTTTGTGCGCAAGGTGCTGGTCGGGCAGAACGCCTTTGATCGCGAAAAGATCTGGCATGACCTGGCGCACTGGCAGCGCGGCAGCGCCAGCCAGTTGACTGATCGCGCGCTGGCGTTGGTCGAGCAGGCGTTGTGGGATTGGGCAGGGCGCAAACTCGGCGTGCCGGTGCACAAGTTGATCGGCGGTTTTCGCGACAAGGTGCCGGCGTACGGCTCAACCATGTGCGGCGATGAACTGCCTGAGGGCCTGGCGACGCCGGAGGACTACGGACGCTTTGCCGAAACGCTGGTCAAGCGCGGCTACAAGGCGATCAAGTTGCACACCTGGATGCCGCCGGTCTCGTTCGCGCCGAGCCCGCGCATTGACGTCAAAGCCTGCGCGGCAGTGCGCGAAGCGGTGGGCCCGGACATCGCCTTGATGCTCGACGGTTATCACTGGTACAGCCGCACCGAAGCGCTGTACATCGGACGCGAACTGGAAAAACTCGACTTCGCCTGGTTCGAAGAACCGATGATGGAAGAGTCTGCCGAATCCTATGCCTGGCTGGCAGGGCAACTGGACATTCCGGTACTTGGGCCGGAAACCCTGTCCGGCAAACACCTGAGCCGGGCCAGTTGGGTCAAGCACGACGTTTGCGACATCCTGCGTGCCGGCGTCGCCGGGGTCGGCGGGATCGGGCCTTGCCTGAAAGTCGCGCACATGGCCGAGTCGTTTGGCATGGACTGCGAAATCCACGGCAACGGCGCAGCCAACCTGACGGTGGTCGGCGCGATCAAGAACTGCACCTGGTACGAGCGCGGCTTGCTGCACCCGTACCTGGATTACGACGAGGTGCCGGCGTACCTCAAGCGCCTGGTCGACCCGATGGACAGCGACGGTTTTGTGCATTTGTCCGACCTGCCGGGTCTGGGCGAAGACATCGACTTCAACTTCATCGAGATGAACACGCTTAAAAGCTTCTGACGTGTACGCGGGCTGCCCGGTGCATGCCGGGCTGTCCGAGAGCCCTATAAATATAAGAAAGGCACTCTCGCTATGAACATTCTTCCTTCGCTGTGGGCGCGGGTTCTGGCGGCTACCCTGACGGTGACCGCGCTACCTGTCGTCCATGCCAAAACCCCGGCCGATCAATTGATCGTCGGCATGAGCATGATCAATCTGCTGTCCCTCGACCCGGCGGCGGCCACCGGCCTGGACGTGTCGGAGATCAATGCCAATCTCTATGACATGTTGCTGGTGCAAGACGTCGCTGCGCCGGATCGGCTGTTGCCGGCACTCGCCGAGCGCTGGCAAGTCAGCGACGACCGCAAGACCCTGACCTTCAATCTGCGTCAGGGCGTGCAATTTCAATCGGGCAACCCGTTGAGCGCCGAAGACGTCGCCTGGTCGTTGCAGCGCGTGCTCAAACTCAATCTCGCACTGGCGTCGACCTGGAAGGCTTACGGTTTTACCGCCGACAATGTCGAGCGTTCGATGCGCGCGACCGATGCCAATACCTTCGTCATTGAATTGCCGCGACCCACCGATCCGCAGTTGGTGCTCAACACGCTGGCAACGTCACCAAGTGCCTTCATTCTCGACCGCAAAAAAGTCCTCGAACACCAGAAGAACAATGACCTGGGCGCCGCCTGGCTGGTGACGCACGCCGCCGGCAGTGGTGCCTTCGTGCTCAATGACTGGCGGGCCAACGACGTGATTCTGATGAGCCGTTTCGACGGCTACTGGGGCGGCCCGGCCAAGCTCAAGCGCATTGTCATGCGCAACATGACCGAGTCGCAGTCGTTGCGTCTGATGATTGAGCGCGGTGACCTCGACATCGCCAAAGGCATGTCGGCGCCGGACATCCAGGCCTTGCAGAGCAGCGACAAGGTCCGCACGCAAACTCTGCAACGCGGCACGCTGTATTACGTCGCACTGAGTGTGAAGCAGCCGATGTTCGCCGACGCGCGCGTGCGCAAAGCCGTGCGCTCGTTGATCGACTACCAAGGCATCAACCAGACTGTCATGCCGCACTACGGCGTGATCAATCAGCGGCCGATGCCGTTGGGATTGGCCGCGCGCCTGCCGGATCCCGGTTATCGACTGAATGTCGATGAGGCAAAAAAACTCCTCGCCGACGCCGGTTACCCCAACGGGTTCAAGACCAGTATTCGCGTGCTGGCCGAGCCACCGTTCATCAATATTGCCTCCAACCTGCAATCGACGCTGGCGCAGGCCGGGATCGAAGCCAGCATCATCACCGGCACCGGTAACCAGATCTACGGCGCCATGCGTGAGCGCAGTTTCGACATCATCGTCGGCCGTGGCGGTGGTGGCGCCGAGCGTCATCCCCATTCGAGCCTGCGCACGCTGGTGTACAACCCGGATAACCGTGACGAAGCCAAGCTGAGCAACTTCCAGGGCTGGCGCACTTCGTTTTACAGTCCCGAGTTGAATCAGTTGATCGAGAGTGCCGAAGTCGAGCCCGATGCGCAGAAACAGCAGGCGCAGTATCAGGACATCCAGCAGCAACTCGATCAGCAAGTCGGCGCGATTCTGCCGGTCTCGCAGATGACCGACACAGTGCTGGTCTACGCCGATGTTGCCGATTTCCAAGGGCACACGGCCGCGACCACGCGCTACAAAGACGTCTACAAAAAACGCTGAAATGCACGGATGAACTTCGCGTGCCGGGTGCACCGGTGACCGTTTTATCAGGAGCTGACTATGTTTGTTATGACTGCCTCTGCCATGGGAGCCCGCGCCTCCAATACTGCGCGGCGTGCCAGCACGGTACTGGTGACATTACTGGGCCTGCTGGCGCTGACGTTTATCATCGGTCGGGTGATGCCGATCGATCCGGTGCTGGCGGTTGTCGGGCCGGATGCCGACAGTTCGACCTACGATCAGGTGTACCGGGCGATGGGGCTGGACAAGCCGATCTGGACCCAGTTCGGCCTGTACCTCAACGACTTGTTGCACGGCAATTTCGGCAACGCGCTGTTGACCGGGCACCCGGTGCTCGATGACATCCGCCGGGTGTTCCCGGCCACCATCGAACTGGCGACCCTGGCCATCCTTTTCGGTGTGCTGATCGGTTTGCCGCTGGGCGTCTGCGCGGCGAGCAATCAAGGGCGACTGGGCGATCATGTCGCGCGAGTGATTACCCTGTTCGGCTATTCCACGCCGATTTTCTGGCTGGGCATGATGGGCCTGCTGGTGTTCTACGCCTGGCTCGGCTGGGCCGGGGGCGCTGGTCGCATCGACCTGGCGTACGACGGCATGGTGCCCGAAGTCACCGGGCTGTTGCTGATCGATTCAAGCCTTGCGGGTGATTGGGAAGCCTTCGCCAGCGCCTTGCGCCACATCGTTTTGCCGGCGCTGATTCTCGGGCTGAACTCGGTGGCTTACATCAGTCGGATGACGCGCAGCTTCATGCTCGAGCAACTGTCTCAGGAATACATCATCACCGCTCGGGTCAAGGGGTTGTCGCGCCGCCAGGTGGTCTGGGGTCACGCGTTTCGCAACATCCTCGTGCAACTGCTCACAGTGGTGGCGCTGGCTTACGGCTCGCTGCTCGAAGGCGCGGTGCTGATCGAAACGGTCTTTGCCTGGCCGGGTTTCGGCCAGTACCTGACCAGCAGTCTGATGCTCGGCGACATGAACGCGGTGATGGGCTGTGTGCTGGTGATCGGTTTGATTTTTGTCGCGCTCAACCTGATCAGCGATGCCTTGTACAAGGTCTTCGATCCGCGCACCCGTTAACACGCCTGGCGGCGGCACCAAAACTATAAAAACAAGGATTTTTCAATGACGACTGCATTTACCAAACTGCACGCTGGCCTGCTGGCGGCGATCCTGGCGCTGGTGCCGATGACCCAGGCCAGCGCCAAGACGCCGGCCGATCAACTGATCGTCGGCATGAGCATGGTTAACCTGTTTTCAATCGATCCAGCCAACGCACCGGGCCTCGACGCTTCCGGCGTCAATGCCA
The DNA here is from genome assembly GCF_018138145.1 of Pseudomonas sp. SCA2728.1_7. Classification (NCBI taxonomy): domain Bacteria; kingdom Pseudomonadati; phylum Pseudomonadota; class Gammaproteobacteria; order Pseudomonadales; family Pseudomonadaceae; genus Pseudomonas; species Pseudomonas sp. SCA2728.1_7. The sequence continues at coordinate 1,702,925 of NZ_CP073104.1, read as the reverse complement.
ATCTTTATGACACTCTGGTCAAGCGTGATCAGGGCAATCCGGAACAGCATCTGCCGCAACTGGCCGAGCGCTGGACGATCAGCGACGACGGCAAGCAGATAACCTTTCATTTGCGTCAGGACGTGAAGTTTCACTCCGGCAATCCGCTGACCGCTGAAGACGTGGCCTGGTCGCTGTACCGGGTGATGAAGCTCAACTTCGGCCTGGCCACGACCTGGAAAGCCTACGGTTATAACGTCGACAACATTCAGTCACTGATCCGCGCCGGCGATGCCCATACGCTGGTCATCGACTTGCCGCAAACCATGGATCCGCTGTTGTTGATCGACTCGCTGGCGATCTCGCCGAGCGCGGTGGTGATCGATCGCAAAACAGCGTTGGCGCATGAGAAAAACGCTGACCTCGGTGCTAACTGGCTGGTGACCAACGAGGCCGGCAGCGGCCCCTTTGTGCTGAGCAAATGGACCGCGAACGACTCGCTGTTGCTGACCCGCTTCGACGGTTATTGGGGCGGTGCTGCCAAGCTCAAACGGGTGGTGGTGCGGCACATGACCGAATCGCAGTCGCTGCGCCTGATGCTGGAACGCGGAGACCTCGATCTGGCGTATGGCATGGCCGCGCCGGACATCCGCGCCATCGACGGTTCGGAAAAAATCCACGTGCAGTCACTGCCGCGCGGCACCATGTACTACGTCGCGCTGAGCATGAAACAGCCTGAATTTGCCAATCCCAAAGTGCGCGAAGCGGTGCGCAACCTGATCGACTACAAGGGCCTCGACGAGCAGGTGATGCCGTATTACGGCAAGCTGAATCAGCAGCCGATGCAACTCGGTCTGGCGGCGCGCCTGCCGGATCCGGGTTATCACATGGACGTCGCCAAGGCGAAAAAACTCCTCGCCGAAGCGGGTTATCCGGACGGCTTCACCACGACCATTCGCACATTGTCAGAGCCGCCCTTCATCGACATCGCCGCGCGTCTGCAAGCGACGCTGGCCGAGGGCGGGATCAAGGCCAGCATTGTCAACGGCACTGGCAACCAGGTGTACGGCGCCATGCGCGCGCGCAACTTCGACATCATCGTTGCGCGCGGGGCCGAGCGCTATCCGCATCCGTATTTCAGCCTGCGTACGTTTGCCTACAACCCCAACAACAGCGATGACGCCGGCCTGCCGAATTTCCAGGGCTGGCGCGCGTCGTTTTTCAGCCCGCAGCTCAATAGCCTGATAGATCAGGCCGGGGTCGAACGCGATGCCGGCCAGCGCCTGAACCTGTATCACCAGGCACAGAAAATCTACGACGAGCAGGTCGGCCCGATCATGATGATTTCGCAGATGACCGACACCGTGGTCAGCGCCGCCGACGTCAAGGGTTTCGCTGACGATGATGCCGAGGCGACGCGTTATCTGGGTGTCTACAAACAACGCTGAACGCTGCCCGGTGCGTCGGCGTATGCGCCGGGTGATCCTGAATTCAATCTGAGAACATGCCCATGATTGCCAACATGTCTTCTACTGATTCGAGCGCCAAGCGGCGGTCGGATCGTACCCCCGGATCCAGCTTCGACGCCTTCTGCAAAAGTGCCCTGAAAGTCTTGCGGCACCTGCTGCGCAACCCGATGACCCTGGCCGGATTGCTGGTCGCGCTGGTGCTGGTGGTGGTGGCGCTGTTTGCGCCGTGGATCGCCACCCATGATCCGGTGGCGCAGAACCTCGCCAATGCCCTGCAGGCGCCGGGCGCCGCGCACTGGTTCGGCACCGATGAATACGGCCGGGATATCTTCAGTCGGCTGGTCTACGGCTCGCGCATCACGCTGTACATCATCACCCTGGTGACCGTGATCGTCGGCCCGATCGGGCTGTTTATCGGCACCGTCTCCGGCTACTACGGTGGTGTCGTCGACACGGTGTTCATGCGCCTGACCGACATCTTCATCTCCTTTCCCAGCCTGGTGCTGGCGCTGGCATTTATCGCTGCGCTCGGTCCGGGCCTGGAACACGCGGTGGTAGCGATTGCGCTGACGTCGTGGCCGCCGATCGCGCGATTGGCGCGCGCCGAAACCCTGTCGTTGCGCAAGGCCGACTTCGTCGTGGCGGTCGAGCTGCAAGGGGCTTCGTCCACGCGAATCATCCTGCGGCACATTGTGCCGATGTGCATGTCGTCGGTGATCATCCGCCTGACCATGAACATGGCCGGGATCATCCTCACCGCAGCGGCTTTGGGCTTCCTCGGCCTCGGTGCGCAAGCGCCGTCGCCGGAGTGGGGCGCGATGATTTCCACCGGACGTCGCTACATGCTCGAGTGCTGGTGGCTGGTGGCTGTTCCGGGGGCCGCAATCATGTTGGTCAGCCTGGCTTTCAACCTGTTGGGCGACGGCCTGCGGGACATTCTTGATCCGCGCAGCGAGTAATCGGAGGCTGTATGTCTGCAATCAAATTGAACGTCGAAGGGCTCAATGTGCGCTTCGTCAATGCTCAGAAAGAAACCCACGCCGTGCGCGACGTGTCCTTCACCCTCGGGCGGGAAAAACTCGCCATTGTCGGTGAGTCGGGCTCGGGCAAATCGACGGTCGGTCGCAGCCTGCTCAAGCTGCACCCGGCCAGCGCGCGGATCACTGCCAAGGCCATGCAGTTCGGTGAAGTCGATCTGCTGTCGGCCGGCGAAAAGGTCATGCAGAAGATTCGTGGCCAGCGCATTTCGATGATCATGCAGGACCCGAAATACTCGCTGAACCCGGTGGTCAAGGTCGGCGATCAGATTGCCGAGGCGTATCTGGCGCACCACAAGGCCAGCCGCAGCGAGGCCCGCGAGCGGGTGCTGGAAATGCTCGAAAAAGTGCATATCCGTGATCCGCAACGGGTCTACAACCTGTACCCGCATGAGGTCTCCGGTGGTATGGGCCAGCGCATCATGATCGCGATGATGGTCATTACCCGTCCGCAAGTGATCATCGCCGACGAGCCGACCTCGGCCCTTGATGTGTCGGTGCGTCAGCAAGTGCTCAACGTGCTGGAAGAACTGGTCGAGCAGCAGGAAATGGGTCTGATTTTCGTCAGCCATGACCTCAACCTTGTGCGCAATTACTGCGACCGCGTGTTGGTGATGTACGCCGGCAGGGTGGTCGAATCGCTCGCCGCCGGTGACCTGCAACATGCGCAACATCCCTATACCCGCGGCCTGATGGCGGCGTTGCCGAGCATGGACAACCGTCGCGAGCGGTTGCCGGTGTTGCAACGCGATCCACTCTGGCTGACTTGCTGAGGAATCGACCATGTCCATGATCCAAGCACACGCGCTGAACCTGAGTTTCGGCGCCGGCCCGGCCCTCAATCAGGTGCTGCATGACGTCAGCCTCAGTGTCGCCGACGGCGAATCCTTCGGCCTGGTGGGGGAGTCCGGCTCCGGCAAGACCACCGTATTGCGCTGCCTGGCCGGGCAATACCGGCACTGGACCGGCGAGTTGAGCATTGCCGGCGCGCCGCTGCAGCACAAGATTCCCAAGGAACATTTCCGTCAGGTGCAGATGGTGTTTCAGGACCCTTACGGCTCGCTGCATCCGCGCCACACCGTCGACACGGCCCTGCGTGAGCCGCTGATTATTCACGGCGTGCGCGACAAGGACGACCGGATCAACGAGATCCTGCTCAAGGTCGGTCTGAACGACAGTTACCGTTTTCGCTATCCGCACCAGTTGTCCGGTGGCCAGCGCCAGCGCGTGGCGATTGCCCGTGCGCTGATTCTCGAGCCGCGCGTGTTACTGCTCGATGAGCCGACCTCGGCGCTGGATGTCTCGGTGCAGGCGGAGATTCTCAATCTGCTGGCGGATTTGCGCCGGCGCGAGAAACTCACCTACCTGATGGTCACTCACGATCTCGGTGTGGTCACGCACCTGTGTGATCGGGTAGCGGTGATGCAGCAGGGCAAGATCGTCGAGCTGCTCGACAGTCAGGCGCTCAGCCAGGATCTGGCAAGCCACGCCTACACGCGGATGCTGGTGCAGGCCAGTCGTGATTTCAGCCAGGAGTCGGTGCGCCAGCTCGCTGGTTAAGCCGATCCAACAAGGAGCGCGACATGCCGCATTGCCTTATCGATTGCCCGCAAACCCTGGCCCGACGTGTCGGCGAGCAAACCCTGCTCGCTGCCGTGCATGACGCTCTCGATGCCTTCGGCCTGTTCAAGGCCGGGGACATCAAGGTGCGCCTCAACATGTTCGAGCATTACCGCTGCGGTGCGGGCGAGGACGATTTTGTCCACGTCGTGCTGTCGGTGTTGTCCGGGCGCAGTGCTGAACAGCGCCGGCGTCTGGCCTCGGCCACCGTGGCGGCGCTGGTCGCTTTATTGCCAGACGTCGAGTCATTGTCGATGGAGGTTGTGGAAATGCCCCGCGAGACGTTCGTCAACCGCAGCCAATATCTGCAAGAAGCCGGATTGTCGGCCTGAACAAGGAGTGCTCATGCCTTATCGATATGTTGTTCCGACGCAGCGCAAACAGCCTTTGGCCTTGTCGCTGGCAGCCACGTTAACACTGGTTTGCAGTGCGCCGTCGTGGGCGCTGGAGGCGCCGGCAAAACTGCAGGTGCCGACCCTGGCCTACGATGATCAGCAGATTATCCTGGTCTGGGAAAAGCCCGCCGATCACGCCGACATCAGCGACTACCGGGTTTATGCCAACGGTGTGTTGCTGGGTGGCAGCAACGCCAACAATGACCGCGTCTCGCCGGCCAAACCTTACATCGACCGCTTCTACGAACAGGATGTTGCCGGTTTTCATCATCGCATCGGCATTCACAGTTACACCGCGCAAGGCTTGAAAGCGGATACGGCCTATCGGTTCACCGTGCGTTCGGTGGGCACCGATGGCAAGGAGTCGGCCGACAGCCCGCCCGTTGTGCAACGGACGAGCAAGGTCGCCGCCGTGTTCGATGTAAGGAAATATGGCGCCAAGGGCGATGGCAAAAGCCTCGATACCCTGGCGATCCAGAACGCCATCGACGCCTGCACCCCCGGCTGCAAAGTATGGTTGCCCAAGGGTACTTACAAAAGCGGGGCGCTTTACCTGAAGAGCAACATCACCCTGGAAATCGCCGAGGGTGCAACGCTGTTGGGTTCCGAGCGTGCCGAAGACTATCCGCTGGCCGGCTACATCCAGTATCCCTATTCGAGCACCGTGCGCCCGGCGTCGCTGATCAATGCCTTGCCGCGCGATCCGCGGCAGCACCAGTCGTTCGAAAACATCCGCATCGTCGGCAAAGGCACGATTGACGGCAACGGCTGGAAGCGCCGCGCCGACGTCGTCGACGAACGCGGTCAGCCATTGCCGTTCTACCTGCCCAGCGACAACATTCGCTACCAGCAGGATGGCATTCTGGCCAAGGCGCAAGTCGAGCAAGCGGTGGCGCGCGGCATGAACGTCAAGGACGCCTACGGACAAATGCGTTCGTCGTTGATCACCCTGCGCAACGTGAAAAACGTCTTCTACGGCGGTTTCACCGTGGTGAATCCGGCCTTCCACGGGATCATGAACCTGGAAACCGAGAACGTGGTGCTGGCCAATACCACGCATAAAACCTACGACGCCAACAACGGCGACGGCATCGAATTCGCCAATAGCAAGGGCGCGATGGTCTTCAACAACTTCTTTGATACCGGCGATGACTGCGTCAATTTTGCTGCAGGCACCGGGGCGGAGGCCGTGCAGCAAAAGCCGCAGGAAGATGCCTGGATCTTCAATAACTACTTCCGCAAGGGCCACGGCATGGTGGTTGCCGGCAGCCATACCGGCGCATGGATTCAAAACATTCTGGCCGAAGACAACGTTTCCGATGGCACCGATGCCGGCCTGCGCATGAAGAGCACCAACTTCATGGGCGGCGGCGCGCGTAACGTGATCTTCCGCGATTCGGCAATCCGCAATACGCTCAAGCAGGCGTTCATTTTTACCCTCGACTACAACGATCCGAACGCCAAGCTGGATTACCAGCGCTCAACCATTCCCGGACAGTTCCGCGATATTCGCGTCGCCGACGTGAGCATCGAAAATGCCCAGGGCAAGGCGATCGAGGTGAAGGGCGACAGTCAGCACAATGCCTGGCATCAGGGATTGGTGTTCGAGCGCGTGCGCTTCAGTGGCCCGGCCAAAGCGCAGATCGACGGGTTGAAGGATTCGCTGTTCGACCATGTGTCGTTCAGCGGGCACGGCGCTGCCAACCCGTGGCAAATCACCGGGAGTGTCGGGCTGACGTTCACGGAGGTGCAGCCACCACCTCCGTAGAACCCTGATCAAGGTTTCGGCGCTTTACCGAGGTCTTCCGAGTCGCTTGAAGTGGCTGCATCTTTTGCCGTTTCATGCGACTCGGCGCCGGAGTTCGAGCCCGACGCCTCTTCACCTTTCTTGTCGGCCTTGTCTGCGTTGGATTGAGCTTTGCCGGCCTGATTCACGCCGGGAAGCGCGGTGGGCGGCGCGGCAGATTCGTCAGCGGTCTTCGCGGCTGCCGAAGCGAAAAGCGGGCAGGCCGCGAGCAGGCCTGCGAGGGTGAACGCTGCAATTTTGCTGTTCATGATGGTCGTCTTCCGGTCGAAGCGGATGGTGATCATTGGAAGCGCCCGGCAAGCGAAGGTGCCGGCTGCTGGACGAGCGGTTAGCCGCCTGTCGTTCGCATCACGTGAGGTCGACGATCTGGCTCCACTCAAGCCCGAACCGGGCAAGGTATTTCCTCAGTCGATCGGCGTCGTTGGGTTGAGCCTTGGCCTGGCGCGAAATTCCGAACAGCCGGCGGCCGGCATCGGACAAGCTGTCCGCCTGCCGGCACACCTCGATCACTGCCTTCAATTGCAAGCGGTCAAACAGATCCATGCTTTCGGCGTCTCCCGGTAACTCTCCTGAAATCGCCTGCGGTTGCGCCAGGCCCCAGGCGTAGCGCAGCCGATCAATTTCTTCCTGCACCTGTGCCTCGTCGATACGTCCGCTGTCAGCAAGGGTCGCCATGCGCGTAATCGACGCCGACAATTCGCGGAAGTTGCCCAACCACGCCGCCTCGCGAGCGCTGGCGAACGCCAGATAACTGCGCCGGGCCTCGAGGTTGAAACGCACCAGTTGCCCGTGTTCGCGGGCGTGGCGTTCCAGCTCGAAGTCAATGTTCGGTTCGATGTCCTCGCGGCGGCCGGCGAGGCCGGGCAGGTCGAACGTCCACAGGTTGATGCGCGCGTACAAATCTTCGCGGAACAAGCCGTCAGCGACTCGGCTGCGCAGGTCGCGGTGGGTGCCGGCGATGATCAGGAAATCGCTTTCGACTTCCTTGTCCGAGCCCAGCGGAAAGAAGCGTTTTTCTTCAATCGCCTTGAGCAGCATCGCCTGTTCGTCTGCGCCCAACTCGCCGATTTCATCAAGGAACAGCATGCCGCCATCGGCGGCGCGCAACAGGCCGTCGCGAGCATTCTGTGCGCCGGTGAAGGCGCCTTTGACATGGCCGAACAACGCCGACATTGCGCCATCGCCACGCAAGGTGGCGCAGTTCACCTCGACGAAACGCCCATGCATCTGATGACGATTGCGTTTGAGTTCGTAGATGCGTCGGGCGAGGAAGGATTTGCCGGCGCCGGTCGGGCCGATCAGCAACATCGGTGCCTTCGAGCGCACGGCCACGCGCTCGATCTGTTCGATCGAGCGGTTGAAGGCGGCGTTGCGAGTAGCGATGCCGGACTTCAAGAACTCCAAGCCTTCGAGGCGTTTGTTGGCGAAGCGCGAAGCGATGCGATCGTAGCGCGACAGGTCGAGATCGATCAGGGCATGCGTGCCGATGGCGTGATCGCTTTCGCTGTTGCGCTTGGCGGGGGAGGTCTGGATCAGCCGCGCCGGCAAGTAGCGCGCCTCGGTCAGCAGGAACCAGCAAATCTGCGCGACGTGGGTGCCGGTGGTGATGTGGACGAGGTAGTCCTCGCGCTCGGTATCGAAGGTGTAGGCGGTGGTGAAGTCGTGCAGCGCACCGTAGACCTCTTCGAAATCCCACGGGTTACGCAGTGCCATCGGGTGCAAGCGCACCTCGGTCTCCGGCGAAACCTGCTGGATGTCGATGCGCACCCGCTCGGCGAGGCTGACGTCGCGGGCGTCGATGCCGTGAATCAGCTCGAGCCGGTTGATCAGCACGTCTTGCTGTTGGCACAAGCCAACACTGGGGCGCCAATGGCCCCAGCGATTGGCACCTTTGCCGACGCGATCGAGGGTGGCGCCGATAAATCCGATGGCGACGGTTTGCTTGTTTGGCATGTTTATCTCAAAAGATAAAAGACGATATCCAATGATAAATATTCGTTGAGCGGTTTGTCCTCAATTCATTCGATGAAAAATGCATTAGTAAATAAAAGCGATATAAATCAATAAGATAAAAATATTATTTGAGGGGAATCAAAAGCTGGCACGGCCGCTGCAGTAGCTATCGCAACGAACAGGACAACACAGCGAGACGCCAAGATGGCCAACTCAAATCTCTTCAACACGCAATCGAATCACCTGCCGGCCTGCGATACCTTGAATGCCTCCGGTGCCAGCGCTTATGCCTACAGCCCGAAGCACCAACTAGCGCAATTGGCCGTCACCGGTTGCCTGAACCAGACCTTTTACGCCTCCGCAGAAAGTCAGCTGGATCAAGTGCTGAAGCTGGTGGCCGAACTGGACAGTCGCTTCGTGGCGAAAGCTGCGATCTACGCTCGCAAGAAAGGTCACATGAAAGACATGCCGGCATTGTTGCTGGCGGCATTGACCGCGCAGCGTTCAAGTCTGGTGCCAGAGGTTTTCGAGCAAGTCATAGACAGCGGCAAGATGCTGCGCAACTTTGTACAGATCCTCCGTAGCGGTGCCACCGGGCGTAAATCCCTTGGCTCGCAACCCAAGCGTCTGGTGCAGAACTGGCTGAACAGCGCGACCGAGCGGCAACTGCTGCAAGCGTCGATTGGCAATCAACCGTCGTTGGCGGACGTGGTGAAGATGGTTCACCCGAAACCTGCCGAAGCGTGGCGCGAAGCGTTTTTCGCCTGGTTGATCGGCAAACCGGTGGAGGCAAAAGCCTTGCCGGAGTTGACTCGTGATTTGCTGGCGTTTCGCAGCGGCGCGAGTGACGAAGTGCCGGCGGTGCCGTTTCAGTTGCTCGGCAACGAAACACTGAGCAAGGAGCAATGGGCCAATCAAGCCCGCAACATGGGCTGGCAGGGACTGCGCATCAACCTCAACACCCTGGCGCGGCACGGTGCATTTGAAGTGCCGGGTTGCATCGAATATGTCGCGGCGCGGTTGGCCGATCCACAGGAAGTGGCGAAGGCGCGGGTGTATCCGTACCAGTTGTTGTCGGCTTATCGGATGATCGGCGAAAACACCCCGGCAGCGATCCGCGACGCCTTGCAGGAGGCGCTGGAGTTGTCGCTGGCCAACGTGCCCATGCTTGAGGGCGCGGTGGTGGTTTGCCCGGATGTCTCGGGTTCGATGGGCAGCCCGGTGACCGGTTATCGCCCTGGTGCGACCTCGCAGGTGCGCTGCATCGACGTGGCGGCACTGGTCGCCGCAGCGGTGTTGCGCAAACAGCCGGCTGCGCGGGTCATGCCGTTCGAGGTCGATGTGGTGGATATCCAGCTCAACCCGCGTGACAGTGTGATCAGCAACGCCGAGAAGCTCGCCGGGATTTTTGGCGGCGGCACCAACTGCTCGGCACCGCTGAAGAGATTGGCGAACAGCAAGGCCAGGGTCGATACGTTGATCATGGTCTCGGACAACGAATCGTGGATCGATTCGCAGCGTCGCGGCGCCAGCGAGACGATGCGCCAATGGGAGCGGATCAAGAAGCTCAACCCACAGGCCCGACTGGTGTGCATCGACATCCAGCCAGGCCATGCAACACAGGCGGCGGATCGCGATGACATCTTGAATGTCGGCGGTTTCAGCGATGCGGTGTTCGATGTGATCGAGCAGTTCACCAGCGGCCAATACAGCGCGCAGCACTGGGTCGAGGCGATCGAAAGCGCGTCATGAATTGATTGATCACCGGCGCTGAATGCCGATGGGACTACATCCAAGACGTCTCATCAAGCCCTTGTCAGCGCCAGTGACGGCACGAATGCCTGATGGCTGTACATCTTAGGCCGGTTAAGTCCGGAGCGCGGCAACGCGCAACAGTCATCAACTTTTGTCGTGCCACCTTTTTTGCGGTTATTGGCAGCGAATGCGACAGGTACTCCATCGGAACGCGGGTTCGACTCCCGCCCCGGCAACGGGGGCTCAACTGGCAGAGCCACAGTGCCTGTGTTTTTGTCGCTGCGACTTACAGAACAACGCCGAATCATCGGCCAATGAATAAAGAATGAAGACATGAAAGAACACACTTACCAACTGCTCGAAGTCGCCAACGGCAAACCGATCAAACTCTGGACCGAAGGCGTCCCGGTGGAAAACGAAGCTCGCGAGCAGTTGATGAACACCGCGAAAATGCCGTTCATCTTCAAACATCTGGCGGTCATGCCGGATGTGCACCTGGGCAAGGGCTCGACCATCGGCAGCGTGATCCCGACCGTCGGCGCGATCATTCCGGCAGCGGTCGGCGTCGACATCGGCTGCGGCATGATCGCCGCGCGCACGTCGCTGACCGCCGCTGATTTGCCGGACAACCTGCTCGGTTTGCGCAGCGCCATCGAGCAAGCGGTGCCGCATGGCCGCAGTTCAAACCGTTCGCGACGCGACAAGGGCGCCTGGGATGAAATCCCGCAGCAAGCCGATCAGGCCTGGGCGGGGCTGCAGCCTCGGTTCAAATTGATTACCGACAAGTACCCGAAACTCGCCAACACCAACAACCGTGGGCACCTCGGCACGCTCGGCAGCGGCAACCACTTCATCGAAGTGTGCCTCGACGAAGCCAATCGGGTCTGGTTCATGTTGCACAGTGGCTCGCGCGGTGTCGGCAACGCCATCGGCAACCTGTTCATCCAGATGGCTCAGGCGGATATGCGTCAGCACATCGCCAACCTGCCGGATCGTGACCTGGCCTACTTCGAAGAGGGCAGCCAGCACTTTGATGATTATGTGGAGGCGGTGGGTTGGGCGCAGGACTTCGCCAGGCAAAACCGTGAGCTGATGATGCGCGCGGTGATTCAGGCGACGCGGCAGATTATTCGCAAGCCGTTTGAAGTGGCGCTGGAAGCGGTCAACTGCCACCACAACTACGTGCAGAAAGAGCGGCATTTTGGTGAGGACGTTCTGGTTACCCGCAAAGGCGCGGTGTCGGCGAAGAAGGGCGAGCTGGGGATTATTCCGGGCTCGATGGGCGCCAAGAGTTTCATCGTTCGCGGTCTGGGCAACGAAGAGTCGTTCAGCTCCTGCAGCCACGGCGCCGGCCGCACCATGAGCCGCACCAAGGCCAAGAACACCTTCACCGTCGAAGATCAGATTCGCGCCACTGCCCATGTGGAGTGCCGCAAGGACGAAGCGGTGATCGACGAAATTCCGATGGCCTACAAGGACATCGACAAAGTCATGCACGCCCAGCGTGAGCTGGTGGAAGTGCTGCACACCTTGCGTCAGGTGGTGTGCGTCAAAGGATAAAAGGGAAAGCAAGTCATGGAACTGCAAGAGCGTCATCCGCTGTGCGCCACGATGCGTGCGCGGGTACTGGAAGAGCTGGCGCGCATAGAGCGTGAACGCAATGTCACCGTTTTGTATGCCTGTGAGTCCGGCAGCCGGGCTTGGGGTTTTGCCTCGACCGACAGCGATTACGACGTGCGGTTTGTCTATGTGGAAAAGCCTGAGTGGTTCGTCCAGGTCGATGCGCCGCGTGATGTGATCGAACGTCCGCTGGACGATGAGCTCGACGTCAGTGGCTGGGAACTGCGCAAGACCCTCGGGTTGTTGCGCAAATCCAATCCGACCTTGCTTGAGTGGCTCGACTCGCCGCTGGTTTATCGCAGTGAAACCGCTCAAGTAACACAACTGCGCGAACTCGCCGAAGCGTTCTACAGCCCGCCCGCCGCGCGCAATCACTATCTGTCGATGGCGAAGAAGAACTTTCGCGGTTACCTGCAAGGTGAAACCGTACGGTTCAAGAAGTACTTCTACGTGCTGCGGCCGCTGCTGGCGGTGCGCTGGATCGACCAGGGGCGAGGGCGGCCACCGATGACGTTCGCCGACCTGCTGACCACCGTCGACGACCGCGCGCTGCTCGCTGAAGTCGACGAATTGCTGGCCCTCAAACGCAATGCCGACGAGAGCGCCTACGGACCGCGTCGTCCGGCGTTGCACGGGTTCATCGCCGCCGAGCTTGAACGCGAAGTGCCCACATTACTCAGAACTCAGGAAGACTCGCGACGCCTGGATCGGTACCTCAGGGATACCGTCGGGCGGTACGCGTAAGGAATGCAATGAAACAGGAAGTGATAGAACTGGACGGTGCCATCGGTGGCGGCCAGGTGTTGCGCAGTGCCTTGAGCCTGTCGATGGTGACAGGCCGGGCGTTTCACATTAAACAGATTCGTGCCAAACGCAGCCGTCCGGGATTGCTCAGGCAACATTTGACGGCGGTCATGGCGGCGGCCGAGGTCTGTGGCGCGACGGTTTCCGGTGAGCACTTGGGCTCGCAAGCGTTGAGCTTTGAACCCGGCGCGATTCGCTCCGGCGATTACCAGTTCGCCATCGGCACGGCCGGCAGTTGCACGCTGGTGTTGCAGACCTTGTTGCCGGCACTGTTGCGGGCTCCGCAGGCGAGCCGGGTGCGCATCTCGGGTGGCACGCATAACCCGCTGGCGCCGCCGACCGATTTCCTCACGCGCAGTTGGCTGCCGCTGCTGCGGCGTATGGGCGCCAACGTTGAGCTGGACTTGTTGCGACATGGATTTGTCCCGGCAGGCGGTGGCGAGATTGAAGTGAGCGTGCAGCCGTCGAACCTGACGCGGTTGGACCTGTGTGAACGCGGCGAGGCGATTTCGCAACAGGCATCGGCGCTGACTGCCGGGCTGGCACCGACGGTGGCCGAACGTGAGTTGAGACAGGTGGCCAAGCGTTTGAGTCTGCCGCCTGCGGCGCTGCAACATGTCACGCTCGATCCGGCGCGGGGACCGGGCAATGTGTTGCTGTTGGAGTACGCATTCGAGCACGTCACCGAGGTGTTCAGCGCGTTTGGCCAAGTGTCGCTACGGGCTGAAAAAGTGGCCGACACCGCGATCAATCAGGCTGCCGACTGGTTGCGCAGTGGTGCTGCGGTGGCCGAGCACCTTGCCGATCAGTTGCTGCTGCCAATGGCGCTGGCCGGTGGCGGCTCCTTCACTACGCCGCGCATGACCGAGCATCTGCACAGCAATATCGCAGTAATAGAGTTGTTTTTGCCGGTTCGCATTGATTGTCGGGAGGAGGGCGCTGATCGATTGCGCGTTGAGGTCAGCGCCAATTGATAGTCCGCCTAGGGGCGGTGGAATTTCATCAGGAAATCCCATCGCCCTTTTTTACGTCCGTAAAAAACTCGCGAAAGGCGGCAAATTGCTGGCCCCCGGATTTTTGCTTCCCCGGCAAAATCGCCTTTTTTCAAAAGGTTAGGTTGGCTCTATGCGGACGATTGTCATCACCGTTGCAACGCTTTCCCTGGCTGTTTTCGCGGTGGGAGTGCAGGCAAAAGAACTGAGCAAAAGCCATCGCTTTGCCTGCACCTGGGGCTCGGACATTGCTGCCGGTGCCCAGCAATCGAAGTTGTCGGGCGTCTCGCTGTACGGCGCACGCAAACAATTGCAGGTGCGCCGCTTCCAGCAACCGTGGATGCGCATGACCGCGATGGGGATTACCGAGCAAACCTACAACAGCACGTCGAAGCTCAAGCCGGCGGCGGTCAAGCAGACGTATTACGAACAATGCGTACGCCACGAATTGGCCCAGCGATAACGCAAAAAGCCCAATCTTTTCAGGTTGGGCTTTTTCATGCCTGAGGAAATGTCAGGGTTGCTTTTCGCTCTCGCAATTGACCATCCACGACACGCCGAAGCGATCCACCAGCATGCCAAAACGTACCGCCCAGAAAGTCGCTTCCAGCGGCATCTCGATGCGCCCGTCCTTGGCCAGAGCGTTAAACACCTGTTCAGCTTCAGCAATGCTGTCGACATTCAGCGAAATCGAGCAGCCGCTCATACCTTGAGTCGGGCGGTCGGGCGTGGTGTCCGAGGCCATGATCATCTGGTCTCCGACCTTCAGACAGGTATGGATGATCAGAGAGTGATGCTCTTTGGGCACATGCTCGGCGGCGGGTGTCTCGCCGAACGTCATCATGGCCTCGAGTTTTCCCTGCAGGGCTTGCTCGTAAAAGGTGAACGCCTCGCGGCAGTCACCGTTGAAGATCAGGTATGGGTTGATTCTCATGTCTCTGCTCCCGGCAGTCTGGTGCGGAGCGTGGCGGGGGGGCGCCGGGTTCCGCGTAGGGCGGTTAAAACATAGCAGAGCGTTGGACGCCGGAAAGGCCAGAGTCTTCCAGACGTTTTTCTTATGAGAAGTGCTGGGCTTAGCACTGCACTGAGCTGCCTAATCGACGATGACGCGATCGTTGCCCAGGCAAATTGACAATTGGTGGCCTTGTTTATCGAATGCGCAACTCGGCAGCGGCTTTTGCAGGGCGTTGTTTATCGGAAACCCGACAAACAACAGGGCGATCAGCAGTGCCACGACGAACTGGCCGATGAGGAGAGGGCGGGACGGTAGAGCGGTGGTCTTGAAGCGCGGGCGCAGGAACAGCCCCAAGGCCAAAAAGGCTGCACCGGTCAACATGGCTCGGCCGATTTCGTCTGGACTGACGCTATAGATCAACTGATCCGCATTGTCTGGATAGTTGAGGTAGCAAAAGGAGCCAATGCCCAAGGTAGAAACGCCTGCGCCGACGCAGGCAAAAATCGATCCCGGCGCGCGCAAGATCAAGGTCAACAACAACCCCGTCACGGCCATGAGCCAGCCACCGTTGAGCACTAGCCCGTTCATGCCGCCCATCAAGGTGCCGCCGATGTCGGTCGGTTTCAACAGCTTCCAGTCAGTGAAAACGATGTGCGCCAGCAGTGACAGCGCGGCAAGCCAGCAGATCAGGTAGTAAATCCATAGAGCTTTGGGGCGGGTTAACACACGCAGTCCTTTTCGTGGTGTCGGGGAGGGCGCCAGTATGCCGAGGAACCTTTGCGGTGTGAAATTCAGTGGTGGCGCTGGAGTACCATGAGCCACTGTCATCATCTGCAGAGCTTATTACCGCATGCCTGATCTATCGCGTATCACCTCCTTGTTCGATCAGGCGCAGCGCGCCTTGCGTTTGGTTTGGGGGACATCGCGTGGCTTGTTTCTCGGGCTGGTGCTGGCAACGCTGGTGGCCGGGTTGCTGCCGGCACTGGCGGCGTGGTTGGGGCAGCGGATTGTCGATGCCGTGGTGGCAGCGATGCAGTTGCACGCGCAACACGGCAGTGCGCCGCTGTGGCCCGTGTTGCGTTATGTGTTGCTGGAGGCGGGGGTGTTGGCAATGTTGTCCGGCACACAACGGGCACTCTCGGTGCAGCAGTCGTTGTTGCGGGTGCAACTGGGGCAGAAGGTCAATACGCTGATCCTGGAAAAAGCGCAGACCCTGTCACTGGTGCAGTTCGAGAACTCCGAGTTCTACGACAAACTGGTGCGTGTCCGTCGCGAGGCTTCGACCCGGCCACTGGCGCTGGTGATGAAGTCGTTGGGACTGATTCAGAACCTGATCATGCTGATCAGCTTTGGTGTGCTGCTGGTGCACTTTTCCCCTTGGGCGCTGGTGCTGCTGGTGGTCGGCGCGTTGCCGGTGTTCTTTGCCGAGGCGCATTTTTCCGGTGACGCCTTTCGACTGTTCACCCGCCGCGCGCCGGAGAGTCGGCAGCAGAGCTACATCGAAACCTTGCTGTCCCACGAAACCTATATCAAAGAGGTCAAGCTGTTCGGCTTTGCACCGCTGTTGCTACAACGCTACCGCGACACCTTCGCCAGGCTGTATGCCGAAGACCGCCGTTTGACGTTGCGGCGCGACGGCTGGGGTTTTGGCCTCGGTCTGCTCGGTACTGCTGCATTTTACGTGGCCTATGCCTGGGTGGTGATCGATGCCGTGCACGGCCAGATCAGCCTCGGCCAGATGACCATGTATCTGGTGCTGTTCAAGCAAGGCCAAAGCGCTGTCAGCAGCAGTTTGAGTGCGATCAGCGGTCTGTACGAAGATGGCCTCTACCTGACCAGTCTTTATGAATACCTGGCCGAACCGGTGCAGGCCGATACCGGCCACCTGACGGTCGGAGCCTGCCCGGGCGATGGTTTGCGTTTCGAAAACGTCGGTTTCCGTTACCCCGGTGCCAGTCGGCCGGCCCTGGAAAACATTGACCTGCAACTGGTGCCAGGCAAGAGCATGGCGTTGGTCGGCGAGAACGGATCCGGTAAGACCACACTGATCAAGTTACTGACCCGGCTCTATCGCCCCGATCAAGGGCGCATCCTGCTCGACGGCAGCGATTTGCAGGATTGGCAGGAAACCGCGCTACGTCGACGCATTGGCGTGATTTTTCAGGACTACATCCGCTACCAGTTCAGCGTCGGAGAAAACATTGGCGTCGGCGATACCTTGGCGTTCAACGACGCGCAACGGTGGAAAGAGGCGGCTGCCCAAGGGATGGCGGCACCCTTTATTGAAGGACTGGACAAGGGCTATGCCACGCAATTGGGACGCTGGTTTGCCGGTGGCCAGGAATTGTCTGGCGGGCAGTGGCAGAAGATTGCCTTGTCCCGCGCGTACATGCGCCGTGAGGCCGACATTCTGATCCTCGATGAACCGACTTCCGCCCTTGATCCGGCGGCCGAAGCGGCGGTGTTCGAGCATTTCAGCCAGCACAGCGAAGGGCGCATGACCTTGCTGATTTCCCATCGTTTTTCCAGCGTGCGCAATGCCGACCACATCATCGTGCTGCAACAAGGCCAAATCCTCGAGCAGGGCGGCCACGATCAACTGATCGCCGCTGACGGGCATTACGCGCAACTGTTCGATTTGCAGGCTCGCGGCTACCGTTAAGTGTCCCGTCCGTTGCGAACAGTCGTAGGTCCGGCCACTCGAGGGGCCGGTTTACTCTGCATCAGGCTGTCGAGCGCCTTGCGATAATTCTGCCCGCCGAGCGCCATGCTGTTGTTATGCGTCGCGCCCGGCACCAACAGCAGCCGCTTGGGTTGTTGCGCGGCGTTGAACAGTTGCTCGCTGAAACGCGGCGGAACGAAAGCGTCAGCCAGACCGTGCACCACCAGCAGCGGCATGTGAATGTCGGCAATCTTGTCGATCGAATCGAATTTCTGCGACAGCAGCCAACGCACCGGCAGTGAAGTGTTGGCGACTGACGCGGCGACATCCGCCAGCGTGGTGAAGGTGGACTCGATCACCAGGCCGCGCACTGGCAGCGCGGAATGATCGCGGGCGGCGGTCTGCCCGAGTTCCGCCGCCAGATCGATCGCCACGGCGCCGCCCAGGGAGTGCCCATAGATCAAGCGTTTGGTCGGATCCGGTTGCAGCAGTTTGAAGCGCTCCCACGCCACCCGCGCATCTTCGTAGACACTGCTTTCGGATGGCAGATCACCGTGACTCTTGCCGAAGCCGCGATAGTCGATGGCCAGCACCGAATAACCCGCCGCGCGCAATTGTTCGATGCGGAACAGTTGCCCGGTGAGGTTCCAGCGCACGCCATGCAGATAGAGAATGGCCGGCGCATTGGCCTTTTCCGCCGGCCACCACCAGGCATGAATGTTCTGCCCGGCCTTGAAACTCTTCGGTTGCAGGTCGAGTTCCTGCACGCTACCGGGCAAGCCGTGATACCAGCCGGCCGTGCCCGGTTCGATGCGAAACAGCAGTTTGCGTTCGGTGTGTTCAAGCACGGCACAACTGGTCGGCACGCCGATAATCAGCGCGGCCATGCAGGCGAACGCCAAACGGCGGCGGCGCAGACGCGTCATGAAGGACAGGAACATTAAACGTTTCACTCAGGCGCAGACAAAGAAGGCTTTTTACCAGATGCCTCGCTCTGCGCGTGAGTTTTTCGACCACCGCCCCGGCGCAACAATTACCAAATGCTGCAAACACTCACACGACCTGCAGCACGATCTTGCCGATATGGTCGCCAGCCTCCATGTGCGCGTGAGCCTGAGCCGCATCGTTGAGCGAATAAACCTTGTCGATCATCGGCAGGCAGCGCCCGGCAGACAGTGCCGGCCATACGTGCTCACGCAGTTGATCGGCAATCGCGGCTTTTTCGGCAGCGGTGCGGGCGCGCAGGAGGGATCCGGTGATGACCGCGCGTTTGGCCATCATTGCCAGCAGATCAAAATCGTTGGCCCGCGCGCCGCCGAGGAAACCGAGCATGACCAGACGGCCATCCATCGCGAGGGCGCTGACGTTATCGTTGAGGTACGAGCCGCCCATGATGTCGAGGATCACATTCACACCTTGGCCAGCGGTTTTATCGGCGATGACCTCAGCGAAATCCTCATCGCGATAATTGATCGCTTGACCACCCAGTTCGCGAATCGCTGCGCATTTGTCCGGGCTGCCAGCGGTGGCGAACGCTTCTATACCGAATTCGCGGCACAGCATCAGTGCGGTTGTGCCGATGCCGCTGGTGCCACCATGAATCAGCGCACGTTGACCACGGCTGGCGCCACCGAGGCCGAACAGGTTGGCCCACACGGTGAAGAAGGTTTCCGGGATCGCCGCGGCGTGCACCCAGTCCAGGCCTTGTGGAATCGGCAGGGTCTGGCCGGCCGGGACGGCGCAGTATTCGGCATAACCGCCGCCATTGGTCAGCGCGCAGACTTTGTCGCCGACGGCGAACTGGCTGACACCCGCCCCGAGTGCGACGACTTCGCCGGCCACCTCCAGACCGGGGATCGGGTTCATGCCGGGTTTCATCGGGTATTTGCCGGCCCGTTGCAAGGCGTCCGGCCGGTTGATTCCGGCGGCGTGGACGCGGATCAGTACCTCGCCATCTGCGGCGACCGGCAGCGGCACGCGTCGCGGTTGCAAGACCTCGGGGCCGCCGGGCTCGGTAATTTCGATTCGGGTCATTTCATTGGGCAGGGACATATCGGTTCCTCTTGGCGTGAGTGGTGTAAGTGGGAGCGTGCTGCGCAGGCAATGATTCCCTTCAATGTGCACAGCAGTGCGGTTCAACAGGGGCGGGCAGCCATTTCATGGCTTGTTCCAGCAGCAGCGCCACGACGATCGCGCCAGCGGCAATGACGAATAACAACGCGTGGTGACCGCCGCTGGCATTGAACAGCGCCGAGTAGGCAAAACCGGCCAGCGCCTGAAACGTAGCGAACGACACCGTGGCGCGGCTCCAGGCGATTTGCTGGCGATGATGCTCCGGCACCAGTTCATGCACCCGCGCCAGGGCCAGCGGCACAATGCCGGGCGGAAATGAACCGAGAATCACCGCCAGCAACGCCAATGCCAGAAACGAGTGGGAGATCGCCAGCAGTCCGAGGGCAATCGCCTGCACAACCAGCACCAGACGAATGCTCGATCGTGCACCCAACTGATCGGCGAGAAAGCCATAAGTCACTGGCCCGACAATCGCACCCAAGCCATACATCACCCATACCAGCGCGCCGATATGCGCGCCGGCGCCGAGTCCACGCGCCACGTAATCCACCAGAAATACCATCGCCGGTACCAAGCCAGCAGCCATAAAGGCGTATTGAGCGAACAGCAAGTACACACCGCGCGGTGTCGGTTCTGCGGACACCGTTTCCTGTGCAACGACCGGGTGCAGGAAATCAGATGGCCAGCCAAACCAGCTCAGCGCCGTCAGCAACAGGGCCAAAGCCCCGAGGCCCAGCCACGTCGCCTGCAAACCCAGGCTCAACAGCGGCGGCACAAGCGTCCCGGAGCCGGCAATGCCGAGACCGATGCCGAGGAAGATCGCGCCACTGGCCAGCCCTTTACGCGCCGCCGGAACATGCGGCAGTACTGTCGCGGCGACCAGCACCATGATCGCGCCACCGGCAATCCCGGACAGCAGCCGCCAGCCGAAGAACCAGCTCACCGACAACGGAAACGCGCAGGCAAAAAATGCGGCGGTGACGATCAGCATCATCAGCCGCAAGGCATTTTTATTGCCGAGCTGACGCGCTGCCGGCCGGCCCAGCAGGGCGCCGATCAGATAACCCACCAGATTGGCCGCGCCGAGGTAGACCACATCATTGGCGCTGAACCACTGCGCTTCAATCAGCGCAGGAATCAACGGCGTGTAAGCGAAACGCGCCAGACCGATGCTGACCAGGCTGGCGCACAGGCCAGCAAAGATCGGCAACCAGATACCGGTGGAGGTTGAAGTGCGCATGATAGCGATCTCGCGGAAGGTTTATGGCGTTCAGCATATCGGCTATCGTTGCTGCGTTAATGCAGCGATTAAGCGGCACGCTGATGCGTATTTGCATCATACGGAGGCAGCATGAATTGGGATGACGCACGGGTATTTCTCGCCGTTTGCCGCGAGTCGACACTGCGGGGTGCAGCGAGGGTTTTGGCGGTGGATCAGGCAACCGTCGGGCGGCGCATCACGGCACTGGAAAAGTCCCTGAGCGCGACGTTGTTCCTGCGTACCTCTGATGGGTACGCTTTGACCGCCGTCGGCGAAGCAGCGCTTAAAAGTGTGGAGAAAATGGAGCATTCGGCTCTTGAACTGGAGCGGAAGATTCAGGGCCTGGACGATCGCCTGACCGGCACGGTGCGCGTCAGTACCACGGACTCGCTGGCCATCGATTTCCTGATTCCGGCGATCGCCCGTTTGCACGAGCAGCACCCGGACGTGCGGGTGCAACTGGATGCGTCCACGCAAATCCTCAGCCTGGCCAAGCGCGAGGCGGATATCGCCGTGCGCAACACCCGGCCGGACAATCCGGACCTGATCGCTCGGCGAATTGCCCGATGGCCGGTGGGGCTGTTTGCCTCCCAAGCCTATATAGACGCCAATGGCGTGCCGCAGCCGGACACGGCGTTCGAAGGGCATGACCTGGTTGTCTATCAACCGTATCTGCAAAGCAAAAAGGACCTGACGCTGGTGTCGGAGCCGTTGAGTCGCGGTCGGATCGTCGCCAGCCTCGGTTCCAGTTTGCTCGTCCGTCGTTCGATTGCAGCAGGGTTGGGTGTAGGAGAAATCCCGGTGTACATGGGCGAGCGCGATGGCTTGATCAGGCTCTGGTCGGAGCGCACTACGCCGCTCCCGTATGAGGTCTGGCTGGTAACCCATGCGGACCTGCGCCATACCGCGCGGGTGAGAGCGGTGATTGAGCAGATTGTCGACGTGTTCGCGTCGGAGAATGAGTAGGTAAAGGCTGTTTTGGCAGGGCTACAACCTCTGACGAAACGGCCTACACCAGAGGCAGAATCTGCCGGCTTGTCAGCATTCTGGATGCGGCCTATTGTTTTCGTCAGCTCGGTGAGGGACGTTGGACTCTCACCGATTTAATACCAGGGACGGTATCGGTAGACCCAGGAAGGTGTCGAATTGAAAACCACGGAATTCAGTCAAAATCCAGTCAGTGATCTGTCGAGTAAAAATCGGAATGCTAAAGCCATGAACGCTATAAGTCGTGAAGAGTTCAATGCCAGGATCGAAACCATCGAGACCAGGATGGACGCTCGGGTCGAGGGTGTGTCGGCGAGAATCGATGCTTACCTGTTGACTCAGGCTGAGCGAGACAAGGCTCAAATGGAGAGGGATAAACGATACGATTTGATGTGGGACGGCGTACAACAAATCGCCGAAGAGTCAAAAGAAGCCATCAAACAGGCCTCGACAGTGAAGGCGCATTGCTGGGCGACGACAGCCGTCCATTTCCTCGGAATGATCACCGTCGTTGTGGGGGCGCACTTTGCCAATCAGGCAGCGGTGTTAACTACCTTGCAGACGACACTCGCTGCGATCCAGGTAGGTAAGGATATAGGCGCACCAAGACCTGCTTCGCAACAAGCACCCGAATCAGCACAATAGAAAACGGCCTTCAAAGAAGGCCGTTTTTGTGGGCGTTGAAACGCAGCGTCATGGCATCTCTGGCAACTCCTGCGGCCGCAAATCGAACACCAACACCTCGGCATCGACACCGTTGCTCAAAGTCAGCAACTGTTCCTCGCGAACGCGCACGCCGTCACCTTCCTGCAATGGCTGGCCGTTGAGTTCAACACTGCCGCGCGCCACATGCACATAGGCATAGCGGTTGGCCGCCAGTTCCAGCGTGGCGCTTTCCTTGCCGTCGAACAGCCCGGCGAAGACCCGTGCATCCTGACGCACCTTGAGCGAACCGTGTTTGCCGTCTGGCGAAATGATCAATTGAAAACGACCGCGTTTTTTCTCGGCGCTGAAATGCTCCTGTTGGTAGCGCGGTTTGGCACCGGCGACCTCCGGCACAATCCAGATCTGCAGGAAGTGCACCGGTTTGCTCGCCGAGTGGTTGAACTCGCTGTGCGCCACGCCGCTGCCGGCGCTCATCAATTGCACATCACCCGGGCGGATAACCGAACCGGTGCCCAGCGTGTCCTTGTGTTCCAGCGCACCTTCCAGCACGTAGGAAAAAATCTCCATGTCGCGATGCGGGTGTTGGCCGAAGCCTTTACCGGCGGCAACTCGGTCATCGTTGATCACCAGCAGGTCGGAAAAACCCTGTTCGCGTGGGTCGCGATAGCTGGCGAAGGAAAAGGTGTGAAAGGACTTCAACCAGCCATGATTGGCGAGGCCACGATCGGAGGCTTTGCGAAGGGTCAGCATGATGAAATCTCCTTGCGGGACGTGAATTCGTCCGAGTGAGGAGAAGGTTACTGTTTACTGATCGACGCAATAAGTAGATGAAAATTGAAAGACTGTCCCTTTCAGGTTGACAGTTTTGCGATAGCCGTCACACAAAACTTTTGCGCTCAAACGGCTACAGTTGGCCATAATGTCTGGTCTGTATCATGTCTCTCTGATCTAAGTGATGTCTGCCCATGAAAACCGTGGCAATGGTGCTGTTCCCCGACTTTCTTCTGCTCGACATGGCCGGGCCATTGGAGGTTTTTTCGGTTGCCAATCGCTACCTGAAAGCCGAAGCGCATTATCAATTGATCACGCTTGGCACTGAACGTGGCCCACTTCGGGCATCCAATGGCGTGTTGGTGCATGCCGACGCGACCATCGATGACAACACCGAACATTATGATCTGCTGTTGGTGCCGGGCGGCCCGGGTGCCTACAACCAACAATTTCCGGCGCTGTTCGCCTGGCTCAAGGGCGCGGTCCAGCGCGTCGAGTATTACGGTTCGATCTGCACCGGCGCCTTCGTGCTCGGGCATGCCGGGTTGCTGGACGGTTACCGCGTAACCACCCACTGGAACTACACCGAACGCCTGATCAAGGGCTTTCCGAAAGCCCATGTCACCACGGATCAGATCTATGTCGAGGATCGCAATCTGATCACCTCCGGCGGCGTCACAGCCGGGATCGATATGGCGCTGGCTGTGATCGCCCGCGATCACGGGAAGAAACTCGCCCAGGATGTCGCCAAAGTCCTGCTGGTGGTGATGAAACGGCAGGGCGGGCAGGCCCAGTTCAGTCCGCTGATGGCCGCTGTGGCACCGCAGGAAACGCCGATCACCCGCGCGCAAAGCTACGTGCTGGAACATCTCGACGAAGCCTTTACGGTCGAGCGCATGGCCGCCATCGCCAACATGAGTGCGCGGCACTTTGCACGGGTGTTCACCCGCGACATCAACATGACACCGATGGAATTTCTGCAAAGTGCGCGCATCGACTGCGCGCGCAATCTGCTGGAAACCAGCGATCTGCCGCTAAAGACCGTGGCTTACAAAAGTGGTTTCGGCAGTGTGCGGCACATGCGTTCGCTGTTCGCTGAAAAGCTCGGCCTGACCCCTGTGCAGTACCGCGAACAGTTCAGCTAGAGCACTGGTGTCCGTCTGGCGCACCCGGATGTCCGTGTTGCGCCCCGTGTAGCGGTTGTCGCGTCATCTGAGGCTGCCAAGATAGTTGGTATGGATAGCCTCATTGATTTGAACACGGCGTCGGTGCTGCATTTCGGCCCTTACGCGTTCCACCTGCGCCAGCGGCTGATACTCGATGGAGATCGGCCCTTGCGCATGGGCGGTCGCGCGCTGGACATTCTGCAAGTGCTGGTCGAGCGTGCCGGTCGAGTGGTCAGAAAAGAGCAGTTGATTGCTTTGGTGTGGCCGACGTCGGTGGTCGAGGAGATCAACCTGCGTGTGCACATTGCCGCACTCCGGCGCGCATTGGGTGATGGTGAAAACGGTCAGCGCTACATCGTCAACGTGCCGCAATGCGGATACAGCTTTATTGCCCCGGTGCGTTGCGACAGCGCCGCGCAAGTGGTCTTCGAGGGCTTGCAGACACCCCAGCATAATTTGCCAGCTCGACTGACCTCGGTCACCGGTCGTGACTCGCTGGTTGGCGGGTTGGTGCGACAAATGCCGCTGTGCCGGCTGATGACCGTCACGGGGGCGGCCGGGGTGGGTAAATCCACTGTCGCGTTGCGGGTCGCGGAATTGCTGTTGCAGTACTACAGAGATGGCGTGTGGCAGATTGATCTGAGCTTGATCGACGACGACACGTCGCTGCTCGATCATGTGCTGCGCACCCTCGAAAGCGATTTGCCCGGACTGTCGACTCGCCATGCGTTGCTGCTGCTGGATAACTGTGACCACCGCCGCGACGCTTGCAGAGCAGTGGTTGAAACGTTGCTCGAGGCCGCTCCCCGACTGTCGATACTCGCCACCAGCCGTGAGGCCTTGCAGGTCAGTCTGGAAACCCTTAAGTGCGTGCCCCCGCTGACCCTGCCAAAACGCTCGGCAGGCGATTGCCTCACTGAAGCCATGGGCCATTCTGCGGTGCAGTTGTTTGTCAGCCGGGCTCGGGCGCGCCAGCATGATTTCCGCTTGCGTGAACAGGATGTAAAAGCCGTTCTGGAGATATGTCGGCAACTCGACGGCATACCGCTGGCGATCGAACTGGCGGCAGCGCAGATCGATGCGCTGGCGCTGGTCGGCTTACAGGCGCAAATGGCCAACGGCCTGCAAGTGCTCAGCCACGGCCGGCGCACCGCAGTGCCACGGCACCAATCCATGCAGGCCGCACTCGACTGGAGCTATCAGCGCTTGAGTGAGCAGGAACAAATCGTGCTGCAGCGCTTATCGGTGTTCAAACTGGCGTTTACGCTGGAGGCGGCGCTGGCGGTGATCAGTTGTCCGCAACTGGCTCCGCAGCGGCTTGCCGCGATGATCGAGGGCCTGGCGCAGAAGTCATTGTTGACGGTCGAGCGCGGCGGCAGTGCAGGTCGATACCGTTTGCTCAACACCACCCGCTGCTATGCCCGCGAGCAACTGGAGCGCAGCGGTGAAGGGATTGAGCTTGAACGCCGGCATATGCGTTACATCAACCGGACTCGCCAGGCTTCAGACGTGCAAGTGCTCGCGTAAATCGTCGATCAGCAAGCGTACCTTGCGCAGGTCTGGAGTCGCGTAGCCCTCGGTGAAGCGTTGATAGATCGGGCTGAGCAAATCCAGCGCCTCGCGATAGCGCGACTGGCGCTGCCAGAGTTGCGCCAGTGAAGTAGCGCTGCGCAGTTCCCAGGCAAGCGCACCTTGGGCGCGAGCGATGGTCAGGGATTGTTGCAGGAGTGCTTCGGCTTCCTGAATATTGGTGACATCAGGCAGGGCCTCTTCGCGAGCAAGCTCGCTCCCACAGGAGTTTTGGGTGTACTCAGAATCCATGTGGGAGCGAGCCTGCTCGCGAAGGGGCCCGCCCAGACAAACCATCTCTCCATTCAATAGCGTGTCCGCCCGAGCCCGCAGAATCTCCGCCGTGCTCCACCCCGCATCCCCACTCAACGCCCGCTCAACCAGCGTGTCATCCACAAAACGGCCATCTAGCGTGACCATGATTTCCCGAATCAGCCCGCTACTGTCCGTCGGCACCGGCGCCTTGGCTTGCGCGTCAATCACCTGCGCGTAGTGCCGCGCCCAGGTGTTGAACAGCAGCACCGAATGCTTCTGCGATTGCTCCAGCAACAGCTGCAACAGCGCCCGGGCGTTTTGTTGATCGCCGTTGTAATGGGCGATCAGGCAACTGGCCAGCGCCAGGGTGTAGCAAATCGAAGTGCCATGGTCGATCTGTACGGCGATGTCCAGCGCCTGCCGCGCCGTGCGCCACGCTTGCTCCGGCAGTCCCTGCATCCACAGCACACGCGCCAGCACCGTCAGTGACGCGACACTCTGGTCGTATTGCACGCCAAAACCGTGAGTGAAGCGGTTGACATGGCCGCTCTGCGCCATGCACTGAAGCACCTGCTCGGCATGCAGGCGGGCCTGCGGCTGGTCGCCGGCATAATGCAGCGCGAGTACCCGTAAACGATGGGTGCTCAATGACAACAACGGGTCGCCGTGCAGACCGAGCCGGTCGAAGTGCTCACTCTGTGCCAGCGCCATGCGGTAGTGGCCGCAGCTGAGGTTGACCGCCATGTGCCCGGACACCGCGCGCAACTGCCCGGCGACGTCATCGTTTTCGTGCGCCAACCGGCGGGCATCGACGAACGCTTCGATGGTTTCTGCAGTGCCGCCCCATGTGTGATAACAGGCACTGCCAAGCGCCAGTTTCAGCGCAACTTTCAGGCGCAGGCAGGGTTCGCCGAGTTCATCAAACAGGCTCAGCGCCCGGCGCACATAGGCGCCGTACTCCTTGAGCAGCGACAACTCTTGCCACAAGGGTGCCGACGCTGCCGTCAGGCGAATCCCCAAACCACCCGGGACGACACCGTTCAGGCACCAGTCCAGTGCTGCTCGCAGATCTTCCAGCCCTCGTGCGTAACGCTCGATCCACAATAGCGTCGGCGTGTTTTCCCAATCGTTTTGCGCCTGCTGCATCAACGCGAGGCAACGTTCGGCATGGCGCTCACGGGTTTCCTCGCATTCAGCGGCGTGCTCGAGTTTTTCCAGGGCGTAGCGGCGGGTCGTGTCGAGCAGGCGATAGAACACCTCTTCGTCACCGACTTCGACGCTGAGCATGGATTTGGCCACCAGTTGGGTGATTGATACAAACACCATGCTGGGGTCGATTTGTTGGCCGACGATAACGGCGGCCGCCGATTCCAGGGTAAAACCGCCGCGAAATACGCCCAGGCGGCGCAGGCAGGTTTGTTCGCAACGGTCGAGCAGATTGAAACTCCAGTCCAGCGTGGCGCGCAGGGTGAGGTGGCGCTCAAGACTGTTTTGATTGCCCGCTGGCAACGGCGGCAAGCGCCCCTGTAACTGGCTCAGCAGACCGTCCAGACCCAGTTCGGCGACCTGCGCTGCTGCCAGCTCAAGTGCCAGTGGAATGCCGTCGAGCCGATGGCAGATCTCGATCGCTTGGGGCAACTGGGTATCGCTCAGCTCGAAGCTTTCCTGCGCGGCTGTGGCCCGTTCGATGAACAATTGCAGCGCCGAAAAATCCAGCGCTTGCTTACGGTTCAAGGTGGCCGTCATCGGTGGGTATTCGAGGGAATCCAGACGCTGCACAAATTCACCTTCCGCCCGCAGGCTCTCGCGGCTGGTGGCGAGAATATGCACCCTCGGTGCGCCGCGCAGAATGCTTTCGCTGAGTGCCGCGACGGCATCGATCAGGTGTTCGCAGTTATCGAGCAGCAACAGCATCTGCCGATTTTGCAAGCCATTGACCAGTGCCACCAACGGATCGCCTTCGAGCAGGGCCTGATCGAGCAGCGCAGCCAAGTGTGAGCAAATCAACCGCGGATCGCTCAGCGGTGCCAGGTCCACCAGCCGAATACCGTCGCGGTAATGCCCGATCAACTGCTCGGCCACACGCAAGGCTACCGTGGTCTTGCCGATCCCGCCGGGGCCGACCAGGGTGATGCAGCGTTGGCGCGGCAACTGCGTCATCAAGCTGTCGACCAGTGGCTGGCGGCCGATCATCCGCGTGCGCCGCAAGGGCAGGTTGTGCCGACCGCCAACATCGCCCACAGGACGCTCCTCCATGGATTGCGGTAAAACCGGGGCGACGAAACTGTAACCGCGTTGCGCCACGGTGATGATGTAACGCTGGCCGGCCTGACCGTCACCGAGCGCCTTGCGCAGGGCTGCCATGTGCACCCGCAGGTTGATGTCTTCGACCACGCTGTCCGGCCAGACCCCGGCCATCAATTGTTGCTTGCTCACCACTTCGCCGGCATGCGCCAGCAGAATCAGGAGGATGTCCATTGCCCGTCGGCCCAGACGTAACGGCTGCTCGCCTTCGAGCACGCGCCGTTGTCCGGGATGAATCCGATAGGGGCCAAAACCGAGGGCCTGATTCGGCGAAAGACTCAACAGCTCACTCCTGCGGTGCTGCGGCGGACAGAGCGGAGTAGTGCCGCGCGCATGCGCAGGCCCTCTAATCCGGGGTGTCCCGGCATAATCCTCAGGTTTGAGCGTCAGTGCAACGGTTGCCGGGCTCAAAACACGGCAGGTTGTAAACGAGGAGCTTTCGGTTCCCGCATGATCTGGCAGCGCCAGGCAAACGGATTGATGCCTTCGCTGCGGGTGAACATATGGCAGAAATGCGCCTGATCGCAGAACCCGCATTCCAGGCTGATTTGCGTCAGGCTCAGGTCGGTGTGCTGGATCAGCAGCTTGGCCCGCGCAAGGCGCTGGGTGCGAATCCAGTCCTGCGGCGACAGCCCTGTGCTGCATTTGAAGGCGCGGGAAAAATGGCTGCGTGACAGTGAACAGGCGCGGGCCAGTTCGGTGACCTCGAGGCTTTCGCCCAGACGTTCGAGGATCAGTTGTTTGACCTGTCGTTCGCGCTGCGGACTGAGCCCGCC
The DNA here is from genome assembly GCF_018138145.1 of Pseudomonas sp. SCA2728.1_7. NCBI lineage: Bacteria > Pseudomonadati > Pseudomonadota > Gammaproteobacteria > Pseudomonadales > Pseudomonadaceae > Pseudomonas > Pseudomonas sp. SCA2728.1_7. Next base: position 1,674,049 of record NZ_CP073104.1, on the reverse strand, counting down.
GATCCCGGTCTTGCGTGGTGCGTTGGCAGGGGCGAGGGCGACGCTGTGCTGTGAGTGAGCCATGGCCAAAGTCCGTGTCGATGGGGAATGCACGGTCGGCGCATCCCCTCAGGTCAAAAAAACAACGCTGCGCAGAGGGTTTCATTGTTGGCCGAGGGCTGGAGGCTGACGAGTTAATCGTTGTTAATTTCGCTGCGAAACGGCGCTAACAGTCCCGTTGATCGCGTAAAGTGCGCAGCACTGGCGTCTGACTGGCTAAAAAGGAATCTGTGCCCATGAACCGTAACGATCTGCGTCGCGTCGACATGAACCTGCTGGTGATTTTCGAAGCGCTGATGTTCGAAAAGAACCTGACCCGCGTCGCCGAAAAACTGTTCATGGGGCAACCGGCCGTCAGCGCGGCGTTGGGCCGTTTGCGCGATCTGTTCGATGATCCGTTGTTGCTGCGCAACGGGCGTGGCATGGAGCCGACCGCGCGGGCGCTGGCGATTCTCAAGGAGCTGCAACCGGCGATGGACGTCATCTCCGGCGCGGTCAGCCGGGCCAAGGAGTTCGAGCCAGCGAGCAGTTGTGATGTGTTTCGTATCGGTTTGTCGGACGACGCTGAGTTCGGACTGTTTCCGCCGTTGTTGCGTCAGCTTCAACAAGAGGCACCGGGGATTGTCGTGGTCGTGCGCCGCGCCAATTACTTGTTGATGCCGGCACTGTTGGCCTCTGGAGAAATCTCTGTTGGCGTCAGTTACACCACTGAGTTGCCGGCCAACGCCAAGCGCAAAAAACTGCGCGACATTCCCTGCAAAGTCCTGCGCGGCGACGACCGTCCGGGGCCGCTGACGCTGGACGAATACTGCGAGCGCCCACACGCGATGGTGTCGTTCTCCGGCGACTTGAGCGGCAATATCGACATGGACCTGGCCAAGGTCGGACGCAGCCGCCGCGTGGTGTTGGGTGTGCCGCAATTCAGCGGCTTGCGCGCCTTGCTCGCCGGCACCGAGATGATCGCCACCGTGCCTGATTACGCTGCCTGCGCGCTGGTTGAAGGGTGTGCGTTGCGCGCCGAAGATCCACCGTTCCCGATCGATGCGGCGCAATTGTCGATGGCCTGGAGCGGGGTGCATGACAACGATCCGGCGGAGAAATGGCTGCGCTCGCGGATCAGCCAGTTCATGGCGGCGCCGCTGGATATCCCGCCGATTTAAATCCCTGCGCAAATCTCACAAACACATCGATCCCCTGTAGGAGTGAGCCTGCTCGCGATAGCGGTTCGTCAGTCATAGATGATGGTGGCCGCTAAACCGCTATCGCGAGCAGGCTCACTCCTACATTGGTTTGGTGTGATGCTTGAGTTCTTGGTGCTTTAAACATCGCCGTTTAAGCAACACCCTCAGACACTCTTTCAGGCTACGCAACCTTGCGCCTTTGCCTACAGCTACGCCAGAATCCGCCGGCTTGTGCGCTTGTGGTCCGGTCTCTATCGTTTGGTGGTCGCTGAATAGTTCAGCGATCGGGTTTAGCGACCCGAATTGGATACAGGCGCACAGTGCACCCTACGTCTTTGCAGATTGTCTTTTTGCAATTGATGTTATGGCGGCTGCGCGCGGGAGGCCTTCGGGTCTGCCGGGTTCCTGTTCCTCCCGGTTCGCTAACCTGCGTGCAGCTGCCACCATTATTTGTTTAGCGACAGGTCATGGTGGTTAACCTAGGACAGGAGATTCACCATGTTCAAAGTTACACCCAACCCACCAGACATCGACCCCACATCCCCCTACGAATCCATCGATTCCCGAAAACTCCACGAAGCCGCCGACCGCGCCCTCGACCACTACCTCCTTCCACCCGGCTCCACACCACCTCCACGCAGAACTCGCGGCATGTATGCCGTAACCGCCGACACCAAAGCCGAAGAACTGCTGACCGACGCCAGCGAAACACTCGCCTCGGCCAAGACCATCGCCCAGGACGTCGCCCATCTGTTGCCCGCGCCGCAGCGCCGGGCGTTGTTGGGGATTGCGCAGTTGATCATGCTCGGTGAGCTGGCAGTGAATCGGGTGCTGGATAACCTCGAACCACCTGCCTAAGCACACCCCCTGTGGGAGCGAGCCTGCTCGCGAAAGCGGTGTGTCATTCAAGTATTTATAACTGACCCGACGCCTTCGCGAGCAGGCTCGCTCCCACAGTGTTCTGCGGTGTTTCAAAAATCCTGGCACGCCGTAGAACTGAGCACACCCATCCAATTTCCTCCCGACCATCATTGGCATGATTCCAGCCAATGACATTTCAAGGGTCGGGTCATGAATGCCTCAACAGATGAACGGGCACGCGACATCGGTTTGCTGTTCCTGCGGGTCAGCGGCGGGTTGTTTTTGCTGTGGGTCCACGGCTTGCCCAAGTTGCTCGACTTCACCGCGCAACTGCAACTGATCGAGGACCCGTTCCACCTCGGATCTCACCTCACCCTGATTCTGGCGATCTTCGCCGAAGTCCTCTGTCCGCTACTGATCGTCGCTGGGTTACTGGCGCGATTGGCCTGCGTGCCTATTCTCTTTGTGCTGCTGGTGGCACTGCTGGTCGTGCATCCGCAATGGAGTGTGGCCGAAGGGCAGTTCGGCTGGTTGCTGTTGATCGTGTTTACCACTGTGTTGATTGCCGGGCCGGGACGGCTGGCGATTTCTGTTCGTTTGCCCGGAGTGCTGCGTTATGCCTGAAGTCCTCAATCCACAGTCACCGGGGGCCGATGAGACGGTCACGCTGATCATCAAACACCGGGTCAAGGCCGGTTTCGAGTCGGCGTACGAGGCCTGGCTGCGCAATATCGTCCGGGTGGCGGGGCAGCGTGAAGGCCATCTCGGCGTGGACGTGGTGCGCGGCAAGCGCGGCCGTCTCGACTTCTACACCTGCGTACTGCGCTTCAGTTCCACCGAATCGATGCAAGGCTGGCTGGAGTCGCCGCAGCGTCAGGCACTGGTCGCCGAAGCAGCGCCGATGCTGGCTGACGGCGATCAGACCGAAGTCGCGCCGATCAATGAATTCTGGTTCTCGCCACTGTCGGATGCCGCTTCGCCGCCGCCGCGCTGGAAGCAAGCGGTGGTCTCGCTGCTGGTGATTTTGCCGCACACCTTGCTGGTGCCGCTGATCTGGGGGCCGCTGCTGGCGCTACATCCGATCCTGTCCAATTACGTAGTCGCCACGTTCCTGATCACCCTGACCATCGTTCTGTCGGTGGTGTACGTGGTGATGCCGCCGGTCACTCGTTTGTTTACGCCGTGGCTCGAAGCCAGTCAGGCCCATGAACACCTCGATTCCCAAGAGACCTCGCCACGCTGAGCGCGCGGGGTTTGCTCCTTTTCACTTTGCTTGAGGAACTGCGATGAGCGCCGATCTGATTCTGTTCAATGGCCAATTTCACACCGTCGACCGCACCAAGCCGCTGGCCAGTGCCGTGGCGATCACCGACGGCCGCTTCGTGGTCGTTGGCAACGACAACCAGGCCATGGCCCTGCGCGGGCCAAACACGCAAGTGGTCGATATGCATGGCCGCTGCGTCATTCCGGGTCTCAACGACTCGCACTTGCACTTGATCCGTGGCGGTTTGAACTACAACCTCGAACTGCGCTGGGAAGGCGTGCCGTCGCTGGCCGATGCGCTGCGCATGCTCAAGGATCAGGCTGACCGCACACCGACCCCGCAATGGGTGCGCGTGGTCGGTGGCTGGAACGAATTCCAGTTCGCCGAAAAACGCATGCCGACCCTCGAAGAGATCAACCAGGCCGCGCCGGACACCCCGGTGTTTATCCTGCACCTGTATGACCGCGCGCTGCTCAACCGCGCCGCGCTGCGCGTCGCCGGTTACACCCGCGACACGCCGAACCCGCCGGGTGGCGAGATCGTCCGTGACAGCAATGGCAACCCGACCGGCATGCTGGTCGCGCGACCGAACGCGATGATTCTCTACTCGACGCTGGCCAAGGGGCCGAAGCTGCCGCTGGAATATCAGGTCAACTCGACCCGCCAGTTCATGCGCGAACTCAATCGCCTCGGCCTGACCAGCGCGATCGACGCCGGCGGTGGTTTCCAGAACTACCCGGATGATTATCAGGTGATCGAACAACTGGCCAAGGACGACCAGTTGACCGTGCGCATCGCCTACAACCTGTTCACCCAGAAGCCGAAAGAAGAACTGAGCGATTTCCAGAACTGGACCGGCAGCGTCAAGTTGCATCAGGGCGACGACTTCCTGCGCCACAACGGCGCCGGCGAAATGCTGGTGTTCTCGGCGGCGGACTTTGAAGACTTCCTCGAACCGCGCCCGGACCTGCCGCAAACCATGGAAGAAGAGCTGGAGCCGGTGGTGCGCCACTTGGTTGAACAGCGCTGGCCGTTCCGTTTGCACGCGACTTACAACGAGTCGATCAGCCGCATGCTCGACGTGTTCGAGAAGGTCAACCGCGACATTCCGTTCAATGGCTTGCCGTGGTTCTTCGACCACGCCGAAACCATCACCCCGCAGAACATCGAGCGTGTGAAAGCACTGGGCGGCGGCATTGCGATTCAGGATCGCATGGCCTTTCAGGGCGAATACTTTGTCGACCGCTACGGCAAGCAAGCCGCCGAAGCGACGCCACCGATCAAGCGCATGCTCGCCGAAGGCGTACCGGTCGGCGCCGGCACCGATGCCACGCGCGTTTCCAGCTACAACCCGTGGACTTCGCTGTACTGGATGGTCAGCGGTCGCACCGTTGGTGGTCTGGCCCTATACGAAGAAGGTCTGCCGCGCACCACCGCGCTGGAACTGTTCACCCACGGCAGCGCCTGGTTCTCCTCGGAGCAGGGCAAGAAAGGTCAGATCAAGGTCGGGCAACTGGCGGATCTGGCAGCGCTGAGCGCGGACTTCTTCCATGTCGAGGAAGAAGCAATCAAGTGGATCGAGTCGGTGCTGACCGTGGTCGGCGGCAAGATTGTTTATGCCGCCGGCAACTTCGAAGACCTCGGCCCGCGTTCGATTCCAGTGCTGCCGGACTGGTCGCCGGTGGTGAAAGTCCCGGGCCACTGGCGGCCGAATTCGCCGTTGCAGGCGCAGGTTCACCAGTGCAGCGGGCCGTGTGCGGTGCACACCCACAGCCATGAAAAGGCGCGGATGTCGAACGCACCGGTCAGTGACTTCGCCGGTTTCTGGGGCGCGTTCGGCTGTTCCTGCTTCGCCTTCTGATTCCCCCTAAGGCGCCGACCATCCGGTCGGCGCTCAACGCTTCATCCATCCGTCCATCAGGAGTTTTCCCATGAGCGTTCCTTACACACGTCTGAACAAAGATGATGCGGTTGTATTGCTGGTCGATCACCAGACCGGCCTGATCTCGCTGGTTCAGGATTTCACCCCGAACGAATTCAAGAACAACGTGCTGGCGCTGGGCGACATCGCCAAGTTCTTCAAGCTGCCGACCATTCTGACCACCAGTTTCGACGCAGGCCCGAACGGCCCGATCGTGCCTGAATTGCGCGAGCAGTTTCCGGATGCACCGTTCATTCAGCGTCCAGGCCAGATCAATGCCTGGGACAACGAAGACTTCGTCAAAGCGATCAAGGCGACCGGTCGCAAGCAACTGATCATCGCCGGTGTGGTGACGGACGTTTGCGTAGCGTTCCCGACCTTGTCGGCGATTGCTGAAGGCTATGAAGTGTTTGTGGTGACTGACTCGTCGGGCACGTTCAATACCACCGTGCAACAAGCGGCGTGGGCGCGGATGTCGGCGGCGGGTGCACACCTGCTGAACTGGTTCTCGGTGGCGTGCGAGCTGCAGGGTGATTGGCGTAACGACATGGAAGGTTTGGCGCATCTGCTATCGGAGCGTCTGCCTAACTATCGCAACCTGATCAACAGCTATACCAAGTTCACTGCCAAGTAATTCGGTGTGAGTTTGAAAAGCCCCTCACCCTAGCCCTCTCCCAGAGGGAGAGGGGACTGACCGAGGGGCTCTTTCGGAATACACCGACCTGGGGAATCGAGTCGAACTCCGGACTTGAAGCACACGGAGATCGGCTCCCTTCCCCCTCGCCCCCTTGGGGGAGAGGGCTGGGGTGAGGGGGAGGCTTTTGATCTTGATCTTGCCGCTTCAGCGCTTCTGCAACCAACCCAAAAACCCACCTTTCCTCACCGCCACCGGTTTGCCCATCAACGCGAGGCGACTGTTCTGCTGACGCACCGCCTGCAATTTATTCAACGCCCGACCCACCTCCGTACGCTGCTCCATGCACTCGCGAGTGAGGCTCTTGTCGAGACGATAAATGATGCTCGAGGTCAACGCCGTGAACGTCGCCTGCGACGGTGTATCCGCGAGGATGCTCTGTTCACCCATGACCTCACTCGGCCCCATGCGCCCGGCCTCGACCTTGCTGTCACCGTCAGGCACAGTCGCGCTGACCACGCCGGTGGCAATCACAAACAGACTGTCCGGCACTTCATCCAGATCCAGCACCACTTGGCCTGCCGCGTACTGTTGCGCAACCATCGATTCGGCGAGGCGATCGCGCTCATCACTGCTCAGCGAGCGGAAGATTTTCACTTCATCGAGCAACGCGCGGGCGCGGCTCGACGGCTCGATCACGCCGTCCGGATGCCGCGAAATGCCCGCCGCTTCAAGATGCCGGTGGGCGAGGTCGAACAGTTGATTGCGCACTTCGCTTTTCTTGCCGAGCTCGGCGATGAAGCCGCTGGCGACGTACTCCGACATGGTTTCGCCGGCCTCTTTCAGCACGGCTTTCGGCGCTGGCGTCAGCAACAGAGAACTGCTGCCCTGCAAGGTGCGATCAAGCGCATCGAGTACCCGGCGCGGGCGGATGTGATTCGGCACCTGGATGCTGATCGACACGCCGTGCATGTTGTTCGGACGGCTGAGGTTGACGATCTTCGCCTTGGCCGCCACCGAGTTCGGCACCACCGCCATGGTCCCGGCGCTGGTCAGCAGGTGCGTAGCGCGCCAGTCGATGTCGAAGACCTTGCCTTCGACGCCGTCGATCACCACGAAATCATCCACCTGATACGGCTTGGTGGTGTTGAGCACGATCCCGGAAAACACATCGGCCAAGGTGCTTTGCAGCGCCAGACCGACAACAATCGCCACCACGCCGGAGGTTGCCAGCAAACCTTTCACCGGCAGCTCCAGCACGTAACCGGCCGCGGCGACGGTGGCCACCAGAAACACCAATGCGCCGATCACGTCCTGGAGCAAACGACCGCTGTGGCCGATGCGGCGCATCAGCGCCAGCCCGATCACTTCGGTCAACACGCGAGCGGCGTAGAGCCACCAGAGAATCCCCAACGCCGTCGCACCCAACTGCGCCACGCGGTCATCGGTAAATTGTGGTGCTTGCAACGGACTGACGCCGGCGTTGATCACCAGCGCCGTGAACGCCAGAAACAGCACCAACCGCACAGCGACTCTCGGGGCGCGATGGGTGAAGGGCGAGAAGTGCCAGAGCACGGCGTCGAGCAGCAGCAGGGCGGCGCTCCAGGACAGCAGGTGGGTGTAGAAAAATGTCATGACCTTGGCTCCGCGGTGTCTGCAAGTGAAAAGATCGCAGCCTGCGGCAGCTCCTACAGGAGAACGTATTCCAATGTAGGAGCTGCCGAAGGCTGCGATCTTTTGCCGTTAAGGCTGCAAGTGGGTTTTCAGCTCAGCCGCTGCCTGACGCACGGCCGCCTTCACTTCAGGAATCTGACTCAACGGATTGAGCAGGCCGAAGTCATGAATCATCCCGTTGTAGCGCACCGAGGTCACCGCCACGCCGGCCGCATCGAGGTGCCGCGCATAGCCTTCGCCTTCGTCACGCAGCACGTCGAACTCGGCAGTCTGCACCAGTGCCGCAGGCAAGCCTTTGAGCTGTTCTGCGCTGGCATTCAGCGGCGAGGCATGGATTTGCGCACGCTCGGCGGGGTTGGTGGTGTAGTTGTCCCAGAACCACTGCATCATGCCTTTGGTGAGGAAGTGGCCCTCGGCAAATTGCTGATACGAACCGTCGTCGAACTGCGCGTTGGTCACCGGCCACATCAGCAACTGGAAGCGCAGCGCCGGGGCTTTCTGTTCCTTGGCCATCAACGCCACGACCGCCGCCATGTTGCCGCCGACGCTGTTGCCGGCCACCGCCAGACGCTTGCCGTCGACACCGATGTCCTTGCCGTTTTCTGCCACCCATTTCGTCGCGGCGTAAGCCTGATTGATCGCGGTCGGGTACTGCGCTTCCGGCGACGGCGTGTAATCGACGTACACCGCGACGGCGCCAGAGCCCACCACCAAGTCGCGAATCAGGCGCTGGTGGGTCGGATAATCACCGAGGACCCAGCCGCCACCGTGGAAGAACATGAACACCGGCAACTCGCCTTTGACCTTGGCCGGCCGCACCACTTTCAGGTTGATCGTCTGGCCGTTGACCTTGATCGCCTTGTCGCTGACTTCAACTCCCGACAGATCCACTTTCACCGAAGCCTGGGCGCCGGTCAGTACTGCACGGGCGTCTTTCGGGCTCAGTTGCTCAAGGGGTTTGCCACCGCCGGCGGCGAGGGCGTTGAGGAAGGCTTGGGTGTTGTGTTCGACACCGGAGGTCTCGGCGGCGAAAGCATTGCCGATGGACAGGGCGAGGAGGGAAGCGGTGAGGGTTTTCGTGATGTTCATGTTCAATTCCATTTTTGAGTTTGTTGAGTGTGTGGGGGGTTGGTTTCAACACCGTGGACACAGATTAATAGGGTGCCGAGAAGTGAAAAAGCGGCTATAAAGCGTTTAACTGTCCACCAGAGAGTGACAATGAACCCGTTCGAAGACATGCGTATTTTCTGCCAGGTCATGGACTCCGGCAGCTTCACCTCAGCGGCCGATCAGTTGGGCCTGTCCAAGCAGTTCGTCAGCCGGCGTTTGATGCAGTTGGAAGAGCGTCTCGGCGTGCGGTTGTTGAACCGCTCGACTCGGCGCCTGGACGTCACGCCGCTGGGGCAGAGTTATTACGAATCGGCACTACGGCTGTTGGGCGAAGTCGAGCAAGTGGAGCAGGGCATCGCCGGGCAGACTGCCGAGCCGCGCGGAACGATTCGTGTGAGTGCGCCGCTGTCGTTTGCCGTGGCGCATCTGGGCTGTCTGTTGCCGCTGTTCTTGCAGCGATATAGAGAAGTCACGGTTGAGGTTGATCTGAGTGATCGGCCGGTGGATTTGCTCGGTGAGGGCTACGATCTGGCACTGCGCATTGGCGTGCTGGAAGACTCGACACTGATTGCCCGGCGCATCGCCTCGATCGAACGGGTGTACTGCGCCAGTCCGGCGTACCTCGCCGAACGCGGCACGCCGCTCAAGCCTGAAGATCTGCACAGGCATGATTGTCTGCCGTATGGGCATGGACGTTCGGTGCAATGGCGTTTCAATGCGGGGCAGGGCAAGCCGCTGTTGGTCAACGTCACTGGGCGCATGCGGGTGAACAACGGCGAGTTGCTCAGGGATGCGGCGGTGCAGGGGATGGGCATTACTTATCTGCCGACGTTCATCGTTGGCGCAGCGCTGAAGGATGGCCGGCTGGTGCCGGTGCTGGATGATTTGCGCCCGGAGCCGCTGACACTTTCAGCGGTTTACCCGCAACATCGTCAGGCCTCCAGACCGGTGCAGGCGCTGGTTGAATTTTTGCGTGAACGCCTGAACGAGAGCCACGTCGCCCTCTGATTTATACGCGGATAAAACAGTAGGAGTGAGCCTGCTCGCGATAGCGTTCTGTCTGTCACAGCTTCAGTGCCTGAATGACCGCTATCGCGAGCAGGCTCACCCCTACAATTGATGGTGGTTGTCTGCGAAATCTGCGCACGCCACAAAACCCTGTGGGAGCGAGCCTGCTCGCGAAAGCGTTGTGTCAGGCAAAACATCATTGACTGACCCACAGCATTCGCGAGCAGGCTCACTCCCACATTTGATAAGGGTCTTCTGCGGAATCTGCGTACGCCACAAAACCCTGTTGGAGTGAGCCTGCTCGCGATAGCGTTCTGTCTGTCACAGCTTCAGTGTCTGAATGACCGCTATCGCGAGCAGGCTCACTCCTACAATTTATGGTGGTTGTCTGCGAAATCTGCGCACGCCACAAAACCCTGTGGGAGCGAGCCTGCTCGCGAAAGCGTACTGTCAGTCAAAACATCATTGGCTGACCCACAGCATTCGCGAGCAGGCTCACTCCCACATTTGATAAGGGTCTTCTGCGGAATCTGCGTACGCCACAAAACCCTGTTGGAGTGAGCCTGCTCGCGATAGCGTTCTGTCTGTCACAGCTTCAGTGTCTGAATGACCGCTATCGCGAGCAGGCTCACTCCTACAATTTATGGTGGTTGTCTGCGAAATCTGCGCACGCCACAAAACCCTGTGGGAGCGAGCCTGCTCGCGAAAGCGTACTGTCAGTCAAAACATCATTGGCTGACCCACAGCATTCGCGAGCAGGCTCACTCCCACATTTGATAAGGGTCTTCTGCGGAATCTGCGTACGCCACAAAACCCTGTTGGAGTGAGCCTGCTCGCGATAGCGTTCTGTCTGTCACAGCTTCAGTGTCTGAATGACCGCTATCGCGAGCAGGCTCACTCCTACAATTGATGGTGGTTGTCTGCGAAATCTGCGCACGCCACAAAACCCTGTGGGAGCGAGCCTGCTCGCGAAAGCGTTGTGTCAGTCAAAACATCATTGACTGACCCACAGCATTCGCGAGCAGGCTCGCTCCCACATTTGTTAACGGTCGTTTGCGTAATCTTCAAACGCCGCAAAAACCCTGTAGGAGTGAGCCTGCTCGCGATAGCGTTCTGTCTGTCACAGCTTCAGTGTCTGAATGACCGCTATCGCGAGCAGGCTCGCTCCTACAATTGATGGTGGTTGTCTGCGAAATCTGCGCACGCCACAAACCCTTGGGGGAGCGAGCTTGCTCGCGAAAGCGTTGTGTCAGTCAAAACATCATTGACTGACCCACAGCATTCGCGAGCAGGCTCGCTCCCACAGGTTTTGCGGTGTGTCTAATGATTAGTTGGCGCGCTTGTCATCGCCAGGCTCGCCGCCGACATGCACGCCGCGATCATCGCCGGCTTCAGCCGCAGCATGGACGCCACGATCATCACCGACTTCGCCAGCGCGGTGGACGCCGTGGTCATCACCGACTTCGCCAGCGCGGTGGACGCCGTGGTCATCGCCGACTTCACCCGCGCGGTGGACGCCGTGGTCATCGCCGACTTCACCCGCCCGATGGACGCCGTGGTCATCTCCCGCTTCGGCGTGCGTGCCGTTGCGGCCGGATGAGGCGCTGTCGCCCGAGTGTCCCGAGCCGTGGTCGCTGCCGCTGTGGCCACTGTTGCCGCCGCCACCGCTGCCACTATTGCCGCCGCCCCCATGACTGCCGCCGCCACCGCTGCCACCGCCACTTCCACCGCTCCCACCACCGCTGCCACCGCCATTGCCGCCATGACCGCCACCGCCACCTCCACTTCCTCCGCCACCGCCCCCACCGCCCCCACTGCCTCCACCACCACTCCCACCATCCTTGGCATAAGCACTGGATACCCCGGACAAACTGTCCGGAATCAGCACCGTTGACGCTGACAGAACTGCGCCGATGGCCATTGCGAGCACGAGCTTTTTAATGTGCATATCGTTCTCCGTCTTTGTGGTTTTGTTTGGGAACGTAAAAGTGCGTTGTTGCAGGGACCGGACCCGTTCCCCGGGGTCAGTGAATACTCGAAGCCAGTTCGAAAATCGGGATGTACATCAGGATCACGATGACCCCGATCAGCAGGCCGATAAACGTCATCAGCAGCGGCTCGAACAACTTCACGAACCACTCCAGCCAGCGGCTGATTTCCTCGTCGTAGAAATCGGCGCTGCGTTCCATCATCTGCCCGAGGTTGCCGGACTGTTCGCCGGCGCGCAGCAGTCGTAGCGAGACCGGCGTCACCAGGTGATTGAGTTCCAGCGCGGTGGACAGCGATTGCCCCTCGCGCACCCGCTCGCACGCCTGATCGAGTCGCACCCGTGATGCCACGGTAAGCAAGCCGCGCACCATGGCCATGGCGGTCACCAGTGGAATCCCGCCTTGCAGCAGAATCCCCAGCGAGCGATAAAACCGCGCCAGTTCATACATGAAAATCCGTTGATGCACGGCCGGCAGTTTCTCCACCAGCCGATCCAGGCCACGGCGAAACGCCGGTTGCTTTTGCAGCACGGCGAGGGTGATGACAATGGCTGCCAATGCACCGAAGAACTCCGCCTGATGCGCATGCAAAAACATGCCGCTACTCATCAACACCTGCGACAGCCAAGGCAGGTTATTGCCCAAGCCTTCAAACACCAGACTGAAGCGCGGCACCACATAACCCATCAGGAACAGCACCACGCCACCGCCGACTATCAGCAACAGCATCGGGTAGATCGAGGCGCTGATGATCTTCTGGCGCACCTCGTCCATGCGCTGGCGATAACTGACATAGCGGCCCAGCGCATCGCCGACCGCACCGGTCTTCTCGCTGGACTGTACCAGCGCCACGTACAGCGGCGGGAACACCGCCGACAACTGGCCCAACGCCTGCGAGAAGGATTTGCCCTCGTAAAGCAAGCGAACCAGCTCACTCAAGGTTTTCCGGGCAGCGGGGGCGGATTCTTTTTCGGCGAGGCTTTCCAGCGCATCGATCAACGGTAGGCCGGCATTGAGCAGCGTGGTCAGTTCCTGGCTGAACAACACCAGATTGAAGGTCTCGCGCTGACGCAGTTTCAGCGAACGCCAGTGCTTGTCTACGTGCAGGCTGAGCACGCGCAAACCCTGATCCTCGGCGATGCGCCGCGCCTCGCTGTCACCCGGCGCCTCCACACTCAAGGACACCACCCCAGCCTTGCCAACCGCTTTCAAATGAAATCGCATGGGCCGCGCTCCGCTCACTGCCAGTTGGTCACTTCGGCGTTTTCGCCTTCGCCGCCGGGCTGGCCGTCCTTGCCCATCGACAGCAAGTCGTACTCGCTGTTTTCGCCGGGATAGCGGTAGGTGTAGTTACGTCCCCACGGATCCTGCGGGAGCTTTTTCTGCAGGTACGGGCCGGTCCATTTCGCCTCGTCGCTGGGTGCGGTGACCAAGGCCTGCAAGCCCTGTTCGGTGGACGGGTAATGGCCGACCTCCAGTCGATAGATGTCCAGTGCCTTGCTCAGTCCTTCGATCTGCGCCTTGGCCACTTTCACTTCCGAGCGGCCGAGTTGGGCGAAGTATTTCGGCGCGACGATCCCGGCCAACAGGCCGAGCACCACCAGCACCACGAGCAATTCGAGCAGGGTAAAACCGCGTTGGTCACGCGGACGAAATTGCAGCTTCATGATGACCTCCCGTGAGTGGCAGCCGTGTCGCGTAAAGGGCTTATGCAAATGCCATGCTCAGCCCCCACTCAAGAACGTCAACTTGGCTGAAGCCCTTGTGGTACGGGCTTATCAAGAGTCGGCACAGTGCTTGCGTATGGCTCAAACGTGATCGGCCATTGGGGCATTTCCCCCAATTTATCGGGGTCGATCCGGGGAGGCCCGACATGAAATTTATCGCCAGCGGATTGCTCGGTTGTGTGCTGCTCAGCGGCGCCGCGCAGGCCGATGTGTTCATCTCCGTGGACGCCAAGGGCAGCTACGTGCTGTCCAACGTTCACCGGCCCGGACGCACTTACGAACGGGTGATCCACGAGGCTGAAATGCCTGTGGCCAGCCTCGATCAACAGCCACAAATGATCGCCAACCAGCCCTACGCGGAACTGGTCTCGGCAGCCGCCAAAGTCAATCAATTACCCGAAGCGCTGCTGCACGCGGTGATCAATGCCGAATCCCATTACAACCCAGGCGCGACCTCGGCCAAAGGCGCCGGCGGACTGATGCAGTTAATGCCCGACACCGCACGCGAGCTGGGTGTGACCGACGTCTACGACCCCAAGGCCAACATCCAGGGCGGGGCCAAATACCTCAAGCGCCTGATGACCCTGTTCGACAACGACATTGCTCTCGCGGTGGCGGCCTACAACGCCGGGCCGGACGCGGTGCTCAGCCGTGGCCGGGTGATTCCGCCGTTCGCCGAAACCCAGCGTTATGTGCCGAATGTCTTGCGTCAGTACCGGCGTCTGCAAGGGCTGGCCATGGATGCGCCGTTGTGACCCCAACCCGGTTTTCCCCACTTTCGGGGCAAACGGCCAAGGCCCGAAAAGTGGGGGAAACGGGTGGGGAATATCCCCCGAACTCTCAAATCGTTGCGGTAACTGCTTGAACGGACATGTAATTTTTTGTGGCACGCGGATTGCTCCGGGGCATTTGTCGAGAAGTGTTCCCAAGAGCACCCACTACGAGGTTACTGATCATGGTTGGCATTCATCACGCTCCGTCTCTGTTGAACTGGCTGCTGATTCTGGCCTCGATGCTCAGCGTCGAACTGGCCGGCGCGGCTGTGCGTTGCGAGCACAATCTGGTGGCCAACGTCGTCGCCTTCGATCAACCGCTGATGTTCAACCGCCTCGGTGCGCAGAACGCCAACGGCATGATGTTCGCCTTGCGCCGCGACGTGGTGGATGAACATGACCAGTCGCTGGCGTACGGCGGCTCAGCGGCGCCGGGCAAAGTCTCGCTGCGTCCGGACAAGCGTCCGCGGCCGCTGGTGTTGCGCGTAGCTGCCGGCGATTGCCTGACGATCAATCTGCAGAACCTGCTCGACTATCAGGCCAACCCGAACAAGCACTTTGAAAACGAGGGCGAGGAAGGGGTCGAAAACGCCAACGGCGCCGAAGCCTTCAAAGTCGATGAGCAGGTGGCGGATCGTCACGTCGGTTTCCAGGTCAACGGCCTGCAAGCGGTGAACAGCATCGATGACATTTCTTCGTTCACCGGGCGTAACGCCAACAGTCTGGTGCCACCGGGTGCCAGCCGTTCCTACACCCTGTACGCCGAGCGCGAGGGCGCGTTTGCCGTCAGCAGCCGTGGCGCAACGTTCGGTGGCGAGGGTGCGGCCGGCAACGTTGCCAATGGCTTGTTCGGTCAGGTCGTCGTGCTGCCCAAGGGCGGTCGCACTTATCGCAATACCCTTACCGAAGAAGAAATGCGCCTGGCCACCACGGGCCGCGCGCCCACCGGCCAACCGATCGTCGATTACCAGGCGCGCTACCCGCAACGCGAACCGTGGTTGCGTGAAGGCAAGGCCGGTACGCCGATCATCAGCATGGTCGACGGCAATGAAATCATTTCCAGCGAAAGCGATGCGATTGTCATGGGCAGCAACGCCGACGGCAGTTTCCCGCCCAGCACCTATCCGCTGGAATCGATGGGCAAACGCAACCCGGCGATCCCCAACCGCCTCGAAGCGTTCCGCGATTTTGCCTCGCAATTCCAGGACGAAACCGCCGCCACCCAAGCGTTCCCCGCGTACTGGGCGGATCCGGTGATGGCCCATGTGCTGGAGCCGACCCGCGACTCGTTCATGATCAACTACGGCTCCGGCGGCATGGGCGCCGAAGTGGTCGCCAACCGCTTGGGCGTAGGGCCGATGCACGATTGCCTGTCCTGCGCCTACGAAGAATTCTTCCTCAGTTCGCACACCGTTGGCGATGTGGCAATGCTGGTGGATGTGCCGGCCAACGCCGGGCTTGAGAACATCGCCCCAGGCCAGACACCGCGCGCCGATCAGATCGGGGTGAAAGCCACCATGGCCCTGTATCCGTCGGAGCCGTCGAACGTCAACCACAGCTACATCGGTGACTTCGTCAAATTCCGCAATACCCACAATGGCCACGAGCAACATATCTTCCACTTGCACGGCCATCAATGGTTGTTCAACCCCAACGACGACAACTCCGATTATGTCGACGCCCAAGGCATCGGGCCGGGCGCCGGTTATACCTACGAAATCGCCAATGGCGGTTCCGGCAACCGCAACCGCGTGGCCGGCGATGCGATCTATCACTGCCATTTCTATCCGCACTTCGCCCAAGGCATGTGGGCCATGTGGCGGGTGCACGATGTCTTCGAAGAAGGCACTCGACTCGACGTGTCGCAGCAGGGCGCCGACGGTTATCACAGCGAACCGTTTGCCTTGCGCAGTGGCAAACCGGCGGCCGGTGCACGCGCCTTGCCGGACGGCGAAATCGTTGCCGGCACACCGATACCGGCGATTGTGCCGCTGCCGGGCAAAGCCATGGCGCCGATGCCCGGCAAAGTCGTGGTGGTGCCGAAAATCGGTGAAACCCTGGTCGCCGGTAATGATGACGACGAAGAAGAGGGCGATGACGACGGCGAGCACCACGGCGGCAACGCTGGCGGTCAAGCCATCGGCTCACTGGCGCTGGTCGATCGCAGTGAAGCCAACCGCAATGCCGACGGCAGCCTGAAAAACCCGGGCTATCCGTTCTGGATCGGTGGCATGGAAAGTTCGGTCGGCCAACGTCCGCCAACCCCGCCGCTGGACATGCTCGACGCGGCCACCGCGCAAGCGCTCAAGGCCAGCGGCAAAGCGCTGTGGGCCAACCTTGACCCGGCGCAGTCCGGTGGCTGGAATGGCGGCTTGCAGCGTCACGCACTGGATGGCGTTTCGGCCGGAGGCGAAGCGCACACCGTGACCACCTCGCTGGACTTCTCCAAGGAAGTCACCCGCGCCAAACCGATTTACCTGCCGGAAGAAGGCACCGAAGTCGAACAAGCGGCGATGGCCTTCCACGCGAAAAAAGACCATCCAAGTTATGCCTTGCTGCCCGGCAATCAAGTGGTGGCCAAGGCCTTTCGCACCAACGGCGCCTTGCCAATGGCCGGCGCGCCGTACTACGAACCGTGCATGGACGATCGGCAAAAACGCCTGACCAGCAGCGCTGGCAGCGGTGAGTTCGCCAGCGGTGAACGCATCGACGGCATGTCCTTTGTCGGCGCCTCGAGCTTCACCGCCGACCGCCCACGCATTTACAAAGCCGCCAACATCCAGTTCGACGCGGTGTACAACAAGGTCGGCTATCACTTCCCGCAAGCGCGCATTCTGGCGCTGTGGGAAGACGCCTGGCCGGTGATCACCAAGCAGCGTCCGCCAGAGCCGCTGGTGATGCGCATGAACACTTTCGATTGCGTGCAATACCAGCAAACCAACCTGGTGCCGGCCACCTACGAGATGGACGACTATCAGGTGCGCACGCCGACCGACGTGATCGGCCAGCACATCCACTTGCCGAAATGGGATCTGACCTCGGCGGACGGCTCGTCCAATGGCTGGAACTACGAGGACGGCGTGCTCTCGCCCGGCGCCGTGCAGGAACGCATTCACGCGATCCGTGAGTTCAACCAATGCGCCAGCACTGACCCGCGCGACGGCACCCAGGCTTGCCCGAAAGCCAAGAACCATCCGTTCTTCGGCCAGTACGGCCGCGCCGACTGGCTCGGTGCGCGCACGGCGATGCAGCGCTGGTTCGTCGATCCGGTGGTCAACGCCAAGGGCGTCGATCGCGGCCTCGGCACGATCTTCACCCACGACCACCTCGGCCCATCGACGCATCAGCAGATTGGTCTGTACGCCACTGTGTTGGCCGAGCCGGCCGGTTCCACTTGGTTCCACGCCGAAACCGGCGAGCCTCTCTACAGCGGCGCGCGTCAGGACGGTGGGCCGACGTCGTGGCAAGCGGTGATCAACACCGGTGACCTCGACGGCGACGGCAAGAACGACAGCTTCCGCGAGTTCTTCCTCGAATACAGCGACTTCCAGCACGCCTATGAAGCCGGTGTCTACGTCGGTGCCGGCCCCAACGGTGTGCCGAATGCCCAGGCGTTCCCGGCGACCGCCGACAGCTTTCGCTACGCGATCAATCCGCCCGTGCGCAACAACGCCAGCAACTTGCTAGAGGGTGTACTGGAAGTGCAGGGCGGTCAGGTCCCGGGCTGCCCGAGCCGGCCATGTCCGCAGGCGATCTCGGTGGATGATCCGGGCATGTTCGTCGTCAACTATCGCAACGAACCGCTGGCCCTGCGCGTGTACGACCCGAACAAGGTCGGCCCGGACGGCAAGCGCGGCATGCAGGCCGACGGCCTCGGTGGTGATCTGTCGTTCGCCATGCAAAGCCGCACCGACCGCGCGATTCCGGCGATGAACCTGGCGCCGAATCTGCTCACCTCGGCGACCGGACCCACCGGCGGCACCACGCTGTTTCCACCGCACATCAACAAGGGCGGCGCCGAACCGGGTGACCCGTTCACGCCGATGCTGCGCACCTATACCGGCGACAACGTGCGACTGCGTGTGCATGCCGGTGGCCATGAAGAAGAGCACAACGTCACCCTGCACGGTGTGAAATGGCTGCAGAGCGGTTCCGGTTTCGGCAACAGCTCCAACTCCGGCTGGCGCGCGTCGCAAATGATCGGCATCTCCGAGCAGATGGGCTTCATTGCGCCGGTGTCGATGCTCTCCAGTTCGGCGGCGACCACGGGCGATTATCTGTACTCGATGGACGCTTCGATCGAAGGCTACTGGAGCGGTATTTGGGGCGTGATGCGCAACTACACCGCCAAACGCGCCGACCTGTTCGCCATCCCCAACAACCCGAATCCGGCGGGCATGCGCAACACCGTGGCGTTCGAGGGCAGTTGCCCACGGATCAGCGCCAACCCCAATGGCATCGGCACGCGGCCGACGGTACAGCGCAACTACGAAGTGGTCGCGGCACTGGCCAATGACATCCTCGGCAATGCGCTGGGCCTGACCATCGGCGATCCCGAAGGGCTCGGTCAGCATGTCGGCGGGCCGCTGAATCCGGCGGGCGGCACCCTGGTGCTGAACTCGCGCACGGTGAGCATTCCACAAGTCACCGTGACCGATCCGGAGGATGGCGAAACCATCACCATCGGCGGGCAGAGCGGGCCGCTGCATGACCCGACTGCGATTCTGTATGTGCGCAAATCGGACCTTGATCCGCTCAGCGGCAAGCTCAAACCCGGCATCCCGGTCGAACCGCTGGTGCTGCGCGCAGCGGCGGGGGATTGCATCAACATCACCCTGGAAAACCGTCTGCCGAGCGTGATGCCTGACCTGACCCAGACGGCGGTGATGCAAGGCATGGTCAAGCGTGATCGCAACAGCGGTCTGGGCTCGACAACGTTCAGCAACAACCTGATGCGGCCATCCAGCCACGTCGGCCTGCATGCGCAATTGCTGGCGTACGACATCACTAAATCCGACGGCGCCAACGTCGGCGCCAACCCGATCCAGACCGTGCCACCGCGCGTCGGCAACAGCGGCGCGTACCCGACCCGTACCTATCAGTACTACGCCGGGCACTTGGAGCGTGAAGGCAAACCGGTGACGCAACTGGGCCGCAGCGTCGACAACATCAATGCCACGGCGGTCGAGTTCGGCGGTTTGAATTTCACCCCGGCGGACGTGATCAAGCAACCGCAAAAAGGCCTCGGCGGGGCGATGAGCATCCTGCCGATCGGCGCGACCTGGGTCGACGATGCGCGCAAGGTCAACGCCACGGTGACGGCGCCTGGGCAAACCAGCTACCGCGATTTTGCGATGGTCTGGCACAAGGCGTTGAACACCCGTTGGGCCAATGGCCGGCCGGTGGAAGGGATTGCGGCTGAGGGCTTCGGCGTGCCGACCGATCCGCAGGACAACTCGAGCATGGCGATCAACTACAAGACCGAACCGCTGTGGTACCGCTTCGGCCTCGCCCCGGACGCACCGTTCGGGCATGCCGATGGCGCGGGTTATGGCGATATGACCAACGCGCACATGGCTTACAGCAATGCGTTGGTGGGTGGCGATCCGCAGACGCCGGTGCTGTATGCCAAACCGGGGCAGCCGTTCCGTACGCATATTTTGATGCCGAGCGGTGGCAGTCGTGGCACCACGTTCCAGCTCGACGGGCACGTCTGGTCGGTGAACCCGTTCCAGGCCGAGAAGAGTGATGTCGGTGGCTATCCGATGGGCTCGCCGGGCGTCGGCTCGGTGCGCTTCGGCTACAACCCGATGTCGATGTACATCGGCGCCCACGAAAGCGTCCTGCCGGCCGCGCACTTCAGCTTCATGATCCCGAGCGCCGGCGGCAGCAATGCGATACCGGGGGATTACCTGTTCCGCGACTACGCCGCCTACGGCAACACCTCCGGGTTATGGGGACTGCTGCGCGTAACCAACGAACCCGAGCCGGCGCCGCAGGGGCAGTAGGCAAAACGACAATGTCCCGGTGGATGCAAATCCCCTGTAGGAGTGAGCCTGCTCGCGATTGGGGCTACTCGGTTTCGGATGGTGAGGCAGATGACGCCATCGCGAGCAGGCTCACTCCTACAGGGGCCGGTGGTTGGCAGTGAGGATGCGGTAGGAATGCAAATCCCTTGTGGGAGCGAGCTTGCTCGCGAATGGGAGCAATCCGGTTTTTGAGGGTGAGGCTGAAGACGCCATCGCGAGCAGGCGAAGGCCTACAGGGGCCGGTGGTGGGCAGTGAGGATGCGGTAGGAATGCAAATCCCTTGTGGGAGCGAGCCTGCTCGCGAATGGGAGCAACTCGGTTTTCAAGGGTGCAGCTGAAGACGCTTTCGCGAGCAGGCTCGCTCCCACAGGGTCGGTGTTTTGCCAGGTGAAGAGGTAGGGGAGAGTTAGATGAACAGGATCATCAACATCATCGGTATTTGCACGCTGGCCATGGCCGGTGCGTTGCTGACGCTGAGTGAGATTGCGCTGGCACAAACCGTTGCGGGTCAGACGCTGAACCGCGACGGCGTGGCGGTGGATTTCAACCTCAAGCCACTGGCCGCCGACGGCAAACTGCGCGAAGGCGAATTCGCCGATGTGCAGTTTCACATCACTGACAGCGCCTCCGGCCAGCCGTTGTCCGGGGTGGCGCCGGGCGCCTGGGTCGATCCGCAGACCCTCGCCGCGGATCAGGCTCAGGGCCGTGATCAGAGTTGCAAAGCCCGGGTTGGCGTGTTCCTCAAATCCAATATCGGCGCGCGGCCATTGTTGGATCTGAACAGCTATTTCCTGCTGGTGATGAACCGCGACGCGAGCATCGCCGTGGTCGATCCGTCAGTCTCAGTGGGCGGCATCACCAGCACCCTCGCGCGGATCGAACTCAAACAACCACCGATGGATTGGGTCACCCCGAAAGACAACAAACGCGTGTTCGTCTCGATGCCGACAGCGGGTGAAGTGGCCGTCATCGACAGCGAACAATTCAAAGTCATCGATTCGATTGCCGCCGGCAACCAACCCGTGCGCGTTGCGCTGCAACCGGACGAACGTCTGCTCTGGGTCGGCAACAACGCCAGCAAAGGCGAAGACTCCGGCGTGACGGTGATCGACACGCAAAGCCTAAAAGCCCTCAAACATCTGCAGACCGGGCGCGGCCACCACGAAATCAGCTTCAGCAAGGACAGCCGCTTCGCCTTCGTCAGCAACCGCGACGACGGCACCGTCAGCGTGGTCGACATCGCGAGCCTCACTATCGTCGAGCAAATCAAAACCGGCTCGCATCCGCTGTCAGTCGCCTATTCAGCGCTGTCGGGCGCGGTGTATGTGGCCGATGGCAAGGACGGCACGGTGACCGTGGTCGACGCCAGCACCCACGCCATCCGCCGGGTGATCAAGTTGCAACAAGGCCTGGGCCCGATGGGCTTCAGCGCCGACGGTCGCTTTGGCGTGGTGCTCAACACCGTGGAAAACCGCGCCACCGTCATCGATGCCGCCACCAACAGCGCCATTCATGATCTGGACGTCAGCGCCGAACCCTACCAGGTGGTGTTCACCCAGGCCTACGCCTACATACGCGGACTCGCTTCACCGAAAGTCACCATGATCAACTTGTCCTCGCTCGGTGAAGGCCGCCAGCCGATCAGCCAGGGTTTCGAAGCCGGCCCGCAAGCGCCGCGCCTGGCCGGCGATTTGCCGCTCGCTTCAAGCCTTGCGGTATCACGCGACGACAACGCGGTGTTCGTGGTCAACCCGGTCGACAACACCACCTATTTCTACGCCGAAGGCATGAACGCGCCGATGTCCGGTTACCCCAACCGTGGCCAGATCGCCCGCGCCGCGATGGTCATCGACCGCAGCCTGCGCGAAGTCTCGCCGGGGTTGTACAGCGCGCGGGTGAAGCTACCGGCAGCGGGGCGCTTCGACGTGGCGTTCCTGCTCAACCAACCGAACATCATTCACTGCTTTACCGCGCAGATCGAAACCAATGGCGCCCTGGTAAAACACTTCGGCGCACCGAAAGTCGAGTTCCTTCTCGACAAGACTGCCGTGGCGCTCAACGACCCCTACGTCGTGCGTTTCCGCATCGTTCAAGGCAAAGACAAAACCCAGCGCAGCGGCGTCAAAGACGTGCAATTGCGCTACTACCTCGCGCCCACCTCGCACCCCCGCCAAGTGGCGGCGCTGGAAGTCGCCGACGGCGTATACGAAGCGCCTATCACCCTTGACCGCAGCGGCGCCTGGTACCTGCACGTGCGCGCAGCGTCGCTGGGCGCCGGTTTCGATGACAAGACCTTTGCCAGTGTTCGGGTAGCCCCCGGCCAGGCCCGTTGAAGAGGAGTTTCGACATGAACCGATTTGCATCCGCTGGCCTGCTGACCCTGTGCCTGTTGAGCCTCGGCATTCAACACGCCAACGCTCATTCGGCAGATGAACACGCCGGGCACACGGCCCCGGCCAGCAACACGCAAGAACACGCCCAAGTGAAATTCGCCAACGTGCCGCTGCTCGACCAGAACGGCAAAACCGTGCGCCTCGAACAAGACCTGGTACAGGGAAAAATCGTCGTCATGAGCTTTATCTACACCAGTTGCACCACGGTGTGCCCGGTGGTCTCGTCGATCATGGGCAAGGTGCAGAAACAGCTCGGCGCGCGCGTCGGCAACGAAGTGCAACTGGTGTCGATCAGCATCGACCCGCAGCGTGACGACCCGAAACGCCTGCAGGATTATGCGCGCACCTTCCAGCGCGGGCCGGGCTGGAGCTGGCTGACCGGTTCGCCGCAGTCGATCAACGAAACCCTCAAAGGCCTCGGCAGTTTCAGCGGCGACTTCAAGAATCACCAACCGTTGATCCTCGTCGGCGACGGCAACAATCGTCACTGGATGCGCTATTACGGCTTCACCGACCCGGCGCTGCTGGCCAAGGAAGTGGAAAAACTCAGCGGCCTGCGCACCCACGCCAAACACACCGCCATCGCCATGGAGCAACAGCCATGAGACTGCTCGACTGGATCTCCCTGACCGTGTGTTTCTGGATCTTCAGCAACGTCGCATTCGCCCACGAAGGCCATGCCCCCGAAGCCCCGACAACGGTTGCCGCCGCGCCGGCCAAAGGCACCCACGACGCGAAAACCTGGTTCACCGACACGCCATTACAGGATCAAAACGGCGAAACCCTGCGCTTCTACAGCGATGCGCTGCAAAACCGCGTGGTCCTGCTCAACGTCATTTTTACTAGCTGCAACGATGCCTGCCCGCTGATCACCCAAAAGCTCAAAGAGGTGCGCGAGCTGTTGGGCGACAAGGCGCCGGACATCACCTTCATTTCCCTTACCAGTGACCCGCTGCGCGATACGCCGGCGGTGCTCAAGGCTTACACCTTGAAGCAGGGTTCCGATGACCCTCATTGGCTTTTTCTTACCGGCGACAAGGCGCAGATGGACCTGGTATTGAGCCGCATCGGCCAGATCGTGCCGACTCCCGAGCAGCACTCCACGCAGTTGATCGTCGGCGATGTCGCCAATAAACGCTGGAGCAAGATCCGCCCCGACGCCCCGGCCGCCGCCATTGCCCAGCGCTTGCAGTTGCTGACAATGCCCGTGGCTGGCCGCTGAGTCCGCGCCATGAAACGCTGCCGCGTACTCGCCCTGATCCTGCTCGCTGGCGTCAGCCTTGGCGCGGGCGCTGCGCCGCTGACCCCGGAAGAAGGCGCGGGCAAGCGCCTGTACCGCCAAGGCTTGTCGGCCAGTGGCGAGGCGATCATGGCGCGGGTCGGCGCGGCGGATGTGTTGCTGCCGGCGACCAGCCTGCCGTGCGCCAATTGCCACGGCGCCGACGGCCTCGGCCGACCTGAGGGCGGCGTGCGTCCACCCGAGTTGAACTGGGCGCGACTGACCAGCACCTACGGTCAGCAACAGGTCAACGGGCGCAGCTATCCGGCGTACACCGAGAGCAGTCTGGCGACCGTCATCGAGCAGGGCCGCGACCCCGGCCACAACCGCCTCGACCCGAGCATGCCGCGCTTTCTTCTGTCGATGAAGGATCAGCGCAACCTCAGCGCCTATCTCAAACGCCTCGCCGACGAACGCGACCCCGGCCTCGACGCCGAGACCTTGCACCTCGGCACCTTACTGCCCAGCCAAGGGCCGCTGGCCGAGGAGGGTAAGACCGTTGCGGCGGTGCTCAACGGCAGTGTCGCGCGGATCAATCAGGCCGGTGGCATTCACGGCCGGCAGTTGCGGTTGACGGTGATCGATCCCGGCCCGGACCGCGTCAGTGCAGAGCAAGCCTTGCAGCAGTTGATCGAGCAGGAGCAGGTGTTCGCCCTGATCGCACCGCTGGCACCGGCTCTCGACAGCGAACTGGGGCCGCGCCTGGAACAGGCCGGGGTGCCACTGATCGGGCCGATGTCGATCCTCGGCACCCTGCAGGCCAGCCCACAGATTTTCGAGCCATTGCCAGGCTTGCGTGAACAGTTGATCGCGCTGGCCGATTACGCCACGGCCAGTTTGCGCGTGCTGCAAGGGCCGACGCTGATCGCCTATGCCAATGACCCGATCCAGACGCAAGCCGCGCAAAACCTCGGTCAGTACTTGCAGGAACACGGCTGGCAGAAAGTCCATCTGCAAGCCTATGACCCGGCGGCGGATGCGCTGCCGCTGGGTTCGCGTTCAGTGTTTTATCTGGGCAATGGCGGCGGCTTCAGTCGTCTGGCAACGCGGCTGCAAAGCGCTGGGCAAGTGCCTTACCTGTTCGCCGCCTCAAGCCAGGTGGCCGGCGATCTGCTGCAAGTCCCCGACGGTTTCACCCGGCGGGTGTTTCTCGCCTATCCATTTGTGCCCAGCGACTGGACTCAGGCCGGGCGCATGGCCCTGACCTTGTTGCGCGAAGGCCAAGGCCTCGGCGCCCAGCACGCGGTGCTGCAAGTCGGTGCCTACGCCTCGATGCTGCTGCTCAGCGAAGGCATGAAACAGGCTGGCCGTGATGCCAGCCGGGAAAAACTGGTGGCGGCGCTGGAAGGCCTGCACGACTTCGACACCGGCCTGACCCCGCGCCTGAGTTTCGGCCCCGGCCGACGCCTGGGTTTGAGCGGCGCGCATGTGGTTACCGTGGATTTGCCCGATCAGCGTTTCTATCTGGTCGCGCCTTATAAACCGATTGTTGCCAGCCCCTGAACGGAGGGCCCGATCATGAAACGCACAACGCTGATCTTGCTGCTGACCTGTTGGCTGCCGCAGGCGTGGGCCAACAACGAACCGGCCGTGGCGCGGGTCAACGGCGATGAAATCTCCGGGTTTCGCTTCGAGCGTTTCTTCGCCGAATACCTGGAAGATCAGGGCCGCGCGGTAACCAGCATTCGCAGTCCCAAGGCCTATAAGGAACTGCGGCAGGCGGCGTTGCAAATGCTGATCGACAAAGAACTGCTGTGGCAGGAATCGCAGAAGCGTGGCCGACAGATCGACGAGCAAGCGCTGCGTCAGCAGATCGAGCAAACCCGCCTGGCCATCGGCGGCACGGATAAATTTGTCCGTCGCTTGCAGGATGCCGGTTTCGATGAGGCGTCCTTCACCGAGTACACCCGCCGCGAACTGGCGGCGCAGCAGATGTTCGCCGAACTGATCCGCGCCAATACGTTGCAACCCCGTCACCTGTTGATCCGCGTGCCCGCGCAAGCGGATGCAGCCACAGTGGCTCAAGCGCGTCTACGCTTGATGCAAATGCACGCCTCGATTGTCAGCGGGGCGAGTTTTGCCAGCCAACCACTGCGTTCACCGTTTGGCTGGCATGTGATTTATTTGCCGAACCACTTGGAGGCCGCCGATGTCCCAGATTTACAGGGGCTGGATACAGTCAGGGCACAGCTCGCCCGACAGCAACAGACCCAGGCTCGTCGCCAAGTGCTCGCGCAATTACGGGTGCAGAACAGGATCGAACGAATTGACGACGACTGAAGGTTCCCCCCCAATAGTGGGGAATGGCTTCGATGCCCATTCAGGTGCTTCCCCGTTTCTGGGGAACGGGGTACCGGGACGAGCGGGCATTGTCATTAATTTCAAGGACATGAAGACATAAAATTACCGGCACTCAGCCTGGCATGAAGTGTGCGTTACCCCTGGTAAGGCGCACTCTCAGGGCGGGGTCATCGGACCTGCTGTTTCAAGGAGTCGACCTTGGTTAACAAAGTACTGGTTGTCGAAGACGAACAGCTGCTTGCACAGAACCTTCAGGATTATCTGTCGGCGCAGGGGCTGGACGTCGCGATTGCACATGACGGAGCGACGGCTATCGGTTTGGCCGAAACCTTTGCCCCCGACGTGCTGGTGTTCGATTACCGCTTGCCCGATATGGAAGGCTTTGAGGTGCTCGACGCAGTCCGCCAGAACAGGACGTGCCATTTTGTGCTGATAACGGGTCACCCGACCGCTGAAGTCTGTGAGCGGGCGCGGCAACTGGGGGTCAGCCACATCCTGTTCAAACCGTTTCCCTTGGCGGAACTGGCGCGGGCGGTCTGCGACCTTCTTGGGATCAAGCGCGAAGCGAAACCCGGTGCGAGCCCTTCCGAGGGTTTTGTCGAACGACGCCAGAGCAGGACCGAGAGCTTCCCGTTGCAGTTGTACGATGGCAGTTGGGTGTTGGCGGATCGGCGACGACAGTTGCACGCCATGGCACCGGACGACGATCAAATGCTCACCGGGGAGTAATGGCGCGAACAGACGTTCCGGCACTTGCCGCCAAGGTTTGCCGCGCCGACAGGGCTCTAAGCCCCGGTTGGAGAGCAAGCCATGGAACGTCTGTCCGTTGTCGTCGAACCGCTGCTGGCCGAATGCGCCCCCGAGCGCTTTTCCAGTGAACAGCTTGCCCAGGCCCGGGCGCGGGCCGCCACCTCCGGCGAACGCGTCCTAGAAGCCCTCGGCGTACTCTGTGAACTGGCGCCGATGCCGTTCATTCACACCCTCGGCGTCACCCTGCATTACCCGGTGCTCGACACCGACAGCCTGTTTGCCGCGACGCCGGTGTTCGACCGGGTCACCCTCGCACAATGCCTCAAACGTGAATTCATCCTGCTGCGCCACAACGACGAAGTCATCGGCGTGTTTGCCGACCCCTTCGACCCGGCGCGCCTGGCCTGGATCGACGAATGCCTGCACGGCGCGCCGCTGCATCTGGTGCACGCCGATGACCTCAAGGCCTATCTGGCCCGCCACGAAGAAAGCTTCCACGCCGTCGAATCGCTGAACGCTCAGGGCGACACTCACCACGAAATCGACACCCTGCAAAGTCTGTCGCTGACCAGCATCAGCGAAGACGCCAGCAGCGTGGTGAAACTGGTCAACTCGACCCTCTACGACGCGCTGAAAATGCACGCCAGCGACATCCACCTCGGCACCACCGGCAATGGTCTGGTGATCAAGTACCGCATCGACGGCGTGCTCAATAACATCAGCAAAGTCCAGGGTGCGGAGTTCTCCGAACAAGTGATCTCGCGGGTCAAGGTCATGGCCGAACTGGACATCGGCGAGAAACGCGTGCCACAGGATGGCCGCTTCAAGATCGGTATCAGCGGCCGCCAGATCGACTTCCGCGTGTCGATCATGCCGAGCATTTTCGGCGAAGACGCGGTGCTGCGGGTGCTCGACAAACAGGACCTCGCCGACAAGGTCTGCGGTGTGCAGTTGCAGGCGCTGGGCTTTGAAGACGAAACCCTGCGCCAGTTGCGTCGCCTCGCCGCCGAACCCTACGGCATGGTGCTGGTCACCGGCCCGACCGGCAGCGGCAAGACCACCACGCTGTACGCGATGATCACCGAGATCAACCACGGCGTGGACAAGATCATCACCATCGAAGACCCGGTCGAATATCAATTGCCGGGCGTGTTGCAAATCCCGGTCAACGAGAAAAAAGGCCTGACCTTCGCCCGTGGCTTGCGCTCGATCCTGCGCCACGACCCAGACAAGATCATGGTCGGCGAGATCCGCGACCCGGACACCGCGCAGATCGCCGTGCAATCAGCGCTCACCGGCCATCTGGTGTTCACCACCATCCACGCCAACAACGTCTTCGACGTGATCGGCCGTTTCACCCAAATGGAAATCGACCCCTACAGCCTGGTTTCCGCGCTCAACGCGATTCTCGCCCAGCGCCTGATCCGCTTGGTGTGCAGCAGTTGCAGCGCGCCGGTCAATCCGAGCGATGAAGAGCTGCGTGCCTCGGGCCTCGATCCGCAGAAAGTCGATCACTACCACTTCGTCCACGGCAAGGGCTGCGGCCATTGCCGGGGCAGCGGTTATCGCGGGCGCACGGCGATTGCCGAGTTGTTGCACCTCGATGACGAGCTGCGCCAGATGATCGTCGAGCGCCAACCGATCAAAAAAATCAAAGCCCTGGCCTGCGCCCGTGGTTTGCGCCTGCTGCGCGAATCGGCGCTGGAGCTGGTGGAACAAGGTCGCACCACGCTGGAGGAGATCAACCGTGTCACATTTATCGCGTGAGCGTTTTGTCGCCGTGCTCGGCGCCAGCGGTGTTGGCCTCGGTCAGCGGCGCGGCAGCGACACCCTGTGGCGGGGCAGCGTCGGTTACATCGACGAAGGCTTCCAGAGCTACGCGGTGGCGCTGGACACCCTCGACCGCCTGCTCGGTGAACACGCCGGCGCCGGCGCCGAACTGAGCGTGGTCATCTCCGGGCACTTCAGCCGCTTCTGCCTGGTGCCGTGGAGCGCGCAGATCAGCAGCCCTGAAGAACTGCGTGGTTTCGCCCAACTGTGTTTCGAAGACCTGTTCGGCGCGCCAAGCCAAGCCTGGAGTCTGGTGCTATCCGCCGAACCGGCCGGTTACGACCGCATCGCCAGCGCCTTGCCGCAAGACTTGCTCGAACGCCTGCGCACGCTGGTCAGTGGTCGCGGTCTGCGCCTGCGCTCTGTGCAGCCGTACCTGATGGCGGCGTTCAACCGCTTCGACAAAAGTCTCGATGCCGGCGACTTCCTCTTCGTCGTCGCCGAGCCGCAGCGCAGCGTGTTGTTGCTGGCCAGGGAAGGGCGCTGGGCCGGCGTGCGTTCGGTGGGCGGCAGCGACAGCGATGCCGCGTTGAATGCCCTGATCGGTCGCGAACGGCAGCTGCAAGCTTCGACCAGTGAACGCGCCTTCAACGTTTATCTGCATGCGCCGGCGCGCCTTGATGCGCATCCGGACGTGGCGGGGGTGCAACTGCGCACCCTTGAAGACGACGCGATGACCGTGCGTGACGGCTTGTACGTCATGTCCCGGGCGGTGGCCTGAGATGCGCGCCCTGAATCTGGATTTTCAGCCACGGCCGCGTTCCGGCCCGTTGGGTTGGAGTTTGCTCGGCGGCGGCGTGCTGCTGGCGCTGCTGTGCTTCGGCGTGCAACAGCACCTCGACGCGCACACCGAGCAGCAACAAGGCCACCTGCAAACCACCCAGCGCCAGCTCACCGGTGACAGCGGTGCCAAGTCCACCCTGAGCCCGGCGGAAACCCGTGAGCAAGCGGCGAACCTCGCCGAGATGCGCAAGGTCTCGCAGCAACTGCGCCGCCCATGGGAACGCCTGTTCGCCATGCTCGAAGCGATGCCACGTGATGACGTCGCACTGCTCAGCCTGACCCCGGATGCGCGCAAAGGTCAGGTACGGATCAGCGCCGAAGCGCGGGATCTGCAAGCGATGCTCGACTTCCACAAACGTCTGGAAGCCAGCGACGAACTGTCCGACGTCTCGCTGTTGAGCCACGAGATCGTCGTCAAATCGCCGGAACAACCGGTGCAATTCAACCTGTCGGCGACTTGGGAGATAGGCGATGCGAATCCCTAGGCTGATCGTCCACGAATACCTGCAAGGCCTCGGCATTCCGGGCCTGGCCGGGCTGGCGTTGCTGCTGATCGCGGTGGCTTGGGCACTCGGTGGTTTGCTGCCGGGCTGGCAATCGTTGCAGCACTTGAGCCAGCAGACTCAGGAAGCCACCGAGTACCTGGCCAAGGTTGAAGACGGCAGCATCGCGCCACCGGTGGTGCCGCAGCGTCAGCTCGACGACTTCCGCAACAAACTGCCGGCGCAGCCGCAAGCCACCGTCGCCATCGACCGCATCTACGCCCTCGCAGCGCAGGAGCACATCACCCTGGCGCGCGGTGAATATGCCCTCGGCGTCGATCCGAAAACCCATCTGGCGCGCTATCAGATCCTCTTGCCAGTGCGCGGCAGCTACCCGCAACTGCGCCGCTTCGTGCACGCCTTGCTCGGTCAGTTGCCAGCGGTGGTGGTGGAAGACCTTGAGCTGCAACGCAAGAAGATTGGCGACACCGACCTCAATGGCCGGATCCGTATGACCCTTTACCTGTCGAGGTCGTGATGAATACCAAGCGCGTGACAGGGTGGCTAGCGTTCTTCGCTGTGGCGGCCGCGCTGGCGTGGTTGCCGGAATATTTCTCGCCAACCGTGGACGCCGATTCCAACGCAGTAGCCGTCGCCACGCCGGGGAAAACCCGGGGCGCGCTGCCGGCCAGCACCGCCAAGGCCAAAGAGGCACCGATCAGGGACCTGAGCCCGGCCGGCGATCTGTTCGCGGCGAAATCCTGGAAGGCCGCGCCAACCCTGGCCACGGTCACCGAACAAGCGATCAACCCGGCCACAGTGGTGCAAGCCCCGAGCCTCCCACCGGTGCCGTTTCAGTTCGTCGGCAGGCTGCACGACCGCAGCGACCTGCAAGTGTTTTTGCAGAACGGCGAAAAGATCTACGTCGTGCGCAACGGGGATGTGATCGACGACACCTGGAAGATCACCGGCATTTCCGATGTGGAATTGAGTCTGGTCTACCTGCCTTTGCATTTGTCGCAGACCCTGTCTGTGGGGAGTACGCAATGAACCGTTCCCGTTTGCTGATGAGCCTGGGCCTGTGTGCCGGGCTGGCCGCGTGCAGTTCCGCACAAGTGGCCAACAAGGAAGCCGCCGACCTGATTGAACAGGGTCAGTACGAGGCGGGGCTGGCGCGTATCGAAGAAGGCCTGCGCGAAAATCCGCGCGACACCGAATTGCACCTGCTGCTCAACACCGGTCGGGCCAAGGCGATCACGTCGTTGCTGACGGCCGGCGACACCGACCGCGCGCGTCGCGATTTTACCTCGGCGCGCACCGCCTACATGCGTGTGCTGACCATCGAGCCGAACAACCGCCGCGCGCAGGATGCCCTGAAGCAGATGGAATACCTGCGCAGCATGGATGAGAAACTCGAGCTGGCCCGTGGCGACCTGCGTCGCGGCGACATCTACGGCGCTGATCGTCAGGTCAAACAGATCCTCGAACTCGACCCGGCCAATGAAGGTGCGCTGGAGCTGCAAGGCAACATTCGCCTGGTGCAGAGCCGCAACGTCATTGCCTATCCGCAACTGCGCACCAAGCTCGATCGGCCAGTGACCCTGGAATTTCGCGACGCCAACCTCAAGACCATTTTCGAAGTGCTGTCGCAGGTTGCCGGGCTGAACTTCATCTTCGACAAAGACCTGCGTCCGGACATGAAAGCGACGATTTTCGTGCGTGACGTGCGCATCGAAGACGCCGTGACCCTGTTGCTGCAACAGAACCAGTTGCACCAGAAAGTGGTGAACGAAAACACCTTGCTGATTTACCCGGATTCGCCGCAGAAAGTGAAGGATTACCAGGAACTGGTGATGCGCACCTTCTACCTGACCAGCATCGACGCCAACACCGCGCTGAACATGGTCAAAACCATGCTCAAGACTCGCGACGTGTTCGTCGACGAACGCCTCAACACCCTGACCATGCGCGACACCGAAGACGCCGTGCGCATGGCCGAGAAACTCCTGCAATCGCAAGACCAGTCCAACCCGGAAGTGGTGCTTGAAGTGGAGGTGATGGAAGTCGCCACCCAGCGCATTCTCGACCTCGGCCTGCAATGGCCGAGCACCTTCGGCGTGGTCAACTCCGATGGTTCACCGGTCACCCTGTTGGGCCAGCTCAAGGGCATCAACTCTGACCGCATCTCCATCGGCCCTTCGCCGCAAGCCAAGATCAACGCGCAGGACAACGACATCAACACCCTCGCAAGTCCCGTGATTCGCGTCAGCAACCGTGAGCAGGCGCGCATTCACATTGGTCAGCGTGTACCGATCATCAGCGCCACCTCGGTGCCGTCGACACAGGGGCCGGTGATCACCGAAAGCGTGACCTATCTGGATGTCGGTCTGAAGCTCGAAGTGACGCCCACTGTGCACCTGAACAACGAAGTGGCGATCAAGATTGCCCTGGAAGTGAGTAACGCCACGCCGCTGGAACCGACCCGCCAAGGCACGATCCCGGTGCAGGTCGATACCCGCAACGCGCAGACCTCGCTGCGCCTGCACGACGGCGAAACGCAGATCCTCGCCGGACTGGTGCGCAACGACCACGGCGCCACCGGCAACAAGATTCCCGGCCTCGGTGACATTCCCGGACTCGGCCGCTTGTTCGGCAGCAACAAAGACACCATCGGCAAATCGGAACTGGTGCTGTCGATCACCCCACGGATCGTGCGCAACCTGCCGTACCAGAGCCCGTCGGACATGGAGTTCTCCACCGGTACCGAAACCAGCATGCACATCCAGGCCCCGGATCGTTCGCAGAGTTACGTGATGCCGTCGCCTGCCGCGCAGCCGCGTGCCGTCGGTGATTCGGCCGTGGCGACCACCCGCGTCACTGTCGAGAAGCCTTGACCATGAACACCTCCCAACGCGGTTTCACCCTGATCGAAGTCGTGGTGACGCTGGCCTTGATCGGCCTGTTGGCGAGCATGGCCGCGCCGCTGACCGAGACCCTGGTGCGGCGTGGCAAGGAGCAGGAATTGCGCAACGCGCTGTACCAGATTCGCGATGGCATCGACGCCTACAAACGCGCCTTCGATGCCGGGTACATCGAGAAGTCGCTGAACAGCAGCGGCTACCCGCCGAACCTGAAAGTGCTGGTCGAAGGCGTGCGCGATGTGCGCAGTGCGAAGGGCGCCAAGTTCTACTTTTTACGCCGCATCCCGCGCGATCCGCTGGTGCCGGCCAAACGTGATGACGAAGGGGGTTGGGGCGTGCGCGCCTACAACAGTTCGGCTCAAAACCCGCGCGATGGCGAGGACGTCTTTGACGTCTACTCCCACGCCCGGGGCAAGGGCCTCAACGGCATCGCCTACCGCGAGTGGTGAACCTCATGCGCCGGGAAAAAGGTTTTACCTTGCTGGAGCTGATGGTGGTGATGGCGATCATCGCCACGCTGATGACCATCGCGCTACCGCGCTACTTCAACAGCCTCGAAGCGTCGAAGGAAACCACGCTGCGCCAGAGCCTGTCGGCGATGCGCGAGGCGCTGGATCACTTCTACGGCGACACCGGGCGTTATCCCGATTCCATCGAGCAACTGATCGAGCAACGTTATCTGCGCAATGCACCACTCGATCCGATCACCGAACGCAAAGACCAGTGGGTGCTGATCGCGCCACCGGACGGCGTTGCCGGTGGTGTGGCCGACATCAAAAGCGGTGCTACCGGGAGGGCGCGTGATGGCAGCCAGTATTCCGAGTGGTAACCGCGCGCAGCAGGGTGGTTTCACTTACCTGGGCGTGCTGTTCCTGATCGTGGTGATGGGCATGGGTCTGGCCAGTGCTGGCGAGTTGTGGTCGACCGCTTCACGCCGCGACCGTGAACGCCAATTGCTCTGGGTCGGCACCCAATACGCGCAGGCGCTGCGCAGCTACTACCGCAGTTCGCCGGGACTGGCGCAGTACCCGAAAGAGTTGGTCGACCTGCTCGACGATCAGCGTTTTCCAGAAGCGAAACATCATTTGCGTCAGCTTTATCCGGACCCTATCGGTCAGGGTGAATGGGCAGTGCAACGCGGTTTCGATGGACGCATCACCGGCCTCAACAGCCCGTCGACCGAGCTGCCGTTGAAGCAGGCGGACTTCCCGACACAGTGGTCGGATTTCGAAGGCATGCAGCGTTATTCGGACTGGCAGTTCGTCGCCGAAAA
Organism: Pseudomonas sp. SCA2728.1_7; assembly: GCF_018138145.1. Classification (NCBI taxonomy): domain Bacteria; kingdom Pseudomonadati; phylum Pseudomonadota; class Gammaproteobacteria; order Pseudomonadales; family Pseudomonadaceae; genus Pseudomonas; species Pseudomonas sp. SCA2728.1_7. The sequence continues at coordinate 1,639,828 of NZ_CP073104.1, read as the reverse complement.
AGCCTTTCTTGAGGGCACCAATGGTCCGGCCAAAGGGCAATCGGTTCTGCCGCAGGCGTTGCAGCCATGACCCGCCAATGGTGGTGCGCGCTGATCCTCACCGCTGTGGCGTGCTGCGCCAGCGCCGGTGAAGAGGACGAAATGATGGGCTTCATCGTCGACGACACGATCTCGCACATCGGCCACGACTTTTACTACTCGTTCAGTGAACGCCTGCGCGACACCAGCCCGATGGATTTCAACCTGGTGGTGCGCGAACGGCCCGATGCGCGCTGGGGCAGCCTAGTGACCGTGGAATATCAGCAACGCCTGGTTTATCGGCGCTTCCTGCCGCCGAACACCGTGGAACTGAAGGACGAGGCCTACGCGGCCGCCGACTGGGTTCGACGCCAGGTTGTCCAGCGCAAGCTGGAGGCTCTGTTGCAGGACACCACCGACCTTGAGAAGGACGAACTATGAACAGCACAACGTTCTCACGGCGCAGCGGATTCTGGATCTCGGGGTTGTTGATCGGGCTCGCCAGCGCTACCGCTGTCCAGGCCACTGAACTGGTCTACACACCGGTCAACCCGTCGTTCGGCGGCAACCCGTTGAACGGCACCTGGCTACTCAACAACGCGCAGGCGCAAAACGATTACGACGACCCGGACCTCAAGAGCCGTTCGACCGTGGCCGGCACGTCGGCGCTGGAGCGCTTCACCAGTCAATTGCAATCACGGCTGCTAGGGCAGTTGCTGGACAACATCTCCACCGGCAACGCGGGGAGCCTGTCCACTGACTCTTTTATCGTCAACGTCATCGACGACTCCGGGGCACTGAGCATTGAAGTGACCGATCGAGCGACCGGTGAAGTTTCGGAAATTCAGGTGAACGGCCTCAACCCATGACGGGCTGACAGTTCCGGGGAGTGATGGACATGAAAAAAATAATTGCGCTAGGGCTGCTGTTGGCGACATTACAAGGGTGCAGTCTGCGTGAGCCGATGTCGGCCGAGCAGGACACCGAAACCCCGACCCTGACTCCAAGGGCCTCGACCTATTACGACTTGCTGAAGATGCCGCGACCCAAGGGGCGGTTGATGGCGGTGGTGTACGGCTTCCGTGATCAGACCGGGCAGTACAAGCCGACGCCGGCGAGTTCGTTTTCCACCAGCGTGACCCAGGGCGCGGCGTCGATGTTGATGGACGCGATGCAGGCCAGTGGCTGGTTTGTCGTGCTGGAGCGGGAAGGGCTGCAGAACTTGCTGACTGAACGCAAGATCATTCGCGCGTCGCAGAAGAAGCCGAATACGCCGGTGAATATTCAGGGTGAGCTGCCGCCGTTGCAGGCGGCGAACATGATGCTCGAGGGTGGGATCATCGCTTATGACACGAATGTGCGTAGCGGTGGGGAAGGGGCGCGGTATTTGGGGATTGATATTTCTCGGGAATATCGGGTGGATCAGGTGACTGTGAACTTGCGTGCGGTGGATGTGCGTAGTGGGCAGGTGTTGGCGAATGTGATGACCAGCAAGACGATTTATTCGGTGGCGCGTAGCGCCGGGATTTTCAAGTTTATCGAGTTTAAAAAGTTGCTTGAGGCTGAGGTGGGGTATACGACGAATGAGCCGGCGCAGTTGTGTGTTCTGTCGGCGATTGAGGCGGCGGTGGGGCATATGGTGGCGCAGGGGATTGAGCGGCATTTGTGGCAGGTGGCGGGGGACGCTTCTGTGCCTGGGCAGGATGATGTGTTGAATCGGTATTTGACTCAGAACAAGGTTGATCCGGAGGCGGAGTGAACTGTTGGATCTTTGAGCTTGGCGGCCTGACAGCCGACCAGGCTCTCTCGGTCGAAACTGGTTTAAACCTGTAGGAGTGAGCCTGCTCGCGATAGCTATCTCTCAGACACAGTTGCTATTGCGGATGTACCCAAATCCTTGTGGGAGCTGGCTTGCCAGCGATGGCGGCCCTATAGCCGACCAACCTCTGGCAGATGTACCCAGTTCCAACTGTGGGAGCGAGCTTGCTCGCGAAGGCTTTCTGTCAGGCGGTAGGGTTCTTTCTGATTGAGTACATATCCATTCCTGCGGCAACGGCCACCTAGGGTTTCGCCCTTACGGCCATCCCTTTCAAGGTCTTTTCGTTTTGGCAGCCTTGATAACTCTGTCCGTTGAGACATGAGCATGGACCGCTGTACCTTGAACCCATGTCTTGGGTTTAGGCACCTTGGGGCCGCGGGGGCTTTTCGCAACTTGTTTGGGCTGGATGTTTCTGGCCAGCTCCAACAAGCGTTGGGCCAGTTGCTCCAGAGGGACAACGGGAAGATATTCCGAGGGCAGCGCAATCTGCATTCCCTCATAACCACTCCTGACCTGAACCGCCAAGTGATAGATGGAGGCTTCCCATCCTTCAGGCTGAGTCTCCCGGTGAGCTTGCTCGACACTTCGTTTGAGGACGGCCAGGACGTTGTAGGCCAATACCGCAGTGGCGAACCCGAGCAAGGCAGCCTTTGGGCTGCCAAGGGTTTCGATTTCACTTTCCAGAATCGCTTCCAGTCGCTGGAACATACCTTCAATGCTCCAGCGGCGGCGATAGAGCTCTGCGATCTGCTGTGCACTGACGCTTTGGGGTAGGTTGCTCCAGAACATCAAGCTGCTGTCTCCCGAGTCCGTTGGCGAATGAAGCGTCAGTTCGACACGCCGACATTGGTAACCGCCTCTGACCTGGATGATCTGCTCACGCACAGTGCCTGTTTCCACAGGCACCGGCTCTTGCCACTCACCTTCTTGAATCAAGCGTGGATGCTTGGCTTGCTGGCGAATGACAAAGGAGGTCTGGGCCTGCTCACAAGCTTCCATGACCGGGAGCGTGCAATAGAGTCGATCAGCCAACCACACTTGGCCCGGCTCGGCATCAGCCAACAGCGGCAGCACGCAAACACGCTCGCTTGCGTAGGCATCCTCACACGCCTGAAGGTCGATGACCTGATCGAGGTCGGGGTCGTAGGCCACCACCGAAAAACCGGGACGAGCGGCGCCGCGCTCGTGACGTAAAGCTCCCAGACGTTTCTCAGTGGATGCCAAGTGATTACCGTCCACTACCCGAACCTGCCAACCCGGCAGCATCGTCGTGCAACCCAGCTCTTTTATGGTTGGAGTCAGGCGTTGAGCGCAGCCCGTAACCAGGGCGCGCAACAGCGCCGGCTCGGTACGACTGATCTTGTCGTAGAGAGCCGCCAAACTGACAGGAAGATCTTCCAGTTGCCGCGCGGCGGCGTGCAGGGATGGCTTCAGGCCCAATGAAACAAGGGACATCAGCTTGATGATGGTCGAGAACAGCAGCTCACGAGAATACTGCCGTTGCCGATGCTCTTCGAAAACCTGATCGACCCACTCAGGGGCAATAGCCTGCTCCAGAGCCAATTTAGCCATGACACTGGCAGGTGCTTTTTTCTCGAAACGCGCTAGAACATCGGCCCACATCGTTTGGGGATCCCTGAATGAAATTTCAGGGGATTTTACCGAAGACCTTGAAAGGGATGGCCCTTACGGCGACTCACTTTTTTTCAAACGCCAAAAAAAGTAAGCAAAAAACGCTTGCTCCTGCGTGCGGCCCGCTCGCTGGGGCTCGGGGTTCCTTCGCTCCGGGACCGATCCGGGCGCAGCGCCTACGGTTTGCTTCGCTGCACCTCCTCTCGCTGTGTTTGGCTGCGCCAAACGGTCGCTGCGCTCCCACCCCCGGATCAATCCCTCCACTCAGCCTTCCGACGTCGCCCGTGGGTCAAGATCAAGAGCAGGCGAGCTGACACTCGGCCTATTGAGTGGTTAAGGGCCAAGCGGTGTTCGGGTTTGGTTTTGTGTTGGATTCGCCCCTCACCCCAGCCCTCTCCCGAAGGAGAGGGAGCCGATTTGTGGGCCTTTCAATACCTGAGTTCGACTCGGTATTGCACGTCGGCGTAGCTCTCCCAAACACCTCGGTCAGTCCCCTCTCCCTCCGGGAGAGGGCTAGGGTGAGGGCTGCGATCTGAAGTTTGTTTAAAGAAGTGTCTGAATCGGCGGAACCTTCCCACAAGGTTTTCAGGTTGTCCGTCGGACGTCCGCTCTCTAGCCTGTGTTCGTCGCTGCCAACTCAGCGACCGGGCATGGAAACCCGAAGACACGAGAGAGCAGGTACGCCTTTCATAACGTATGCTTGCGCACTTTCATTGTGTGCACTCTGTTATGGCGGTTGTGCGCGGGAGACATTCGTGTCTGCCGGGTTGCTCTCTCCCGGATTTCCAGCCTGCGTACAGCTGCCACCCATTTTTCCTGGAAGTCGAATGGGCCAGCTGCAACTATCAATGAGAGAGAATTACCATGAAAAAACCAACACCCAATCCCCCAGACTCAGACACCAACACCACATCCCCCTACACCTCAGTCGACAGCAGAAAACTCCACGAAGCCGCCGACCGTGCCCTCGATTTCTACCTCAACCCCACACCTCACATCATGTCCAGCACCAACGAGCCGGAACCCATGTACCTCGCCAACCCCAGGTACAACACCGAATCCCTGCTGGCCAACGCCAGCGAAACCCTCGGCTCGGCCAGCGAAATGCTGATCAACTTCGCCGCCTCGCTGAAAACTTCACACCGCAAGACAGCACTGGGCATCGCTCAAGTCGTCATGCTGGGCGAACTGGCGGTGAATCAAGCGCTGGATCACGTCGAGTTGAAGGATGGCTAATTAGATCGTTCCCACGCGCAGCAAAGGAATGCAGCCTTGACGCTCTGCGTCAAATTCGCAAGTTAGAACGCGGAGCGTCCCGAGAGGCATTCCCACGCAGAGCGTGGGAACGATCAAGAACAGAGATTGCGTTTTTTTACCCTCAGTCCGGAGGCACCATGGATCCCCTGTTTTCCACAACCATTGCAGAGTTCGAAAGCGAAGAGCAGGCCGCCAGCTACGACCGTTGGCTCTGTGCCAAAGTCCAGAAATCGCTCGAAGATCCGCGCCCCTGCATTCCGAATGAGCAGGTAATGGCAGATATGAAGGCATTGATGACGGAACGGCGAATCAAGCATGAAACTCAAGAGACGTTGCGCAAAGTAGACCCGGCGCTCCCACGTTGATCATTCCCACGCTCTGCGTGGGAATGCAGCCCCTGACGCTCTGCGTCAAATTTGCAATTTGGAACGCGGAGCGTCCCGAGAGGTATTCCCGCGCAGAGCGTGGGAACGATCAAGAACAGAGACCGCGTTTTCACCCTCAGTCCGGAGGCACCATGGATCCCCTGTTTTCCACAACCATTGCAGATTTCGAAAACGAAGAGCAGGCGGCCAGCTACGACCGCTGGTTCCGTGCCGAAGTCCAGAAGTCACTCGATGACCCGCGTCCGAACATTCCGCATGAGCAGGTAATGGCAGAGATCGAGGCATTGATGGAAAGGGTGCGGCGCAAGCAGGAGGCACTTGAGGCGTCTGACAACGATGAATCCTTGACCGTTCAGGAGTCATCAAAGATCAGGTAACATCGGTTGATTGTAATATTCAAAGGAGAGAAACGATGGCAGGAAAGCCAGTCGCAAGGCTCGGAGACCCAGGGAGTCACGGCGGAAACATTTCCACTGGATCAAGTCCTATTTTTGTTAATTCAATGCCCGTGGCATTGGTAGGAGATATCTATTCCTGTCCTCTTCACGGCAGCAACCCCATAACGACGGGCGCTCCCCATGTTTTCGGTTTGGGGAAAGACGTTGCCCATGTTGGCTCCCAAACAGCATGCGGAGCGACGATTACTGCCGGATCACCCGACACCTTCGTCGGTGAGTCTGGTGGTGGCGCTTCCACTAGCTTCTTCTCGCAGTTTCTGAAAGAAAAGACTTTTGTCGAGTTTCAGTTGCTTAACGAAAAAGATGAGCCCATCGCCAATGAGGCGTATGAACTGACGCTGCCGGATGGAACCTTGATGACTGGCGTCCTTGACGAAAATGGCTTTGTGCATGTTGCAAATATTCCTAGAGGGAGTTGCAGCATAAAGTTTCCGAAACTTGAAGATACGGAACATCTTTAATGGTTCAGCCTACTAAAACTAACAGCACCACACAGGCAGCAAAAAATACAGGCGCATCAGGAAAAACCACAAAGACTAATCAGGTAGTCGTGTCAGGTGCCTATATGGAAATACTGGTTGGTGGTCCCTATACCCGCGATAAAGAAGAGCATCCTTTCGGGCACGCAGCTTTACACGTGGTGGTTGGTAGCAAAGACATCACCTACGATTTTGGTCGTTATGGCAAAACATGGGGAACCTTCGATAGCGAGGGGGAGGGTGTGTTGAATGTTTGGACGTCCTTCAAAACGTATATCTCTGGTGAGAATAGTTTGGGGCGTACAACAACTGGTTTTGTTTATTTTTTGGATAATGCTAAGGCTGAGGCTGTTATCGCCCATTTCGACGGTATTGTCGCTCAACAAAAAGAACAGAGAAGAAAGACAGCGTCGTCAGCACGTTACGTCCTGCCTTCAAACTATCATCCAACTACGAATAACTGCACAACCGTAACAATTGCAGGAGCAAAAGTTTCGGGTAAGCCAATTGTGCATAATCCGGCGAAATATAATGAGATGCGCGGTCTTTCTTTCATTGAAAGACAGGCAGCGCGTACGCAAAGTAGTCCGCAGGACGGAATTTTTATGCCAGCGGATTTGCAAGCCATGCTCGAAGCGAATACCGAGGCACCTTATGATAAGAAAAATGTTTACAAATAGGCGACTTAGCCTTTGGCTGGTGGCAGTTTTATCCGTAAATGCGATTTTTTTGGCTTTTCTGATTTCTGATGATATTGCGAAGGGGCACGATATGAAAATGATCAAAACTAAAGAACCGTTGCTTATCGAAGGTCCAAATGGCGACGATAATTTCTATGTCCTGCCTCTGGGCACTACGCTCTACCACGATAAAAGCTTTCCTGAAGGTCACGATCGTTATGTGGTGTATCTGAATCATAAAGGCGCGATTGCTCACGAAGAAGTGCCCATGAAGCCTGAGTATGGTGGTTCTTTTATTGATCCGCTCTGGCTGGCAAATGTGGATGCAGATACTTTGAAAGAAATTTTCAAGCGTTTTCCGCTTTCCAAAAAAGATATCGCTGCCGCCATTAAGGCCAATGAATTAACCAAGGATGATCTGGCCGACATTATTCGTTCAATGCCAGATTGATCGACTATGAGCTGCCGAAGGCTGCGATCTTCTGATCTTCAATAGCAAAATCAAAAGATCGTAGCCTTTGACAGCTCCTGCATAGGCCAAAAAAACCGCGACCCCCCTCACCAGAGAATCGCGGCCCATCAACACCCAACCCCTACTGCTGCAACACCGTCGCCTGGTTAGCCGACCCGAACTGCTGAATATTCGCCGTCTGCGTAACCCCACTCTGATCGACATTGGCAATGTTCCCCGTCCCGCCCTGGGTCACATACGCCACGTTCATCGTATCCGCCTGTTTAACAGTGATCATGTTGTCACTGCCATACAACTGCGCGGTATACGCCTGGTTGCCCGACCCGGACTGATCGAACTCGGCGCTGTTACCCGTGCCATTCGAAGAACCCTGCACCAGGTTTCCAGTGCCGCGCTGATCCGAGATCAAAATGTTGTCGCTACCGTTCTGATCAAAATACAGCTCGTTATACGACTCCGCCTGACTGACCGTGGTCTTGTTGCCGGTCCCGGTCTGGTGCGTGGTCATCACATGGCCGACGCCATCCTGAGTGAAGCTGGCAACGTTGCCATTCCCTGCCTGAGTAACCGTCGCACGCTGGCCGCTGCCGAACTGGCCGCCGGATTGCGGGCCTTTCCAGTTGCTGGCGTAGACCTTGTTGTCGTTGCCCACGGAGGTGGCGCTGAGCGTGTGGCCGTCGCCGCTCTGGTAGGTGTAGTGGACGTTGCCGTTGCCGACTTGATACAGCGCCAGGGTCGAGTTGACCGATTCGAACTGGTCGGCGTAGATCGCGTTGCTGTTGCCGACCTGGATGACGGCGGCGGTGTTGTTTGCGCCGAAGCTTTGGTCGACCACGGTTTCGTTGCTGTCGCCGTATTGGTTGACGGTGGCTTGGCTGGCCAGTTGCGAGTCTTGCCAGATTTCGCTGCCGTTGAGGTTGCCGAACTGGTTGATGGTGATGTTGCCGCCGGTGCCGTTGCGTTGGTCGCTGTAGGCGTAGTTGCTTTCGCCGGCTTGGTTGATGCCGATCTGCCCGCCGTTGTGGGTGACTTGTTCGGCGGTGCCGTAGTTGGCGGTGCCGTATTGGGTGATCACCGAGCTGTTGCCGCTGCCTTCATAGAGTTGTTCGATGTTGGCCTCGTTGCTGTCGCCGAACTGGAAGGTTTTGCCTTCGCTGCCGTTCTGCGAATCCTGATAGATGAACGAGAAGTTGCCCGTGCCTTGCTGCTGTTGCAGCGCGCTGTTCGGTGCGCCGAAGCCCAGCGACTGGCTGGCGTGGGCGGTGTTGAAGGCACCGACCTGTTGCTGGGTGATTGTGGCGTTGTCTTCGTAAAGTTGTTCGGCGTAACCGGCGTTGTAATCGCCGACCGCGTCCTGGGTGATCACGCTGGTGGCGTGGTCTTGCACGGCGGCGGCGTCGTTGCCCTGGCCCAGTTGGGTCTGGGTGGCGGTGCTGAACGGAGCCTGGGTCTGTTTCACGTCGGCGATGTTGGCGGTGCCGACCTGGCTTTGGTTGGACAGGCTGTCGTCGGCCATGGCCTGGGCACTGATCATGACCAGCAGGGCGGCGGTGAGGGGCGTCAGTTTGAACATGATTGAACTCTCCGATGATTTGCAGTGCTTAGCGGTATTGCTTGACCGAAACGCTCATGCCGTTGCCCGACTGGGTCACGGCGCTTTGCAGCCCCGTGCCGGCCTGCTCGATGCTGGCGTCGTTGTTGTTGCCGTTTTGCGAAATCTGCGCGCGGTTGTGGCTGCCGTTCTGAGTGATCGAGGCGGCGTTGCCGGAACCGTTCTGGTTGATCAGCGCCATCAGGTCGCTGCCCTGTTGCAGGATGTACGCCTCCTGATTGCTGCCCGACTGCACGATCTGCCCGAGCAGCGACTGACCGTTCTGTTGCAGCAGGGCGACGTTGGCCTGGCCGAGCTGGTCGATCAGGGCTTGCTGACCCACCGGTGGGGGCAGTTCGCCGAGGTCGCTGCTGGTCGGGGCCAGGTCGTCGTTGTCCATCAGGTCGTCGGCGCGCACGCCTGCCGTGCTGCACAGCAGAAGCAGGCAAAGCAGGGCGGCGATCGGCGTGTTCATGGCTCACATCCTGTCAGGCGTTAACCGGTTTCAATTCAGCCCCAGCCACCCGCGAGTGGCTGGGGATCAGGCTTACAGCGTGGTCACCGAGACCGTGCGCACGGTGCCCTGGGACGAGCGGATCGTCGCGGTCGGGTTGGCCGATGGCACTACCGTCGTGTTGTTCAGCGTCAGCCGCCAGCGTCCGGTGACCGGTACGGTGGTGGTGCCGAGGGTGACCAGCCCGGTCGGGGTGGTGACCTGCACGGTGATGGTGTTGCCGGTGGTCACCGACGAGGTGCCGGCGAAGTCCCAGTTGAAGCGTCCGCCCGAGCGGGCCTGCACCGTCGAGGTGGTGATGGTGAAGGTCTCTGCCGCTGGCCGTGGCGACACTTGCACGGTGACCGTGGCCGGCGTCGACAGGGCGCCGAAGCTGTCCCGGGCGATGTAGGTGAAGGTCGTGGTGAATGCTGTGGTCACGGTGGCCGGTGGGGTGTAGGTGATTACCGTGCCGTCAGTGCTGACCGTGCCACGGCCGGCGGCCGGTTGGGTCAGGCTGGCGACGCCCAGCGGTACGTTGCCTTCCGGGTCGGTGTCGTTGGCCAGTACGTTGATCGGGATTGCCACACCCAACGTGGCGACGCTGTCGGCGACGGCGGTCGGTGGCCGGTTCGGCGCGACGGTGATCGTCACGGTGGCCGGGTTGGCCGAGGCCAGGCCTTTGGCGTCCTGCGCCTTGTAGGTGAAGGTGGTGGTCAGTGGCGTGTTGACCACGGCTGGCGGGGTGTAGACCACGGCGGCAGTGCCGCTGAGGGCGACGGTGCCTTGGCCGGCTGCCGGTTGGGTCAACGCAGTGATGCTCAGCGGATTGTTGCCGTCGGGATCGCTGTCGTTGGTCAGCAGGCTGAGGGTGATCGGCACGCCGAAGCTGGTGCTGCCGGTGTCGGCGTTGCTGATTGGCGCCTGGTTTTCACCGGTATCCGGTGCGGTACCGACCACGACAACGGGCTCGGTATCACTACCTCCAGCGGCGGACTTCACCGTCACGGTGGCCGGTGGCTGGGTCAGGTCGGCGACGGTGATGCGCTGCAGGGTGCCGGTTTTCGACAGGCGTCCGTAGCCTTGCGCAACCATGTCCGGGATCGCCACTTCATCGGTCGATGTCGCTTCGATCAACAAGGTTTTGTTGGCCCAGTTGTAGCGCGCAGTCTGCACTTTCACCACGTCGGTGAGCTTGGCCGACACCGACGTTGGACGGGTGGTCCCGGCCGGGTTGGTCGCGGTCACGACCACCACCGGTGGTACGGCGCCAGTCCCCAGGCGTTGGCCAAAGAACAAACCGGTGTTGTCACCCGCCAGGCTGGTTTGGCACGGCGTCGGCGGTGGGCCGGGCAACAGCGCCACGGTTTCGCGGAAGCACAGGGTCGAGCTGCTGTCTGCCTTGGCGAATACTTCGGCACGCACACCGGCCGAGGTGCGGCGATAGGTGGCGCGGTCGATGTCGACATGGGTTTGCTGACGGCTGTCGAGCACCTTGCCAGCGACAGTGAACAGGGTGGTCTGAATGGTGCCGGCGCCGGACGGCCCGACGATGCGCACGAAGTTGGTATTGAATGGGCTGCCGGTTACCGCTTCAGTGAGGTTCGGGTCGCCGACGAAGGTTTCGACGCCGCCGGTGTCCGGGTTCACTTCGGTGTAGGGGCCGTTGACGCTACGCAGGAACGGTCCGATGGCTCCATTGACTGCGCCAGTGAAGTCGCCTGGCGGGCCGATGCCAACGTCCTTGGTGATGTTGATCGCGCGGCGGCCGGGGGTAGTGACATTGACGGTTTCGACGCCATACGGGTGAGTGATGACGTAGGTGCCGGCCACAGGGACGTTCACCCGGATACGAATCCGCGCGAAGCTTTGTTGATCGCCGTCAGCCGGATTTTCCGAGGCAAACGCCGCTTCTATCCCGGCCACATAAGCGTCCATGCCAAAGCCGGCGCCGTTGTTGGCGATAGCGGTTTCGGCGAGGAACCAGAAGGCTTCCGGCGGCCAGTTGTCGGGGAACACCATCGGCAGGCTGTCATCGAAGATGCCCGGTTCCGGCAGCAGGGTGCACATGTAGGCCGGTGGCGTGGTGACGCCGACGCGCGAACTGGCGGCGCGCGACTGGCACAGTTCCATCGACAGGTTATTGCTGTCCTGATACCACATCGGGAATTTCCCGGTGGCGAAGGTGTAGGGGCCGGGGTCGACGGCGGCAAGTTGCGCATAGGCACTGCCGGTCAGCGAGAGAGCGAGCCCGAGCGCGTTGAGCGCAAAGCGTGGCCACTTGTTCATGATGCCTCCTGATGCGGATCTGGGCATGTGAGCGTTCATTGCACGATGACCACTTCTTCGGTGTCGCTGCCGCCGTTGGACGACGTCACGTGAACCTTGGCTGGCGGTATCGGCGAGATTCCGGTGGCCAGGCTTTTCACCGCGCCGTCGCCGCTCAGCGCACCGATGGCGGCGCCGCTGCCGGAGGTGGCGGTGAGTACCGGTGGCGAGGTTTCGTCACTGGTCGAGGCCACTACGGTCAGTTGTCCGGAGCTCAAGCTGTATTGGGCGCTCTGGATCACCACCAGGTCGGTCAGGGTCATGGGCAGGGTGGTCGGTGTGCTGCTGGCGATGGCCAGGTGGTTGTCGGCGGTCACTTGCAGGACACTCGGCACGGTCGGGTTGGTTGACGATTGCGCGTACCAGGCACCGGTGGAGTTGGCTTCGGTCATGTTCAGCACCGGGGTGAAACTGGTCACGGCGACGGTGCCGGGCGCTGGTGGCGCGAGGACAAAAACGTCCTGCTGGGCCACCGGCGCGCTGGTTCCCGCTTTGCGCGAGTAGGTGCTGCGTTGGGTGATCATTGGTGTGGGTCGAACGACCGCCGACAACTTGCCGGAGACGGCAAATATCGTCGTGCGCAGATCGAGGCCGTTGGGGCCTTCGATGCGGATGAAGTTGGTGTTGAACGGACTGCCTGTCACGGCTTCTTCAAGGTTCGGATCGCCGACAAACTGTTCGGCCGAGCCGGTCACCGGGTTGGTTTCGGTGTAGGGGCCGTTGAGGCTGCGCAGAAACGGTCCGACGTCGCCCTTGAGCGCGCCGTCGTAGGTTTTCGGTGTGCCGATGCCAATGTCGCGGGTCATGTTGATCGCGCGGCGGCCGGGCGTGTCGATGTTGAACACTTCGACGCCATACGGGTGGGTGATGACGTAGGTGCCGGCCGTAGGAATATCGACCCGGATGCGGATCCGCGCGAAGCTGATCTGATCGCCTTCCGCCGGGTCACCGCCACTGAACGCGGCTTCGATCGCCGAGCCGTAGGAAAGGTTGATGCCGCGCGCGGCGTCGACAATCGTGCCGTCAGCGGTGAACCAGAACGCCTCGTCGGGGAAGTTGCTGGGGAAGGCCAGCGGTTGAGCGTCATCGAATATGCCGGGGGCCGGCAGCAGCGAGCACATGTACGAAGGCGCACCGGGGGTGCTGGGCACGCGGGAGCTGAGCGCTTTGGACAGGCACAGGTCCAGGGTGCGACCGTGGGTGTCCTGATACCAACTGGCGAAACCACCAGTGGCCGGTGCGTACGGCCCCGGATCAACAGCGAACAAAGCGGCCTGAGCAATGCCCTGGGCCAAGGCGCTCACGACCAGGACGGTCGCGGTTTTGGACAGTAAAGGGTGCATGAGTTAATCCCTCTATCGAAGTACCTGCCCCTTGGGGATGGGTCAGTTGCACAGGGCCTGTACACCTTCCATGCCAAGGTGCGGTGGATGGGCGGGAGAGGGCCGGGATAGAGGGCTTGACGCGCAGAAGGGTCAGGTTTTTGGTCAGCGGGGAAAGGGCGTCATTCCCCAGGATTGGGGACGGTGGGGATGAACACTCATGGCCTGCCGAACACATATCCTTGTAGGAGTGAGCCTGCTCGCGATAGCGGTCTCCCTTTAACAAAAATGTCAGCTGACCCACCGCCATCGCGAGCAGGCTCGCTCCCACAAGTTTCTTCGACGAACACAAAACAGGTGAGCGAAACAGGCCACTGTGGGAGTGAGCCTGCTCGCGATAGCGGTCTCCCTTTAACAAAAATGTCAGCTGACCCACCGCCATCGCGAGCAGGCTCGCTCCCACAAGTTTCTTCGACGAACACAAAACAGGTGAGCGAAACAGGCCACTGTGGGAGCGAGCCTGCTCGCGAAAGCGGACTTCCTGTGACGAAAATGTCGATTGACCTGCCGCCTTCGCGAGCAAGCTCGCTCCCACAGGGATTTGTGGTGGTTTGGGCGGTCTTATCGGGTCGATATCCCCGCATCCGGGCAAACACCCAACGGTGGGCTATAACCCTATAGGGACGTATAGAGAAGTCGCCGCCATGAACATGCAGTCGAAATCGCTTCCGGTTGAGGAGGGCAATCTCCGATTGAGCTCGCGCAAGCAGTCGTTCAACCTGCTGCGTTGGTTTTCGCTGATCAGCATGGCGGTGATCGGCACTGTGGCCGTGGCGCTCGGGGCGGTGTCGACGCGGTTCGTGATTGAAGAAAGCGTGCAGCGCGATGCCTTGCTCACGGCGCAGTTCATCCAGGCCATCGCTTCGGCCGAAGTGCGCCATGTGTCCATCCCCAACATCCGCACGATGGGCGAATTGCTCGATCCACGTCAGGACAAGGATTTTCCCGATGTCGATCCGCAGGCCCGGGCGGGCGCGCGGGGTGAATTTCTCGACCACATCGAACACCTGCCGGACGTGATCCTCGCCAACATTTATGCGCCCGACCGCCAGGTAATCTGGTCGACCAACCCGGTTCTGATCGGTACCAGCATTCATGCCGACGAAGACCTCGATCGTGCCTTCAACGAAAAGATTCCGGTGTCGGCCAGTTATCACGACGTCGACAAGGCCCGTGAGGAGCAGAAATTCGTCATTCCGCCGGATTACATCTTCATCGAGAACTACATTCCGCTGTTCGACGCCGAGGGCAAGAATGTCACGGCGATGGTCGAAATCTACAAGGAACCGAAAGACCTGATCGCACGCATGGAACGCGGCTTGACCCTGATCTGGCTGGCTACCGCACTGGGCGGCGGGCTGATTTATCTGGGCCTGTACTGGATTGTGCGGCGCGCGGCGATTCTGCTCGCCGCCCAGCAGAAACAACTGATCGCCAACGAAACCTTTGTCGCGTTGGGCGAGATGTCCTCAGCTGTAGCGCACAGTTTGCGCAATCCGCTGGCGACTATCCGTTCCAGTGCCGAACTGGCGCTGGAATTCGACGCCGGTCCGGCCGAGAAGAACATCAAAGACATCATTGGCCAGGTTGACCGCATGTCGAAATGGGTGCGCGAGCTGCTGCAATCGCTGCGCCCGCTCAACGATGACCCGGAACCGGTGAACCTGGTGGCCGCGCTGCACGAAAGCCTCGTGGCGTTCGAGCAACAGATCGCCAGGGCCGGGGTCAGGGTGGTGTTTCATCCGCAAAATACGCCAATGGTCCTCAGTCAGCCGGTGCAACTGACGCAGATCCTCAACAGCCTTTTGGCCAATGCCCTGGAAGCGATGGACAAGGGCGGCACGCTGACCGTAAGCCTGGAACCGAGCGAAGACCGTGGTGTGTGCGTGGTGCTCAGCGACACCGGCAAAGGCATGAATGAAGAGCAACGCACCATGGCGTTCCGGCCGTTTTTCACCACCAAGTCCGGTGGCCTCGGTGTCGGCCTGGTGCTGGTCAAACGCATCATGGAACGCTTCGGCGGCGGCGTGACCCTCGACAGCCGCGAAGGCGAGGGCACCACCGTTCGTCTGGCCTTCCAACTCGTCCCCTGATTCACACATTCCCCCTGTAGGAGCTGCCGAAGGCTGCGATCTTTTGATCTTGATCTTGATCGTTCCCCCGCTCTGCGTGGGAATGCCTCAAGGGACGCTCCGCGTTCCAATGGGACGCAGAGCGTCCCAGGCTGCATTCCCACGCAGAGCGGGGGAACGATCAACGCGGCCCGAGCCTTCGTCAGTTGGTACGCAAGTTTATAAACGCCGCAAAAATTTATGAACTTCCCCCATCACTGGGTGTCAAGCCCCGGTCCCCGGGGAGTGGGGAAACCCGCAGACCTTCCAAGTCCCTGTTACAACTGGAAATAATTTCTTGGCGCACTAGTTGCAAAACACCATCACCCCTTCCTTGATGAGGCGGCTGGTGATGGACAGAACAACGCGTAACCCAAGCAATACCTTCTTGCTGACGCCGCTGAGCGTCTTTCTGATGCTGACCCTCGGCACCATGGCCGGCGTTCGCGCCAGCCCCATCGATGACGAGCGACAGCCTGAAACCTCCGATCCGTCGGCGTACTACGACGAGCCGGCAGACGAACCGACGGCGCTCAACGCCATCCTGACCATGCCCGAGGCCAACGAAGACTCCTTCGACTTGCCCGACGGCGTCAAAGGCACCCGTGCCGAAACGCGTATCGAAAACGTCCTGCCGCCGTCCGTGCAGACCAGTTTCAACTACCCCACCAACGGCAAGCCGAGCCCGCTCTATGGCGCGCAGCCGTTCACCCAGCAGTTGACCCTGTTCGAAGAGTTCGGCCCGGAAAAACTCGACCCGACCACCCCGGCCGCGCCGCTGCCATTTCCGCCGGCGGCGATTGGCCCGGCCCCCGCGCAGGACCCGAATAATGTCGCCCGCAGCGCACCACCCGGCACCGCCCTCGATGCGTTTCTGCGGCAACCGGGGCTGACGCCATTCCCCAGCCAATTCTCTAACGTGGTCGACCGCAACCCGTGGCAGGCGCAGATCGAAGTGTTCCTCAACCGGCACATCGGCTCCTCCGCTGAAGGGCGGCCGCCAGGAAAAGGCTGGGCCCATCAGCGCTGGAACGAGTTCTACCCGCAAGTCGCCTACAAAACCGCGCAAACCGGTGCGCGCCTCAATGGTGGCTTGCGTGACAACGTGCAAATGCACCATTACGCCGTGGGCGAGTTCGGCCCCGGCGGCCTGTACCACAACGTCGCTGGCGTACCGGCGACCGATGGCACCGCCAAAGGCGTCGATCCGCGTTTCCACCCGGCCATGCCCGTGCAAAACCACAACGCAGTGTGGACCTTCGACGGCACGCTGCCGCCGAAACTGTTGATGGTGCGTTACGGCCAACCGGTGATGATGCGCCACTACAACGGCTTGCCGATCGATCCGTCGGCCAACCGTGGTTTCGGTTTGCACACCATCAGCACCCACGAGCACAACGGTCACGCGCCGGCAGAAAGCGACGGCTATGCCAACGCATTCTTCTTTCCGGGGCAGTTCTATGACTATCGCTGGCCGATCCAGCTCGCCGGTTACGACAGCATCAACACCAAGGCTGAAGACCCGCGCGCGGCGTTCCCCTGCGCACCGGGTGAAACCCTGTGGGTCAACGACCTCGCACCGGCGAAGAAGACCTGCGACAACGGCACCATCAAGATCCGCGGCGACTGGCGCGAGACCATGAGCACCCACTGGTTCCACGACCACATGCTCGATTTCACCGCGCAGAACGTCTACAAGGGCAACGCGGCGATGATGAACTACTACAGCGCCCTGGATCGCGGTAACGAGTCGGTGAACGACGGCGTCAACCTGCGTCTGCCCAGCGGCAGCGCCTTGCCGTGGGGCAACCGCGACTACGACGTCAACCTGGTGTTCGCCGACAAGGCCTGGGATCAGGAAGGTCAGTTGTGGTTCAACCCGTTCAACACCGACGGCTTCCTCGGTGACCAGGTCCTGGTCAACTGGCAGTGGAAACCGACCCTCGATGTACGCGCACGCAGCTATCGCTTCCGCATCCTCAATGGCTCGGTGTCGCGCTACTTCAAACTGGCTTTAGTGCGCGAAATCAAAGGCAGCGGCGGCGAGTTCCAGGGGCCGAAAAACTCCGGCCTGACGTACAGCCGCGTGCCGTTCCACATGATCGCCAACGACGGCAACATCATGGAACACAGCGTACCGTTCGACGGCAGCATGGACCTCGACGCCGACGGCGATAAACAGAACCACAACGCGATCCTGCCGACCCAGGGCATCGCCGAGCGCTTCGACATCATCGTCAACTTCTCGAAAAACGGCATCAAACCGGGGGACAAGCTGTTCTTCGTCAACCTGCAGGCCCACGACGACGGCAAGGGACCCAAAGAGGTCATTCCATTGGGCGACATCCTGTCGGAGAAATACCTGGCGGTGATCAAGCAGACCAGCAAGGGGCCGCAATGGGACAGAGGCGATCCGGCGGTGGGCAAGGTCTTGCAGCTCAACGTCAAAGCTTACACCGGTCAGGATCTGGCGATGAACCCGGCAGCCTACGAACCGGCGAAACCGGGCAAGGCGGAAGGGCTAGTGATGATCCCGTTGAAACTCCATCGCGACAACGCCGCCGATAAAGCCTTGCTGGCCAAGGCTCGCCACCGCACCTTCACCTTCGGCCGTTCCGACGGCACCGATGAAGCGCCTTGGACGGTCAAGACTGACGGCGGTTTCGGCTTTCACATGGACCCGCGTCGCCTGAACGCTTCGACGCAACTGTCCAGTGGCCCGACCGATGCCGGTGTCACCGGGTTCGGCACCCTCGAAGTGTGGAACATCAAGGCCGGCGGCAAGGGCTGGAGCCACCCCGTGCATGTGCACTTCGAAGAGGGCATCATCCTCAGCCGCGGCGGCAAGGCACCGCCAGAGTGGGAAAAATGGGCGCGCAAAGACGTCTACCGGATCGGTTCCGAAGCCGATGGCCTGGACAGCGTCGAGATGGCGATCAACTTCCGCGAGTTCGCCGGGACGTACATGGAGCACTGTCACAACACCCAGCATGAGGACAACTCGATGCTGCTGCGTTGGGACCTGGAAAAACCCGGTCAGCTGCAACTGATGCCCACCCCATTGCCGAGCTGGGACGGTGTGCGCTACGTCAACTCCGCCGCGCTGCCAACCTTCCGCAACGGTGACGGTATGGGCCCTCAAGTGGTGGTCAAGCCATGAACCGCCGGCACGGCGATCGCCCCGTGCATACCTCGCGCTCCCGGGCGCTGGGCATGCACCTGGTGCTGGTGCTGGTGGCCTGTGTGCTCGGCAGCCGCGTGCTGCTGGCGCACCAGTCCAGCGTCGGCGAACCGCCTGCGGCCAGTGAATCCGCCACCCCGTGGGGTGGCGACTATTTCCCCAACACCTTGCTGACCGATCAGGACGGTCGGCAGGTGCATTTCTTCGATGACCTGATCAAAGACAAAGTGGTGGTGATCAACTTCATCTTCACCTCGTGCAGCGATTCCTGCCCCTTGGAAACCGCGCGCCTTCGCCAGGTGCAGAAACTGCTCGGTGATCGGGTCGGCCAGGACATCTTTTTCTACTCGATCAGCATCGACCCGATCAGCGACACCCCCGAAGTGCTCAAGGCCTATTCGCAGCGCTTCAAGGTCGGTCCCGGCTGGAAGTTTCTCACCGGCGAATTCGAAGACGTCACCGACCTGCGCAAGAAACTCGGGTTGTTCATCGAAGGCGTCGACAACGGTCGCAGCAAGGATCACAACCTCAGCCTGATCGTCGGCAACCAGACCACCGGGCGCTGGATGAAAGCCTCGCCGTTCGAAAACCCGTGGATCCTCGCCGATCAACTGGCCAACACCTTGCAGAACTGGAAGCAGCCGAGCATCGAAGAAAGCTACGCCAATGCCCCGGACATTCGTCCGCCGAGCAATGGCGAAGAACTGTTCCGCACCCGCTGCGCCTCCTGCCACAGCCTCGGCCCAATGGATGGCCAGGGCCTTGGCATGCGCAGCATCGGCCCGGATCTGATTGGTGTAACGCGTAATCGAGATCCGAAATGGCTGAACCGCTGGATTCGCGAACCGGATCGCCTGCTCGCGGAAAAAGACCCGATTGCCCTGCAACTGTACGAACAGTTCGAGCGAATTCCGATGCCTAACCTGCGGCTCGACGAGGCATCCGCGCAGTCGATCATCGATTTCCTCCGTGATGAAACCGAGCGTCAGCAACTGTCCACCCCGGCCGTCGCCGACGGCGCTTTGACGCCAGTAAAACCGGGCGATCCAGCCGCGACGGTGAGTCAGATGCGGTAGCGGCGAAATAGCATCATTGAACCGTGTGTCGTGGTCAGAGCCACCTACACTGATGGCTGTAACTGGCCCGATACAAAAACTCCAGGGCACTCCCATGCAGCGACTGGAAGCACAAAAAACATCTGCGCCGGACACGCCGGCGGCAATGGGCAAGAGTTGGCGCGAACAGTTCAATCTGCTGCGCTGGTTCTCGCTCGCGAGCTTTTTCATCATTGCCGCGGTGGCGGTGGGCCTTGGCTATATCTCCACGCGCTTCGTCGTCACCGAAAGCGTTGAGCGCGATGCGTTGCTGACCGCGCAATTCGTTCAGGCCATCGGCGCGGCGGAAATACGCCACGCCGGTATCACCCCGGCACGCACCATGGGTGAAATGCTCGACCCGCGCCAGGACAACAACTTTCCCGACGTCGATCCGGGCGCCCATGCGGCGGCCCGCGCCGAGTTTCTCGACCACGTTGAGCACCTGCCGGACGTTCTCTTGGCCACCGTGTATGCGCTGGATCGCACGGTGATCTGGTCGACCAATCCGGAACTGATCGGGGTCAAATTCGAGGATGACGACGAGCTCGACGAGTCGTTCGAGATGAAAGTCGCGGTGTCCTCCAGTTACCACAAGATCGACGATGAGAAGCCCGAGCAGCAGTTATTGCGCGAACCGAAATACCTGTTCATCGAGAACTACATCCCGATGTTCAACGCCGATAAAAGCAAAGTCATCGCCATGGTCGAGATCTACAAGGAGCCGGCGGATCTGGTTGACCGCATCGACCGTGGGTTCGCCTCGATCTGGGCGGCGACGTGTTTCGGTGGCGCGGCGATCTTCCTCGCCTTGTTCTGGATCGTCCGCCGCGCGGCGAAACTGCTGCAGAGCCAGCAGCAACAATTGATCAGCAACGAAACCTTTGTCGCCCTTGGCGAGATGTCGTCGGCGGTGGCGCACAGTCTGCGCAATCCATTGGCAACCATTCGCTCCAGCGCCGAACTGGCCCAGGAAGTGGCCAGCCCCGGCGCGCAGCGCAACATTGGCGACATCATCAGCCAGGTCGATCGCATGTCGCGCTGGGTCCGCGAATTGCTGGTATCGCTACGGCCGATGAATGACGACGGCGAGGCGGTGGATCTGGTCATGGCGGTCGAAGACACCTTTGGCGCCTTCGAAGCATTGATCAAACGCTGCAATGTCGAAGTGCGATTCAGTCCGCAGAATTGCGCGCCGGTCGTCAGTCAAAAGGTGCTACTCACGCAAATCCTCAATAGCCTGTTTGCCAACGCCCTCGAAGCCATGCCCAAGGGCGGTGTGCTCAGCGTCGAATTCGAATCGCCGCAACCTGACCGCGTGCGGCTGACCGTAAGTGACACCGGCAAGGGCATGAGCGCGCAGCAGCAACTGTTGGTGTTCAAACCGTTTTTCACAACCAAACAGGGCGGCCTCGGGGTTGGTCTGGCGTTGGTCAAAAGAATCATGGAGCGTTTTGAAGGTTCGGTCGTGCTGACCAGCCGCGAGCAGGAAGGAACCCGCGTCAGTCTCAACTTCAAAGTGGCATCGGGAGGGGAATATGGAACACAGCATTCTGCTGGTCGAGGATGACGAACTGCTGGCCGAGAATATTCAGACCTACCTGGAGCGCAAGGACTTCGAGGTGACCGTCTGCCATTCGGCCGAAGACGCGTTGGCGCAACTGGAAATCTTCATGCCTGACATCGTGCTGACCGACAACTCGCTGCCGGGCATGAGCGGCCACGACCTGATCCAGAAGCTGCGCATCAGCGCGCCGGATCTGAAAGTGATCATGATGACCGGCTACGGCAACGTCGAAGATGCCGTGGTGGCAATGAAGGAGGGCGCCTTTCATTACGTGACCAAACCGGTCGCGCTGCAGGAACTCAAACTGCTCCTCGACAAGGCCCTGGCCACCGAACGAATGGAGCGCACACTGTCGTTCTATCAGGAGCGCGAGGCACAGAAATCAGGGGTGCAGGCGCTGATTGGCGATTCGGCGCCGATGCAATATCTGAAAAACACCATCGGCCAGTTGCTCGACGCCGAGCGGCGCATGGCCAACACCGATCTGCCGCCCGTTTTAGTGGAAGGCGAGACCGGCACCGGCAAAGAGTTGGTGGCCCGCGCATTGCACTTCGACGGCCCGCGCAGCAAAGGTCCGTTCATTGAATTCAACTGTGCGTCGATCCCGTCGAATCTGGTCGAGTCGGAGCTGTTCGGGCATGAGAAAGGCGCGTTCACTGACGCCAAGGATCGCCGGGTCGGGCTGGTGGAAGCGGCGGATGGCGGCACGCTGTTTCTCGATGAGATTGGTGAAATGGACCTGTTGTTACAGGCAAAGATTTTGAAGTTGCTGGAGGACCGCACCATTCGCCGCGTCGGCTCGGTGAAGGAGCGCAAGGTCAATCTGCGGGTGATCAGTGCGACCAATTGCAACCTTGAGCAGATGGTGCAGCAGGGTAAATTCCGTCGCGATCTGTTTTTCCGTTTGCGGATCATTTCGATCAAAGTGCCGCGCCTGTTTGCCCGGGGCGACGATATTTTGCTGTTGGCGCGGCACTTCCTCGCCAGTCATGGCAAACGCTATGGCAAACCGAATCTGCATTTCAGTCAGCAGGCCGAAGAGTTGTTGCTCAGTTACACCTGGCCGGGCAACGTGCGCGAATTGCGCAACATGCTTGAGCAGACCGTGTTGCTGGCGCCGAGCGACACCATCGCCGCGCATCAGCTCAATGTGTGCATGAGCCTGGTCGACGAGCCGCCGCTGCATATTCATGAAGCACCCATGCACTACGAACCGCGCCCGGCGAGCAACACCGAATCGATGAACCTGCCGGAAGTCGAGCGCGACATGGTGCGCAAGATGCTCGACAAGACCGACTGGAACGTCACCAAGTCCGCGCGCCTGCTGGGCCTGAGCCGCGACATGCTGCGCTACCGCATCGAAAAACTCGGCCTGGCCCGCCCGGATAAACGCCAGTGGTAACCCGCCACCGATCCCCTGTAGGAGTGAGCCTGCTCGCGATAGCGGTGCGTCAGTCGACCTCTTTATTGCTGACACACCGCTATCGCGAGCAGGCTCACTCCTACAAGGGATCGGAGGTGCCGGATCAATGCTGCTGCCGACTCAAACACTCCAGCAAACAACCCGGATCCAGCACCTCGTCATTCACATAAATCCCGCGCTCGGCATCGTACGTGCGGATAAACACCCGCACCGTCGCATCCGCCACGGTCGGCAGTTGCGAATCGTAGAACTCATGGTCACCCGGGATCACCACAAAATCCTGTGGCGCCGTATCGTCGTAAGGTTTGGGCGGCGTGGAACTCAGTGAATACGGGGCAGGGTGGGCGAAGGGCTGGTTGGGCCCGTAATAATTGAAATTGCTGTCCAGCGCTTGCGCCTGTGTGGCAGCAAGTAGACAACCAGTCAACAACAGCCGAGCGAACATATGCATGGCGGCACCTGCGAGTGCGGTTTTCCCCAAGGCTATTAACTATAGCTGCCCGACATTCAAACAACCGGGTGATTGATCACATGCTCCGGTTGTGCGCAGGCCTTGAGCACATAGCCGATTGCGCAAAGAAACTCTTCGTTATCCCCATTTGCAAGAACCTGAGACATGTATTCGTTGATGGCTTCGTCACTGTCCAGCAGTGCTATCACGTCGAAATTCGTCAAAGTCTGGCTCATGGTTAAGCCTCCTTAGCCATTTTTGTGCGCGTCGGATGACTGCGCTTTGTGAGGGTATCCACGTGAGCAGAGTTGAATAGTCAGCCGTGTCCTTTATCTGTTTTGATAATTCGCCGACATTTGTAGGCCAGAACACCCTGATATGTAGGAGCTGCCGCAGGAATTGGCTTACAAGTTTGCAACAACCGCAATTGCCGGGCTGATCTAGACTCGGATCCGCTCAATCACGAGCATCGTCCGGAGTGCGCCATGGAAGTGCCCAACAATAAAACCGCCATCGAAAGCAATCGTCAGGCGTGGAACGATTCCGCCCGCCATCATCAGGATTCGCCTGACTGGCAGGCTTTGCTCGGCGAGGTCGCGCAGGCGGATTTCTCTTGCCTTGACGAGACCCTGAGCGGGTTGCTGGAGGTCGATGGCAAAGAGGTGATTCAACTGGGCTGCAATAATGGCCGTGAGAGTCTCTCACTGTTTGCGCTCGGTGCCAGACGCGTGGTCGGTGTCGATCAATCGGCGGCGTTTCTCGATCAGGCGCGCGAACTGAACAAGCGTTCACCGCACAACGCCGAGTTCATCGAAAGCGATATCCATCATTTGCCAGCGTCTTTGCACAATCGCTTCGATGTGGCGCTGATCACTATTGGTGTTTTGAACTGGATGCCGGACATCGGCGAGTTTTTCCGCCATGTCGCCTCGACCCTGAAACCGGGTGGCAAACTGGTGATCTACGAAACCCATCCGTTTCTGGAAATGGTCGACCCGAATGCGGAAGATCCGTATCAGCTCGCCAGTTCGTACTTCCGCACCGAGCCGTTTGTGCAGGAGGAGCCGATTGTGTATGTCGGCAAGGTTGAACAGCAGGCGGCGAAGTCGTACTGGTTTGTGCATACGCTGGGGGATATTTTCAGTGGCGCGATTGCGGCGGGGCTGAATGTTGCGCACTTCAAGGAGTATGCGCATTCGAATCGGGAAGAGGTGTATGACCGGTATCTGAATCAGCGAGCGCAGATGCCGATGTGTTTTACCCTGGTTGCCAGCAAGGCCTGAAGATAATCAGCGCGGCTAGCGGCCTCATCGCGAGCAGGCTCACTCCTACATTTGGAATGCATTCCCCTGTAGGAGTGAGCCTGCTCGCGAAGACGGCCTGACTATCGCCAGATATCTTGAGTTTGACTCAAGCCTGCGCCGCCGCACTCACCACCGGCCGCCCCGGTTTGCGCAGCGGTTCCAGCCGCGAACCCTGATACCGCGTTTCGCGGAAAAACTTCCAGCGCCCGAACAGGCAATACACGTGCATCACACGACCCTGCTCGTGGTAGCCCATGCGGATATGCAGCTTCAGCGCCGGAATATTGTGCGTCTCGCAAACATCCACCACCTTGTCGCAACCCTGCGCCGCCATCGCCTCCCACAGTGCTACCTGCACGTCCACCGACAGGCTGCTGCCGAAATACGCACGGGTCATCTCGCCGCCGAATTCAAAGAATTCACCGGGCTTCACCGGGAAGGTGCAGCCGTAATAGTGACGGTCGTGATAATCACGAATGCTGCCCCAGATAAACGCGACGGCGTGGCCGTCGGCATCAAGGTACATGTGCCCGGTGTGACCCTCAGTGGCCAGCTCGGCCATGGTCTCGACGCGGTCACCGAAATGCTTGCTGAACGCGATGGCATTCTCCGGGGTGATATCGACTTTGCGCAGTCCATCGTAAGGGCGCAGTTTGTGCGGTGGCACCGGGCTGACCAGGTCACGCTCCATCCACAACAGCTCCCAATGGAAGAACACGTAGCGTTTCCACAACGTGCCGAAGGTGCGGCCGAGGCCTTTTTGCCGGATGCGTTCTTGTAGTTTTTCGATGATGCTCATGCTGCCCTCCGTGGCCGAAGCCCGGGTGTTGTGGATGGTGCTTTGGTGGGTATAGATCACCCTTGCCAATTCATTTCAAAGTGCCATCTTGGAAAGTATTGCAAGGTATGTAACTCAGTCGAGTGCTGTCGCACCGCGTAGAAAATCCTTGTTCAGATCGCTGTAGGAAACCCGTGGAATACCCGCCAGCCGCAGCTCTAACACGCGGCTCAGGGATTGCTCGGGGTTGAGATAGGCGTCACCAAAATCGGCGCCGAGTTGTGTCGGGTGGGCGACGATTTCCAGCACGCCGTCGGTCGGCGCGCTGTCGTTGTGCAGGTCGATTGGCGTGCACACGTAGTCGGCGGTGACACCGGCCAGATTCTGCAAACGCCAATTGAGCAACCCCTTGAACACGCGCTTGGGCAGATTGAGGTTCTGCCCCAGGTTGCGCGCCAGTCGTACCGGCACCCCTTGATGCGCGGCAAACCGCGCGACAATCTCGCCGATCGGCCAGATGTTGTGCACGTGCTGATGCGAATCGATATGGCTGGGACGCATGCCGTGATCGACGCAACGCTGCCACTGCGCCTGCAACTCTTCACGCACCGCCTCACGGTCCTCGCGGCCCAGCCAGAAACTGTGGCGCGGCAGGCTGAGGTCAAACACGCCGAAGTCATCGCAAAAGGTGCGACGCGCCAGAATCCCCTGGCTCAGTGGTCGTCCGTAAGTCAGGTTGAAGTGCAGTCCGACCCGACCTTGCAACGTCGGATGCCGCGCCATGGCACACGCCGCTTCGAACGCCGGCATGTTGGCCATCGCGGTGGCAGAACTGATGACCCCAGCCTGAAACGCGGCGAAGATCACCGAGTTTTCGTTCGGACTGAGGCCGAAATCGTCAGCGTTGACTATGACTTGGCGAGGCATGTTCGCCCTCCGTAGTGATCGCGACAGGTTTCAGTACAGGTTTCGCTGGTTCGGCACGATGTGCCCGCCAGGCCTGCACGTGTGGTTTGAGTCGATGCCACAGGCGCAAACCCAGACCGAGGAGGAGGCCACTCGGGCGCCAGGAATAAAAACTCCAGCGCCAGTGCTCGAGTTGCCCGGTCATGCGTTCATGCAGTTGATGGCTGGAGTTTTCCAGGCTGACCCGCGAGGCATCGATCCAGCGCCAATTGTCGTCGAGTCCCCAACGAATCCATTCCTCCAGCAACACCCGGCCGCTGCCCAAGTCGGCGTATTGCGGCAGGAAGGCGAGGTTGTAATCGTAGAGTCGCCCCTGTTCGAGCAGGCCGAGACGATAGCTGATGCAGCGCCCGTTCAACTCCAGCGTCACCACCCGTACCAGGCCTTGGCCGGCGAGGGCGGTGAAGGCGCGTTCGATCAGTTGGCGGCTGCGTTCGCTGGCGAAAATCCCCACACCTTCATCGCCTTTCCAGCTCACCGCTTCGACTTCGCTGATGACCTGCAACAGCGGCCCCATGCTCAGCGCATCGGGAGTGATTCGCCGCACTTCGGCACCGCACGCGGCAATCCGCTTGCGCGCGCGCCGCAGCTTGTAACGCGGGTCGCCGGAGACCTCCTGATGATCGGCCTCGCTGATCAGATGCACCGGCACCCGACAACTCAGCCGTCGCTCACCGGTGGAGCTGCGCGCCATCCACTCGGTGAGCGCGCTTTCTTCACCGGCAGGCTCGGATAATTCGTTCAGCTGCAACAGCGCGTGGGGCAGGCGTTGGCGAATCACGTTCAGCGCCTGACGCATGTCCTCGCCGCCAAGCAACGACAGCAACGCCAAGCGATCGGCCAGCGGATATCCCAAGTGATGCAGAACCCGAAACGGCACGCCGGCAAAGCGCTCGCGACTCGCCACCAGCGGCAGACACAGACGCAATTCGTCTGCTTCCCAACCCAGCAGGATGTGTAAACGCTCACCCTCGCCAAGAGCCTGCTCGGCCGCGCACAACCAACCGAGGTGGTTGAACGGCGTGTGGTCCGTCACCCGCAGGCGCAGCGCTTCATAGGCTGCTTCCGGGAAATCGGCAGCGCACATTGATGTGCGCCATTCGAATCGCGTCACCATAAGCTCAGGCCGCCGTGGCTGTTACGGGTGGACGGGAAGGTTTGCGCAGCGCATCCAGACGCGAACCGCTGTAGCGGCTTTCGCGGTAGAAACGCCAGCGACCGAACAAGGTGTACACATTCATGATGCGGTTCTGCTCGGTGTAGCCCATGCGCAAGTGCAGCTTGAGCGCCGGGATGTTGTGGAATTCGCAGACGTCGACAACCTTGTCGCAACCTTGCGCGGCCATGGCTTTCCACAGCTCCAGTTGCAGATCCACCGACAGCTCGGTGCCCCAATAGGCGCGGGTCAGCTCACCGCCGAATTCGAAGAACTCGCCGGGTTTCACCGGGAACATGCAGCCGTAGTAATGCCGGTCGAAATAGTCCCGCGAGCTGCCCCAGATAAACGCCACGGCGTCGCCCTGATCGTCCAGGTGCATGTGCCCGGTGTGACCTTCGCTGGCCAGCTCGGCCATGGTGCCGACACGGTCGCCGAAGTAGCGGGCGAAGGCGCTGGCGTTGTCCGCCGTGATCTTCACCACCCGCAACGGCGGGTAGGGTTTGAGACTGTGCGGAGGCACCGGGCTGACCAGGTCGCGTTCCATCCACAGCAGTTCCTGATGGGAAAAAATGTAGTGTTTCCAGGCTTTCTTGACGGTGGCAGTGAGTCCTTTCTGCCGCAGATTTTCAGTCAGTTTGCTCAGCATGTTCATGGTCTTGGCTCCTGATGACGAGGCATCGCGCGGGCACAGGGCTGCGCGGCTGAACATCAACGGACGGTTCATGAAGCGTTCCAGCCGAGGGCGAAAAGGGTTTGCCCCGGCAGCTCGAAACGCACACGCCCGTCCTGGCAGGTAAATGGCGCGTCGCGACTGCGATTGTCAGCACCGAAGTAGCGCAGGGCGCCGTTGTTCAGCGGGCATTTGGCGCCGCTCAGGTCCACCCGTTGCAAACGCGTGCCTTTGTTCACCCCGAGCAGGCCGCGCTGATCGTCGCCGGCCATCGCCAGCACATCGACTTCGAAGGCATCGTTTTCCAGCCACAGCACCCGATGCAGCCAGTGCTGGGCAATGAACTGCTGGGCCAGACCGACCGGTTTCAGCTCGAAACGATCGCCGCCCAAGATCCGCAACATGCCCTTGGGATACTGCGGCTCATCGGCGGCCTGGAACCAGTTGAGCATGCTCAGCAAGCCGTCCTGCGAAGCGTTGATCACCACCGACGCCCACCACAGCGAAGCGTAGTGGGTTTCCTGATCGTAGGGGCTGAGGCTGGAGCCGCTGGACAGGTTGGTCTGGTCGAGCAGCAAGGCTTTGCGCGGCTGGCCTTTGCCGTCGAGGCCGACCAGTTCGGCGGCGCGGCGCACGCTGTCGCGATACACGCGGGTGGCGAGCAAATCGCGGATCATCCATTCGTGCCACGCCAGTGCATCGACCTGATCGCCGGATTCGCTGAGCAAGCGCCGCGCCCAGTCGATGCCACGTTTGTCTGCCGCGTTATTGGCAAATGGCCCGTTGACCAGTCGCGAACTGGCCGGCATGGCAATGCGCACGCCAGCCTTGGCATTCGCCGGATCACTGCGCACCTGCCGGGCCATGCTGGCGAAAATCGCTTGATACTGCGCGTAGCTGGAATAGTTGAGGTTCGGCTCGTCGGCAAAACCGATGTAGTGCGTGCCTTTGCCGCCGAGCGCGCGGGTGCCGGCCAGCCACGCATCGAGGCCGCTGTTGCTCTGCACATCGGCGCGCAGATCGGCCTGACGCTGACTGCCGGCCAGCAGGGTGATGTCCTGCTTGATGCCGAAACGCTCCTGATACACCTGACGGAACGCGTCTTCGAAATGCGCATTCTTCGCCGTCACATCAACAAAGCTGTAGTAACTCGCGGCGCTCGGTTTCAGCGCATCCAGCGCAGCATGACTGGCGGGCGGCGGCATCACGTAGGGCAGGGCAATGCCCAGATCCGGCGTGCGCCCGAGGATTTTTTCGTGCAACACCAGACGTGTCTGGCCGGCGTCTTCACGCAGCGGTTTCAGTTGTTGTGGTGTCTGGGCGAACAGGTTGGCTGTGCCATCGAGCCAGAACGCCGCTTTGCCGCTGCCTTGCAGACGCAGGCGCCAGACCTGTTCGCGTTCGCTGACGGGCAGGGCAACTTGATCGAACTGCCAATAGGCGCGATACGGTTTCAATGCCAGCGTCAGTTGCTGCTCATCGCCGACCCGCTGCGCCTGCAAACCACTGACACCACCATGAAACTTGCCCGCCAGCACCGCGTGTTCACCCGGCGCAATCTTGAAATACAACGCGTCGCCATTGTGCGTATCGGCGCTGAAATGCACTCTCGCCGGGGCGAACAACGCGACCGTGCGCTCGTCGTGTTCGACGCGATAATTGCGAAAGCTGTAGCCGGGAATCTCCAGTCGATAACTGGCCGCACCGGGCAACAGTGGCCAGCTCTGGCTGCCACGCACTTCACTGGCCTTGATGAACCGATCGCCTGCCAGTTTGCCTTGGCCGTCGAGCAGATACAGATGCTCTTCGTTGGCGTCTGCCTGCCACGCTGGTGTCCAGCGCACGGTCACCGTATCGGGGCGATCGGCTTGCAGGTACAGACTGCCGTCACGGATCTCGCCCCAACGCATCGACGCGGCGAAGGCGTCCAGCGACAGGCCGAGACCGAGCAGCAGGGCCAGGCCTTTCATGCGGTTTTCCGGCGTTGCAACATCAGCCACATCGGCGTGACATCGCGGGGCAGGATGATCAGCGTTTGCCAGAACGGCACGCCGCTCAGACGGCAGTAAAGCACCAGCATCGCCACGGTCACCGCCAGATAGGCAATCGACGAAGCCGCCGCTGCGCCGACGATGCCGTAAGCGGGAATCATCACCAGGTTTAATGCCAGATTGAGCAGGGCACCCAAGCCCATCAGCAACGACACCGTGCCTGGGCGATTCTTGCCGAGCAGGTCGAGACGCAAAATGCTCGCGTAGCACAGGCCCAACAGCCCCGGCAGCAATGCCAGCAGCGCCGGATACGCCGGTTGGTACGCTGCACCGAACAAGGTGACGATCAGCCACTCGCCAATCACCGCCATGGTCAGGCAGGCGCCGAGCATCACCGTGGCCGTCAGGCGCAGGGCCAGCGGCGTGACCTTGTCCATGCCTTCGTCCTGTTGCAGCAGGCGTTTCATCAGCGGTGTGGTCACCGCTTCCGGGACGATCAGCAGCAGCTCGGCGGCCGCGCTGGCCATGGCGTAATGACCAAGGGCGGTGCTGCCGAGCAGGGCGCCGATAAACAGATAATCCGAGCGCAGGATCACTTGCTGGAACAGCAGATCGGGATGGCTGCGCGCGCTGTAGCGCAGCAGTTCTTTCTGGCTGGCGCGGTCCCATTGCAGTTGCAACGGCTGCGCGCGTTTGAGCCAGACCCAACCGACCAGCACCACCAGACTGATGCCGGCCAGCCAACTGATCAATGCGGCTTCGAGGGCGGCGCTTTTCCACATCCAGAACAGCGCGAGAAACAGCAACAACGGCGCCAGCGATTCGACCAGACGCAAGGCGTTGAACGCAACCACACCACCGGAGGCGTTGTGCAGCGTCAGCAAGCCGCTTTTCAGTACGGTCAGCGGGACCGCCAGCAGCAACAACCAGGCGAGCAAGCCGAGCTGCATCGTCACATCCAGCTCAGTGCCGAATTCGCGCACCAACGCCACCACCAGCAAGGTCAGCAACGCCGCCAGCAAACAACCGAACACCAACACCTGACTGAGCAACAAGCCCATCGGCCGTTGCTTGGCCGCTTGATAACCGACCGCTGAATTCAGCCCGCCGCTGGTGGCGGCGCTGATCAAGTCCGGCAACGTGCTGAGCAGCGCAAACAGCCCTCGCTCGCTCGGCCCGAGAATCCGCGCCAGCAGCACATTGCGCAGCAAACGCAGGGCGATCATCGCCAGTTTGGTGCCCATGCTCAGCGCCAGATGCTTGAGATAGTTACTT
Source organism: Pseudomonas sp. SCA2728.1_7 (assembly GCF_018138145.1). NCBI lineage: Bacteria > Pseudomonadati > Pseudomonadota > Gammaproteobacteria > Pseudomonadales > Pseudomonadaceae > Pseudomonas > Pseudomonas sp. SCA2728.1_7. Next base: position 1,608,863 of record NZ_CP073104.1, on the reverse strand, counting down.
CGGCTCATAGCCGCGCCCCGCGAAAAATCCGCCACGACAGCAACTCCGGATTACGCGCGGTGCGCTGACTGACACCGAAGCGCGGCAGGTTCAGCGGGTCGCCTTCGCCACGATAAATGCCGGTGCCGGTGCCCAGCGCAAACGGGTAGTCATGGCTGGCGATCTGTTGGCGCACGCGGTCATCATTGTCGCCATTGGGGTAGCAATACACCGGCAATGGCCGGTTGCAGCCGTTGTGCAGGGCATCGCGGCTGCGACTGATTTCTTCGCCCAGGCGCACATCGTCAAGGCCGGTGAGGATCGCGTGACTGGCGCCGTGCGGGCCGAAACGCACGAGGCCGGAGGCTTCCAGCGCGCGCACCTGATGCCAATCCAGCGCCTGCGGTTGCGACTCTTGCGGGCATTCATCGGTCAGCCGTTCCAGCTCCTGCGGGTCAATCGACTTCAGACTTTGCAGGTAATGCAGCAGCGCCAGGCTGCGACGGTCGACGTCGATGTCATCAAGCAGCACCGGCAACGGGTGATGCAGGGCATGGAGACATTCGATCAGGTGCATCCGCGCCTTGTCGCCATGGCTGCCCCACAGGGTTTCACCGAGGCTTTCCCACCAGAAGCGCTGACGGCTGCCGATGAAATCGGTGGAAAGAAAAATGCTCGCCGGCACTTGATGCTTCTGCAGCAGCGGAAAAGCGTTGACCGCGTTGTCGCGCCAGCCATCGTCGAAGGTCAGAGCCACTCGTGGGCGCTCGGTGCGCAGCGAATTGGGCTGAAGGATTTCCATCAGCGGTACGCAATCGAAATGTTTGCGCAGCCACACCAGCAAATGCTCGAAGGCTTTCGGCCCGACGCACAGTTCGTTGCGGTGCGGCAGGTCGGCGGCGCGGTCGTTCGACAGCACCCGATGCAGCATCAGAATCACCCCGGCGCCCTGCAATTGGTTGCGGCCCATGGACGAGTTGAGATAGAGCCAGCCACTGGTGCGTTTTAGTAATTGTTTGATCGCCATGGCTTCGCTCCTCTTAACGGTTCTGTTCCGGATTCCACTGGGCATACCGCTGACCGCGCAGGAACTGCCACAGGCCAAGACTCATCCCGGCGAGGGTGACCAGCAGAAACGCGGCGAGGCGGAAGGGTTTCGGCAAGCGGTGTTGCGAATCCAGCAAACCGGCAATCGCCACGGCATAGCCGAACAGTTGCGCGATCAGGGCCAGGCGATAGAAACCGTGGTCTTCCCACAGCCAGAAGTTGCTCAGCAGCAGCGGCAGCAACAGGACCGGCGCGAGACGGCGGATCAGTTTGTGGCTGATCAACGCGATCGAATACAGGCCATATTTCAGCGGATTGAGCAGTTCGCGGCGCTGGGCGAGGCTTTGCAGGCCGCCGACGGTGACGCGCTGACGGCGGCGGAATTGCTTGTCGGCCTCATCGACACCGTGATCGATCACTTGCGCTTCCGGCACATAGACGATGCGTTTGTGCGCGACCGGCGCGCAGGTGCTGATAAAGAAATCGTCGTTGACCTCGGCCGGTACGTTCTGGAACAACTCGCGGCGCAAGGCGAGCAGGGCGCCGTCGGCGGAGACCATGCAGCCAGTGCGGTTCTCGACCCGGCGCAGCCAGCCTTCGTAATGTCGATAGAGGCTGTCGCCGACGCTCAAGCCGCCGCCGGTGACCGGAATCACCATGTGCCCGGCACAACCGCCGACATTCGGATCACTCAGCGGCGCCAGCAGGTAACCGAGGGTCTCGCGTGACCATTGGTTGTCGGCATCGGTGAACACCAGAATGTCGCCGGTGCTGAGGGCCACGCCGGCATTCAGTGTCGCCGCTTTGCCTTGGCGCGGCAGGTCGAGCACGGTGATGCGGGGATCGACAACCTTGTGCGCACAGGCCACGGTGTCATCGGTCGAGCCGTCGCTGGCCAGAATAATCTGCAGGGTTGCTGGCTGATAATCCTGCGCCAGCAACGTGCGCAACTTGTGCTCGATGTGCCGGGCTTCGTTGTGCGCGGCGATCACGATACTGACGTTCAATGGCGGCGCCGGTGTGTGGCGCCACGCCGGAAACAGTGGCGCCAGAATTGTCAGCAGCAGCGGATAGCCCACGTAGGCATAGACCGGCAGCAACAGGCACATCCAGAAAATGAATTCAGCCACGGGCAGGCCTCCTGGCGTTCCAATGACACAGACTCAAAATGAACGCGGCACCGGCCAGGTGCAGACGCACCCAGTGCAGGCCCCACAGTTGCAGGGTCAGGCTGATGTCCCGATGTTTGGAGCTTTGCCGCAGGCTGAGCACCAGTCCCGGTAGGAGTGTCAGGCTGACCATGACGATCGCGTGATGCGGAAAGCCGTCGAGCAGCGCCGAGATCGCCAGAAAATCCAGCAACCACACCAGTAGCGACAGCATCGGGAAACGCAGCAGGCGCAGGCTGAAGCCATGGGTGCGCAGCAGTTGCAGGTGACTGCCCTGACGCCACAACTCCTTGCCCATCCATTCGCGCCAGTTCATTTCGTAACCCCAATGCAGGGCGACGTTGTCATTGATCGACAGCAGCCGCGCACCCTGTTCGTGCAGGCGCAGGGTGAATTCCTTGTCTTCGCCGGTGCGCAGGCTTTCGTTGAAACCGCCGACCTTGTCGAACCAGCCTCGGCGCATCAGCAGGTTTGAGCTGGGTAGCCAGTCAACGACGTGGGACGCCTGCGACGACGCGCGCGCGGTGCGGCGTTGCCAGGCTGTGGCGTACCACGGCGCTTCGGCGGGGGTGTGCAGATCAAGGCCGAAGACATCGGCCTGGCCGCTGGCCTCAATGTCGAACAACGGCTTGAGCCAACTCTCCGGCATTTCAATGTCGGCGTCGATGAAGGCCAGCCATTCACCCGTGGCGATGGCCGTGCCGCGATTGCGCAGGGCGCCGATCAACAAACCCGGCTGCACCAGCACCTGCGCGCCGAACTGGCGGGCGATGTGTGGTCCCTGATCGGAGGAGCCGTTGTCGACCACGATCAACTCGCACTCGACATTGGCGGCGAACGCGGCTTTTTGCGCAGCGAGCAAGGTGCGGCCAATGTGCCGCGCCTCGTTGAACATCGGGATGACGATGCTGATGCGGCTCATGCCTTTGCCTCCGTGCTCAGGGGCGCCTGCTCGGCTTTCAGGCGCAGGACGCTGGTCATGGCGAGCATGATCCACACGTATTTCTGGTTCGGTGCGCTGAGGAACATCAGGAACAAGGTCAGCGACAGGAAGCTCACACCCAGGTGGGTCATCAGATCTGTCTGATACGAATTGCCGCGCAGCATCCACGCCGCCCGTGCGCGAATCAGGTTGTACAGGCCGAGACCGAGCATGCCGACGAACAATAGCCCGGCGGGTACTCCCAGCTCACTGAAGATTTCCAGATAGGTATTGTGCGCGCGACGATAGAGGTCGCCGATCTTGCGGTTGGCTGAAAACGCCTTGGCGTAACCGGTGGTCGCGTAGTGCAGCGGGAAGGTGCCGGGGCCGGAACCGAGCAGCGGGTTCTCGCGGATCATCTGACTGCCGACGACGATGTACGAGGCGCGGCGACCGAGGGATTCGTCGTTGTGACCCTTGGCGCCGGCGCTCAACACGCTCAGCGACTGGATGCGCGCGAGATACCCGGCGGGCATTGCGTAGATCGCCAGCGGAATCACGATGGCCGCGCCGAGCATGGCGAAACCCAGATGCCGTGGCCGAATACGGGTCAGTTGCGTGCGGTAGTGCCAGCAGCCGATCAGCAGGCTCAAGGCCAATACCACCAGACCCGAGCGCGATTCGGTTTTGGTCATGCCGCCCAACAGCAACAGGCAGCAACCACCCCAGAACAAGCGGTGCAGCAGGTTCGGGCTGCGGATCACCAGTAGCAGCCCCAGCGGAATCGCAAAGGCGATCAGCAGGGCGAACGCGTTGGGGTCTTCGAGCAGGCCGGCGGCGCGACCCTGATCCTGAAATTTGGTCGAGAACATTGCCATCGCGCAGGTAGTGCTGACGGCGAGGGTGACCAGACGGGCAAACAGATCAAGGTTCAGCTCGCGGCCTATCAACAACGTGATGACAAACAGAATCAGCCCGACACTCAACTCGCGAAGGTGCCCGAGCGACATGCCCATGTCATCGGTGTTGAGCAGGCTCAGGAAGTACAGAACCATGAACCACACGAGGTAGCGCCAGATATTGCTGCGCAGGCGCTCCGACGGAATCTGGTGCAGCGCCAGTTGCAGCATCAGGATCACCGCCAGCGAAGCGCCGATGAGCTTGCTGCCGGAGAACGACGTGTCCTTGAAAAAGCCCTCGAACGGCACCAGTGCGGCAATGCCGAGCAAACCCCAGGTCGGCTTGCGGTACAACACCGCAAAACCCACCAGGCCCAGCACCGCCCCCGGCGCCAGAAATGGATAAGGGCTGGCCAGCAAACCGATGCAGACCAGACCGAGCAGACTGACGATCGAGAGCGGGAAAATCATGCGCGTGCCTCCCGTGCCGTGCGGATGTACAGCTGCGACCAGCGTTCGGCCAGAGCCTTGAGGTCGTAGCGATCCTGTTGCGTGCGTTTTGCGTTGTCGCGCAGTTGCCGGGCCAGCTTCGGCTCGCTCAGCAGGGTGTCGAGCTGGCGGGCGAGGGCGGCGCAGTCGGCCGGTGTGGCGAGTAGGCCGTTGTGCCGGTGTTCGAGCACATCGGGAATGCCGCCGACGCCGAACGCCACCACCGGCACCCCGGCCTGCATGGCTTCAAGCAAAATCATTGGTGTGCCTTCGGTGCGCGAGCTGATCACCAGCGCATCGAGTTGCCGCCACCACGGTTGCATGGCGATCTGGTAACCGGGCAAACGAATCCGTTGTTGCAAACCGGCGTTGTCGATCCGCGCCTGCAACGCCTCGCGTTCTGGGCCATCGCCGAGCATCACCGCGTCCAGTTGCGGATGCTGATGACACAGCGGGATCAAGGCATCAAGAAACAGGTCCGGGCCTTTCTCGCTGCTCAAGCGGCCGACGTAACCGGCCAGCCAGCGTTGCCGATCCGCATCCGGCACCAGCGCCGCAGCGGCTGGCAAACCATTGGGGATCACCTGCAACTTCTCCGCGCGGACGCTGGCCTGACGGTGCAGCACCGCGATGCTTTCCGCCACGCAGACCACTCGATCCACAGACGCGGTGCGGCACAGTTGCAGGCTCAGCCAGGTGTAGAACTTCTGCTTGCGACTGCGCGGTGTGAAGCCGTGCTGGGTAATCACCAGCGGCAGGCGCAAGAGTGTCGCGCCAACCCAACCGAACAACAGACCTTTGAAATTGTGCGTATTGATCAGCGGTTTTTCACTGCGACGCTGGCGTAGATGCCGGAGCAATTCCCCCAGCCCGGCACAGCCGCGACAGTCCACCCCGGCCTCGCGAAAGCGTTGGATCAATTCAGGCGGCGCGTCGAGGAACAGCACCTGATGCTGCCCCGGCGTCGCCAGACAATGATCCAGCAACATGCGCTCGGCCCCATAGAAGCCGCCGCTGCTGAGCAAATGAATGATCGGCAGCGCGGCAGTCGGGGAGGATGCGGTGCTCAATTGCGCACCCAGTGCAGGAAGCTTGGCACTGTCCAGTTCTTGTGCGGATTGCTCGGCAGCGCGTTCTGGTCGTTGATCACCAACAGCACCGGCAGACCCAGTTCGTGGCTGATTTGCGCCGGGTGTTTGAAGCGGTGATCGAAGAACTCACGCACGTAGACCAAGGCAATCGCCAGCAACAACCCGGTGAACAAACCAAACGGAATGATCAGGCCCGGTTTCGGGAACGCCGCTTCGGTCGGTTCGAACGGCGGGCTGAGCACCCGGGCGTTGGACAGATCGTCGTTGAGCGCGCCGGTGGTGCTGCTTTCGGCAAACCGCTGAGCGTAAGTCGAGAACGCGGCGTGCAGCGCATCGATTTCGGTGTCCATCTGCCGCAGCTTGCTTTGCGTCTGCTGCAACTCGTGGATGCGGTTCTTGAACTCGGCGATGCGCGCGGTTTTCTGATCGATTACCTGCTTGACCACCGCCAGATCATTAGTGCGTTCCTGAATGCGGTTGCTCACCACTTTGAGGAACTGGCCACGGGTGCGGGCAATCTGCTCGCGGGTCAACAGCATCGGTTCGCTGCCAGGCTGGAACACCGCCAGGTCATTCATGTAGCGGCTGACCTGGGTGGTCAGTTGCTCGCCCATCTGTTTGATTTCCCGATCCTCGAACGCCACGTTGTCGACGGTGGTGGTGAAGGTGTAGGGGAAGGTGTAATCGTTGAGCTTGTTATTGCTGGCAGCGGCCAGCGCGGTTTTCAGGTATTCGAGCCAGCGCTGGCTCTGCAACAGGCGATCCTGATACAGGTTCAGGGCTTGTTCTTCGGTGTTGATCGCGTTGAGACGGAAAGTGATTTCTTCCTTCGGATCCGACGAGCCGACACTTTCCAGCAAGGCTTGGCGATTGCCTTCCAGGCCATCGAGGCGCACTTGATAGAGGTGCTTTTTCGACTCATAGAAGGACTGCGGCAAATCGATCGACTGCAAGGCCTGACGGCTGAACAGATAGTTCTGCAGCAAGGCTGAAACAAACGTCGTGCCCTGATGCGGATCGGGGAAGCTGTAGACGATCGAGATCACGTTGGAGCCGGGCAGGGTCTCGATTTTCAGGCTGTCGATGGCTTGCTGGGTCAGCGCGTCGAGCGCGGTGTCGCGCACCGGATCAGTCTCAAGTCCAAGCACGTTGCGCACGGGGTTGATCACGTACTGGCGCAGCGGCGAACTGACGTAGCGCTTGAACGGCTCGGCCACCAGTTTGCTGAAGATGCCCGGCGAAGGTGTGTATTCACCTTTGTCGCGCAGTTCGCTGATGGTCTGCCGGATCAGTGCTGGCGAACGGAGGATATTGCTCTCGGTTTCCATGTCCGCGAGCGACGGCGGAATGAAGGTGGCGTTGTCCACCGTGAGCGACGTGGTGGCGTCACCCTGAGAGAGTTTTTTCGACTGCACGATGACCTGCGCGGTGATATCGAAGCTCTGTTTGAGCACCAGCGGCAGGAGCAGGGCGATGACTGCAAAGATCAGGAAGACCCGTTTCACCAGTTGCTTGTTGGCGAAGAAGATCCTGAAGAACTCATGCAGGTAGTTTTCCTTTGGATTCATGTCGGTCACCTGAGAGTCAGTTGTTGTTGCTGTCTTTGTTGTCGACGCGGTAGCCGAAGCTGAACCCGACGCCCTGGAACAGCACCACGTCAGCCAGTTGCCGGGCGAGTTCGCCGGCGCTGGCCAATTTGGTTTTTGGCACGAACAGCATGTCGTCCGGTTGCAGGTAAGCGATTTGCGAGGCATCGCCGGACAGCGCTTTTTCGACGTCGTAATGCACGGCCTGCACCTGATTGCCGTTGCGACGCATGATCACCACCGAATCCAGACGCGCCTTGACGTTGGTGCCACGGGCCAGGGTCAGCGCTTCAAGTACCGAAACCGGCCGGCGGATCGGGTAGGAACCCGGCTGGCCGACTTCGCCGAGCACATAGATTTCGTTGCCGGCGGTGGATTTCAGCAGCACGTCTACGGTCATCCGGCCCGGCAGTTGCGCGTATTTCTGGTTGAGGAAGGTTTCCAGTTGATTGACGGTCATGCCTTGCAGCGGCACGGCGCCGATTTCCGGGAAACTCGCGTAGCCGTCAGTGCCGACGGTGATCTCGCGGCTCATGCCGGTGGCCGGGTGATTCAGCGCGCTTTTCAGGTTCTGCTCATTGGTCAGCGGGCTGATGATCTGCACGGTCAACTGATTGCGGTTGGGCTGGAACAGTTGCTTGCGCTGATAGGCGCGCTGGATTTCTTCGCGCGCCTGATCACTGGTCAGCCCGGCGATTTTCACCGAGGTGTTGGCGCCCGGCAGTTCGATGGTGCCATCCGGCAGCACCAGCTGATTGCCATTGAGCTGGCTGGCGGCGGTGAAGTTCAGGCCGATCTGGTCACCCGACTGCACGCGGTAGGCGTCCGAGCCGCTGGTGCTGATATGGAAGATCACGTCGAGCACATCCTGCGGACGCAGGGTCTGCTCGATCTTCGGCATATCGGTGGCCTGGGCATTGGCCGGGGTGGCGGTGAGAATATTCACCGGCATGTTCTGGGTTTCGGAGGTGCTTGAGCAGCCTGCAAGCGGCAGCATCAGCAGCACAAGAATCTTGGCGTTCATGGCGTCATCCTTCGCGTTCGCTTAGAGGTTTTTGTAAAGCCATTTGGGCATGTAGTACTTGCGCCGGTTGAACACGCTGCCGACCACTTTTGCCCCGGCCTGGGTCAGGCGTTGCACGGCGGCCTGGGCGACTTCCCAGCGGGTGTCCTCGGCGCGCACGACAAACACCACGCCATCGACCTGAGTGCTGATCACCAGCGTGTCGGCGGCGGAATACACCGCGTCGCCGTCGATCACCACGAAGCGGTACTGACTGCCCAATTGATCGAGCAACGGGCTCAGACGCTCGGCGGTCAGGTGTTCCATGGTGCGGATCGGCCGGCCGTTGGGCAGCACGTGGAACGGCAGGCTCGAGACCTGCACCACGCAGTCCTGCAACAGCGGCGGGCTGTCCGGGTTGAACAGCAAGTCGCGCAGGCCGCGCTCCTTGCTCAGGTTCAGCTGCTGCGTAAGGTTGTTCGCCGACTGGCTGGCGTCGACCAGCAGCACCTGGCCGCTGCTCATTTGTGCCAGTTGGCTGGCCAGCGCCAGGGCACTGGTGGTCGTCCCCGCGCCAGGGTTGGCGGCGGTCAGGAACAGGATCCGCAGATCGAGATCCAGCACGGTCGAGGTCAGGTTCGATTCGCTGGGATTGGCGATGCTCAGGCTTTTGTTGGTTGAACCGTCCATTAGCTTGCTCCGTGGCCGCTGAATACTTTGAAGGGGGTTTTCAACAGAATCTTCAGATCAAGCAAAAGGCTCTGCTCGGCGATATAGCTGAGGTCCAACTCAACGCGCTGGTCGAAGTCGATATTGCTGCGTCCGGAGATCTGCCACAGGCCGGTCATGCCGGGGTAGATCGCCAGACGGGCAAGGTGGTTATCCTTGTAGCGGTAGGCGTTGAACGAGGTCGGACGCGGGCCGACCAGGCGCATGTCGCCGGTCACTACATTGATCAGGTTGGGCAATTCATCGAGGCTGGTGCGCCGCAGAAAACCGCCGATGCGGGTGATGCGTGGGTCCTGGTCAATCTTGAAGTCGATGGCGTCGGCACCGTGCTTGTTGAGGTGACGCAGCGACTCTTTCAATTCTTCGGCGTTGGCGACCATGGTGCGAAACTTATACATGCCGAACTTGCGGCCACGGTAGCCGGTGCGTTTTTGCACGAACATCACCGGGCCCTTGCTGGAGTATTTGATGGCCAGTGCCAGGCCCAGCAACAGGGGTGAAATCAGTACCAGAATCATCAGCGCACCGAGGCAGGCGACCACGCGATTGGTGCGCGACAGTTGCCATGGGCGACCGCCATCGCGACCGGTGAACCAGCCGCGACCTTGACGATGAATCGCTGCATCGAGGCGCATGCGCTGTTCAGGATCCATGCGCTTGTCACGCTGCAGTTGTTGGATCGGTACACCTTTTTCATGTCCAGTCATGGAGTCCTCCACATAAATTCAGCCGCGAGCGGCGCGTGGGCGATAGGCAGTGGGGTAGTAGTCGCGGAACCAGGCGATAAAACGTCCGAGTCCCTCATCCAGCTCTATCCGGGGCTGAAATCCGGTGGCCTGGGCCAGATCGCTGGCCTCGGCGCAGGTGTTGAGCACGTCGCCCGGTTGCAGTGGCAACAACTCGACAAGGGCTTTCTGGCCGAGGTGTTTTTCCATCAGGGCCAGATAGGTTTTCAGTTCCACCGGGTGCTGGCCGCCAATGTTGAACAGGCGCCACGGCGCCATGCTGGTGCTGGCGTCGGGGTGTTCGCGGTCCCACTCCGGTTGCGCATGCGGCGGTTGACCGGCAAGGCGGGCGATGCTTTCGACGATGTCGTCGATGTAGGTGAAATCGCGTTGATGCTCGCCGTAATTGAACAGTTTCAGCGGTGTGCCGTCGCTGATCGCCCGGGCGAACTGAATCGGCGACATGTCCGGCCGACCCCACGGGCCGTACACGGTGAAAAAACGCAAACCGGTGCTGGGAATGCCGAACAGGTGGCTGTAACTGTGCGCCATCAGTTCATTGGCCTTTTTCGTCGCGGCGTACAACGACAGCGGGTGATTGACGCCGTCCTTCACTGAGTAAGGCGTGTGCTGATTGGCGCCGTACACCGAGCTCGACGAGGCGTAAATCAGGTGTTCGACCGGGTGATGCCGGCAATTTTCCAGAATGTTGAGGAAGCCGCTGAGGTTGCTGTCCAGATACGCCCGTGGATTTTCCAGCGAGTAACGCACCCCGGCCTGCGCGGCGAGATGGATCACCACTTGCGGACGTTCGCGGACGAACAGCGCTTCGATGGCCGGGGCATCGGCCAGGTCAACCATCGCGAGCTGGAAATCGCCGACCTGCTCGCGCACCCACTGCACACGGTCGTGCTTGAGTTGCGGGTCGTAGTAGGCGTTGAAATTGTCCAGACCTACCACTGAGTGTCCGTCGCGCATCAATCGCAACACGCAATGCGCACCAATGAAACCGGCCGCACCGGTGACCAGCACCTTCACGGCCGCAGTCCTTCAGGGGCAATGTGACGCAGACCGATGCCGCTGTAATGCAGGCCGGCGGCCGCCACTTGTTCCGGGTTGTAGAGGTTGCGGCCGTCGATGATCACCTTTGAGCGCAGTTTTTCGGCAAGCAGTTCGAAATCGACCACGCGGAAGTTTTTCCACTCGGTGCAGATCACCAAGGCGTCGGCATCTTCCAGGGTGTCGTCACGGGTGGCGCACAGGTGCAAGTCGTTACGGTAACCGTAAATGCGTCGGCACTCGGACATCGCTTCCGGGTCGTAGGCTTGCACGCTGGCGCCTTCAGCCCACAGGGCATCCATCAAATAACGGCTGGGGGCTTCGCGCATGTCGTCGGTGTTCGGTTTGAACGCCAGGCCCCAGACCGCAATGGATTTGCCGGCGAGCCCTTGCGGGAACTGTGCTTTGAGTTTGCTGAACAGGATGTGCCGCTGCAGGTCGTTGACGTCGGTGACGCTGCGCAGCAGTTTCAGCGGCATGCCGTTGTGTTCGGCGGTGTGCAGCAGGGCGCGCAGGTCTTTGGGAAAGCACGAGCCACCGAAGCCGCAGCCCGGATAGATGAAGTGGTAGCCGATGCGCGGATCAGAACCGATGCCTTTCCGCACCGCTTCGATGTCGGCACCGAGCAGTTCGGTGAGGTTGGCCAATTCGTTCATGAAGCTGATGCGGGTGGCGAGCATCGCGTTGGCCGCGTACTTGGTCAGCTCGGCGCTGCGGTTGTCCATGAACATCAGTTTTTCGTGGTTGCGGCAGAAGGGTGCGTACAGCTCGCTCATCTGCTCGCGGGCTTCGTCGTCGCGGGTGCCGACAATGATCCGGTCGGGGCGCATGCAGTCGGCGAGGGCGCTGCCTTCCTTGAGGAATTCAGGGTTGGAGACCACGCGCACGGTCAGACCGGTTTTGTCGCGGCGTTGCAGTTCGCTGTTGGCGGTGGCGAGCACTTGATCGGCCGTGCCGACTGGCACCGTGGATTTGATGATCAGTGTGCGATTGGCTTCCATGTGCGAGGCGATTTGGCGGGCAACGCTGAGTACGTGGCTGAGGTCGGCGGAGCCATCCTCATCGGCCGGGGTGCCGACGGCGATGAAGATCAACTCGGCGTGTTCGACGGCATCACTGGCCTGGGTGCTGAACAGCAGACGGCCGGCCTTGATGTTTTCCTCAAGCGTGCTGGACAAACCTGGCTCGCTGATGGGCGGCACCGCTTGTTGCAGTTGTTTAATCTTGTTTGGATCAATATCCACGCATAAAACGCGATGACCGACATCTGCTAGTGCGGCGGCTTGTATTAATCCAACATAACCCGTGCCAAATACGCTCACGTCCATCTGCGCACCCTCGATAGAGCGAAAAGAAGAAGTTCGGAAGAAGACTGTAAAAGGGGTATAGCGCAGGGTTTGAAAAGCGTGTCAGCAAAATGACATGTTGCATCTGTATAACACTTAAGCATTTTTTGGCGATTGGCCATCAAGTCATTGCTGCGATTGAATTTGTTGCTTGCTTGCAGATTTGTTCAGATTCAAATTAAGCGATAAACGGTCGTAAGCCTTTAATTTAAAGGCTTCTGGCGTTCGTTGTGTGTCAGATTTGAGTCATCGGTTTTTTGACGCTTTTCACAAAAGGCAGTCAATTCTTGCGCTTTGAGGGCCGGGTGCTAGTGTCAGGTTCTGAATGACAAACCTTTGACTCCTGGCCGTTTGGCAAGACCGGTATCGCCATGTTCAGATATGCGAAAGAATTGCTTTTAATTATTTATTTGTTGCTTTATGCCGAGTATTACATTGACCGGTTAAATGCTATCGGTCTCGGTTTTCCTGTACTTCTTTTTGGCGCGATGTTTTTGGCGCTGACTTTAGCATTATATCTAACGGCGTATATAAGGCAGACTCTCATTCGCCACGTTTTCGCGTTGGCGATGTTTGCTTCGGCGGTGTTTTTCGATGTCTATACCCGCGTCACGGCGGATTACCTGAGCTACAGCAGTTTCGTCTCATTGGTCTACTCCGGCGGTTTCATTCAGGAAGCCGCGTATCAGTATCGCGATGCGATCCTGCACGGCGCCCTCAGCGGTTTGCTGTTGCTGTTCGGCATCGGCCTGAAACCCCGTCATGGGCTGGCGGTTCCCAACGCGTTGCGTGTGGCCGCGCCGTTGTGTGGCGTGCTGCTGCTCAGCGCCGTGCTGTTCTTGCGTGCGGGTGAGGGCGCGCGCGGTTTGCCGATCATGTACACGCCGCTGGCCTACCTGAACCTGTTTAGCTACGAAGCCCTGCACAACACGGTCGGCCCGCGCGAACCGGTGACACTGGCGCGCACGTCGCAAGCCGTCGGCCATGACATCGTGCTGATCATCGACGAAAGCATTTCTGGCAATTACCTCGATATCAACGCGCCGTTCGGTGTGCACAGCAATCTCAAGCAGACGCATCCCGGCGTCGACATCTTCAATTACGGCTACGCCGCCTCCATCGCCAATTGCAGCGCCGACACCAACGTGACTTTGCGCTACGGCGGCACCCGCGCCGATTACATGCGCATCAACAGCACGCTGCCGTCGATCTGGCAGTACGCCAGGAAGGCCGGACTGCGCACCGTATACATCGACGCCCAGCGCACCGCCGGCAATCTGCAGAACCTGATGACCGACACCGAGAAGAAGGACATCGACCAGTTCGTGCAGTTCGACCAGACCAGCGTGCGCGATCGCGACATGGCGGCAGCGGCGAAGCTGATCGAATTGCTCAACGATGACACGCCGGAGCTGGTGGTGATCAACAAGGTCGGCGCGCACTTCCCGGTGCACGACAAATATCCCGATGCGTTCATGGCCTACCGCCCGACCTTGCCGCGCGGGCAGTTCACCGAAGTGGCCGATACTGGCGAGCGCACCGGTTTCAATGGCCAACCAGATGACTGGGTGCTGTACCGCAATGCCTACAAGAACACCGTGTTGTGGAATGTCGGCGAATTCTTTGCGCGAGTGTTCGCCGAGGCCAATCTGAGCAATGCGCTGCTGATCTATACGTCTGATCATGGCCAGGATTTGCATGAACGCGGTAATCCGGGGTTGAACACGCATTGCGGCGGCGACCCGGTGGAGGAGGAGGGCCTGGTGCCGCTGGTGGTAATTCAGGGCAGCGATCTGAAAACCCTGGACTGGTCAGCGCAATTGGCCGCGAACAAGGATCGCTCCAGCCACTACAACATCTTCCCGACGCTGTTGCAGTTGATGGGTTATGACCTGGCGGGGATCGAGGCTGTTTATGGCAAGCCACTGAGTGTCGCCACGGCGGATGAATTCACCTTCAACTACCGGTTCAATGCGCGGTTGGGGGCCAAGCCTGAGTGGAAGCACATTGATCTGGGCAGTATTGTCACGCCGTCGCAGGCGCCCACCAGTGTGGCGGCCGGGCAGTGAGCTTTGGGTTGGCCGGGTCGACGCTTTCGCGAGCAGGCTCGCTCCCACCTTTGTAATGCGATCAACCTGTGGGAGCGAGCCTGCTCGCGAAGGGGCCGGTCAATTCAACGCTGAGTTCAAGTCTGTCATCGGCATCCGCTATCCTTGCCCCACACTGACCGATCAGGTGGCGGCATGCTTTGTGTTGAAAACGTCTTCAAAAGCTATCTCACCCCGCAAGGCCCATTGCCGGTCCTGCAAGGCGTTGACCTGACGCTCGAAGCGGGCAGCAGCCTGGCGTTGATGGGCGAATCCGGCAGTGGCAAAAGCACCTTGCTGCACTTGGTGGCCGGTCTCGACAAAGTCGACAGCGGCAGCATCCGCAGTGGCGAGCATCGATTGGAAGCGATGAACGAGGCGCAACTGGCGAATTGGCGGCGCACAGAAATTGGTCTGGTGTTCCAGCAGTTCAACCTGATCGGCAGTTTGCGTGTCGAGGACAATCTGGCCTTTCAGGCGCGTCTGGCCGGACGTCATGAGCCGTGTTGGCAGGCGCATCTGGTGCAGCGTCTGGGGCTGGGCGATTTGCTCAAGCGTTATCCCGAGCAGCTTTCTGGTGGCCAGCAGCAGCGCGTTGCGTTGGGCCGGGCGTTGGCGTCGCAGCCGAAATTGCTGTTGGCCGATGAGCCCACGGGTAGCCTCGATGAGGCGACCAGTGATGAAGTGTTGCGGCTGTTGCTCGAATTGCTCGACGACACACCGACCACTTTGTTGATGGTCACCCACAGCCAACGGGTTGCGGCCCGTTTAGCTCAGCGAGTGATGTTGTCCAACGGGCGGCTGACGTGAACGTTTTCCGTCAGACCCTACGTGCGCTGCTCAGCCATTGGCGGCGCCATCCGGTGCAGTTTTTCAGTGTGCTGACCGGGCTGTGGCTGGCGACCAGTTTGCTCACCGGCGTCGAAGCGCTGAACAGTCAGGCGCGCGACAGTTACGCGCGGGCGAGCCAGTTGATCGGTGGCGAACCGCAGGCCAGTCTCAGTACGCCGAACGGGGCGACTTTTGCGCAGCAATGGTTCGTTGATCTGCGCCGACAGGGCTGGCCGGTGTCGCCGCTGTTGCAGGGTCGGTTACTGCTCAAGGGCTTCGACAATCAGCGGCTGCAATTGATGGGCATCGAACCGGTGTCGCTGCCGGCCGATTCGGCGGTGGCCGGGCAGGCGTTGCCGATTGAGCGTGTGGTCGAGTTTTTCACGCCGCCGGGCAGCACTTGGATTTCACCGGAAACCTTGCAGGCGCTGGATCTGCGTGAAGGCGACACACCGCAAACAGTTAATGGACTGCGATTGCCACCGCTGCTCGCGCAAAAGGACATGGCGCCCGGCGTATTGCTGGTGGACATCGGCGTCGCGCAAACCCTGCTGGAACAACCCGGACAATTGTCGCGGCTATTGCTGCCCAAGGATTTCCACGCCGAGTTGCCTGCCGTGTTCAAGGGTCAATTGCAGCTCAAAAGCAGCGGCGAGGAAAACAATCTGGCGCGGTTGACCGAGAGTTTCCACCTCAATCTCGATGCCTTGGGTTTTTTGTCATTCGTGGTTGGCTTGTTCATCGTCCACGCCGCGATTGGCCTGGCTCTTGAGCAACGGCGCGGTCTGCTGCGTACGCTGCGCGCGTGCGGGGTCAGCGCGCGGATGTTGATCTTTTGCCTGATCGTTGAGCTGGGTGTGCTGGCGCTGATCGGCGGGCTATTCGGCGTGATCAGCGGTTATTGGCTGGCGAGTGTCTTGCTGCCGGATGTCGCCGCCAGTCTGCGCGGTTTGTATGGCGCGGAAGTGGCGGGACAGTTGCGCCTCAGTCCTTGGTGGTGGTTCAGCGGCATCGGTTTGAGCCTGCTCGGCGCCTTGCTCGCCGGGTCCAACAGTCTGTTGCGCGCCGCCCGTTTGCCGTTGTTGGCTGTGGCGGATCCGCAAGCGTGGCATCAGCAATATGCTCGGTGGTTGCGTCGCCAAGCTTGGCTGGCAGCGGTGTTGGGCTTGATTGCCTTGGCGGCATTGATCGGCGGCGACAGTCTGGCCAGCGGTTTTGTCTTGATGGCCGGATTGCTGATCGGCGCCGCATTGGCGCTGCCGGTGTTGCTCAGCGCGCTGTTGAATCAGTTGCTCGGGCGCAGTCGCTCGGTGCTGGGGCAGTGGTTTCTCGCCGATTGCCGTCAGCAACTGCCGGCACTGAGTCTGGCGTTGATGGCTTTGCTTTTGGCGCTCGCCGCCAATATTGGTGCGGGTAGCATGACCGCCGGTTTTCGCCAGACCTTCAACGACTGGCTAGAACAACGCCTGAGTGCCGAGTTGTATATCAACCCGAGCAATCCGGCCCAGTCGCGGGAAATGTACAGCTGGCTCAAGCAGCAGCCGAACGTCTCGGCGATTCTGCCCAACTGGCAGGTCGCGGTCACATTGCAGGGCTGGCCGGCGGAAGTGTTCGGCATCATCGATCACGCGCACTATCGCCAGCACTGGCCGTTGCTCGATTCGATGGGCGGCGATCCGTGGGCGCATCTGGCGTCCGATGATGCGGTGATGCTCAGTGAACAACTCGCCCGGCGCCTGAAACTGCACGCGGGCGAACACCTGGCGATTCCGACGCCAAACGGCACATGGTCGCCACGCATCGTTGGCATCTACGCCGACTACGGCAATCCCAAGGGGCACTTGCTGGTCAACATCCACCACCTGCTGCGCGGCTGGCCGCAACTGACGCCGAACCGTTTCAATCTGCGCATCGAACCGCAGAACATTCCGCCGTTGTTGAATAGCCTGCAGGCGCGCTTTCAACTGGATGACAGCCGCATCGTCGATCAGGCGCGGCTCAAGGGCTGGTCAGTGCAGGTTTTCGAACGGACCTTTGCGGCGACGGCGGCGTTGAACAGCTTGACCCTGGCGGTGGCGGGCGTGGCGCTGTTCATCAGCCTGCTGACGCAAAGTCAAAGTCGCCTCGGCCAACTCGCACCGCTGTGGGCGCTGGGCGTAACGCGGCGGCAATTGATGTTGCTCAATCTCGGTCAGACCTGGCTGCTGGCGGTGCTGACGCTGGTGTTGGCGTTGCCACTGGGGATTGCGCTGGCGTGGTGTCTGGACGCGGTGATCAATGTGCAGGCGTTTGGCTGGCGGCTGCCGTTGCGGGTGTTTCCGTGGCAATTGCTGCAGTTGATGGGGTTGGCATTGTTGGCGACGTTACTGGCTTCGGCATGGCCGCTGTACTCGCTGTACCGCACGCAACCGGCGGACCTGCTGAGGACGTTCGCCCATGAGGATTAACTTCGTTGTGCTCATGGTTTTGTTGCTGCTCGGTGGTTGCGATCAATCGGCTCCGGAGCAAAAAGGCTTCGCCGGGATGGGCGATCAGGCGTTGGCGTTTACGCCGGTAGTGCCGGGGCGGGTGTTCAGTTTTCCCGCAGATCACGGGGCGCATGACGGTTTTCGCATCGAGTGGTGGTACGTCACCGCCAATCTCAAGGATCAGCAGGGCAATGAATTCGGCGTGCAGTGGACGCTGTTTCGCAGTGCGCTGAAACCGCTGGCGGAGCAGGCCGGTTGGGCTGATCAGACGATCTGGCTGGGGCATGCGGCGGTAACTTCGAGCACGGTGCATCACGCCGCCGAACGTTACGCTCGAGGCGGAGTAGGGCAAGCCGGTGTGCGGCTGGCGCCGTTCGAGGCGTGGATCGATGATTGGCGGTTTGCCAGTCAGGCGCAGGATCCGTTGAGCGACCTGCAACTCAGCGCTCGCGACAAGGATTTCGCCTATCAACTGCACCTCACCTCGAGTCGTCCGTTGGTGCTGCAGGGCGACAAGGGTTTCAGTCAGAAATCCGAAGAAGGTCAGGCGTCGTATTACTACAGCCAGCCGTTTTTTCAGGCCAGCGGCACGTTGCAGATTGACGGCCAGACCTACACCGTCAGCGGCCCGGCGTGGCTTGATCGCGAATGGAGCAGCCAGCCGCTGACCGCCAATCAAACCGGTTGGGACTGGTTTTCCCTGCATCTGGACAGTGGTGAACACGTGATGCTGTACCGCATGCGCCAGAAGGACGGCGCGCCGTATCTCACCAGCACGTGGATCGCTGCTGACGGTCAGACGCAAACCCTGCGTAGTTCGCAGATCCAGCTCACCCCGCAAGACACCGCAAAAGTCGCCGGCCGGGCGATGCCGGTGAAATGGTCGATCAGCATCCCCGACAAACACCTCGACATCACCCTCGACGCGCTCAACCCCAATGCCTGGATGAACCTGCGCATCCCTTACTGGGAAGGTCCGGTACGCATCAGCGGCAGCCATCCCGGCCGGGGCTATCTGGAAATGACCGGGTACTGACAGCACCTCGTAAAAACTGCGAGTTGTAACGGGCGCAGAATCCGGATCTGACCGAGATCAAAATGTGGGAGCGAGCCTGCTCGCGAAAGCGCCCGCCCACACACCACAGAGAAATTGGCCGGAACTCCGCTACTTCTCAACCCCTCTACCAAATATCTCTCACACCTTTGCGAAACGCCGTCGAGGATTTCCCCATGAGCGACGACCTGCAACCCCCAGACATGACCACCTGGCAGCGCCTGTTCGACGACCAGACCTACTGGCAGCAATCCCCCGACGCGCACTATTTCGACCTGCAACGCATCGCCGACGACCTGCTCGGCCAGGGCGCCATCGACCTTGAGCAATGGCAGATCCTGCGCGCCAAGGCCGACGACCTGCACAAGGATTCACCCGCGATCAACGTCACCCGTGAACTCGACGACCCCGAAGCTTGAGGACCACTCCATGAAACCGATCACCCAAGGCGAACACCCCGACGAACCCCGGCCACCGGGCGAAACCGAACGCGACAACGACGCCCTGCGCCCCACCGACCCGAAACAACGTGAAAACGCCGGAAAAAGCACGCCCAGCGGCGAATCCACCGCGCAGGACACCGCAAAACAACAAACACCCGCCAAGCCCTGAACAGCGTCTATGCTCAGTGGCACGCCCGGCGTCGAAGTCGCTTCAACGCCGGGCGCTGCCATTCATCACAGGGAAAGTATTGATTATGAAGCTCGACGCACTGGCCAAGGCCATCACTCTCGCAACCGTACTGTCCGCCACCAGCTTCGGCGCTCTGGCTGCCGATATTCCGCTGTCTGCCACTGTTGAAGCCGATCAGGTCACCACCAAAGTGATCTCCGTCGACGCCGCCAACCATCAGGTTGTGCTCGAAGGCGCCGAAGGCAAGCCGGTTCATGTTCAGCTCACTGATAAGGCGAAAAACCTCGCCAATCTCAAGGCCGGCGATCAGGTCAAAATCCAGGTACAGCGATCCGTCGCTGCTTACCTGGACACCGATGTGGATAAAGGTCTGCCTGGCACCACCGAACGTACCGGTGAGTTGCGTAAGGCTCCGGGCAGCGATAACCCCGGTGGCGAGGCGTACCGTCAGGTTCAGGTGCAACTGAAAATCACCAAAATTGATTTGAAGACAAATCAGGTGACCCTGCAAAACCCGGCGGGCGTATCGAAAGTTCTCGATGTGAAAAAGCCTGAAATTCAAGCCAAGCTGAAAGATCTGAAAGAAGGGCAGAGCGTTATTGTCACTTACACCGATATCTTGAAAGTGACTAGTCAACACGAAAGTTGAGTATTAGCTCTACAGAGTGGCTGCTCTTGTACAGTTTTTGTATGAGAGTAGTCATACTATTAGTTATCTTTGGTGTTATTGAAAGTTTCGCGCAAGAATTCGTCGATAAATATCTATTAACTTTTTCGTACATAATTTTTACATTCAAGAATGAGGACATAAGCGCCAACTTCTATTAAAATCCTACCCGTTCGCCCAGTGTCAGGGCTCTTTACCGGTGCATGGATTGCCAGGCCATTACACTGGGCGAACACCTCTTCGGAGTAGATGTATACAATTTCTGCAAACAAAAAGGGCGACTTTATAGTCGCCCTTTTTGTTTGTCGGAAATTAAACCGAGGTGTTCGCTGCAGGCTAGCCTTGCTGCCCTTGAAAGCGCTTCAGCGTGGCCTGATACATTTTTGTCCTGCGGTGATTTTCCCCGTAGGTGCCTGCAGCCGCGACGGTTCCTGACTGAATGTGATCCAGATAGCTGAAAATCTTGCGCGGCGACAGAAACTTGATGCCATAGCCCAGACTGCTCATGCGGTCTTGCAGCGCATAACCGGGCACCTGCTCATCCATGCAGAAGTGCAAGCCCTGGGACTTCATCAAACGCGCATTCCACAATGTGCAGAAACTTTTCAGATGAGTTTCCTTGTAGGGTCTTGGCATTTTCGAGCGCAGGCCCAGACGCACTTTCGCTTTACGAACATAGTGCTTGCAGAAACGCGAAGTTAAACGCCAGGTGTCACGCACAATCCCGCGATTGAGTTGTTCGACACAACCGACTGCAGCCATATCCGGGGTTTTCGTGCATTCACGCATCATCATGGCAAACACTTCTTTGTCGTAGACAAAGGTGTCGGTGTGCAACAGAAATAGATAGTCGGTCTCGACTTTTTCCAGTGCCAGATCCAGTGCTTTACCGTGCGCAATATGCCCGGCTTCCTTGCCCGGCGAAGGCCGTTCGATCAAGTTGATCCAGTCGAGCGTGCGCAAGTAATCGAGACTCGCATCCGCCGAATCGTTATCCACCACCCACACCGGAATGCGCTGCTCCTGGACGTGCTCACGCAAAAGCTCGAGGCACATTCGGGTGATGTCCGGGGTTTTGTAATTTACCAAGACAAGGCTGAAATTCGACGCTGGCTGGGCTGGTAAATCAAACGCTTTCATGTCGGAAGGACTCATCTGCGATTCAAGGACAACAGGGTTTCGTGGTTGCGATCGTAGCGAGGCAACCTTAGTCGAACCTTAATTTGTGGATGTGACGGTAGATGTATGCCGAAGAGAGGCTGCTGGTCTAATGAAATGCATGGGGTGCTGCCGGTCATTACCGGATAAAATGCGTGCCCCCCTCACGGCTCAAGGAAGAAACGGCGCACGCCGTTGTGTCACGGATGAAACCACTCTCCCTCTACCACCCAGCCCTCTACTGGCTGCGCGTGTGGCAAAAAAGACTGTTCCGCCAGATTGCCTGGCGCTGTTCCAGCAAACGCTACGCACGCCCCGTCACCACGGCCGAGCGGCTGCCTTATCGCTACCTCAAACACACCTCGAAACTCATCCGCAAACTCGGCGACTCCGACCTCGCCCTGCAACACAACAAAGTCATCAACCTCAAACTCGCCGTCGCCGCCATCGACAGCGTCATCATCGCCCCCGGCGAACACTTCTCCTTCTGCCGCCTCGTCGGCCGCCCGACGTTGAAGCGCGGCTACGTTGAAGGCATGGAACTGTCTTTCGGCGAGGCACGACGCGGGGTAGGCGGTGGCATTTGCCAACTGAGCAACCTGATTCACTGGATGGCCATTCATTCACCGCTGGTGGTGGTCGAGCGCTCCAACCACAGCTTCGACCCGTTTCCGGATGAAGGGCGGGTGCTGCCGTTCGGGTCCGGGGCGGCGATTTTCTACAACTACGTTGATCTGGTGCTGCACAACCCGACGGATCGGCACTTTCAGCTGAAGTTGAACGTCGGCGAGACGCAACTCGAAGGGGAGTTGTTGTGTGATCGGGTGAGGGAATATCGCTATCACGTGTTTCAAGAGGCGCATCGGTTTGTGCGGGAGGGGGCAAGGGTGTATCGGGAGAATGAGATTTGGCGGGAGGTGAGGGAGAAGGGGCAGGTTGGGGAATTGGTGGAGCGGGTGAGGTTGTATCGGAATCGGGTGGTGGTTAAGTACGAGGTGGACGAGCGGATGTTCGAAGCGAGCTAGTATTTTGCGCAAGGTTTTCGTTGGATTTTTAAGCCACAAGGAAGTAACAAATGATCAAGCGTTTCAAAACTGTCGGTGCGGCGAGCACTGCACTTTTTTCAATATTCATCGCCTGTAATACGTGGGCACAAGCGCCGCGTGATTACTACGACGGTATGAAGGCAGGGAAGTGCGCGCCAAATTCTGAGCGGCTGCATGAACAAGCGGTCGCAGGTGATCTCGACGCGCAGACGCAGTTTGGCAAAGCCATTCAGGAGAACCTCTGCGGGGTGGTTGAGCAGTGGTCACCGGGCATGCCGGAAGCGTGGTTTCGCAAAGCTGCAGAGCAAGGTAATGCTGAAGCGCAAGTCGGATTGGCTGAGGAACTTCGTTGGGATCGAAGCGTAGAGGGTGAAGACGCAAGTGTTTACTGGGATTTGAAAGCTGCGGAGCAGGGGAACGCCAAGGCCCAGTTCAGTTTGGCGCAGATCTACCATCGCGGTGGCCGATCGATCAAAAATCTCAAGGACATGGACAAAGCATTAGCGTACTACCACCAATCCGCCGAAGGCGGATATCCCTCAGCCTACATGCTGCTGGCAAGCCTTTATGAGAAAGGGGACGGAGTTACACAGGACGATGTTGTTGCCGCTCAGTGGTATCGCAAACTGGCTGAAACCGGTGACGACTACGGACAGCTTCACCTCGCGGAAATGATCGCCGCTGGACGTGGTGTGGACAAGGATGAAGCGCTGGCTTTTACCTGGTTCGGCAAGTCGGCTGCGCTCGGCAATAAGTACGCGCAGTATGAAATGGCGCAAATGCTTGAACAGGGGCGAGGCACCGTAAAAAACCAACGTGAAGCAGCCAAGCTTTACCGCAAGTCTGCTGATGCCGATTTTGGCAACGCGCAGTTGGCGCTTGGGAAAATGTACGCACAAGGACGTGGCGGCTTGCCAAAAAGCAAATCCAAGGCCGAGTACTGGATGCTCAAAGCAATTGATCGCGGTGCTCCGGGAGCTAAAGAAGAGCTGCAAAAGCTTTAATGTGCAAAGGAAGGGTATCTTGATTTGAAAGAGGGCGATCATGGGATCGCCCTTTTTTTATTTGGATAAATCAGACTTCTTGTCGCCAAGCAGAGAGTGTGATCACCGTGCCTTCATCTTTTCTATTACTGATTTCAATCTTGTAGGTGCCGCCACCAATATAGCCTTCAACGAGTGCCTTTCTCTGGTTGCCGCTGATTTCGGCATCCTTCGCATGCTGCTGATAGAAGTCGATGACGTCCGCGTACTCTGTAAAAGTCCGGAGAATGACTTCGAACTCATGTTGTGGACGGCCGGCTATTTTGTCCCAGTCACCTTCAATCGGCGTGCCCTCCATCCCCGGTGTCGTGAAAACACCGTGTGCGCCAGCACCTATCAGGTGAGCCCGCTGCGGAAGCACCGCCAGCATGGCTTTGGGAAAGTCGGAAGGTAACTGTGCCGCTGTCCACGCTCCCTGTTCCGGTTTGGTTGCAGCGTATTCAACGCTGGCAATTTTCTGCGCGTTGGCTCGGCGCTCCGGATCATCACTTTCCGCCCATATCGCCATCATCGGAGGCAGTTGTTTACTCCAGCCAATCAAAGATTCGGCATCAGCTTGTTTAGCGCCTTGCGGTTGGAAAATGGTCAGCACGGTTTGCGGGGCATCATTACAGGTCAAAGCCTCCTCACGCGACTTGACCGTACAGTGGCCATTGACCAGCCCGACAGCGACCAACTGGCCCTTGTCGTTAAGCAACAATGCGCCGCGCTCAAACCCATTGTTGCCATCATCCATGGCAGTAATCATTTTGCTGCCGGCAGGCACACCGTCCGCAAACGTCGACATTTCCGAATCAAGCGCTTCCAGAACCTGCTGCACAATCATTGTGTTGTCGTTGGTGTAGCTACCGGTCTGATAGCCAAAAAAATCAACCAGTGCAGAGCGCACCGCTGGATCCTGGTTGAGCTTTGGCGCTCGTTCTGCGGCGGGTTCGTTTGAAAGTAACAGGGCTGTGGTGCCGTCGGGGCGTTGTTCGGAGCGAAGGGACAGTGCAGTCGCATTAAGGGAGAAGGTGAGGGCGAGGAGGATGGAAAATGGGCGATTCAGGCGTTTCAAGGGTACAGTCCTTTGATTGTTCAGTCCGGGGGAGTAGAGGTTAAACAACGAGATTTCTCAGGGGCTGCCTGCGGTTCTCTCGTTTTTTCTAAAGCAAATACCAGGCTTGTCGGGATTAAAGTTTTTAGTCCTCGTTGAGCCACTCGGCATTTTGCACCATGGCTTCTTCTAGCCACTTATCGAAGCTAGCGTAGGTGGCGTGAAGTTCCCAGCCCTCTGACGCATAAGCATGAATTATCAACACATGGGGCTGCCCAGAAAGATCCTCTCCATCAAAACACGCGATATAATAAGAAAAGGGGACAGATTTGAATGGCACTTACTTAACATGTTTTGGGTGCCCGTTTTTTCTGACCTCTGCCCTTGCTGACCGACGTGATTTGGTCAGTAAGGGGTAGGCTTGAGGTCTTCGTTTTATGGCTCGCGGCTCGATACGACCAGGTCGGTTTCCAACGCGCCTTTGAGCGATCAGCGTCAATAAGTTTGACAGGCCATCCTCGTCTTCGGGGCTGCCATATTGTCGCAGCGCCAGCCATAGCTGAAGGCTGTGTTTGAAGCTCAGTTCGCGAGGTAAACAGTCAGCTAACAGAGCCGATTGTGCCATCAGCATTCGGATCAGATTGTGAGCTAACAGATAGACCCATAACTCCTTTACTGCCATGCCTGGGGTTTTGCAGCTTAACTTTCCAAGCCCCAGCGTAGCTTTGAGATTGCGCAGATCCAGTTCAACATGCCATCGCCCCTTGTACAGCGATTTCAGGGCTGTTTTAGGTGTCTGCTTTGGGCAATGCAACGTGGTGACCAAAGTTTTCCCACCCGCCTTCAACTCCCGCACGGTCAGTCTTTCAGGCGCCTTTTCGTAATGCGCCTGACTCATCCACAGTGGTCTTCTTGCAGGCTTTTTCAATTCGATCAGATGATCTTCCGAACCGAGACTTTGACCCAAGCGAAAGTCCGTGCTGCGCCGTCGAGCGCCATATTGTTCGAACACGCCATCGACACCTCTTCGTTGCAACTCGCACAGCAGGAAATAGGTAGCGTAGTAAGCATCGCCCAACAAAATGTCACCTGTTTTCAACGTGTCTAGCATTGATCTGAGCAGTGTCTGTTCATCGCCGCCCTTGCCTCGGAAACGCCCAAGGGCAGCATCTAAAACGGCGCCGCTGGAGAGGCAGACGATGCCCACCACTCGACACAACGGAAAACCAAGACCGACTTTCTGGCCGCGAGATTGCGGATAGGCGTCCTGATTAGCCGCTGTGTCGGGCATGCTGACCGTCGTGCCATCCACCAGCCGCACCGGCCGTCCCCTCCAGCGCCACGACGAGGGTGCGTTATCACTTATCGAAGCACCGGTGTGCCTGACCAGCGTGGAAACCATTTCCACAGGCAGGCGTTTTCTGGCTTTGCAGTAGGCGCCCGTGCGAGTGCTATTGGGTTTCATGCCGCCACATGACCGTTTAATCGACAGGTCGTTCACAGCATTCTGGCAGGAGCGGTCGGCGCTCATTGCTTGAGCCAGAAACATAGACAACGTTTCAATTGGCGGAAACAGGCGTTCCCGATGTTCTGGCAGTTCAGACTCGACGCGTTGTAAGAGATCGGGAGACGTGAGGAGATTGAAAAACGCATAGGCATCGCAGTCCGAAGCGTGTCGATGAAAACGTTGCTGTTGATGCTGAAGAATTTCACGTCTACGATCCATTTGGGGCTGTGTCCTTGGTTTGTCGGGGTGTGTTCGCAACTATCACCGTAGACCAAGACCAGCCCTTCTTCATTTTTTGCTTTCAGATCAGGTGGTTAGCTGTTAAGTAAGTGCCATTCGGGACAGATTTATTTTCAGTTTGTAGAAAATAAATCTGTCCCCTTTTTGCTTTTAGTCGGTTCCATTTTTGTCTGATCTGCCCCGTTTAAAATAAGGAATCGTGGTCTGTCCCCGTTTTATTTCTTTCGGTTACCTAGAGTCGATTTGTGTTTATTGAGTGCTATAACTGGTATGAACGCAATCATGATCGTCCATATAGATTAGCACTTCGAAGTTGTCGTCGACTATCCAGAATGGGAATCCAGTCGATTCGAAAAATAGCGTTTTAAGATCTGCAGAGGTCACTAGTTTCCAAGCGTGAATCTTACTGTCTTGAACTATTAGGAAGGGGTTCTCAAAATTTTCGAGAGTGTTTACTTTTTTCCAGAAGTCTGGATCGTGTTTTTTTTGTGGCTTCCTCAAGTAAAAAGGGTCGAGGCCCTTTGTTTCAGAAGAAAAAAATGATGCCGTTAGCTTCATGATCAATTTAGATAGTTCATTCTCGCGTAATTTCTCATGCGCTAAGTTCTGCTCTGATAATGCCGAATCGATTTCTTTTTCTAGGTAGTTCATTGAGGATCTTCAGTTCTCGCGCGTTAGACAGGCAAAGATTCCAATAATACAGAAAAAAGTGGCGGATTTATTTTCAGTTTGTAGAAAATAAATCTATCCCCTTTTCTGGTTTTTTTGTCATTACAATTGTAGTTTTTCTCATTTGAGTTGTAGGTTTGATTTTCTAAATTTTCTGAACTGGATACGTGTCGCCCGTGATTGTAATTGATCTTCCATCTGATTTTATGTCTTCGATACTGTTAATAACCAACTTAAGTTCTCTTGAGTTGGGGAATAGGAAGTAAAAAAGCTCGAAGTAAAGATAATCTTTTATAAGGCTGGCAGCCAAGTTGTGATGGTCGTTTAAAATTTCATTAAAGGCTGGGTAGCCTATTTTTTTTAGTTCGGGAATGTCAGCGTAGCCTTGCTCAGAGTCATCAATTTTGCATTCGGCAATAAAAGAGTTTGCATGGTTGATGAAGTTTTCCGGGAACTCATCGTTGTTTATCGTCATTTCGTATTTTTTTGTTTCGAGAATTGATTTCTCACCGAAGCCAAGGCTCCTGTAAGTGACCGTGTTTAGATTGACTTCTGTGCCGGCTGATTTAAAAATCATGGAAATTCTCCAGGTGGTATAAGCGTGATCGTACCATCCTCTTTAAGCGTTATTGAACCCGATGGTCTATAAGCTTCACCTGCTTTCTGATCCTGCTTAGAACGTTTACCTGAGCGTTGGAAAAATTCTTCTGGAGATTTTATTTCTTCAATGGATGCAGTTTTGTTGCCGGGCGCGATTTTAGTTTCTTCGAGCGACAAAAAGCCTTCCTTTCCCTCAAATGATTTTTTAAGGTCTTTAAGTATTTTGCCGGCTTTATTTGCATTGACATCTCCGAATCCAACATCCAAGTCGCTACCGGGGTGACTGTCCCCCCTTACTCGACTTCCGCCGATGACAACGGACGTTCCTTTTTTATACGATTGTTCAAGGATCATTTGAGCCTGCTCCTTAGGCAGTCCAGGCAAATGTTCTTGTAGGAAAGCGGCTTGTTCCTCTGGCCCAGAGGTTTTTATGACCGTTTTCTTTGGGTATTTATTAAATACTGAATTTTCAGTCCATTTGGGAGGCTCGGCATCAGGACATTGTCCTGGCGTACAATTTAAACCTAGCGGATCTACCCAGCCCGTTGGATTCGGCACGTATTGGTAACCGTTCAATCCACCGACTAACTTTATCGGATCCGGCGTCAAAAACCGTCCAGTCCCCGGATTGTAGTAGCGGTGGCGGTTGTAATGTAACCCTGATTCGGTATCGAAATACTGACCCTGGAAGCGCAATGGGTTATCGATCTCGCTGACGTCCAGCGCTGCGAGGTTACCGTAGGCTCGGTACTTCGCCGACCACATGATTTCACCACTGTAGTCGGTGAGCTCCTGCGGTGTGCCGAGTTGGTCGAGTTGGTAATAGAACGGCGTGGCTTTACGTGGGCCATCGAGCATCGCCAATGGGCGGAAACTGCCAGGTTCGTAGATGTAGCTGCGGTGTTATTCAGGGACAGACCACCTTCAGACAAAATAAAACGTGGTCTGCTCCCCGTTTACAGCTTTACTATTTCAGTTGGTAACTAAATTTCTCATCCAGTCCAAAGTTTTCATCTTGAGTTTTGACTCGATCAAGAATAATTAATATTTTTCTATATGAGTCGCCCATTAGTTCTTCTGAATGTTTTGAGTTTGTCCAAATTAATTCAATTGGGCGCTCTACATCGGTGCTGAGTAGATCCCAAAGCGCATTAAGATTATTTCCATAGTATTGAGTAACAGAAAAAGCAGACGCTATCCGCTTATGGAATTCTTGCTCAGATGAGATGGACAATCCATCAAGCTCAACTATCATTTTGATTCACTTCCACTTTCCAATAGGGGTAACAGTTTCGTAATGATCACTAGTTATGTAGAGGAGTCCGTCATCTGAGTAGAGTAGCCTGGTCCCCGGCTGATTGCTCCGCGACATCGTGTTATTGAGACCGACGTCAGCTTCATACCAGGTTCGGCCGGGGGCTGAAGGAAGTACGTTTGTATCATTGTAAAAAACATCACCGCCTAGCTGCCCGCCAGGAACGCTATTGTTGACTGCTTTACCTTTTTTCCATCCGCTTTGTGTTGCCTGAGCTTTTGTAACGTAATTTGGGGGAAGATCACCAGTGGCCCGCAAACTTTCGACTAAGGGATTCGCAGCCTCAGTCGTTCTAAGATCACGCTTCATGGCTTCGTATTTGGCGGCGTTATGAGCGGAGTTGTTATAGGGTTCAGGCTCATCACACTCTTTACTTGCTAGCCCCAACGGATCCACCCACCCCGTAGGGTTCGGCACGTACTGGTAGCTATTCAAACCACCTGCAAGTTTGATCGGATCCGGAGTCAAAAACCGTCCAGTTCCCGGATTGTAGTAGCGGTGCCGGTTGTAATGTAACCCTGTCTCGGCATCGAAATACTGACCCTGGAACCGCAACGGGTTATCGATCTCGCTGACGTCCAGCGCGGCGAGATTACCGTAGGCTCGGTACTTCGCCGACCACATGATCTCGCCGCTGTAGTCGGTGAGCTCCTGCGGTGTGCCGAGGTGGTCGAGTTGGTAATAGAACGGCGTTGCTTTACGTGGGCCTTCGCCATCGAGCATCGCCAATGGGCGGAAGCTGCCCGGTTCGTAGATGTAACTGCGGTAACGGTTTTCGGCGCTTTCGGCAATCAGGCGTTCGCCTTGCCACAGGAATTCGGTGATGTGGCCGTCGACGGTTTTTTCTATACGTCGACCGAAGGCATCGTACTTGTAGGTTGCAGTGCTGCCACCCGGTAGGCTAACGCCGATCAAGCGGTGCTGGCAGTCGTAACGATACTCGGTGACGAGTTTCTGTCCTGTGCCACGGCGTTCGCGACTCAGGTTGCCGTACGCGTCGTACTCGTAGTGACGATCACCCTGCATCAGCAGGCGGTTGCCTTTGACGTTGGCGAGGTTTGCTGTGCCTTCATTGTTTTGGCCCAGCAGGTTGCCCGCCGGGTCATGGGCGAAGCTTTCCGGAGTAGCACCGCGCACGCTGATGAGTCGATCGAGCGGGTCGTAGTGGTAGCTGCGATTGCCTTTGCGGCTGTCATCAATGCCAGCGAGGTTGCCGTTGGCATCGTAATTATAACGACGCTGGAACAGGTTCTTGTCTCGCTGGCCAACAGTGTGGGCTTGCAGGCGGCCTTGTTCGTCGTACTGGTATTGGCTGAGCAGCAAACCTTGCTGACGTTTTTGTTCGCGCCCAGCACTGAACTGGTGAGAGGTCAGGCGCGAGCCATTGAGGTCGATGCTGCTCAGTTGTCCGCCCGGTTGGTGACGGTAATCGAGTTTGCTGCCGTCAGGGAGGCGGCAGTGTTTGAGCTGACCAACGCTATCGTACTCGTAGCGCAGGGTGCCCCAACCTTGGTGTTCTTCGATGAGGCGGTCTTGCAGGTCGTATTTGTAGGCGAGCGGCCAGTTGCCGTCATCGACGTTTACGAGGCGACCGAGGGCGTCGTAGCTGTAGTGGATTTCTTCGCCATCGGCCAGGGTTTTCACCAGCAGCCGGCCAGCCGCATCGCGCTGATACTCAGTGACCAGTTCGCTGCCATCGTCGCCGAACTCGGTTTTCTTCAGCAGTTGGCCGTTGAGGTCATACTCGTAAGCCGTGCGACGACCGTCGAAGCCTGTTTCCTGCTGGATCAGGCCGTTCGCGTAGTAGTCGAGGTGGTATTGCTCGCCGCGCTCGTTTTCGATTTCAGTCAGCAGCAGACGAGAGTTGTCATAGCGATAGCGAAGTTGGCTGCCGTCCGGATTGATGCGGCTGCAGACCAGATGCAGGTTGTCGGCGTATTCGTACCGAGTGATGCGGCCGAGTTCATCGCGTTCAGCGGTGACATTACCGTAGGCGTTATAGGTAAACGCACGGGTTGCACCGCCCGGCAGTGTAACTTGGGCGAGGCGATTAGCGGCGTCCCACTGGTATTGGGTAATGGCGCCGGACTCTTCCTGGCGGGTAATCTGCCGACCCAGCGCGTCGTAGCGATACTTGCGCTGGCCGCCATCGGGTAGGCGTTCTTCCAGCAACTGGCCGAGGTTGTTCCAGCCGAGTTGATGACGGCTGCCGTCCGGGTGGCGAATCTCCAGCAGACGCCCCTGGCCGTCGTAGCTGTATAGCGTGGCATTGCCGTCCGGATCGATTTGCTGGGTGATATCGCCTTGACGGTTGCGTTGGTACTTCCAACTGGCTTTGCCGCGATGAACATCACTGACGAAACCGTTGACGTATTCATACGTGGTGGCTTCGTCTTCCGGCGGGATGACGGCAGTCATCAAGCCGTTGTCGTTGTAGCGGTACTCGGTGACGGCACCCAACGGATCCTTTTCCGCGATCAATTGGCCTTTGTCGTTGTAGGCCTTGAGATGCTCGGCACCGTCCGGGTCGATCTTGCTGATCAGTCGTGCCTGATCATCGTGGGTGTACACCTCTTCGCTGCCGTCGGCGTTGGTGACAGTCACGCTGCCTTTGTCATCCCAGGCGTAGTGCGCCTCCATCTGCGAGAAGTTGGCCCAGTGATGTGTGCAACGAGACAGTTTGCCTTCGTTCTCCCACTCCCAGTAGAACGCAGCGCCGCCCGCCAGTTGCCGCTCGAGAATGACGTGCTGTTCGTTGTAGCGATAATGTTCGGCTTCACCGGCCGCGTTCTTCGCCTCGATCAGACGATGCTGAGTGTCATAGCTGTAGGTGACCAGCGTTTGCACCGTATTCCAGGCGTCTTCCAGATTATCCGCGGGCAGGAACTGCTGATAGTCGATCGCGACGATGTGTTTTCGGTCGTAGCGCAGAAGCAAGGCGCGACCGGCGCCGTTGTCGAGGCGTTTGATACGACCATGGATATCGCGTGTGACGTGCAGTCTATTGCCATAGCTGTCGCTAATGGCGATCAGGGTGGCGCCTTTGCTGTTAAAGCGGAAGTGGTAGAACGATGGTCGCTTGCCGGCTTGGGCCAGAATCAGTTCCGATGGATCGTCACCGAGGAAAATTGCCGCGCGCGAGAGGCTGTTGGTGATGGCCGGGCGTTGTTCGGTTGGAAGTGGGAAGGGGGTTGAGCGGTTTTCGTGGTCGGTCCAGGTGACTTCATCGCCATTGATTTCGATGCGATGAGCCAAGGCATGGCTCCAGCCATAACCCAAGCCGCAGTCGATTTCCACCGCGCTGGTTCTGTAGAGACGCGTCCACTCAAATGGCAGTAGCCCGTCGAGTTGACCGTCGGTCAGCGTCAATAACTCTTCGCCGGTAACCATCGAAACCGGGCACTTGTCGACGCGCGTACAGGACACAGGCTCCGCGCTTTTATTAGCGGGGGTCGTGGCTTGTCTAGATGCATCGTCAGCGTGCGCCGCAGTTCCTATCCGAGCATTCGATTTTCCATCGAAGCGAACTTGCACTGTTCCTTGCTTAATCTGCCTTCCTATTCCGCGCGCCGCAACTGGAACATACTTGGTAACGTATGCCATGAAGCCCTTAATAATTTCGAAGATCGACTTAACAAAATTAACTACGGCGTTGAGGACGATTTCTCCATATTTCTTTATGCGTGCGACCAGATAAATCAGGCCAGTTCCTTCAGCGGCCACCGTCAAAACGATCGAGATGACGATATCGATGGCAATGCCGACGACTGCCGCCGTAGTCATTTTCGCGGCATCACCTGCTGTTTTCATTGGGGGCAAGCTAGCCAGCCAAATAACCGCTGTATGCATCATCAGGAAAAGCGCTGCTTCGTCACTGGCCAAAAGCATGGCCTTTTTCATGACTTCAGGGGCGGTTTTTGCTACTTCGATAAGCTCTTGTGCACCTTCGCCGAGTTTTTTACCAAACTTGCCGGGGTCCTGAAGGATATCCAGGACAAGTTTGATCCCATCCCAAACGCCTTTAATTGCCTCCCAACCACCGTCAAGGATGCCGCTACCAATAGCCATGACCGTGCCGGAAAGAGATAGGCTTGACCACTGCTGGCGATATCCGCCAGGCCCGGTCCATTTGTTGCGCAGAAAACCTTCGAGTTCACTGTTGAGTCCCTTGTACGAGTCAAACAGTGTGTCAATCTGCGCTGGCGTTACTTCGTTATGAACACGGATTACGTATTTTTTACCCGGGACCCCACCTGACCAACTGGCTTTACCCTGAGCATCAAGCTTGACCTTGTTGATGGCGCCGCCACCCTCTGGAACGATCTCGACTTCAATATTCCCCACGGGAATATCATAAAGAGATTCGAATTTGCTCTCGATCAGCATAGGGCCTTTCAGCGGGCATTGAGCCACGACGCTGAAATTGTCATCTGTCATGCTTACCGCGGTCGAGGATCTGCCGGCTTTGAGGATCCGTTCCATACCCAGCAGGGAAGGTTTATCGGTCTTGTGGCTGACTTCATCAGCCAGACTTGCGTACCAGGAATGGGTTTGCTTCTGGTAAATCGTCAGGCTGTTCTTGAAATTCTTCAGTTGGTTGTCAACGAAGGCAATGCGTTCCTTTGCGACCATCAGCCTTGCTCCAGAATCAGGTGGTTTAACAGTGCTTCTTTAAGGTTTTTCGGTGCGTCCGGACGGCGCACGAAACGGCTGATTTTCAGCTTCAGGTTGTTTTCGGGCCAAGCGGTGTAAATGTCCGGACGGTCTTCTTCCAGCCACTGCATCAAGTTGCTGATCAGCGTCGTCGGATTTTCCTTGGCTAAGCCATCCAGTAACGGCTTCGGCACCTCCCACCACGGCCAATCTTTCACCTTCGGCACAACCCGCGTCCCAACCTCCAGCGCTTGCCCATTAATCAGATACCGCTCAAACATCGACATCACTTCCCCAGCCTTCTCCCCCAGCCCATGCAGAATCGGATAGATATGCCGCCCATCCCAAAACCGGAAAAACACCTCGGTCCCGTCCGGCATCTTCACCTGCGTCAGACTGCGCAGATGCTCGAACACTTCATTCGGCTCGGAACGCGACACCGCCAACCATCCCCAATCGAGAGCATCGGTTTCAGCGATCCACGGCAAGAATGCCGAATTGGCTTTGAGCTCGGTGACGTAGGGCATCACCGGTTGCCAGGTGGAGTAGGGCGTGCCGCCCCAGATCGGGATGAGCTGGGCGGTGGGTTCGGTGAGATAGAGGTTTTTCAGTGCGTCGGAATCACTCGCCGCACTAATAACCAGATACAAACGCTCGCCAGTCTGCAACGGCTGTTGCGCCAGCCAATCCTTGGGCGTAATTCGATCAGATGGCACAGGCACCTGCCTTGCATTTTTCGCATTCTTCGCAGAACGGCGCGTTGCGTTTGAGGGTGTTGATCTGGGCCGGGGTCAGGACCTGGCCGGCCTTGTCGGCGTCGGCTTGTTTCAGGATGCCCGGCATCAGCGGGGCGGCGCCCGTGCCGCTGCCGGGGCTGCCGCCGGAGTTCATGTTGATCACCGGGCCGCTCAGGGTCACGCCGCCGGCGTCGATCTTGATGAAGCTGCCGCCGCCGATCAGGGTCAGCTCTGCGCCGGCTTCCATCACCACTTTCATGCCGCTGCTGAGGTGGATTTCCTGGCCGGCGTCGATGAACTGGCCGGTGCCGATCTTGATGTGCTGATTGACGCCGACGGTCAGGTGGTCGTTGGCGCGGGTTTCGACTTTGCGGTCGGCGTAGACGGTGTGGTGTTCTTCGGCCTTGAATTCGCTGTAGCTGTTCTTTTCGACGGTGTCGTGGCGTTCGTTGCCAACGCGGATTTTCTGGTCGTGCTCGACGTTTTCGTCCCAGTCGCGCTGGGCGTGCAGGTAGATCTGCTCCTGACCTTTTTTGTCTTCGATGCGCAGTTCGTTGTAGCCGCCACCGCCCATGGAGCTGAGGGTCTTGAAGGTGCTGCGGGTCTTGTTCGCCGGCAGTGGATAGGGGACGGTGTTTTCCTTGTGGTACAGGCAGCCGCTGATCAACGGTTGATCGGGGTCGCCTTCAAGGAAGGTGACCAGCACTTCCATGCCGATGCGTGGGATGGCGATGCCGCCATACTGGGCGCCGGCCCAGGCGCTGGAGACGCGCAGCCAGCAGCTGGTTTTGTCGTCGGCCTGGCCTTCGCGGTCCCAGTGGAACTGCACTTTGACGCGGCCGTATTCGTCGCAATGGATCTCTTCGCCTTTCGGGCCGGTGACCACGGCGCTCTGGCTACCGAGGATGCGCGGTTTCGGGTGGCGCAGGGGCGGGCGGTTGGGCACGTCCCACGGCGTGGCCTGGAAGCGGTTGCGATAGCCCTGATGGAAATCGTCTTTGAGTGCAGTGGTGTCGCTGGTTACCGACTCTTCGAGGACTTGCGGCTGCTTGCCTTCGTGGTGGACTTCGGTCAGTAACCAGAGGTCATTCCACTTGGCTTTCGGGTGCGCGGTGAGCGCAAGGAAGTGGCCGCTGACCAGCAATGGCTGATCGCTTTTGCCTTCGGCCAACTGGAAGTCGCTGCGATGACGTTCGAGGGCGCGCTTGGCCAGGTGTTTGCCGCGCTCGCGGTCGATGAAACGACCCGGGTAGTCGTAGTCTTCGAGGTCGGGCAGGGCGTCGCCACGGTTTTCGCTTTCGAGGGTGAGGCGTGGTTTTTCGAAGTCGTAATCGCGACGGGTGGTGCGGCTGGTACGGGTTTCCAGGCGCAGGTCGAAGCGCTTGATCACCGGGTCGCTGGCGACCATGCCGGAGTCTTGCTGATAGGCCACAGGCTTGAGTTTCGGGAACACCGTCTGGTCATCGCCGAAGATCAGTTTGTGCGCCGTTGCCGTGTGCTCGAAGTGGTAGTGAATACCTTCTTCCTCGCACAGGCGCTGGATGAAATGCAGGTCCGATTCATCGTACTGCACGCAGTAGATGCGCTCGGGATAGATCGAACCGGTCTTGAATTCGTAGGCGTTGCTTTGAATACCGTGCTCTTCGAGGACCTTGCCGATGATTTTCGGCACGCTGAGGTTCTGGAAGATGCGCTGGTTGACGCGATGCGCCAGGTAGGACAGTTGCGGGCGCAGGGTCACCGAATAACGGGTCAGGCGTTTGCCGGAATCGCCTTGCGCGGCGCGGTAGATCTGGCCGTGAATGCCGCTGCCGTCGGGCGACAGCTGCAGGAAGGCCGGTTTGTGCAGCAGGGTTTCGAGGTCCAGCGACGGCTGCTCACTGACCAGCTCCACCTCGAACACAAAAGGCTGGCTGATGGCTTCGCGACCTTGCAGGGTGAATACCTGAAAGTCAGCAGAAAGACCTTCGATGGTCAGGGCAAAGTGGGTTTCATTGGCCGGCGCGAACATCCCTTGTTCCTCGTGCTGTCACAAAAATCTGGAGTTGCGAAAACAACATCGACCAGCAGAGCTGGCCGATGCTTGTAACGATCAGCCGTAATTAAACGACTGGAGCACGCCAGTCATCGGAACCCGAAGTACCGGATACTTCGTGGGTC
Source organism: Pseudomonas sp. SCA2728.1_7 (assembly GCF_018138145.1). Classification (NCBI taxonomy): domain Bacteria; kingdom Pseudomonadati; phylum Pseudomonadota; class Gammaproteobacteria; order Pseudomonadales; family Pseudomonadaceae; genus Pseudomonas; species Pseudomonas sp. SCA2728.1_7. Next base: position 1,572,915 of record NZ_CP073104.1, on the reverse strand, counting down.
CAAGTGATTTTACGGTAGGTGAACTGCACTTCTTCCAGGTGGGTGAAGTGCGAGTTGCCTGGATCCTGGCAGTTGTGCATTTTGTTGTTGATGGCGACGATGATCGCGTCTTCCAGTTTGGTGGTGTAGTAGTGCTCTTGGGTGCCTTGAGCAGAAGTACGGAACCACTGGATAACGATTTCGCTCATGCGCTCGCCGGAGGTCAGAGCGGCTTGCAGCAGAGGCGAAGCCTTGTCGTAGACCTTGGTGATCACAACTGGCTTGTGAACGCGCTGACCGGTTGGCTGACCGGATTGTGGGTCACGCGGGATGATCACGTCGTGGCTGAAAGCCTGAACCATAACCTGGTCTTCGTGGCCTTCCTGGTAGGTGTTGCCTACGGAGTCAGCGGTGAAAGCGCCTGCAGTGATCAGGCCTTGTTTTTCGCCGGTAACCGACATGTACGCTGGTGTTGCCATGGGGTGCTCTCCTTGCGGAATAATTTAAGGTGCCCGGGAGGCGAAATCGCCCGGTGGGTGCCTGACTGTTATCAAGGAGCGTGCCAACAATTGTGGCGGCCATACGGGCCGGGGTGTTTGACTGATTTTTCAGGCGCTTGTGCGAAATAAAGCGCTCGCTCAAGGCAAAAGTGCGCAAGAAGTTGCGCAGTACTGCGCAACTTCTTGCGCACTTGGCTGCAGGCCTTGTACGACGTGGCTTTCAGCGGTTTTATCAGGTTTTTTTGCAAAACAAGTGCGCAACTTCTTGCGCACAATGGCCACGCGCCATCATTTGGTCGAGGCGGCTGCTTCAAGTTTTTCAGATCAAAAGATCGCAGCCTTCGGCAGCTCCTACATTTGGAATGTATTTTTCCTGTAGGAGCTGCCGAAGGCTGCGATCTTTTGATTTTTCAACGCGCAAGTTGTGTCAGGCACTCATCGATCGAACGCTGCTGCGTCGCCGCATACAACCCCAACTCATCAATGGTCGCGCGCCCCAGCGCCTGCTCGAAGGCCTGCCGATTGGAGTGCTCGCCATAGTGCGCCTGCGCCGCATCCCCAAGGTTCGACTGAAAAATCCCCGCTGCGCTCACCGGCAGGAAGTCTTCGTACACCAACGGTTCCGCTTTCACATAACCATCGCGCAACAAGTCCTCCAGAGACGACTGCCCAAGCCCTCCAGCAGCCAGCCCTTTTTCCGTAGCGAAATAGCGAAAGTACGCCAGCTCTTGTTTCCGCATACCCTCGACACTGTCAGGAAATTCGCCAAAGTGCTGAGCCATCAGCGCGTTGTAGCGTGCGGCATTGGCTTCGTTGGGAAAGTCGCCGAGTTCATCGCGTGCGGCATTCAGCAAACGGTCATACAGCGCCCGACCTTTGGGCGTGAGTGCCGCGCCGCGCTGTTCGATTTCGCCGAAACGCGCGCTGTGACTGCCACGGGTCTGGTTCTGATCGGTGAAGGCGATCGGCTCGTCCAGCGCCTTGAAACTGGTCTGGCGCAAGAGGATCGGGCATTGCCGGCGCGGCGGGCCTTCGATGACCGCTTTCGGGGTGATGCCATGGGCTGGCATTTGCTCCTGGACGCGGTCGATGTCCAGCGTGCGCGGCGTCAGGTGATTGATGTGCGGGCCTTTGAACGCCACGACGTCGGCGATCAAGCGGTGTTGGGCGCTTAAAGTCTGGTATTGCGCGGCAGTAACCGTGGCGCTGTGATGCCAGCGAAAGGTTTCCAATGCCTGTAGGACGAATGCCTCGGCCTCGCTTTCATTCAATCCACCCGCGTTTTCAGCCTGCGCGATCAGGCGCAACGCCTCCGAGGTAAATATCGAACGCTTGGCCAATACCGATTCGGCAAAGGCGCGCAGTTGCGCATCCTCAATCAACTCCAGGCGCAACAGCGACGTAAACACCCGAAACGGGCTGACTTGCAGTGCTTGTTCATGCACCGCGCGAAACGCTGTGGAATGCACCGGCACGCCCGCCGGGGTCAGGTCGTAATAACCCACCGGTTGCATGCCCATCACCGCAAACAGGCGGGCGAGGGTGGCCAGTTCCGTCGCGGTGCCGACGCGAATGGCGCCATGACGCTCCATGTCCAGCCGTTGGATTTCGCCGGTGCTATCGAGCTGCCGGGCGATGTCCGGCTGACGTGCAAGCACCTCGCGGTTGGTCTGCTCCACCAATTGCATCAGCGCGCCGTACAGCGGCACTTCTTCGCGGTACATGTCGGACATCGCTTTGGAGAAGCGTTGGCGGATCAGGTCGGGGCTGACGAACGGCTGCACGGTCATGAAAAAAATTCCTGCCACGGTCACGGAATGGATGAGGGAAAAGATCGCAGCCTTCTCGCACGCGGGCAAACGAAGAATCCTACGAACTTCATTCTGCCAACGACTGATCCACCAGTTCGATCCAGTGCATCACCCGCGTGCGCCCGGCACTGGCCAGATGGCTCTGGCAGCCGACGTTGGAGGTGACGATCAGCTCTGGGCGACCGCTCTCCAGCGCATTGAGGCGGTGGTCGCGCAGTTGCCGGGCCAGCAGCGGTTGCGTCAGCGAATAGGTGCCCGCCGAGCCGCAGCACAAATGGCCGTCGGGCACGGCGGTAAGATTGAAACCGAGGCGCGTCAGCACGGCTTCCACCGCGCCGCCCAGTTTCAACGCGTGCTGCAACGTGCAGGGGCAATGCACGGCAATCCGCCGTTCAGTGGCGGCGCAGATCTGTTCGAGCGGTTCCTGCGCGAGTATCTGCACCAGATCCACCGTCCGCTCGCTGATTTCCTGTGCCTTGGTCGCATACAGCGGATCGTTTTCCAGCAAATGCCCGTAATCCTTGATGAATGCACCGCAACCGCTGGCGGTCTGCACAATCGCTTCGGCACCGTTTTGCAGGTGCGGCCACCAGGCATCGATGTTCTGCCGGGCGCGGTCGAGGCCTTTGGCCTGGGCGTCGAGATGATAGTCCAATGCGCCGCAACACCCGGCCTCGGCCACCGGGGTGACACTGATGCCCAAGCGATCCAGCACCCGCGCCGTGGCGTCATTGGTGTTTGGCGACAACCCCGGTTGCACGCAGCCTTCCAGCAACAACACGCGACGGGCGTGGCGAGGGGCAGGGCGCGAGCCGTTAACCGGCAAGTGCTGCGGCAGTTTGCTTTCAAGCAAACGCGGCAACAGCGGCCGGAACGTCGTGCCCACCCGCAGCAAGCCTTTGAACAATCCCGGATTCGGCGCCAATGCGCGCAAGCCCTCACGCAACAGACGCTGCGCCGCCGGGCGTGGCACCGCGTGATCGACCACCGCGCGGCCGATGTCGAGCAGGTTGTGATAGTCGACGCCCGACGGGCAGGTGGTTTCGCAGTTGCGGCACGACAGGCAGCGGTCCAGATGCAGTTGTGTCTGCGCCGTTGCCGGCGCGCCTTCGAGCACTTGCTTGATCAGGTAGATGCGCCCGCGCGGGCCATCGAGTTCATCACCGAGCAATTGATAGGTCGGGCAGGTCGCGTTGCAAAAGCCGCAATGCACGCAGGTGCGCAGAATCTTTTCCGCCTCGGCGGCGCGGGGCAGTTGTCGCGATTGTTCGCTGAGGGTGGTTTGCATGGCTAGAACTCCGCGTACATGCGCCCGGGGTTGAACAGCCCTTGCGGGTCGAGTTGCGCCTTGAGTTGTCGGTGATAGCGCAGCAGTGTCCAGGCCAGCGGCTGGAACGGCGAAGAGCTGGCGCCGTGGCTGAAGCAGGTGGCATGGCCGCCGAGTTCCTGAGCGAGAATATGAATGTGCGCCGCGTCGGATTTCAGCCAGCGTTGTGCCCCGGCCCAGTCGATCAGTTGCTCGCCGGGCAGATCCAGTGGCCCGAGATTGTTCGGCAACGACAAGCGCCACAGCGGCAGACCCTCGTTGAAAAACCCTAGACGCTGCTCATTCAGATCCCGCCAGAACCCTGAATCCAGCGGCTCACCACCGAGTCGTTGATGCGCCGCCGTCACCGAACCTTCGCCGCCCTCAAGACGCAAATACAGGCTCTGGCCATCGTGGCAGGCGGCACTGATTGGCAGCGGTTGCTGGCCCCACTCGGCAAGCTTGGCCAGCGCCCGCGCGCATTCCATGTCGAGGCGAATGCTCAGGCACTGGCGCGGTTTGGGCAGGACTTTCAGCGACACTTCGGTGAGCACGCCGAGGCAGCCGTAACTGCCGGCCATCAGCCGCGACAGGTCGTAACCGGCGACGTTTTTCATCACTTCGCCGCCAAAACGCAGGTGCTGCCCGAGGCCAGTGATCACCCGCGTGCCAAGGACGAAGTCGCGCACCGAGCCCGACCACGGCCGCCGAGGCCCGGATAAACCCGTGGCGATCATGCCGCCGACAGTGGCGCCTTCACCGAATGCCGGCGGCTCGCACGGCAGCATTTGCCCGGCAGCGTCCAGCGCCGCCAGCAGCTCGGACAACGGCGTGCCGGCGCGCGCCGTGATCACCAGTTCAGTCGGCTCGTAGCGGACGATGCCGCAGTGGGCGCGGGTATCGAGCACTTCGCCGGCCACCTCGCGGCCGAGGAAGGCTTTGCTATTGCCACCCTGAATCTTCAGCGGCGTGGCGTTGGCCCGCGCCTCGTTGACCTGATCGAGCAGGGCGCTGGCGGCGTCGACATCGGCCATCAGAAGCGCTCCAGTTCGGGGAATGGCAGTTGCCCGGCGTGAATGTGCATCGCGCCGAATTCGGCGCAACGGTGCAGGGTCGGAATGTTCTTGCCGGGGTTGAGCAGGCCTTGCGGGTCGAACGCGGCTTTTACTGCATGAAACAGGCTCAGTTCGTCACTGTTGAACTGCGCGCACATCTGGTTGATTTTTTCGCGGCCGACGCCGTGTTCGCCGGTGATGCTGCCGCCGACCTGCACGCACAGTTCAAGGATCTTGCCGCCCAAGGCTTCGGCGCGATGCAGTTCGCCGGGTTGGTTGGCGTCGAACAGAATCAGCGGGTGCATGTTGCCGTCGCCAGCATGGAACACGTTGGCCACGCGCAAACCGTATTCTTTGCCGAGGCGGGCGATGCCTTGCAGGACGCCGGGCAATTCGCGGCGCGGGATGGTGCCGTCCATGCAGTAATAGTCAGGTGATAAACGGCCAATGGCCGGAAAGGCATTTTTGCGTCCGGCCCAGAACCGCACGCGTTCGGCTTCGTCGCGGGCCTGACGCACTTCCGTGGCGCCGGCCGCGGTCATGACCTCGCGCACCCGTTGGCAATCGTCGTGGACATCGGCTTCGACACCGTCGAGTTCGCACAGCAGAATCGCTTCGGCATCGACCGGGTAACCGGCGTGAATGAAGTCTTCAGCGGCGCGAATGGCGAGGTTGTCCATCATCTCCAGACCGCCGGGAATGATCCCCGCCGCGATGATTTCGGCGACCGCGCGACCAGCCTTTTCCACGGAATCGAAACTGGCCAGCAGGACTTTCGCGACCTGCGGTTTGGGCAGCAGTTTGACCGTGACTTCGGTGATGATCCCCAGCAAACCTTCGGAACCGGTGAACAACGCGAGCAAATCGAAACCTGCTGAGTCGAGGGCATCCGAACCGAGGGTCAGGCGTTCGCCTTCGATGGTCAGCACTTCGATTTTCAGCAGGTTGTGCACGGTCAGGCCGTACTTGAGGCAATGCACGCCGCCAGCGTTTTCGGCGACGTTGCCGCCGATCGAGCAAGCGATCTGCGACGATGGATCCGGCGCGTAATACAGGCCGAACGGCGCCGCTGCCTGGGAAATCGCCAGATTGCGCACCCCCGGTTGAACCCGCGCGGTGCGCGCGGCGGGGTCGATGTGCAGGATATTGTTGAAGCGCGCCATTACCAGCAGCAGGCCCTGTTCCAGCGGTAAGGCGCCGCCGGACAAGCCGGTGCCGGCGCCACGGGCAACCACCGGGACGTTCTTCTGATGGCAGAGTTTGAGCAGGCTTTGCACTTGCTCGAGTCGACGGGGCAGGGCGACCAGCATCGGCGTGGTGCGGTAGGCGGAGAGGCCGTCGCATTCGTAGGGTTTGAGTTCTTCTTCACGCCACAAAATGTCGAGGTCAGGCAGCGCGTGCTGCAGGGCCTTGAGAAATTCGGCTTTGTTCACCTGCGGCAGCGGGCCGTCGAGGCGTTCGTCATAAAGAATATTCATCTAAACCTCAGACCTCGTCACTTTGTAGGAGCTGTCGAGTGAAACGAGGCTGCGATCTTTTGATCTTGTTTTTTACAAGCAGAATCAAAAGATCGCAGCCTTCGGCAGCTCCTACACAGGATGTGTTGAGTGTCATTTCTGGCTTCCGAGGAATTCGCGATACAGCCGCGCAGTATTCCCCGGCTGTTCGACCATCGGCATATGCCCGACGTGATCCCAGACATCCACGCGCAGATTGGCGATGCCCTTGCTCCACACCGGCACGCTGCTGACATCGATCAGCCGATCCTTGCGCCCCCAGAGCAACAGCGCCGGGCATTTGATGTCGGCGAGTTTCGGCTCCATCGGCGGGCTGGCGCGGAAATCGCGGAAGATCTCTTCCAGTTCATCGCGTTGTTGTTCGTAGCGCTGGGCGATGGCGTCCAGCACCAGGTTCGGCACCCACGGCGGCGATTCCATGGTCATCGCGTAAAACTGGCGAAACTCCTCCCGGGAATTGATCAGAAACGGGTTATGCCCGCGCGCCAGATGCCGCTCCATGTCGCTGGCCTCGGGCGCGGTGACGCCCGCCGGATCGATCAATGCCACCGAAGCGATGCGGTCGGGATAAGTCGCCGCCAGCCACGCGGCAATATAGCCGCCCATCGAGTTGCCGATCACATGGACTTTCTCCACGCCGCAGACGTCGAGCAACTGGATCATGCGTTTGGCCTGCAACGGAATGTCGTAGCCGCCGCCCGCCTTGAAGCCGGTTTCACCATGGCCGGCGAGGTCCGGGATGATCACCCGATACTGGCGCACAAAGTGCCGGGAAAAGCGCAGCCACAGGTTCTTGTCGGCGCTGTAGCCATGCAGCATCAGAATCGCGCTGGCCGCTTCGTACGGCCCTCCTTGCCAGGTCGAGACGGTCATCTCGGCGATCGGCACTTCGATCTTGTGCAATTTGTACAACTTGGCCTCGATGGCCATGTTCAAGTCGTACAGCCAATGGCCGACCGCCGGATAACTCAACCAGCTCCAGGCCACGAAAACCGCGAGGGCGACAAACAGCAAAAGCATCGACGTCTTCCTTTTACGTGTTCAGGACAGAATGTGGTCGGCCGGTTTCAGCGCCCGGGTCAAGCGGTGATAGCTGAAACTGAAGCCGGGAAACATTGCGATCACATGACCGCTCTTGCTTTGATACCAACTGTGGCAGCCGCCGGACTTCCAGACCGTGCGTTCCATCTCCCGATGAATCATCTCAGTGTAGGTACGTTCCGCTTCGGGGCGCACTTCGATGCTGCGCAGGCCTTTGGCCTGCACGGTGCGAATGCAGTCGAGGATGTAGTTCATCTGCGATTCGATGATGAACAGCGCCGAGGTGTGCCCAATGCCGGTGTTGGGCCCGGTGACGATAAACAGGTTGGGAAAGTCCGGCAGGCTGGTGCCGAGATACGCGCGCGGGTATTGCGCCCAGACCTCTCTGAGTTGCACGGCGTTTTTTCCGCTGACCGGGTAGGAAATCACCCCGTCGGTGGCGTCGTAACCGGTCGACCAGACGATCAGATCAACATCGATGTGCTGACCGTCCTCGGTGTTGATGCCGGTTTCGTCGATGGAAGCGATGCCTTGTTCGCGGGTATGCAAGGTGACATTGGCGCGACTCAGCGCCGGGTAATAGGTGCTGGACACCAGTACCCGTTTGCAGCCGATGGTGAAGTCCGGGGTGAGTTTTTCTTGCAGGACCGGGTCCGGTACCTGGCGTTTGAGAAAACGCAGGGCGTGCTGCTGGACCATGTGAATCGCCGCTTTCGAGTATTTGAACGCGATGACCCGGGTTTCGAATTGCCAGTAAATCAGCCAGCGCAACAGCTTGTAGGCGGGTTTGCGGCCGAGCAGCCAGCGTTGCAGCGGCCCGAACTGGCGATCGGCGCGGGGCAGCACCCAGTGTGGCGTGCGCTGAAACACGTGTAGATGATCGACTTGCGGCGCAATCGCTGGAATCACCTGCACCGCACTGGCGCCGCTGCCGACGATGGCCACACGTTTACCGCGATAGTCGTAGCTGTGATCCCAATTGTTCGTATGAAAAGTCTTGCCTTGAAAGCGATCCTGGCCGGGGAAGTGTGGGATGACCGGTTGGCTCAATGGTCCGGTGGCATTGATCAGGAACTGCGCATAAAAGGTGCCTTTGCTGGCGGTATGCACGGCCCAGCGTTTTTCCGTGTCGTCCCATTCGACGCGCTCGACATTGGCCTCCAGCTCAACGCGTTCGCGCAAACCGAATTCCTCGATGACATGTTCGGTGTAGCGCTGCAGTTCGGCCTGCCCGGCGAACATCTGCGACCAGCGGTACGGTGCGAACGACAGCGAATACAGCGGCGACGGCACGTCCACTGCTGCGCCAGGGTAGGTGTTCTGGCACCAGGTGCCGCCAAAAAAGTCCCTTCGCTCCAGCAGGCGAAAATCGTCGATCCCGGCTTTGAGCAGGTTGACCGCAGCACATTGACCGCCAAAACCGCTGCCGATGATCAACACGTGATAGGTGTGCATGGGCCTCCTTCTTATAGTTGTTTTTCCATTTTGCTCCTTTCATGTATAGCCAAATATTTGCACTGTGTGCGGCCCTGATGTCGCTCTATTCAGCCCGCTGGCCGGTGATGGCTATTTAACGTCGCCCTGTTAGACTTCCAGCACATCCGTCCTGCGGTGTGCGTGATCGAGGTCCTTATGGGAAATACCGGAGGAAAGGGACTTTCATTGGCCAGGAGGCTTTATACATCGCGCATCCTCGGGTTGATTCTGGGGCTCGTGTGCGTGAGCGTGGCGATGTACTCGCTCGATCCGCCGCTGTGGGTCTGGGCGCTGATGTTCTTCAACGGCTTGGTCTGGCCGCATCTGGCGTTTCAATGGGCGCGCCGCGCCCGGGTTCCTTACCACGCTGAACACCGCAATCTGTTGATCGACGCCTTTTTCGGGGGCTTTTGGCTTGCCGCCATGCATTTCAATCCGCTGCCCACGGCCACGACCATTTCGATGATGGCGATGAACAACGTCGCTATCGGCGGTTCACGTTTTCTATTGGCAGGCTCTGCTGCGCAGTTGCTCGGGGTTGGCGTCGGGCTGGTGGTCTTTGCTCCGGCCTTCGTTCCGCAGACCACGCCTGCGCAAATGTACGCCTGTTTCCCGTTACTGCTGCTGTACCCGTTGGCGCTGGGCTGGATCTGCTTTCGCCAGGCCTACACCCTCGGTCGACATAAACGCGAATTGCTTGCCCTGAGCCGCACCGACAGCCTGACCGGGTTGCTCAATCACGGCGCCTGGAAGGATCAACTGGAGATTGCTTTTCAGCGCTGTAAACGGCAGAAGCAGGGCGCAGCGATTGCGTTGATCGACATCGATCACTTCAAGGCGATCAACGACACCTACGGCCATGTTGCCGGCGACATCGTATTGCGGCAGTTGAGCAAGTTGCTCAAGCAAAACCTGCGGGCGACAGACGTTGCCGGGCGTTATGGCGGTGATGAGTTCTGCGTGATTTTGCCGGATCTGCCGCTGTTCAACGCCGCGCAAGCCATGGAAGCGTTGCGCGAGCGCTTTGCGATTCTGGGTTATGAGCAGAATCCGGCGTTGAAGGTCAGTTTGAGTATTGGCCTCGCGGCTTACGATCCGGCGCATGCCGACGCGACGCGCTGGCTCAATGATGCCGATCAGGCGCTGTACGAGGCCAAGGCGAGCGGGCGTAACCGGGTCATCTGCAATTGCGATGGCAAGCCCCGCCGGACATTGCTGGATTCGGTTTGATCCGCATCACCACAAATCCCTTGTGGGAGCGAGCCTGCTCGCGAAAGCGCTGGGTCAGTCAATATTGATATCGCCTGACACGACGCCTTCGCGAGCAGGCTCGCTCCCACAGGGTTTGTGTGTTGTCGGTTAGATCAGTGTCGCATTCGGTGTAGAGCCTCGCGCCGATGTCGGGTACGGTTAAATCCCCCCGACGCGAAACAAGGATCGCTTCATGACGTTCTCATTTTCTCGCTCCCTGCTGGCCGTCAGCCTCGGCTTGTCTCTCGCTTTCTCCGCTGCCCACGCGTTTGCCGAGCCGCACAAACAAGTACTCGCTGATGCCGAGCAGTACCAGCCAGAAGCGCTGAAATTGCTGGAGCGGCTGGTCAACATCGACTCTGGTTCCGGCTATGAACCGGGCCTCAAGCAAGTCAGCGACATCGCTATCGATGAACTGAAAAAACTCGGCGCCACCATCGAACTGGTACCGAACACGCCGGAAAAATCCAACCATGTACTGGCGACGCTGAAAGGCACTGGCAAGGCAAAAATCCTGCTGATGGCGCACATGGACACGGTGTTCAAGGAAGGTTCGGCGGCCGAGCGGCCGTTCCACATCAAGGACGGCCGTGCTTACGGGCCGGGGGTGATGGATGACAAGGGCGGCATCGTCGCCGGGATCTATGCGCTGAAAGTCCTGAAAAACCTCGACTTCAAGGACTACGCGCAAATCACCTTCCTGCTCGACGCCAGTGAAGAAACCGGCTCGGACGTCGCCACCGACCTGATCAAGAAAACCGCCAAACAGCACGACGTGACCCTCAACCTTGAGCCGGGGCGCCCGGCTGATGGCTTGGTGGTGTGGCGCAAGGGCAGCGCGACGGCGCTGGTCGAGGTCAAGGGCAAAGCCGCGCACGCCGGTGTCGCGCCGGAACTGGGGCGCAACGCCGCGATGGAGGCCGCGCACCAGATTCTGCAACTGGGCAAACTCGGCGATGAGGCGAAGAAAACCACCATCAACTTCACCGTGCTCAAGGCCGGCGACCGCACCAACGTGATTCCCGATCAAGCCACGGCCAAGGCTGACGTGCGCGCGGCAGTGCCGGAGGAGTTCGACCGGATCGAGAAGGATCTGGCGCGGGTGTCGCAGGACAAGCTGATTGCTGAAACTGAAGTGAAGACTTCGTTGCAGCGCGGCTTGCCACCGATGCCGCAGACGCCGGAGTCGGACCGTCTGATGGCCATGGCCCAGGGGATTTACGGCGAGATTGGCCGCAAGTTGACCGAGGAGGGCAGTGGCGGCGCGGCGGATGCGAGTTTGTCCGCCGGGGTTGGCACGCCGACGCTGGATGGTTTCGGGATTGTTGGCGGCAATATTCACACGCCAGAGGAATACGCCGAAGTGGCGAGCGTGGCGCCGCGGATTTATCTGTTGTCGCGGATGATTATGGAGTTGGCCAAAGGCAAGTGAGTGGGTTTGTGGCGTGACTGATGCGGGTGGGGTGTCAGGTGCATTTGCCCTCACCCTAACCCTCTCCCAGAGGGAGAGGGGACTGACCGCGTTGTTTGTGGTCCATGTGGCAACCGGCAGATCAAGTTGAATTCAAATTTGCATTCAACGCGATCTCTCACGTCGGCGTAGATCCCGAGCATCCCCCAATCAGTTTCCTCTCCCGAGGGGGAGGACTGACCGTGTTGTTTGTGATTAACACGGCGACCTGAAAGATTAACTTTGAATTCAAAATCGGATTCAGCGCGGTGCCACAGGTCGGCGTAGCTCCCGAGCATCCCCCAATCAGTTTCCTATCCCGAGGGGGAGGACTGACCGTGTTGTTTGTGATTAACACGGCGACCTGAAAGATTAACTTTGAATTCAAAATCGGATTCAGCGCGGTGCCACAGGTGGGCGTAGCTCCCGAGCATCCCCCAATCAGTTCCCTCTCCCTCTGGGAGAGGGCTAGGGTGAGGGGCTTTTGTGGGAAAAGTGGAAGGCGCGGACGCCGTACAAAAAATACCGAAAATTCCGACAGAAGCTCTCGTTGCAGCCGTTGAGCGCTGCTCTTATAGTCTCGGCTCGCAGAAAACTCTGCGACGATCTTGGCCGGTCGAATACAGAACCTGACCTTTCTGGAGTGAACTCTATGACCGACCAAGTAATGCCCCGTTTCCTCCCCATCGACACCTACGACGCCGAATCCCCGGTGCTCTTCCTCAACACCCACTCAGAACTCAGCGACATGGCCGCCTGTGCGATGCACCGGTTTGTGGTTGTGCGCGATCTGGCTGACACCTTTGCCAGTCTCAACCTCAAGGGCATTTCAGATTGTGATCTGACGCGGGTGACCAGCGCGATGCATCTGTTGATGCGCGAGGGCTGTGCGATTCTGAATGTGATTCAGGCGCGGGCGGTGCAGCGGGAGGAGGCTTACAAGACGCCGGTTTAGCGGTGTAGCGGCTGTTGCTATCGCGAGCAGGCTCACTCCTACATTGGATCTTCAGTGCACACAGCATTTGTGTTCAACACTGATCAATTGTAGGAGTGAGCCTGCTCGCGATGGCGTCAGCCCGGCCAACCCATCACTCCTTGACGCTCATGTATTCCTTGGCCCAGAGAATGTATTCCTCCGGTTGTGTATAGGTGTGCGTCAACTCGGTCGCGCTCAGATCGGACGCTTGGGTAAAGATCTGCCGCTGTTCACGCAAGCTGTCATACGTCGCTTTGATCGCGGCAAAGTAAGCGCCATGGCCATCAATGGTCACGCGCACACCGAGTTCGGCCAGACGCTTGTCGTCGCGCAGTGCAGGGTTGCCGTAGGTCACCAGCATCAGCGGTACGGTCAGGTGTTCGGCGATTTGTTCGAGCTGATCGAAATCCTGAATTCCGACCATGCAGATACCGTCAGCCCCGGCCGCCTGATACTGGCGAGTGCGGCTGATGATTTCCTGATTCGGCAGGATGCCGGCGTTGGTACGGGCGATGATCGCCATTTCCGTATCAACCCGGGCTTCCAGCGCCGCGCGGATCTTGCCGACGCCTTCGGCAACGGTGATCAGGTCGGTGGATTTGCGGCCGAATTGTGCTGGCAGCAAGGTGTCTTCGATGGTCAGGGCGGCGACGCCGGCGCGTTCCAGTTCAACGATGGTGCGCATCACGTTGAGGGCGTTGCCGTAGCCGTGGTCGGCGTCGGCGATCACCGGCAATTGGGCGACGCGGCCGATGCGGGTGGCCTGTTCGGCGAACTCGCTGAGGGTGATCAGGGCAAAGTCCGGGGCACCGAGCACCTGCAACGAGGCCACGGAACCGCCGAGGATCCCCACTTCAAAACCCAGGTCAGCGGCAATGCGCGCGGACATCGGATCGAACACCGACGCCGTGTGATAGCAGGTGTTGGAAGCCAGCAGTTGACGGAAGTTACGGCGCAAATCTTGATGGGAAAGCCTGGTCATACGAGTTCCACCAATACAAAGGAATGGAAAGGCTTGAACAAAGGTGTCAACGCCGAAGAATGAAAAGGCTATCACGCGAATGGGTCAATGATCATGACGAATTTGCAAGGGACAGGTTGTCGCGGACCCTTTTGCTGAAAGGATTTACCTTTTTGCGGTGATGACTGTCAGGCCGCCACCGCCTGTTGCTGTTGATTGGGCAGCATCGCCGCGCGCACCGAATTGCCCGGTTGCAGTTGCAGGCGCTTGGCGGTGAGGCGGTCGATCACCAGGCTGCTACCGACACGGCGGGCGCGGGCGACGGTGATGCGGCAGTTTTCCAGGCGCCGGTTGTGAATCAGCCACAGCGGCGCCTGTTCATCCGGGCTGCCGAGGCTCAGGGTCAGCTCAAGGCTTTCGCGTACGGTGCGGATATTGCGCACCGGCGCTTCGATTACCGGGCCGCCGTCGAAGATGTCGATGTAGCCTTTGTGGGTAAACCCTTCGGCCTGGAGAATTTTCAGCGCCGGTTCGGTATTGGGGTGTGCCTGGCCGATCGCCGCTTGGGCTTGTTCGGTGAGCATGCAGGTATACAGCGGCTGGCGCGGCATCAGTTCGGCGATGAACGATTTGTTGCCCAGCCCGGACAAGTGATCGGCATGGCTGAAGTCCATTTGAAAGAAATGCCGGCCCAGACTGTCCCAGAATGGCGAACAACCGTGTTCATCTGCACTGCCGCGCAGTTCGGCAATCATCTTCTCACCGAACAGGTGCGGGAACTCGGCAACGAACAGCAAACGCCCCAGTGACAACAAGCGGCCATTGCTGCCGTGACGCTGATCATGGCCGAGAAACAGCGAGCACAGCTCCGATTGGCCGGTCAGTTCGTTGTTGAGGAACAGTGTCGGTATCTGCCGTTGAATGCCCAGGTCCGGCGCCGAACTCACGGTCAACCCGACCCGATAGTTGTACCAGGGCTCGCGCAGGCCGACCGCCCCGGCCAATGCGCTGACGCCGACCACGCGCATGTCGTCGTCTTCGAGCACAAACAGATAGTCCGCGTCGGCCCGTTCGACCTGTTCGGCGAACGCCCGTTGTGCCCAACGGACCCGGTGGGACAGGCGATCTTCGTTGGCCGGCAGGGTGGTGAACCCCGGGCCGGCCTGTTGCACCAGCGCCATCAAGGCTGGCAGGTCGCTGACTTTGACCGGGCGGACAATCATGCTGTAACTCCTTCTGCGCGCCTGTTCGGGCACTGTCGTTGACTGCGCAACCGCGCGGGTTTCACAGGGCAATCAGCCGGATCGGGCTGCCATCGGTCACGTTCAGCGCCGCACACATTGCAGGGGTGAGGGACAACGGTTGATCGGGTTGGTAATCAAGTTCGGCAATCATCGCCCGGAAGCCCGACAGTGCGTCATTGCTCAGCAAGAAACGGCCACGGGCATCGATCTGTGGCCGTTGCTGCACCGTTGCAGTCTGGCTGCGGGCAATCGAACGGATATTCGAGGTGCGCGCATACAGGGTCGGGCCAGCGTCGAACAGGTCGATGTAGCTGTTGGTTTCGAAGCCTTCACGCTCAAGGATGTCGAACGCTTCCTGACCGTCCGGGTGGATGCGACCGATGCAGTCCTGCGCCGCTTGCGGCAGCATCGGCACGTAGATCGGGTATTGCGGCATCAGTTCAGCCAGGAACGAGCGGCTCTGCAGGCCGCACAGGCGTTCGGCCTCCGCGTAGGGCAGGTCGAAGAAATGTTTGCCCAGCGCATCCCAGAACGGTGAATTGCCGGCCTCGTCGCTGTAGCCGACGATTTCGGTAATCACCGCCTCGGCAAAGCGCGGCGCATGGGCGGCGATGAACAACAGGCGCGCCCGTGACAGCAATTCGGAGAACGGCGTGCGCACCAGCGCGGCGTCGATATGAAAACCGCGCAGCAGCGTGTGGTCGTTGAGGTCGTGGCACAGCGACAGCGCCGGCACGCCGTGTTCGATGTTCAGCTCGCGTGACGCGCTGGTGAAATGGCGGTTGCGCAGGCTGTAGAACGGCTCGTCGAAGCCAGCTGTGGCGAGAATTTCCGAGCAGCCAACCAGTCGCTGTTCGTCGAGGTCTTCCAGCACGAAAAAGTAGTTTTCCGGACCGTTAGCCTGTGCCGCGCTGGCGAACGAAGCGCAGGAACCGGCGATTTTCTCGCGCAGGCGCTCGCTGTCGTCCGGCAGGGAGGTCACGCCCACCAGACTGTCGCGGGCCAATTGTTGGAGCTGGGGCAGGTCAGTCTGTTCGACTGGGCGTAAGACCAGCATGGATGTACTCCTGTATCAAAAGGTTCGGCAAAGTCGCCGAACCTGACTATCACTGTCGGTTTCCACGCGATAAATCGGCGGTCGCCTGATTTGTTGTCAGACGCCGCTCTTTTTCTTGTCAGCCGTTGCTCGGGTCAGGCAGCGCGGTGCTGGCGCCGAGTTTGCTGAGGAAGAACAGGTACACCAGACCCAGGGCAATCCAGATCAGCCCAAGTTTCTGCGCATCGACGCCCATGTTGTACATGATGGCCGCGACGATGATGAAGCCGACCACCGGGCAGATCAGGTGACGCACGACCTGACCGGACTTCTGCCGACGCCAGTAGTAGTTGATCACTGTCAGGTGCAGCAGCATGAAACCGCTGAGCGCGCCGAAGTTGACCAGCGAGGTCAGGGTGTCGACCGAGTTGATGAACAGGTAGCAGATCACCAGCGACAGCACGGCGACCAGATAAATGCTCAGGTACGGCGTGTTGTGTTTCGGGTGCACCTTGGCCAGTACTTTCGGCAGTTTGCCGTCGCGGGCCATGCCGAACAGCAGACGCGAGACAGCGGCTTGCGAGGTGATCGCTACAGCCACGCCCCAGGCCAGCGCCGTCGCGACAGCGGTCAGGGTTGCCAGCCAGCTGCCGGCTGCGATTTCGGCGATTTCATAGAACGCGGTGTCGGCTGACTTGAAACCCATGCCCGCTGCCAGATCGGTGGCGATCCAGGTTTGTGCAACGAAAATCACGCCCATGACCACCAGGGTGATCAGCGCGGCTTTGCCGACGCTTTTGCCCGGATCGCCCTTGATTTCTTCAGCGAGGGTGGAGATCGCATCGAAGCCGAGGAACGACAGCACCGCAATCGACACCGCTTGCATCAGCAGGGCGAAGTTGAAGGTTTCCGCGTGATACAGCGGCGCCAGGGTCAGCTCGCCGTTACCGCCACCGTTGTGCAAGGCATTCCACGCGTAGAACAGGAAGATGCCGAGTACTACCAGTTGCGCCAGCAGGAAGATGATGTTCATCCGCGCGGTGAACGTGATGCCGCGCAGGTTGACGAAGGTCGCGCTGACCAGGAACGCCAGAATAAAGCCGACTTTCGGAATGTCCGGGTACAAATGGTTGAGCGCCATCGCTGCGTAGACATAGAGCAGCGGCGGAATCAGCAGGTAATCGAGCAGCATCAGCCAACCGGCGATGAAGCCGACATGTTGATTGAGGCCGCGTTGCGCGTAGGAATACACCGAGCCGGCAATCGGAAACGCCTTGGCCATGCTGCCGTAGCTCAGCGCCGTGAACAGCATCGCCACCATGCCGATGATGTACGCCAGCGGCACCATCCCCGGGGCCTCGGCGTTGACGTAGCCATACACACCGAACGGGGCGATGGGGATCATGAAGATCATCCCGTACACCACCAGGTCGGTCAGCGTCAGGCTACGTTTCAACTCTTGCTTGTAGCCGAATTCTTCAATTTCCATGAAGCGCAACTCCTTGTCAGCCAGTCGGTCGTTTTAGTTGTTATCGGTCCATCGTTTACAGCGTCAGCAATCTTTCATTCATTACAGCAATGGCGCGAGGTATCCGGCCCAGCGTGATACGGCTTCGGGGCTGCGCAGCAAGTCATTGCGCACCTCGATCAGCACCGAGTCGAGGCCACGGGCGTCGCCGTGCACCGGCACGGTCATGTCGCCCAGCGGATCGATCTTGTAGGGCTGGTTGCCGGCCACTTTCAGCGGATGTTCGCCGAGGCCATCGAGCAAACGTTGCGCGTAAGCCTTGGCCTGACCGAACAGCACGCCGACTTCCAGCGGTCGCGGCTGGCCGTAATACACTGGGGTGAAACTGTGAATCCCGACCACACGCACTGCCTGGCCCTGAGCAACACGTTCGTCGATCAAGGTCTGCAAGCGCGCGTGAAACGGTTTGAACAAGGTCTGGCGCCGGTATTCGCGGGTGGCTTCGTCCAGCTCGCGGTTGCCCGGCACCTGATAAATCTCGCTCTGCGCCGGAATGCTGTCCGGGGCGTGGCGTGGCCGGTTCAGATCGATCAGCAGGCGCGAATAATTGGCGCTCAACAGGGTGGCGCCGAGCATCTCTGATAGTTGCTCGGCCAGTTGCAGTGCGCCAATGTCCCAAGCGATGTGTTCAGCAGCGGCGGCAGCGTCCAGACCCAGATTGTTCAGGGCTTCGGGGATGTAGCGGCTGGCGTGTTCGCACACCAGAATCAACGGGTGCGTCGAATCTTCGCGGCTCAGGTTGTAGGCCGGGCGGGTGTACAACCCCAGTTCGGCGGATTCAGTACAGGCGTGCATAGTGCTCACACAAGTCAGCGGGCGAGAGCTGTTCCGTCAGCGCCAGTTCCTCGGTTTTCAGGGCGTAATAGGTGTCGAGCAACGGCTTGGGCAGCCATGCAGTGAAGGCGCCACTGTTGCGCAGGCAATCCAGCGCCTGGGCCAGCGAGGCGGGCAGGGCAATGATGCCCCGCGCCTGGCGTTGCTCGTCGTTGAGTGAATCGGGAATTTCATCGGTGATCGCGTTCAGTGCCAGACGCTGTTCGATGCCCAGTCGTCCGGCGATCAGCAGCGCCGCCATGGCCAGATGCGGCGAGGCAGTGGCGTCCATGGCGCGGAATTCGAGGTTGAACTGCTGGGCCACGGATTTACCGCCGAGGGTTACGGTCGGGCAGATGCGCAGCGCCGCCTCGCGGTTCTGTTGACCCAGACAAGCGTAAGACGCGCTCCAGTGATGCGGCTGCAAGCGCTCGTACGACACCGGCGTCGGCGCAGTGAACGCACAGAGGGCCGGCAAGTAATGCAGGATTCCCGCTGCCCAATGCTGGCCGAGGCTCGACAGACCATTGCTGGTGCCGGCGTCGTAAAGCATCGGTTGACCAGCCAGATCGAGCAGGCTGATGTGCAGGTGCACGCCGTTGCACACCGCGTCGGCGGCGGTCTTCGGCGCGAAGCTCAGGTCGAGGCCCATTTGCCGGGCAATCTCGCGGGTGATCTCGCGCACGTTGACGGCGCGATCTGCCGCAGCCACGCCGAGCGTCGGGCGGCAGGTGATTTCGTATTGGTGCTTGCCGTATTCGGGCAGAAACATTTCCGGCTCGACCCCACCGGCGCGCAGGGCACTGAGCAGCCAGCCACCGAACTCGGCGCCCTGACGCTGGGCTTCGAGGGAAAACGCCAGATGCTCGGCAAAACCGGCGTGCAGGTTGAATTCATGTTCGAACGCGGCGTTGACCTGCAAGCCCAGTTCATCGCGATAACGTTCGATTTCGTCACGCAACAGCGTGCGCGGGCAGGCGCCCCACGGGCGGCCATCGGTTTCGCGGATATCGCCGTGAATGAAATCCAGCGCCGGCGCGTCGGCGTCCGGGCCGTTGCCGACGGTGACGCGGCTGCCCAGATCGGGAATCAACCGCAGATCGCCATAGGCGCCCCACGGATTGGTTGAAGCAATGATGTCCTGCGGCGTCAACGCGCTGTTCGCCGGTACCCAGCCGCACCCGGCGGCTTGATAGTGCTCAAGCTCATCAGTGGGAAACGAACGGCCACGGGTGATGCCGATCAGGTCGGTGGTAACCAGCGTGGTCATCGGCAGTGGCGTCAGGCGCGCGCTCATGGCCGCATCTCCTGCAAGCGGGCGAGCACGGTGTCGGTGTCGGTGATCCAGCAGTAACCCTTGATCGCATTCAGGCAGGCGTGATGGCGTTCGGTACTGTAGGTGGCGCAGGCATCTTCGACCAGCGTGACCAGATAGCCGCGATCGGCGGCGTCGCGCACGGCCATGTCCACGCACTGGTCGGTGACGATGCCGGCGATGATCAGATGACGGGTTTGCAGGTTGCGCAGCACGTAGTCGATGTTGGTCGAGTTGAAGACGCCGGACGAGGTCTTCGGCAGGACGATTTCGTTTTCCACCGGGCTCAGGTCTTCAATGATCCGCGCCTGCACGCTGCCTTTGGGCAGGTGCATGTCCGAGAGTTTGTGGTCGAGCGAGCGGTCGCGGCCATCAGCCGTAAGGCTTTCGATAATGGTGTGCAGCACGTTCTGCCGCGCTTCGCGAAAAGCGCTGAGCAGGCGACGTTGGTTGGGCACCACCTGCATGTGCGCGCGGGTCAGGAAATACTCGGCTTCAGGACCGTTGAGGTGCGCATCGAACTGCGGCTCGAGCCAGGCACGCTGCATGTCCACCAGCAACAGCGCGGTGTGATCGGTGACAAACGGCAAGTCCCGCGGCGAGCGGTGGGGAAGGCTGAACATCCTTATTTATCCTCCAGCAGGTGGGTGTTGAAGTCATTGCGCAGGGCATCGATGCCTTCCAGGCGATCGGCGAGGTTTTCGGTGCGCAGGGTCAGGCAGGCGATCAGTGCTTCGACCTGCGCCAGCGCCGGCACCATGGTGTCGAACGGCGAGGCCGATTCCACCGGCGCGCTGATGATCAGGTCGGCCAGTTCGCGCAGCGGCGAGGCATAGATGTCGGTGAACAGCACCACGCGCGCGTTGTTATTTTTCGCCGCACTGGCGACCCGCAGGGCCTGAGTCTGATAGCGGCGATAGTCGAACAGCAGGACCACGTCCTGACGTTGCAGATCGAACAGGCGATCAGGCAGTTGCGCGTTGTCTTCCAAAGCGAAGCAACCGGAGCGCAGCAGGCGCAAGTGATTGAGCAGATAAGTGGCCATCAGGCTGCTGAAGCGCCCGCCGAAACAGTACACCTGATGCCGGGCATCGAGCAGCCAGTCGGTGAGAATGCGCACGTCTTCCGGTTGGGTCAGCGATTGGGTTTCGACCAACAGGCGATGGCTGTCGCCCAGATAGTGGCTCCAGGCGTCGTCCTTGTGCTGATGGGCGCGCGGTTGCAACAGCGTGCGCGGCGAGCGCAGGCGGTGATCCATGTCGCTGAGCAGTGCTTCCTGGAATTCGGCGTAACCGCCAAAGCCGAGTTTTTTCACCAGCCGCACAATGGTCGGATCGCTGACGCCGGCATGTTCAGCCAGACGTGCCATCGGCCCCAGACCGTTGCGGGGGTACTGATCCAGCAAGGCGCGAACGACTTTGCGCTCCGACGGCGTAAGATCCAGGCCGGGATCGGTGATCAGGTCTCTGAGAGGGGGCATCCGGGCTCCTGCTGGATGAGGGTGTTGAATTCGCTTCATAATCCGTTAAAACAGTATTTATGTAACTGGCGTTACATGTCTAGTGAATTTTTCAGCGTGTTGAAAAGGCGCCAAAATGGCGCGCGGTGCCCGTGTAACAAGGGCTACACGGAATTCGACCGTCCTTGTAGTCCATTGCCTACAACGGTGTCAGATATTGCCGTATTCCTGGCGTCGTCCGTTTTTCCGGTGGCTATCCGGCAGCCCCGCAACCCTCGGTTTACGGCACAATTGCCAACAGAACGGCTTTACGTCGTTGATTTTCATCAAGGCCTACCGGAGCGATGCCTGTGCAGACCACTCGTTTGACATTGATTTGCCATGCGCGAACCGTCGCACAAAAATTGGCGTGTTTTCCTACGAATGAGCCTGTTGAAAATAGTGGGTTGGCGTCGGGTGAATTGGCCCAGCGTTTCGACGCCGCGCGACGCTTGATTTGCGCGCCGGAATTGCGCACACGGCAGACAGCGGCGTGGTTTGGCGCGGATGCGCAAGTGGATGACGCGCTACGCGATTGTGACTGGGGCCGTTGGCACGGGATGTCGATCAAGGATCTGCAACGCTCGGAAGACGCCGCGCTGCAGGCGTGGCTGGAAGATCCCCACGCAACCCCCCACGACGGTGAGTCGGTGGCGCAGTTATGCGAGCGTGTGGCGATATGGTTGAGCAGCCTGCAAGCCATGCCGGGACAGGTGGTGGCGGTGACGCATCCGTTTGTCATCCGCGCCGCGCTGATCCACGTGATGCGCGGTTCGGCATTTCATGACATTGATGTCGAACCGCTGTCGATGGTCGAACTACGCTTCACCGGGCGCTGGCGCCTGTGCCTTAAAGGAGCTTTGTGATGAAACAACTGCTGGTGATCGGTATCGGCGCCGGTAACCCCGACTACATCACGATGCAGGCCGTGAAGGCGCTGAACCGGGTCGACGTGTTCTTTTTGATTGATAAAGGCCAGAGCAAGGGCAAGCTGATCGACTTGCGCCGAGAGATCTGTGAGCGCTACATCGACGACCCCGACTATCGCTTCGTCGAAGCCCACAGCCCGGAGCGCGAGCGCGGTGATGTCGACTATACCGCCAGTGTCGATGAGCTGAACCGTGCCAAGCAGCAGATCTTCGAGCGGCTGATCAATGACGAAATGTCTGACGGCCAGTGCGGCGGTTTCCTGGTGTGGGGCGACCCGGCGTTGTACGACAGCACCGTGCGTATCCTTCAGGCGATTCTGGCCTCGGGTACGTGTGCCTTCGAGTTTGAGGTGATTCCCGGGATTACCAGCGTTCAGGCGTTGGCGGCGCAGCACAAGGTGCCGTTGAATACGATCGGCCGCTCCATTGAAATCACCACCGGGCGGCGTTTGGCAGCGGGGCAGGTGAGTGATACGGACAGTCTGGTGGTGATGCTCGATGCTGAAGATTCGTATCAGCGGGTCGCCGATCAGCAGACTCAGATTTATTGGGGCGCCTACCTGGGCACGCCGGATGAGATTCTGATCAGTGGCCGGCTGGCGGATGTCGCGGATGAGATCGAGCGGGTGCGCAAGGCGGCGCGGGCGGAGCATGGGTGGATCATGGATACCTATTTGCTGCGCAAGCCTTAGATTGTTGGTGCTTTGACTGGCCCTATCGCGAGCAGGCTCACTCCTACAATTGAATGGGTTCACAATTCCAATGTAGGAGTGAGCCTGCTCGCGATAGGGCCGGAACAGTCAAAGCCGATTTCGAACAGGCAAAAAAACACCCGGTGCAACGCAAGTCGCACCGGGTTTTTGTTGCCAGCAAGCGGCGGATGTCGTGGATCCGCCATTCACTGTTGAACTCTGGTTATGCGCGTTCCAGCGCCAGCGCCACGCCCTGGCCGCCGCCGATGCACAGGGTCGCCAGACCCTTTTTCGCATCACGCTTGATCATTTCATGCAGCAGGGTCACCAGTACGCGGCAACCCGAGGCACCGATCGGATGGCCCAGCGCAATGGCGCCGCCGTTGACGTTGACCTTGTCCAGATCCCATTGCAGATCTTTGGCCACCGCCAGCGATTGCGCGGCGAACGCTTCGTTGGCCTCGATCAGGTCGAGTTGGCCAATGTTCCAGCCAGCTTTGTCCAGGCAGCGGCGGGTGGCGGACACCGGGCCGATGCCCATGATTGCTGGATCAACGCCTGCGTTGGCGTAGGCGGCGATTTTTGCCAGCACGGGCAGGCCGAGGGCTTTGGCTTTCTCGGCGCTCATCAGGATGACCGCAGCAGCGCCGTCGTTCAGCGATGAAGCGTTGCCAGCCGTGACGCTGCCGTCCTTTTTGAACGCCGGGCGCAGTTTCGCCAGGGATTCGGCGGTGGTATCGCCGCGTGGTTGTTCGTCGACCTTGAACGCAACCGGATCGCCTTTGCGCTGCGGGATCAGGATCGGCGTGATCTCATCGACAAAGCGACCCGCCTCAATCGCTGCAGCGGCTTTCTGCTGCGACGCGGCAGCGAAGGCGTCCTGCTGCTCACGGCTGATCTCATATTTGTCGACCAGATTCTCGGCGGTGATGCCCATGTGGTAATCGTTGAACGCATCCCACAGACCATCGCTGATCATGGTGTCGACGATTTGTGCGTGGCCCATGCGCAGACCGGTGCGTGCGCCCGGCATCACGTAGTTGGACAGGCTCATGTTTTCCTGGCCGCCAGCGATGATCACGTCAGCGTCGCCGCAACGGATCGCCTGTGCGCCGAGGTGCAGGGCTTTGAGGCCCGAACCACAGACCTTGTTCAGGGTCAGCGCCGGTACCGCGTGGGGCAGACCGGCCTTGATCGCCGACTGACGCGCCGGGTTCTGGCCGGCGCCGGCGGTCAACACCTGGCCCATGATCACTTCATCGACCTGCGCACCGTCCAGACCGGTCTGCTCGAGCAACTGGCGGATCACCGCCGCGCCCAGATCAACGGCGGACACGCTGGCCAGCGAACCCTGGAAACTGCCGATCGCGGTACGCGTGGCGGCAACAATTACGACGTCTTGCATTTTCGAATTCCTCACTGGGCAGCGAACTGCATTTCCGGTACGTGATCCGGGACGATCAGTTTACCAGCGGTTTTGGCGACGATTTCCTCGACGCTGACGCCAGGTGCGCGTTCCTTGAGGACAAAAGCGCCATTTTCGATTTCCAGGTAGGCGAGGTCGGTCAGCACCCGCTTGATGCAACCGGCGCCAGTCAGCGGCAGGCTGCATTTGGCGAGTAGCTTGGACTCACCGTCCTTGGATGCGTGGGTCATGATCACGATGATGTTGTCGGCACCGGCCACCAGATCCATCGCGCCGCCCATGCCCTTGACCAGTTTGCCGGGGATCATCCACGAAGCAATGTTGCCTTCGACGTCGACTTCGAACGCGCCAAGCACGGTCAGGTCGACGTGGCCGCCACGGATCATCGCGAAGGATTCAGCGGAGTTGAAAATCGACGCGCCGATGCGTGCGGTCACGGTCTGTTTGCCGGCGTTGATCATGTCGGCATCGATGGTTTCTTCGGTCGGAAACGGACCCATGCCGAGCAGGCCGTTTTCCGATTGCAGCATGACTTCCATGCCTTCAGGAATGTAGTTGGCGACCAGGGTCGGAATGCCGATGCCGAGGTTTACGTAGAAGCCGTCCTGCATTTCGCGGGCGACGCGCTGAGCCATTTGTTCGCGGGTAAGTGCCATGTTCTTGTTCTCCGTCAGCCTGAATTATTTGCGGATGGTGCGCTGTTCGATGCGTTTTTCGAACGTGCCGCAAATGACCCGATCGACGTAGATGCCCGGGGTGTGGATCTGCGAGGGGTCGAGTTCGCCGGGTTCGACGATTTCTTCGACTTCAACCACGGTGATCTTGCCGGCGGTGGCGGCCAGCGGGTTGAAGTTCTGCGCGGTGTGACGGTAGACGACGTTACCGAAGTGGTCGGCTTTCCAGCCTTTGACGATGGCGAAGTCGCCGGTGATGGATTCTTCCATCAGGTACTTGCGACCTTTGAACTCACGTACTTCCTTGCCTTCGGCGACCGGGGTGCCGACGCCGGTGGCGGTGAAGAAGGCCGGAATGCCGGCGCCGCCTGCGCGCATCTTCTCGGCGAGGGTGCCTTGCGGGGTCAGGATGACTTCGATGTCGCCCTTGAGCAGTTGCTCTTCGAACAGCTTGTTTTCGCCGACATAGGAGGCGATGACTTTGCTGATCTGACGGTCGGTGAGCAGTACGCCGAGGCCGAAACCGTCGACGCCGCAGTTGTTGGAGACGACAGTGAGGTCGCGGGTGCCTTTGCGCTTGATCTCGGCGATCAGGTTTTCCGGAATGCCGCACAGACCGAAGCCGCCGGCGATGACGGTCATGCCGTCCTCAAGCCCGGCGAGGGCTTCCTCGTAGGAACTGACGCGCTTGTCGAAACCTGCCATATGCACCTCTTTTATTATTTGCGGGCGGCTGGCTAGCCGAATGGTTGGAGTGTCGCGCTGGTGGATATATTTGTTAAGTTGATTTTTAGGGTCGATTGATTGATAAAGCTCAATAGTCGCGTTACCGCGTGCTGCTTTGATCGTTCCCCACGCCCCTCGTGGGAATGCCTCTAGGGACGCTCCGTGTCCAGTGACGCGGAGCGTCACGGGCTGCACTCCCGCGCAGAGCGTGGGAACGATCATCAGGCTTGTCGCTTAACGCTTGTAGCTTACAACTGGAGCGAAGCGAGCATGACCATCAAACAGATCCGCGCCTTCCTCGCCGTGGCCCAGAGCCTGAGTTTCGCTGTGGCTTGCGAGCGCCTGCACCTGTCGCAATCAGCGTTGAGCCTGACTATCAAAGCGCTGGAGGAGGGCCTGGGCGGACGCCTGTTCAGCCGCAACACACGCAACGTCGCGCTGACGGCCGAAGGTGAATCCTTGCTGCCACTGGCTCGACGGCTGATCGCCGACTGGGACAACGCCGAAGACGAAATGCGCCAACGCTTCAGCTTGCAGCGCGGGCGGGTGACGCTGGCGGCGATGCCGTCGTTTGCCGGCAACCTGCTGCCGCCGATCCTCAAAACGTTTCGTGCGCGCTATCCGAACGTCAACGTCACGGTTAATGACGTGATCAACGAGCAAGTGCTGGAAATGGTCCGTGATCGCCAGGTTGAGCTGGGCGTGGCGTTCGAGCCGATGCAAAACACGGCGATGACGTTTACGCCGTTGTACACGGATCGCTTCGTCGCTGTGGTGTCGAAGGATTCCCCTCTGGCCCGCCTTAGCGAGATCGACTGGCAGACGTTGTTGCAGGAGCCGTTTATTACCTTGCAGCGGCCCTCGACGGTGCGGGTGATGCTCGAAGAGCACTTGCAGGCGCGCGGCATGAAGTTGCCGGTGGAGTTTGAAAGCCATCAATTGGCGACGGTCGGGCGCATGGTCGCCAGCGGGCTGGGCGTCAGTGCCGTGCCGGCGTTGTGCGCCGGGCAGATGCAGGAGCTGGGCGCGCATTGCCTGACGCTGGACGACTCGGTGGAGCGGGCCATCGGCGTGCTGACCGAGCCGGGCAATGAACTGTCGGCAGCGGCGCAGGCGTTGTTCGACATTCTCAAGGCTGAAGATCTGGGGCGACTGTGAGATCTCCCCCCTCACCCCAACCCTCTCCCCCAGGGGGGCGAGGGGGCAGGGAGCTGATCGGGGGCATTTCAGAAAATAGGTTCGACTTGAAATTTTCAGAACGGTGTATCGCTTGACAACAACTCGTCAGTCCCCTCTCCCTTGGGCGAGGCCTAGTGCTAGCGGGCAGGGGGCTGATCATGGGTTATGCAGATTGTGAGCTCGACTCAGCATTTTCAGGTCGCAGTATTCAGCGCAGACAACTCGGTCAGTTCCCTCTCCCTTGGGCGAGGCCTAGTGCTAGCGGGCAGGGAGCTGATCATGGGTTAGTCAGATTGTGAGCTCGACTCAGCATTTTCAGGTCGCAGTATTCAGCGCAGACAACTCGGTCAGTTCCCTCTCCCTTGGGCGAGGCCTAGTGCTAGCGGGAAGGGGGCTGATCATGGGTTATGCAGATTGTGAGCTCGACTCAGCATTTTCAGGTCGCAGTATTCAGCCCAGACAACTCGGTCAGTCCCCTCTCCCTTGGGCGAGGCCTAGTGCTAGCGGGAAGGGATCTGATCGTGGGTTATGCAGATTGTGAGCTCGCCTCAGCATTTTCAGGTCGAAGTATTCAGCCCAGACAACTCGGTCAGTTCCCTCTCCCTTGGGCGAGGCCTAGTGCTAGCGGGAAGGGAGCTGATCATGGGTTATTCAGATTGTGAGCTCGACTCAGCATTTTCAGGTCGCAGTATTCAGCCCAGACAACTCGGTCAGTCCCCTCTCCCTTGGGCGAGGCCTAGTGCTAGCGGGAAGGGAGCTGATCGTGGGTTATTCAGAATGTGAGCTCGACTCAGCATTTTCAGGTCGCAGTATTCAGCCCAGACAACTCGGTCAGTTCCCTCTCCCTTGGGAGAGGGCTAGGGTGAGGGGGCCGGGTCCTGAGTCGAGCGCAGAGTGCAGCAACTCACCGAATCAGCTGCTGTACCAGTAAAGGCAACAGCTGTTCACACGACGCTTCAATCTTCAAATCCAGCAAATCATCCGCGCGGGTCTTGCCCAGATTGATCGCTATCAGCGGCTTACCGCGATCGGCAATCACCCGGCACAAACGAAACGCCGAATACGCCATCAACGAAGACCCCACCACCAACATCCCCGCCGCATTTTCTGCCGCCGCCATCGCCCGAGCCGCCGTGGGCTGCGCGACGTTTTCACCGAAAAACACCACGTCCGGTTTCATCCGCTCACCAAAGCAATGCGGACAGTGCGGTACCTGAAAGCGCGCCTCGAACGCCGGGTCGAGCAGGGTGTCGCCATCCGGTGCCTGCACGGCATCGACCCCGGCCAGATACGGATTTTGTCGTTCCATCAATTGCTGAATCGAATCACGCTCACTGCGCTGGCCACAGTTCAGACACAGAACCCGATGCAGGCTGCCGTGCAGTTCGATCACGTCGTGACTGCCAGCCTGATCGTGCAGGGTGTCGACGTTCTGGGTGATCAAGTCGTGGATCAGCCCATGGCGCTGCAAACCGGCCAACGCTTCGTGCGCGGCATTCGGTTGCGCCTGACGCACCCTTGGCCAACCGAGCATGGCCCGCGCCCAATAGCGGCGGCGTGATTCAGGGGCGGCGAGGAATTCCTGGTACATCATCGGTTGCCGCCCACGGCGTACACCGTCGCTGTCGCGGTAGTCCGGAATGCCCGACGGCGTGCTGATGCCGGCCCCG
Source organism: Pseudomonas sp. SCA2728.1_7 (assembly GCF_018138145.1). Lineage (NCBI taxonomy): Bacteria > Pseudomonadati > Pseudomonadota > Gammaproteobacteria > Pseudomonadales > Pseudomonadaceae > Pseudomonas > Pseudomonas sp. SCA2728.1_7. The sequence continues at coordinate 1,544,862 of NZ_CP073104.1, read as the reverse complement.
GTCAATACGATGAAGTCGCCATCAGCGATCACCTCTTGCAGGGTGTCGAGGTGTTCGCGGGTCGGGCTGTCGAGCATGGTCAGCGCTCCGGGGAAGGACGTTGCCAGCAGGTTAGCACGCGACCCGCGTGGCTTACTTGCGCGCCTCCAGAATCAGGTTGAACGGCGTTTGCGTGGCCCGACGGAACTGCTTGAACCCGGCCTCGACAAACACTTTGCGCAAACGCATTTCCCCCGCCTGCGCACCCAGACCGAGGCCGACTTCCTGAGACAGCGAGTTCGGTGTGCAGATAAACGTCGAGGCCGCATAGAACAGCCGTCCGACCGGGTTGATGTTGTCGTCCAGCGTGTCGTTGGCAAATGGCTCGACCAGCAACACCGTGCCGTCGTCCTTCAGTGAATCATAGGCGTGACGGGCGGCGCCGACCGGATCGCCCATGTCGTGCAGGCAGTCGAAATAGCAGATCAGGTCGTAGTCATCGCCGGGGTAGCCTTTCGCCGAACCCTGGAAGAACTTCGCCCGGCTGCTGACGCCTCCTTCCTCGGCGCGTTGGGTGGCGACGGTGATCGACGGCGCGTGATAGTCGTAACCGACGAAACGCGAGTTGGGAAACGCCTGGGCCATGATCACCGTCGACGCGCCATGACCGCAGCCGATGTCGGCGACTTTGGCGCCTTCTTCCAGTTTGGCCACCACGCCGTCGAGCGCCGGCAGCCATTCGGCGATCAGGTGACCTTTGTAGCCGGGCCGGAAGAACCGCTCGGTGCCGCTGAACATGCACGGATGGTGATCACCCCAAGGCAGGGCGCCGTTGCCGCGCATGGCTTTGACCAGTTTGTCTTTGTCGTGGAAAAACGACGCCACCACGCCGAGACCCCCGGCAACGTACACCGGCGAGTCCTCGACGGCCAAGGCCAGCGCCTGTTCTTCCGGTAAACGAAACTGGCCGTCGTGGTGCTCCATGTAACCGGATGCCGCGTGAGCGCTGAGCCATTCGCGCACCAGACGCGGGTTGCAGGTGGTTTTGGCGGCGAGGGCATCGGCGCTGATCGGCTGACTGTCGGCCATGGCCCGGTACAAGCCGAGTTCTTCGCCGACTATGACATTGGCCAGCATCGCCGCGCCGCCCATGTCGTTGACCAGTTTGCCCATGAATTGGTTGAGCTTCGCCTCGTCCATCATGTGTGCTCCTGAAACAGGATCACGGTCCGGCGGCGTCGAAGGTCGAGGAGTGCGCCACCGGGCGGTGGTCACGGAGTTGGGCAGGGCACGGCTGACGTCCTGCGGCCCCCTCGACTGGGTCATAAAAGAGTCTAGCCCCGGTCCCGGTCTGCCGCTGTATTTGTGAACACTGAAAACCTCGGTGGGAGCGAGCCTGCTCGCGAAGAGGCCAGCCCAGTCGCCATCGTTGTCGACTGTTCGGCAGTCTTCGCGAGCAGGCTCGCTCCCACAGGTTTTTCGGTGTGTATCACTGTGTATCGCGGTGGTTGGAGGATACACAGCGCTGCAAATGCCCTGTCATGTGTACACAGCAGTGATACAGCCAGCGGTTCAACTCGGCAAAACCCACTGCTGAGGTACATCCCATGCACATTCCTCCCTTATTAGCGCAACCCAGCGTCGGCCTCGGCCTGCGCCGTGGCTTGCTCAAAGACCTGCAAGCTGCCCGCAGCGGCGATTTCGACTTTCTCGAAGTCGCTCCGGAAAACTGGATCGGCGTCGGCGGCGCCCACGGTGCGGCATTGCGTGAACTGGCCGAACTCTACCCGTTGTCCTGTCACGGTTTGTCGCTGTCACTTGGCGGACCGGCGCCGCTGGATGTCGGCTTCTTGCAGGAAGTGCGGGTGTTTCTCGACCATTACAACGTGCCGCTGTACAGCGAACACCTGAGTTATTGCAGCGATGACGGGCATTTGTATGACTTGCTGCCGTTGCCGTTCACCGAAGAGGCAGTGCACCACGTTGCCGCGCGAATTCGTCAGTCCCAGGACATTCTCGGCCGGCGTCTGGCCGTGGAAAATGTCTCCTACTACGCCGCACCGCGCCAGGACATGGACGAGGTGAGCTTCACCAATGCCGTGCTGCGTGAGGCCGATTGCGACCTGCTGCTGGACGTCAACAATGTCTACGTCAACGCGATCAACCACGGATTTGATCCGCAAACCTTTCTCGCCGGCATCGAGCCGGGGCGGGTGGTCGGCATGCATGTGGCCGGGCATTTCGATGAGTCCGATACGTTGAAAATCGACACCCATGGCGCCTCGGTAAAACCGCAGGTCTGGGCATTGCTGGCGGAGGCCTACGCGCGGTTCGGCGCGCAGCCAACGTTATTGGAGCGGGATTTCAATTTCCCGGCATTTTCCGAACTGGTCGACGAGTTGCAGACCATTCGCCACTTGCAAGCGGGAGGTCGCCATCGTGGCTAACCTGCTACAGCAACAACAGGCGCTGACCCGATATCTGCGCGATCCCGACCATCAGTCGCCGCCCGTCGATATGAATGTGCAAAGGGTTAACGTCTACCGGGACCTGGTATTCAACAACCTGTCGCAATTGTTGAGCGGCACCTTCCCGGTGCTGATCCGGATTATCGGGGAGCAACGCTGGCGCTTGCTGGTGCGAGGTTTCTTGCGCGACTGGCGGGCGCAGACGCCGAAGTTTGGCGAGATTGCCGAAACCTTTCTCGACTATCTGGCCACGCAACCGCAGGTGTTGCGCGAAGGTGAGTGGCCGGCGTTTTTGCTGGAGCTGGCGCATTACGAATGGGTCGAGATGGTCTTGCAGCAATCCGATGCTAAAGCGCTGCTGCCCACAGACCCGGCGTTGTTGCTGGAGCGGCCGCTGCAAATCTCGCCGCTGGCCTGGCCGTTGGCGTATGTGTGGCCGGTGCATGAGCTCGATCCGGACAATCAGCCCGCCACGCCACCGGACCAACCGACGTTTTTGCTGGTGCGGCGTACGGCCGACTGGAGTGTGAAGTTTTCCGAACTGAGCCCGCTGGCCTGGCGCTTGCTGCAGCGCATTGACGAGTTTGCGCCGTTGACGGGGCGCGAGCAGTTGCAAGCTCTGGCGCAGGAGGCCGGACAGTCCGCCAGCAATTCGTTCATGGATAACGGCCTGGTGTTGTTGCAGCAGATGCATGAGGACCAGGTGATCGGCATAGCTTGAATGTATAGCAACCCATTGTAGGAGTGAGCCTGCTCGCGATCGCGTCCTTCATGGAAGGACGCGATCGCGAGCAGGCTCACTCCTACAGGGGTTATGTAGCGTTCAAAGATTGAGGGGGAGTTTCAGTTCCGCACACAATCCGCCACCCTCACGGTTGCTCAAGATCAGCGAGCCACCCAACGCCATGGCCAGTTGCTGGGCGATGGCCAGTCCCAGTCCGGTGCCGCCGGTATCGCGATTGCGTGAGTTTTCTACGCGGTAGAACGGTTGCAGCACTTGCGCCAGTTCGGCGTCGGCGATGCCCGGGCCGCGATCCATGACGGTGATCGCCAGGCTGCCTTTGTTGGCTTCGACCCAGACTTCGGCGGCGCCGGCGAATTTCAGCGCGTTGTCGGTGAGGTTCACCAGCACTCGGCGCAACGCATGAGGACGGGTGTCGATAACCGTTGCACTCTTGCCAACCAGTTGCACCTGCTTGCCCATGTCCTGATAGTCGAACACCAGGCTTTCGAGGAAGGAATCCATGTTGGTGCGGCGGCTTTCTTCGGTCGAACCATGGATGCTGCGCGCGTACGCCACGCCTTCGCGCACCAGATGTTCCATCTCGCTGAGGTCATTCCACAGTTTGTCTTTCTCGGTGCAATCGTCCATCAGCTCGGCGCGCAGTTTCATCCGCGTGATCGGCGTTTGCAGGTCGTGGGAAATCGCTGCCAGCAGTTGCATGCGCTCTTTGAGGTAAGCGGCGATACGCGCCTGCATCGTGTTGAATGCACGGGCGGCGTAGACCACTTCGGTCGGGCCTTTCTCGTCGAGGTTGATCGGATGGGCGTTGGGGTCAAGGGTTTCCACGGCGTTGGCGAGGCGCGTCAGCGGACGAATCGCAATACGCACCGCCAGCCAGGTGCAGGCGATCATCAGGGCCAACTGGCCGAGCAAGACCACCGGCAACCATGGCGACAGCGGGGCCATCGCCGGGCGCACGTCGATGGTCACCGGGCTGCCGTCGCTCAGGCGCAGGTGGCCCTGAAAGTGTTTCTTCGGCCCGGGAATATCGGTGAAGGTCAGCGGATAGCGTTCACCGATGGCTTCGGTGATCGAGGTAACGGCCACCGGCACATCCCCGACCTCGATCGGCGTGCCCGGTTCGCCTTCGCTCAACAGGTAGCGATAATTTTTTCGCGCCAGACGCTCGAGCCAGGCAGGGCGCTCTTCGGCAGGCAGTCGATCGAGGATCGCAATCGAGGTCGAGACGTCGGTCTCGAGATTGCCGAGCATGGTGTTCTTGGCGCTTTGGTAACGCTCGTAATACTGCGCGCCGAACGACAGCGCCTGAGCCAGCAGCAGGCCGATCAGAAAGATCAGCGACAGGCGCGAGGCGAGGGTGCGCGGCCAGTGCAGATTGACGCTCATGCCGGGGCACCGAGAATTTCGACTGGCAGCGAGAACACGTAACCTTCGCTGCGCACGGTCTTGATGTAGGCCGGCTCGCGCGCATCATCCAGCAGACGCTGACGCAAACGGCTGACCAGCAAATCGATCGAGCGGTCAAACAGATCCGCATCACGGCCCTGGGTCAGATTGAGCAGTTGATCGCGGCTGAGCACCCGTTGCGGGTGATCGAGGAACACTCGCAATAAGCGGTATTCGGCGCCGCTGAGGGCGACCATGGTGCCGTCCTTGTCCAGCAAGTGACGGGCCGAGGTGTCCAGTTGCCAACGGCCGAAGGCCAGCAAGCGGCCGGCTTCGGTGACCACCAGATTCGGTGGCAGCATCCGCGTGCGGCGCAGCACGGCGTTGATCCGCGCGAGCAATTCGCGGGCGGCGAACGGTTTGGTCAGGTAATCGTCTGCGCCCATTTCCAGGCCGATGATGCGGTCGGTTTCATCGTTGCGCGCGGTCAGCATCAACACCGGCGTGGCCTTGTGTTTGCCCACGCGCAGTTCGCGGCACAGCTGCAGGCCATCGTCGCCGGGCATCATGATGTCGAGCACGATCAGGTCGACGGTGTTGGCCTCGAGAAAGCTGCGCATCTGCCGGCCATCGGCGACCACCGTGGTGCGCAGGCCGTTTTTCTTCAGGTAGTTGCCCACCAGTTCACGGATCTCGCGGTCGTCGTCGACGATGAGAATGTGATCGACATGATCCATCGGTGCAAACCTCTATCAAAAGGGACTGCGGTGCAGTGTATCGAGCCTGCGGCGGCTCGCCTGCCTGCCTTTGTATTGCAGTGTATCTGCCGTGTCGGCGGATACACGGGAACGCAAAAACGCCAATTTTCCTGGGTTTTGTATCGCTGTGTATCCCCCGCTGGCAGGGATACACAGCGATTGAAACGCGCCTGTTCCTGACACAGACGCGATACCTCGCGAGCCTCAAATAGGCTCCATCGAGGCCCACACAGATCGCCTCGGCTCAAACCCACTGACGCCTTGAGGAAAACCCCATGAACAACAAATCCGTAATCGCCGCCTGCCTGTTTGCCGCGTTGAACATCTGCACGCTGTCGGCCCGCGCCGAAGCCGCTGTCACCGCGCAAACCTACACCTACGGCACCCACCTGGATATCCAGAAAGTGATCTCGCTGAAACAGGACAACTCGGTGACTTGCGGGATTGTCGAGGCGCGCATGACCTACCTCGATTCAGCCGGTCAGACCCGCGTGCTCGATTACAGCAAATTCGCTGATGGCTGCAACAACGACAACTGAGTCATCACTCTTTATAGAAGGAAACAACCATGAACAACGTATCGCGCTTTTTGACCGCCATCGCCTTCTCCCTGGCTGGCGTCGCCGCCCATGCCAACGCCGCGGTTGAACAGCATAGCTGCCACAGCGGCAGCTGCTTTCAACTGACGCCAGTAGCCAAGCAGGGCAGCGATGGCCTGATTGCCGCGGACGGTTCCAGCCGCACGCCACAGGGCCAGATGTTTGCCGAGAACGGCGCGAGCCGTACGCCGCAGAGCCATTGGCTGGACAGCCAGAACGTCTGAATGCTCGTCACATTCATTGATCAAGGGTGACTCACTATGTACCTCATCGCATTCCTCGGCGGTCTGCTGACCGTGCTCAGCCCCTGCATTCTGCCGGTGGTGCCGTTTCTGTTTGCCGGCGCGCAACGCAGCCGCGCTTCGATACTGCTGACCCTCGGCGGCATGGCGCTGACCTTCGCGCTGATTTCCAGCCTGGCGGTGGTCAGCAGCGAGTGGGTGATCCAGGCCAGCAACAGCGGACGTTACGTCGCACTGATCGTGATGAGCGTGTTCGCCCTGTCGCTGATCTCGGCGCGCATCGGCGACTGGCTGACACGACCGTTCGTGATGCTCGGCAACCGCCTCGATCCGGATACCCGGAAAAAGGCCGGGCCGATGGCTTCGATCATGCTCGGCGTCGCTACGGGGTTGCTGTGGGCACCGTGCGCCGGACCGATTCTCGGTGTAATCCTCACTGGGGCCATGCTGCAAGGCGCCAACGCACAGACCAGCCTGTTGCTGCTGGCCTACGGCGCCGGCAGTGCGCTGTCGCTGGGCACGCTGATCTCCACCGGGCGCAGCTTGGTCAATCGCCTGAAGCCGTCGATCCCGTTTACTGGCTGGTTGCGCCGAGGTGCCGGGGTTGCGGTACTGGCGACGGCAGCGGTGATTGCCACGGGCGCAGATAAAACCTTGCTGGCGAAGACCTCCTCTGAAGGCGTCGCCAGCGTGGAAAAAAGCGTGTTGGAAAACGTGCCGAAAGTGCTCGACTACTTCATCAGCAAAGTCCGCGCGGACTCGCCGATGGAGCAGGGCAAAGGCGCGATGCCGTCACTAGCCGGCGCCGTGCAATGGCTGAACTCGCCCGAGCTGAGCGCTGAAGCCCTGCGCGGCAAAGTGGTGCTGGTGGACTTCTGGACCTACGACTGCATCAATTGCCAGCACACCCTGCCGTACGTCAAAGACTGGGCGAAGAAATACGAAAAAGACGGGCTCGTGGTGATCGGTGTCCACACCCCGGAATACGGCTATGAGCGGATCATCGACAACGTCAGGGATCAGGTGAAAAAACTCGGCATCACCTATCCGGTGGCCATCGACAACAACTATGCGATCTGGCGCAACTTCGACAATCAGTACTGGCCGGCGCATTACCTGATAGACGCCAAGGGGCAGGTGCGTTACAGCCACTTCGGCGAAGGTCGCTACCAAGCGCAAGAGCAGATGATCCAGCAGTTGCTGCAGGAGGCAAAGGCGCCTGCGGCCTGATCAGCAACAGCAATGGCTCAGAGGTCACGCACCATGAGCCATTGTTCGTTATCCCAGGCGCGAAAACGTTCCAGCACCTGCCAGCCGCGTTTGGCGTAGTAGTCCTGCTTGTTTTGCGTGTGCAGATACAGGCGCGCAAAGCCGCAGTCTTTCGCCTCCCGGCAAATACCCTCGATCAAACGTTCCGCCAGCCCTTGCCCGCGTGCCTCAGGGCTGACGAAGACGCAGGCCAGCCAAGGGCCGAGATCGGGGCGCAGGGCGAGGTCATCGCGTGCCAGCGCGGCGCCGCCGAGCAGATGTTCACCGTCCATGGCGATCAGGCAGGACCAGTCACCATTGCCTTGGCCCTCGGCAAATTCACGCTGCCACTCGGTCAGCGGCTGGTCGACGTATTCGTCGGGGAATTGTTGGTGGATCCATTGCGCATAACGGTCGCTGTGGTGCAGGTGATGCGCGAGCCAATCGAGTTTCAGTGACATCAGTCGAGTCCTTTCCAGAAGCGAGAACGCATCAGAAACCAATCCCCCAACCTTGGCAATCCTCAAGGTGTTCCGGACGCTTTACAGATTTCCACCGCTCATCGGCAAACCCCCGGTTTTACGGGGTTGCCAGACGATTGGCAGGGACGCCGAGCGGTCTCGGCGCGATAGTGCTTGAGCAGGGTCACTGCCGGCCTTGCCTCATAACAAGAGCGCGAGGTTGCCATGCCTAAATTCGTCATTGAACGCGAGATTCCAGGGGCCGGAAAGCTGTCGGAAGCAGAACTCAAAGCTGTGTCGAAAACGTCCTGTGATGTCTTGCGCGAACTCGGTCCGCAAGTGCAGTGGCTGCAGAGTTACGTCACCGCTGACAAGATCTATTGCGTGTACATCGCACCTGACGAAGAGCAGGTACGCGAACACGCCAGACTCGGTGGGTTTCCGGCCAACAGTGTGGCGCGGGTGATGACGGTCATCGATCCGACGACGGCCGAATGATCACCGACCCCACTCGCAGCGGAGTTCACGCTTATGAGTACCCCGATTGACCTGACTGCCCTGAAGGAACGCCAGAAAGTCGCCTGGGCCAGTGGCGACTACGCCGTGATTGGCACGACGTTGCAAATCGTCGGCGAAAACCTCGCCGAAACCTGCGACCTGCGTTGTGACGAGGAGGTGCTGGATGTCGCTGCCGGCAACGGTAATGCAACGCTGGCGGCGGCGCGGCGCGGTTGCCTGGTCACCTCGACCGATTACGTCGCGGCTTTGCTGGAACGCGGCCAGGATCGTGCCCGCGCGGAGCATCTCGACGTGACGTTTCAGGTGGCCGATGCCGAAGCGCTGCCGTTCGCCGACGAGAGCTATGACGCCGTGCTGTCGACCTTTGGCGTGATGTTCGCACCGGATCAGGACAAGGCTGCTGTTGAACTGGGCCGGGTTTGTCGCCGTGGCGGGCGGATCGGTCTGGCCAACTGGACGCCGGAAGGTTTCGTTGGCCAGATGTTCAAGACCCTCGGCCGTCATTTGCCACCACCTGCCGGTGCACAACCGCCCTCGAACTGGGGCTCAGATGCGTGGCTGCACAAGCATTTCGATGACCGCGATTTTCTGCTGCGCGTGACGCGACGCGAGTTCAATTTTCGCTATCGCTCGGCCGCGCATTTCATCGATATTTTCCGCCATTGGTATGGGCCGGTGCACAAGGCCTTTGCGGCACTGCCGCCGGAGAGCGGGCAGGCGCTGGAGAGTGATCTGGCGGATTTGCTCAACCGGTTGAATCGGGCGGGGGAGGCTTCGCTGGTGGTGCCGAGTGAGTATCTGGAGGTGGTGATCACTAAACGCTGAATGAAGATCCCTGTAGGAGTGAGCCTGCTCGCGATAGCGTTCTTTCAGTCAAAAATATTCAGCTGACAGACCGCGATCGCGAGCAGGCTCACTCCTACAATGGATTTGTGTTGGGCTCTGGAGCCTATTTCACCTGCGGCCGATCAAACCACTCCAGCGCCGTGCGCCAGATGCAGATCCCCAGAAAGTATGCCGACATAAGTAACCACAAGCCCATCACCAACGGGTTGATCACCGGGTGGTTGAGCACCAGCGACAAACTGCACAGCAGCCAGATTGCCGTCACCGCAATGTTGATCGGCATGAACCGGCGCACACGGAACGGGTGGAGGAATTTCATCCGCGTCACCGTCAGCAGCGCCAGGCCAATCACCGTCAGGAAGGTAATCCACGGCCCAGGCCCAATGATGTACAGACACAGCGCGACCACATTCCACGCCGCCGGAAACCCGACAAAGTAGTTGTCCTTGCTCTTCATGTTGACGTTGCAGAAGCAGAACAGCGACGACACCAGAATCAGCGACACGGTCAGCAGCAGGGTGTAATCGGGCAATGGAATGTAGCGATAGATGAACAGCGCCGGAATGAACACGTACGTCAGGTAATCGATCACCAGATCAAGGATCGAACCGTCGAAGCTCGGCAACACCGATTGCACGTTGACCTTGCGCGCCAGTGCGCCGTCGAGGCCGTCGACAATCAGCGCCACGCCCAGCCACATCAGGCAGTGGGTCGGCTGGTTTTCCAAGAGGGCGAGGGTGGCCAGAAAAGCAGTGACCACGCCAGTCGCGGTAAAACCATGGGCGCCCCATGCTTTGAGCCTGGCGATGTGTACGGTCGATATCACGGGGGCGTTCTCCAGAAAGTGAAGCAAGCCGGGTATCACCCTTGGGCAACAAGGGCGCCGGCAAACCGGGTCGGGGTTGCAGCTATCGACCGGTCTGGCCGGGATAAGGTTCACCATTGATCAATCTTAGCTGGCCGGCGAAAAAATACGCGGGCGAAATCCGCCAGACCCTTGAGTGTCAGCCAAACGGTGCTGGCGCTATGGCTTAAGGGGTCTATCGTTGCCAGACGCAGTCACTGCCAATGCTTGAGGATGACGTCATGAACACCAGCGATTTGCTTGAAAAACTGCTGCGAGGCCAGGCCTCGACCGGCCAACAATCTTCAGCGTCTGCCGGCGATGGTTTGGGTGGTTTGGGTGGGTTGCTGGGTGGACTGCTCGGTGGCGGCTCGGGCGCGGCCAGCGGCGGCGGATCTGCCGGTGGACTTGGCGGCTTGGGCGGCTTGCTCGGTGGTTTGCTCGGCGGCGGTGCCGGTGGTGGTCTTGGCGGCGCATTGGGTGGGGCGCTGGGTGGCGGTGGCGGCACGCAAAGCCGCTCCGGCGGCACCAACTATGCGGCGCTGGCATCGCTAGGGATGATGGCGTTTCAGGCGTATCAGGCCTGGCAACGCAGCCAGGCCAGCGCGGCCCCGCAACAGATTCCCCAGACCGCGAATCTCCTTGCAGGCCCGGACATCGAAGAACACAGCCACGCGGTGCTTCGTGCGTTGATCGCGGCGGCGAAGGCTGACGGTGAGATCGACGCCCGGGAACAACAGTTGATCAATGGGGAAATCAGCAAACACACCGACGACCCACAATTGCAGCAATGGTTTGAGGACGAAGTCTCGAAACCGCTGGACGCCAACGAAGTCGCGCAGGCGGCCAAAGGCGATCCGGCCATGGCCGCTGAAATGTATCTGGTCAGCGTAATCCTCGTGGACGACCAGCAGGACGCCGAGCGCAGTTATCTTGATGAGCTGGCAGCAGCCTTGCAGATCGATCCGGACTTGCAGGTGCATCTGGAACAGCAGGCCAAAGGTCAGGCCTGAAGTCACGTTAAAAAATCATTGCCACCAGCAGCTCCGCCAAGGAGCCGCTTCGCCGTCCGTCCGGGCAATTTTCACGTCGATTGAATTTTTCGCAGGCGCCGCCTCTCTGCTGCTGTAGAGGCGTGTGGAACAGCGTCCTGCCAACCGACCGAGAACTTTGCCATGACTGTCCTGACACACCTGCAGGCCGCGCCTGCACAACCGCATCTTATGAATGCCGCCGGGAATATCCGGCAGGTCTATGAAGCGTTGTTGCGCGATGACGATTCACAGGACCTTGCGCAGGCGTTTTTGCAGGAACAACTGCAACACGCCGCGCAACTCTCCGATTCCCTGCCCGAAGATCCGACGACGTGGCACGCCTGGGTAGCCGAACATTGCGCCGATGTCGCCCGGCAATACGCTGACTATCTGCAACAACGCAAGGCTGGCGGGCCTCGGCAATTCTTCCGTGGCAAGGCGCAGGCGCTGTATTTCCTGCAAGCGGTTGCACCGACCAAACTGGTTGATGGTGCCTGGCTTTCTGGGCTGTTGCCGCGCTGGCGGGACCCACGTTTCCAAGGCTTGCTGCGCACTTTTCTCGAAGAACTGGGCGAGGGCAATCCAGCGCAGAATCACGTGGTGATCTACCGCAAACTGCTCGCCGAACACGATTTGCAAGACAGCAGCGCCATCGACGATGAACGCTACCTGCAAGGCGCGATACAACTGGCGCTCGGTGTCTGTGGCGCGGATTACTTGCCCGAGGTGATCGGCTACAACCTCGGCTACGAGCAGCTGCCGTTGCACCTGTTGATCAGCAGTTACGAACTCAGTGAGCTGGGGATCGATCCGTACTATTTCACCCTGCATGTGACCATCGACAATGCCAGCACCGGCCATGCGCAGAAAGCCGTGCAGGCGGCGCTCGATCTACTACCGCTTGAGGCCGATCGCACCGAGTTTCTGCGCAGGGTAGCGCTGGGCTATCGGCTCAACGATCTGGGGCAGGGCAGTCGCGCGATCATCGAAGGTTTCGACCTTGAGCACGAATTGCTGGCGATGCTTGAGCGCAAATGCCCATTCGCCCAGCACATGCATTCCGATTACTGCCGCTTCGAAGGGCAGACCGTCAATCAGTGGCTGGCGACGCCGGAGCAATTGCCCGGTTTCCTCCAGGCATTGCAGAACAAAGGCTGGATCAAACGCCATGAAGACCCGCAGGCGAGCCGCTTTTGGCAGCTGATCGCGGGCGATGGTGCGGCGATGTTTGGCGTGTTCAATGCCTACGAGAAACAACTGGTGCACGACTGGATTGCGGGTGACTGGACCTCTTCGGATAAGACCAAACCCGCTCGACGGCACAGTCAGACCGCAGCGGCCATCGAAGGGCTTGAACAGGATCCCGATGTACAGGCGCTCAACGCGGCGCTGCAAGGCCAGGACGAACAGGCGCAGATCGCGACTTTGATCCCGTGGCTCGCACCGGCCCGCCATGCACACCCCGCCGGACTGCTCGCCACCCGGCGCTTTATCGAACTCAAATCCCGCTTGCCTTAAGGACATCACCGATGAATCAGGAAGAACAACTCTGCCCCAACGATCTCGTGCTGCTGCAATTGGGCCGACGCTTGGTGGCAGACGGGTATCGGTTCATCACCCCGACGCCGTTGACCCACCAGCGGGTCAACCAGCGTGACGAGGGCCAGATGGCCGACTCTTTGCGCGATGTGTTCGGCTGGTCGCGGCCATTCGCGCCGGGGTTGTTGTCGGCCGATGAACAGCGGCAACTGCAAGATGCGCAGGTCATTGATAATTACGAAGGCCACCTGAAGAGTAGGGTGCGCTGGTCAAGTCTGGATGATTTGCTGTTCGTCCATTCGGCATTCCCCACCGAGGCGGCTGACGCGGTGTTTTTTGGCCCCGACACCTACCGTTTTGCGCAACTGATCCACGCCCACCTGCAACAGAACTTTGCGCCGATTCATCGCGCGGTGGACATCGGCTGTGGGGCTGGCGTCGGTGCGATCCTGATCGGCCGTGCCCGTCGCGAGGCAGAGGTGCTGGCGCTGGACATTAACCCTGCAGCGCTGCGTCTGACCGCGATCAACGCGGCGCTGGCGGAAGTTGCCAACGTCGACGTACGCGCCAGTGATCTGTTGCAGGGCGTCGAGGGCGAGTTCGATCTGATTGTCGCCAACCCGCCGTACATGGCTGATCCGGCAGAACGCGCCTATCGCCATGGCGGCGGGACGCTGGGAGCAGGACTCTCACTGCGCATCGTCGAACAGGCCTTGAATCGACTGGCGCCGGGCGGCTCGCTGCTGCTCTACACCGGCGTGGCGATGGTCGATGGTCGCGATCCTTTTCTCGACACCGTGCTACCGCGACTGGATGAAAAACGCTTCGGCTGGACTTACCGCGAACTTGATCCGGATGTCTTTGGCGAAGAACTGCTCAACCCCGGCTATCAACGGGTCGACCGCATCGCGGTGGTGGCGCTGACCGTGACGCGGATTGGCTGAAACAAGGCAGGTGGACGATGAACAGGAACCTCGACGACTACAACCGCATGCGCGATTTTTCAGCGACGTCGGAACCGGCCGCCGTCAAGCGCTCGGGACGTAAAACCGCCGCCGAGCATGCTTTGCAGTTCTGCATTCAGAAGCACGACGCATCGCACCTGCATTACGACTTTCGCCTGGAACTCGATGGCGCACTGAAAAGCTGGGCGGTACCGAAAGGGCCGTCGCTCGACCCCAAGGTCAAGCGTCTGGCGGTGCATGTCGAGGATCATCCGCTGGATTACGCGACATTCGAAGGCAGCATTCCCGAAGGGCATTACGGCGCCGGGGATGTGATCGTCTGGGATCGTGGCGTGTGGATTCCGCTGGAAGATCCGCACAAGGCCTACGAAAAGGGCAAGCTCAAGTTCGAGCTGCAAGGCGAAAAGCTCGGCGGCATCTGGAACCTGGTGCGCACGCACATGCCGGGCAAGAAGGAACAATGGTTTCTGATCAAGCATCAGGACGATGCCGCGCGGCCGCAGGATGATTACGACGTGCTGCTGGCCGAACCGGACAGTGTCCTGAGCGAACGCACGATAGTGGGCAAACCCAAACTGGCCGCCGAGCAAAGCAAACCGCTGAAAAAACCTGCGGCGAAAACCCGCAAGCCCGCGAGCGGCAAGCTCACCGGCGCGCACAAGGCCAAATTGCCGACGCAACTCAAGCCGGAACTGGCCACGCTGGTCGACAGCGCGCCGGAAGGGCAGTGGAGCTACGAGATCAAGTTCGACGGCTACCGGATCATGGCGCGCATCGATCATGATCAGGTGCAATTGTTCACCCGCAACGGTCACGACTGGACGCACAAGTTGCCGCAACAGGCCGCAGCCTTGGCGGCGCTGGGATTGGAGTCGGCGTGGCTGGACGGGGAAATGGTCGTCGCCAACGAACAGGGCGTACCGGACTTTCAGGCCCTGCAAAATGCTTTCGAGGCCGGGCGCAGCGGCAACATCCTCTACTACCTGTTTGATCTGCCTTATCTCAACGGTGTCGACCTGCGTGAAGTGCCAGTTGAAGAGCGGCGCGCCGCGCTGGCCACGGTGCTCGGCAGTCATGAGCAACCCTTGTTGCGTTTCTCCGAAGCCTTCGACGAAACCCCGGATGCACTGCTCAACAGCGCCTGCCAGATGCAGATGGAAGGCCTGATCGGCAAACGCCTCGGCTCGCCGTATGTGTCGCGGCGCAGCGGTGACTGGATCAAGCTCAAGTGCAAACATCGTCAGGAGTTTGTGATCGTCGGTTACACCGATCCGAAAGGTTCGCGCAGTGCTTTCGGTGCCTTGTTGCTGGGGCTGCATGATCGCGACAGCGGCGAGTTGCGCTACGCCGGCAAGGTCGGCACCGGTTTCAACGAGTCGACGTTGAAAAGCATTCTGACCCAGCTCAAACCGTTGCAGGTGAAGAAGCCGGCGGTGGTCAATCCACCCAGTGGTTTCGAGGTCAAAGGCGTGCACTGGCTCAAGCCGAAACTGCTGGCGGAAGTCGCATTCGCCGAAATGACCAAGGACGGTTCGGTACGCCACGCCGTGTTCCATGGCTTGCGCGATGACAAACCAGCCAAGGGCATCACAGAGGAGCGAGCGAAACCGGTGAAGATTGCAGAGAAAAAAACCGCCACGAAAAAACCGCCGAAAAAAGCTCCGGCGAGCAATCCGGATACCGAGCCGTCACAGCTCGGACTGGCCAACGGCAAAGTGCGCATCACGCACCCGGATCGGGTGATCGACACGGTCAGCGGCACCACCAAGATGCAACTGGCCGAGTACTACGCCAGCGTCGCCGAATGGATCCTGCCGCAGCTCAAGGATCGTCCGGTCGCGCTGGTGCGTGCCCCGGACGGCATCGCCGGCGAACTGTTCTTCCAGAAAAACGCCGAACGCCTGGCGATCCCCGGCATCACCACGCTGGACAAGGACGTTACCGGGCAGCCGGTGATGTTGATCAACAACGCCGAAGCGCTGATCGGCGCGGTGCAGATGAGCACGGTCGAACTGCACACCTGGAACGCGACCACGGTCGATCTGGACAAGCCCGATCGCTTCGTTCTCGACCTCGACCCGGATCCGGCGCTGCCGTGGAAAAGCATGGTCGAAGCGACGGCGCTGACATTGACCGTGCTCGATGAGCTTGGCCTCAAGGCATTCCTCAAAACCAGCGGCGGCAAGGGTATTCACCTGGTCGTACCGCTGACCCGCAAACTCGGCTGGGACGAAGTAAAAGACTTTAGCCACGCTATCGTCAGTCATATGGCCAAGCTGTTGCCGGAGCGCTTTTCGGCGGTGTCCGGGCCGAAGAATCGCGTCGGGCGGATCTTTATCGACTATCTGCGCAACGGCCTCGGCGCGACTACGATCTGCGCTTACGCCGCGCGCACCCGCGAAGGTCTGCCGGTGTCGGTGCCGCTGTTTCGCGAGGAAGTCGCCGAGATCAAGGGCGGCAATCAGTGGAACGTGCGTAACGTTCACCAGCGGCTGGCCGAGGTCGGTGACGAACCGTGGGCCGACATGAAGAAAACCCGGCAAAGCATTACCGCCGAGATGCGTAAACGCCTGGGTCTGAAAAAGTGATCAGGTGTCGCGCAGCAAGTCGTGGGCGTTGAGCAGTTCGAAAGCGATCTCCGGGCGATTTTCCAGTCCGCGGCGAATGGCCGCCGGAATCGCTGCGCGGGTCTTGCGGCACAGGCCCGGTAACTCGTCGATCTGAATGGCAATGCCGCGCATGGTGCGCACTTCGTTGAAACCGGGGGCGACGTCGACGCGAACGCCCAGTTGCTCGAACATCCGCTGTTGCAGATGCTTGAGATCATTCAGGTCTTTGAGCATTTCGAGGCGAGCGAGCAGGCGTTTTTCTTCCTCTCGTGTCAGGCGCAGGATGCGCAGATCTGCGCCGGGCATTTCCAGCAACGGGTCGCGCCCGCAATTGCAGGCGCCGGGCGGGCAGGGTGAGCGCAAGGGCACAGAAGTCGTCATGGCCTCCATCATAGAGGCCGTCGGACAGTTTTGCCTATGCGCCGTCAGCGGCCATCCATCGGCTGCTTTATCCGTGACGGCTACTGATTCAGGCCTTCGTAATGCACCAGAATCGCGTTGGCCAGATCTTCATCGCTGGCGTTGATGCCAGGATTGTCCTGGCGAACCTGTTGCAGTACCGATTCAAGATAAACCCCACGAATGGCCCCGCCACTGGCGACAAATGCAGACAAGTCGTCACGGGCTGGAATCACCATTTTGTGATCCTTGAAGGTCGAGTACAGCGACGCGGAGACACCGGCCGAGGTGGCGACATCACCCGCATCGACGCGGGCCAACGCCGAACCGACGGGCAGGCATAAGAGTAAAGAAGAAACGAGCACTAACTTGCGCATGACGGTGTTCCTCCACAAGCGCGAAGCAAAAAGGGAAGGATTACATAATGTGAGAGGCGCGCGGCGGGCGGGAGTTCCGTGGGGCTGGAAAGTCTGCGTTATTGCAAGTCAGACGCGGGCAACGCCATGGCGGGCTGCCCGGTCTTTATTTCGCGAGGGCTCAGATCACCCCGCAGGCCATGCGATCACCGCCGCCGCCCAGCGGTTTGGGCATGTCGGCATGGTTGTCGCCACCGGCATGGATCATCAGCGCGTGGCCCTTGATCTCGGCGATCTTTTTCAGGCGCGGCGCCAGTACCGGGTAGTTGGCGATGCCATCGGCAGTCACGTAAACCGCCGGAAGGTCTCCCAAATGACCATCAGCGTAGGGGCCGAGGTGCTTGCCGGTTTTCTCCGGGTCGAAATGTCCGCCTGCGGCCAGCGCAGCGCCTTTCACGCCATCCTTCATGCCCGCCTCGCAACTACCGTTTTCATGCACGTGAAAACCATGGATGCCGGCCGGCAGGGATTTCAGATCCGGGGTGAACAGCAGGCCATACGCGGTTTCACTGATGGTGACCGAGCCGATCGCTTGCGGTGCACCGTCGGCGCTGACCAGATTGATGGCAACTTTTTCCGGCGCCGCGTGTGCGGTGCCGATGGCGAAGGTGCCGAGCAAACCCAACCACAATGCGCGTTTCATAGGCGTTTCCTTTTGCTGTACGAATGTTCAGAGCGACGGACTCAATAGCCTGACGGCATTAACCGGCGATGAAGGCGTTGGCCGTGCGCGTTGAAAAGTGAGACTTGCTGCGCAATCCGAAAGTTTTGCTGCCTTTAGCCAGCATGCCGACACCTGCTGACACGCTCTGGCGCGGCAGACCTGCGCAAATAGGCTTAACTGAAGGCTGACAAGCGCTTACGGGCGTAACGAGAGAGGAAAATCCGGTGTCGATCAAACTGCGTTTAGTGTTGCTGATTGTGACAAGTCTGCTGACGGCGTTGATCGTGAGTCTGGTCAGTTACGTCGGCAACCAGCGGATGGCCTCGGCGGTCAGCGATAACGCGGTCAGCATGAGCGCGCTGCGCAACCACATGGAAGCCGACATGATGCACGACGCCCTGCGCGCCGATGTCTACTCGGCGATGCTGGTCGGGCTGGGCAAAAGCACCAACACGGCGAGCGAGGTGCGCGATTCGATCAACGAGCATGCCGGGCATTTTCGTGAGGTGCTCGAGGAGAACCTCAAGCTGCCGATCAACCCGACACTGCGCACGGCCCTGGAACAGATCAAACCGAGCCTCGATACCTACATCAACGCGGGCGAGCGGATCGTCGGGTTGGCGCTGGACAATCCTGATGCCGCTCAACAGGAACTGGGCACCTTCAACACGGCGTTTGGCCAGTTGGAAGAGCAAATGGCTGCGTTGAGCGAGTTGATCGAGTCCAATACGCAGCAGACCAGCGCAGCAACCGAATCAGCCATCCGCAGTGCCAACGTCGCGCTCGGCGTGGTGTTGATTGCCAGTCTGGTGCTGCTCTTGATCCAGGGGCGCTGGGTCATTCTGAGCATCATGGGGCCGTTGAAAACTGCCAGTCGCATCGCCGAAAGCATCGCCCACGGCAACCTCAGCGAGCCGATCGCCGAGCCGTCCGGCAAGGACGAAGCCAGTGTCTTGATTCGCACATTGGCGACCATGCAACGCGACTTGCGCAACATGATCGATGTGGTGCGGCGCAATGCTCACGGCGTCAGTGGCATGAGCGAACAACTTAGCCACGGCTGCCATCAGGTCGCCGACAGCAGTCAGCAGCAAGTGTCGCCGCCGGCACCATGGCCGCCGCCGCCAGCCAGATGACCGCGAGCATCGAGGAAATCACCCGCCACGCCGAACGTGCCCTGAGCATGGCCAATCAAGCCGAAACCCTGGCGAAAGAGGGCGGTGGTGTGATTCATCAAGTGGTCAGCGACATGGACGATATCGCCCGATCAGCCCAACAGTCGGCACAGGTGATCCGCACGCTGGATCAGGAATCCGAAGCCATTTTCAACATCATTCAGGTGATCAAGAGCATTGCCGACCAGACCAATCTGCTGGCGCTCAACGCCGCCATTGAAGCGGCCCGGGCCGGCGAGCAGGGGCGGGGTTTTGCGGTGGTGGCGGATGAAGTGCGCAGTCTGGCGGCACGCACCAGCGCTTCTACCCAGGAAATCGCCGCGATGGTCGCGCGCATTCAGCACAGCACCCGCGAGGCGGTCAGCAGCATGGAGGCGGGTGTCGCGCAGGTCGACAAGGGCATGGCGGTGACGGCGGATGTCGAGAGGGCCATCCGCGAAATCCTCGAGGCGACGTTGAGCACGACGCAACTGGTCAACGACATCACCCGCACGATTGGCGAGCAGAGTCAGGCCAGTAACGAGATTGCCCATCAGGTGGAAATGATTGCCGGGATGTCCGAGGGCAATAGCCGGGTGATCGGGCAAACGGCGAATACCACCGATGAGTTGTCGAGCCTGGCGGGGCAGTTGGCGCAGTCGGTGGATCGGTTTCGGTTGTAACCAGAAAGATGTGTAGTGCCTGGGCTGCCGCCTTCGCGAGCAGGCTCGCTCCCACCTTTGGAATGCGTTCCCCTGTGGGAGCGAGCCTGCTCGCGAAGAGGGCAGCCCAGTCAACATCTATTCAGAGTCAGTTAACCCCGATCAAAACTTGAACGCCTGCCGCCCCACCAGCAACCACTTGCCGTCCTGCTTCTGCCAGATCTGGAAATTCTCGATCTCGGTCGGCACCACCTCGGTCCCCTTCAACGCCTGTGCGGAAAAGTGGTGGCGTACCAGCGCGGTATCGCCGGACAGGGTGATGG
The DNA here is from genome assembly GCF_018138145.1 of Pseudomonas sp. SCA2728.1_7. Classification (NCBI taxonomy): domain Bacteria; kingdom Pseudomonadati; phylum Pseudomonadota; class Gammaproteobacteria; order Pseudomonadales; family Pseudomonadaceae; genus Pseudomonas; species Pseudomonas sp. SCA2728.1_7. The sequence goes on along the minus strand of NZ_CP073104.1, from coordinate 1,525,002 downwards.
TCTGGTTCTGCATCTCTAGCGTCTTGAAGGCGCTCTTGCCGGTTTCAATGTCGGCGATGAATTCTTTCTTGTCCTGAATCTTGCCGCTGGAATGGCCGTAGGTCAGGTTAGGCGCGGTGAGGGCGTTCAGTTCGGCGATGTCTTTGTGCAGCATCGCCTGGGTCAGATGATCCACCGCTTGGGCGACATCTTTTTCCGCCGGGGCCGATGCGGCCATGGCGTAACCGTTGAAGGCACAGAGAAAGCCGATCAGGAGTCGGGTCTTGGTCATGACATGTGTTTCCTTGTTGTTATGAGTGATGACTGCTTTGTCAGTCATCGTACAACCTAGCAGATAATGAATAGATAAGGCACTGCTCCAAAACGCTAATCGTCGGGGTCATGTTCAGCTTTCATCTGCCGATACCGTCCAGAGCGGAAAAAGACTCTCAAGTCGGGAACAGACGCGCGGGTTTGCCCTGACGTGATATTCTTCGCGCCAACTTGGTTTGACCTTATTCAGTTTGCTTGCCTTCGGGCGGGCCGACGGAATCCCTGTCGCTCAAGTAGCTGAGCCAATAATGATAAGAAGTCAGTTCAGAAGGGACATTAACTGAGGTCGATGCAGCATGTCGGCCTTGTGTGCCCACCCGTCAAAATTGAAGTGTGCCGGAATCTGCGACGCTAGCCTGAGCGTCATCAAAGCGGATCGCATACTGATAACAGCGGCGGGCGGAAGGCGTTTTATCATAGGTGCAACAGATGTATAAAAAAGTGAACACAGCCCTGCTGGGTCTGGCTTTGGCGATGGGGATGACATCCGCCAATGCTGACGAAGCAAAGAAAGTCGACGTCCTGCTGATCGGCGGCGGCATCATGAGCACCACCCTCGGTGTGTGGATCAATGAGCTGGAGCCAAGCTGGTCGATGGAAATGGTCGAGCGCCTCGACGGCGTCGCCCTCGAAAGCTCCAACGGCTGGAACAACGCCGGTACCGGTCACTCGGCACTCGCTGAGCTGAACTACACCCCGGAAGACGACAAAGGCAACGTGACGATCCCGAAAGCCGTCGAGATCAACGAAGCGTTCCAGGTCTCCCGTCAGTTCTGGGCCTGGCAGGTTCAGCAAGGCGTTCTGAAGAACCCTCGCTCGTTCATCAACACCACTCCGCACATGAGCTTTGTGTGGGGCGATGACAACATCAAGTTCCTGAAAAAGCGCTACGAAGCCCTGCAAGCGAGCCCGCTGTTCGCCGGCATGCAGTACTCCGAAGACCCGGCTGTGATCAAGAAGTGGGTCCCGCTGATGATGGAAGGGCGTGACCCGAACCAGAAAATCGCGGCCACCTGGAGCCCGCTGGGTACCGACATGAACTTCGGCGAAATCACCCGCCAGTTCGCCACGTACCTGCAGACCAAGCCTAACTTCGATCTGAAACTGTCGAGCGAAGTGCAGGACATCACCAAGAATGCCGATGGCACTTGGCGCGTCAGCTACAAAAACCTGAAAGACGGCACTAAAACCGAAACCGACGCCAAGTTCGTGTTCATCGGCGCGGGCGGCGGTGCTCTGCACCTGCTGCAGAAGTCGGGCATTCCTGAAGCCAAGGAATACGCTGGCTTCCCGGTTGGCGGTTCGTTCCTGGTGACCGATAACCCGGCCATCGCTGAACAGCACCTGGCCAAGGCCTACGGTAAAGCGTCGGTTGGCGCCCCACCGATGTCCGTTCCGCACCTGGACACCCGTGTCCTGGACGGCAAGCGCGTCATCCTGTTTGGCCCATTCGCGACCTTCAGCACCAAGTTCCTGAAAGAAGGCTCGTACCTGGACCTGCTGACCAGCACCACCACCCACAACATCTGGCCTATGACCAAGGTCGGCATCAAGGAATACCCGCTGGTCGAGTACCTGGCTGGCCAGCTGATGCTGTCGGATGAAGACCGTCTGAACGCGCTGAAGGAATACTTCCCGAACGCCAAAGCCGAAGACTGGCGCCTGTGGCAAGCCGGCCAACGCGTGCAAATCATCAAGCGTGATGAAGCCGCTGGCGGCGTGCTGAAACTGGGCACCGAAATCGTTGCTGCACAAGACGGCTCCATCGCCGGCCTGCTGGGCGCATCGCCAGGCGCGTCGACCGCTGCTCCGATCATGCTGAGCGTGCTGCAGAAAGTCTTCAAAGACAAAGTTGCATCGCCTGAGTGGCAAACCAAGCTGCACCAGATCGTGCCAAGCTACGGCACTCAGCTGAACAGCGATCCAGCCAAAGTGGCTGCAGAGTGGGCCTACACCGCCAAAATCCTCGAACTGCCGACACCTCCAGTGATCGGTCAGGTGGCTGCTCCGGCTGCACCTGCAGCTGAAAAGGCTGAAGCTCCGAAGGAAAACGCTGCACGTGACATGGCGCTGTAACTAGCCGCCTGACACATAAAGCCCACTGAACCGGCGACGGTCAGTGGGCTTTTTTATGGCAAATAGTTTTGTAGGAGCTGTCGAGTGAAACGAGGCTGCGATCTTTTGATCTTGATCTTGCTTTTGAAAGATCAAGATCAAAAGATCGCGGCCTGCGGCAGCTCCTACAGGGCTTTGGCGGACGCCAGATAAGCACCGAGCCGCCGGCCCATCTCTTCGCCCAAGGCTTGCAATCCGCTCAGCGGCCGCACCATCACCTCGAACTCGACAATCTTGCCGTTCTCATCAAAGCGAATCATGTCGATGCCTTTCAGCTCTTTCGAACCCACCTTGGCGCTGAACTCCAGAATCACATTCAAGCCATCGGCAGTCGCCAGCTCACGGTGATAGGTGAAGTCTTCAAACACCTCAAACACGGTATTGAGGATCATCGACACTACCGGCGCGCCCGGGTATGGCGTGTGCGCCATCGGCGAGCGGAACACGGCTTGCGGGTCAAGCAGGCCGGGCAGGGCACTTAGGTTGCCGGTGCGGATCATTTCGTGCCATTTGCCTAGCGATGCGGCGACGTTGGGTTGCAGGTTCAGGTCGGTCATGTTCACTCCAGGATTTTTCTTGTTGTTGTCGCGACGGCAATGACTCTAGATCAACCTCGCCGAAATTGAACCCTTGTGCCGCGATCTGAATATCGGCCCATGGCCCATGCGGATCAGATGTGCATCTGATCCGTATTTTTTCACTGGATCTGCCTCTGTTACCAGCTCAGTCATCCGCTCAAAATAGCCCCACGGTTCGGTACTCGCGGCAGTCCTTCATCCCGAAGCGCCCAGTGCACCGCAAGCTCAGCTTTGAGGAGAGCAACATGAACAAGATGGCGTTTTTTCTGGGTGGCTTTCTGACACTGACCATTCTGATCGGCCTGCTCGCAACGATTTCTCCGGTCTGAGGCGAGCCTTTTCCAGTGACGTCCACGGGTGTGTCGCGCAAAGCATGTTTAAATGCCGCGCCCCACACCTGTAAATGGACTTCAGTCATGGCCGAACACCGCATTCGCGCGCTCGCACTTTGCGTTTTTCATCACAACGGCAAAATTCTGGTTAACGAATTTCGCGACCCGGTCAGCCAGCAAATCTGCTTTCGGCCTATTGGCGGCGGTATTGAATTTGGCGAGACCAGCGCCGAAGCGATCGTGCGCGAAGTGCAGGAGGAGTTGGGCCTGTCCATGAGTGACGTGCGTCTGCTCGGCACACTCGAAAGCCTCTTCGTCTACAACGGCAAACCGGGTCATGAAATCGTTCAGGTGTATGACGCGACGTTTGTCGATCAGGGCGTATACGACCACGCACAGATCGATGGCCATGAAAGCGACGGCGCGCCCTTCACCGCGCGCTGGCATGACAGCTCAAGCTTCAGCGAGCAGGCGCCCTTGGTGCCAAAAGGCTTGCACGATCTGCTGAAGAGCGTCGGATTGCTGGCTTGAGGGTGGGCCCCGTGCTCGACTTCCTGCGTTTCCCGTCCCCTATCAAATGTGCTGCGACGTCGACCGTCCTTCCAGGTATTAGACTCAACTGACGATTCGCTCGCCGGGAGATGAATTTGCCATGGATTCGCTGATCAACGCCGCCGGTCGCGCGCTGTCTGCTGGTGACCCGCTGGGCGCGTTGAATTACGTCGCTCTGCGTGATGACCCGCCGGCGCTGGCCCTGCGCGCAATTGCCATGGCTCAGCTCGGTGATCTGTCCCGCGCCAAGGCGTTGTTGCAACGGGCGATAAAGGCGTTCGGCAGCAATGAACCGCTGTCGCGGGCGCGTTGTGTGGTCGCCGAGGCGGAAGTCGCGCTGGCGGCGCGGGATCTGGGCTGGCCGGTGAAGGCGCTGGAGGCGGCGCGACGGATCTTACAAGAGCACGGTGACGGCGTGAACGCGGCGCACGCGCGCTATGTGCAGATTCGTCGGCTGCTATTGATCGGCGAACTGGAGGAGGCAGAAACGCTGCTGGCTGAAACTGACCCGGCACCGTTGCCGCCGGCGCTGCGTACCGCTCATGAGTTGATCGCCGCCGGGATTTCCGTGCGTCGAGTCCGGGCGCACAAGGCCAGCGCGGCGCTGGCGCGGGCGCAGGCTGCGGCGCAACAGGCCGGGATCGCCGCACTGAGCGCCGAGGTCGATCACGCCAGTCACATGCTCGCCGCGCCGGCAGCGCGGCTGATCGTTGCCGGTCAGGCGAAATCTGTGAATCTGGCGCAGGTTGAAGCTTTGTTCAACTCGTCGACACTGATCTTCGACGCCCGCCGCTATAGCGTGCGCGGTGCCGGCATGACGGTGGCGCTGGCCACTCGGCCGGTGCTGTTCAATCTCGCTCGATTACTCGCGCAAGCCTGGCCGGCCGATGTGGCGCGCGAAACGCTGTTCGTCACAGCCTTTGGTTTTCCCCTCACGGATGAATCGCACCGTGCTCGCCTGCGGGTCGAAATTGGCCGCTTGCGTGCGGCACTGAAGCCGCTGGCGAATATCGCCGCAACGCCAAGGGGCTTTGCGCTGGTGGCCGAGGATGTGGCGTTGCTGACACTGCCGGTCGAAGACAAATACGCGGCGTTGCTCGCTTTACTCGCTGACGGTGAGGCCTGGTCGAGTTCGGCGTTGGCACTGGCGTTGGGCAACAGCCAGCGCCAGGTGCAACGTGCCTTGGAGGTTCTGGCGCAGGCGGACAAAGTGCAGGCGTTCGGTGTCGGCCGGGCGCGGCGCTGGATGACGCCGCCGCTGCCGGGTTTCGCGACGATCTTGTTACTCCCGGTGTCGCTGGGCAATGGCTAGGCTGGACCCACACATCCACGAGGAAGTTGCCATGAAACAAGCAAATGCAGAAGTCCTTCGCGAGTACGGTCCTTTTGACGACATCAAGGGCATTCACGGCGTGACATTCGATGGCCAGCAGGTCTGGTTTGCCAGCGACGGTCAACTCAACGCACTGGATCCGGCCACTGGCGAAACCGTGCGCACGATCAAGGTTGGCGCTGATGGCGGGACCGCTTTCGACGGCCAGCATCTTTACCAGATTGCCGACCGCCACATTCACAAGATTGACCCGGCCAGCGGCCGCGTTCTGCATACAATTCCGGCACCGGGCAATGGTGGTGACTCAGGCATGGCCTGGGCGGACGGCTCGTTATGGGTAGGCCAGTATCGCGAGCGCAAGATTCATCAGATTGATCCGCAGACCGGCGAGATCCTGCGCACGCTGGAGTCGAACCGGTTTGTCACCGGGGTGACCTGGGTGGATGGCGGATTGTGGCATGGCACTTGGGAGGGGGATGAGAGTGAGCTGCGACATATCAATCCGCAGGACGGCAAGGTCCTGGAGTCGCTGAAGATGCCGGCGGGGCAGGGCGTTTCGGGTCTGGAGGCTGATGGTGCGGATCGCTTTTATTGCGGTGGCGGCGACAGTGGACGGGTAAGGGCGGTGCGTCGGCCCAAGTCGTGAGGGTGACTGCACCGGCCTCTTCGCGAGCAGGCTCGCTCCCACAGTGATTGCGGGTGAATACACATTTTGTGAACCACTCCAAACCTTGTGGGAGCGAGCCTGCTCGCGAAAGCGCAGTGTCAGGCACCGCTGTTTCGACGACGTTCAATACCCTCCGGGCCGCCGATGTCCAGCAACCTCCTTTCCAGCAAAACATTCTCAAGTGCCTGACGCTCGACCGGCGCCATTTGGTGCTCACGCTTTTTCAGCTCCAGCAGAATCGGGCTGGACCAGGTGCGGTAGGTCTGTTCGATGTTGCGACGCGACGTCATCAGTCTCTCCTTGATCAAGAGCCCGGTGTTGCGGGCGGGGGCTCTGTCCGATGAGGTAATAACGTTAGTCGAGAAAGCCGGAAGTCGCGAATGCGACGGCTTTATGTGGGAGCGAGCCTGCTCGCGAAAGCGTTGGATCAGTCAATGTTGCAGTGGCTGACAGTATGCCGTCGCGAGCAGGCTCGCTCCCACATTGAAGTTGTGGTGGATTGGAAATCAGTCGTCGACGTTCATCAGTTGTTGGACTCCTTCCCACGCCTCGGCGCGCATGCGTTCGATATCCAGACCCGGAATCACGCCGTTGTCGACTACGATCCTGCCGCCCACCAGACTGTATTTCACCGTGATCGGTTCACCCGCCACCACCGGTGCAACGGCACTGTCGTGGAAGCCATAGAACCGTGGATGGTCGAGGCTGTAGATCACCAGATCCGCCGCCTGACCGACTTCAAGTGTGCCAACGGCGCCGAGGCCAAGCACCTGCGCGCCACCCGCCGTGCCCCAGTGAATGACATCTTCCGCCGTGGTCGCCGAGGCCCCTTGTTCGGCGCGGTGGATCAGCCACGCGGTGTTGGCTTCGCCGACCATGCTCCCGGACTCATTGGAGGCCACACCATCCACGCCAAGGGAAATCGGCACGCCGGCTTCGTACATCTGCGGCACGGGCGCGACGCCGCTGCCCAGTCGGGCATTGCTCACCGGGCAATGGGAGATGCCGGTGCCCGTCTGCGCGAGCATGCGGATTTCACCCGGTTGCAGGTGCACGGCGTGGGCGAACCAGACGTCGGGGCCGAGCCATTCGTGTTCGGCGACGAACTCCACCGGCAGGCAGTTGTATTTTTCGCGGCAGAAATTCACGTAGTTCTGCGTTTCCGACAAGTGCGTGTGCAGGCGCAAGCCGAGGCCGCGCGCGGTGTGAGCGAGTTCGCGCAGCAGCGTCGGCGGCAGCGAGAACGTCGGCGTGGTTGGGGCGACAACCACGCGGCGCATCGCGTCCGGGGTGTCCTGGTGATACAGCGATTTCAGCCGCTCGATATCGCCAACCATCTGGTCGAGGCTTTCCGGTTGCAGCGCGGTTTTCGAGAAGCCCGGATGCGCGCTCGCCGACTCCAGCGCGCCGCCACGGCACAGCACAAAACGCAGGCCGAATTCATCGGCCATCTCGAACAGCAAGTCACCGGTCTCGGTGCTGCCGTGGGCGTGGTAGAGGTAATGGTGGTCGGCGCAGGTGGTGACGCCGGACAGCAGCAACTCGACCATGCCCAGACGCGCGGCGAAGCGCGCCAGTTGCGGGGTAAAACGGTTGAGGCGCGGGTAGGGCACGCTCGCCAGCCAGCCTTGCAGATCCTGATTCAGTCCTGCGGGCACGGCTTTGAGCAGGTTCTGGAACAGGTGATGGTGGGTGTTGATCCAGCCCGGATAGACCACGCAATGGCGCGCATCGATCACCCGTTCGCCGGGTTGTGGCTCAAGGTTAGCCGCCATTTCGGCGATGCGACCGTTGACCACGCGGATGTCCACGGCCCCGGCCCGCGCGCGGGGGCCACGCAGGCCGGTCATCACCGCGACCGGGTTCTTGATCAGGATGTTCTGAAGTTGAGTCATGGGCAGCTCCAAACTAAAGGATGTGCGAGGCGGATTTGCTGGCGGTGGTTTGCGCCACGCTGACGCCATTCAGCGCGGCGTTGAGCAGCACCGACACCAGGCACGCGATAACCACGCTGCTGTGCAGGAACGGCTGCGACCACTCGGGGAGTTGTTTGAACAGGGTGGGTGCGAGCACCGGCACCAGCGCGGCGGCGATGGTGAAACCGACGATCAGCACGTTGTAGCGATTGCGCTCGTAATCGACTTTGGCGAGGGTCTGAATGCCCGCCGCCGCGACCACGCCGAACATGGCGATGCCAGCACCACCGAGGGCAGCGGTTGGCATCGAGGCGATGATCGCGCCGGCCTTCGGCACCAAGGCAATCGAGCACATCAGCAAGCCGCTGACCGCGACCACCCAACGGCTGCGCACGCCAGTGAGGATCACCAGACCGACGTTTTCCATGAAGGCGATAAACGGAAACGCGGCGAACATGCCGGCGATGGTGCTGGCCAGACCATTGGCGCGCAGGCCGTTGATGACCTGTTTGTCTTCCACCGGTTTTTCAACGATGTCGCCGATGGCCACGAACAGCCCCATCGACTCGACCATTTGCACGATCATCACCACGACCATGGTCGCGATGGGGATCAGGCTGAAGGTCGGCAAACCGAAGTAGAACGGGTAGGGCACGGTCAGCCATGGCGCTTCTTCGACGCTGTGAAAACTGCCCATCCCGAGACCGTAGGCCAGACCGGCGCCGATCAGCATGCCGATCAACACTGCCATGTTGCGCAGCAGCGGGCTGCCATAACGGTTGACCAGCAGAATCGTCAGCAACACCACCACCGCCACACCGAGGAACGCCGGGGCGCCGAAGTTGCTCGCGTTGCGCCCGCCACCGACCCATTCATAGGCAATCGGGAACAGCTGCAAACCGATCACCGTGACGATGCAACCGGTGACCACGGGCGGAAAAAATCGCCGCAATCGCCCCACGAACGGCGCCATCAGCATGGTGAACAACCCTGCACCGATCACCGCTCCGCAGACTCCGGCGAACCCTACTTCCGGGTTACTGCCGATAGCGATCACCGGGCCGACGCTGCTGAATGCCACGCCTTGCAGAATCGGCAGGCGCACGCCGAATTTCCAGAAGCCGACGGTTTGCAGAAGGGTGGCGATGCCGGAACAAAACAGCGTGGTGCTGATCAGCACCACCGTGTCGGCGTGGGACATTTTCAGAGCACTGGCGACAATCAACGGCACGGCGATGGCGCCGATGTACGAGACGGCCATGTGTTGCAGGCCGAGGGTGAGCATCTGTCGTACCGGCAAGATTCGGTCGACGGGGTGTACGGTGGATGCGGTTTTTGATGGGGATGTGGCTGACGACATGGGGAAACACCTCTGGCTGTTTTTATGCGGTAGAGAGGGGTATTCGTCTGATGCCTTTGGATCCGGAAACACTGAGATCCCCTGTAGGAGTGAGCCTGCTCGCGATAGCGGTGTGTCATTGAACGATGATGTGACTGATTCACCGCTATCGCGAGCAGGCTCACTCCTACAGGTTTTGTGGCATCAGTCATTCGTGCTGCGAAGCCGCCATCCACCGGCTTCGATGCCTTGTTTCAGCCTGCCAGGCAGGCGGCGAAGCCTTGGTTCAACGCCGCGCGATCCAGGTCGCGGCCGATGAATACGATCTTGCTCAAGCGGGGCTCCGTGCCCCACGCGGTCGAGGCACGAAATTCGACCAGGCTGTGCACGCCTTGCAGCACATAGCGCTGGTCTTCATTGGCCACCGCGAGCACGCCTTTCATGCGGTACAGGTTGTCGGCCTGGGAGGAACGCAGTTCGCTGATCCAGCGATGGAACGCCATCAGGTTCACCGCACCGTCCACGGCGATGCCTACCGATGACACGCTTGGGTCGTGTTGGTGATCCTGCTCTTCAATAGAGTGCTCAGCGTGATGCTCATGGTCGTGGTGATCGTGATCGTGCTGATCCACGCCGATTTCCATCAGCTTCTGCGTGCATTCGAATGCGCCGATGCCGAGAATTTTCGTCAGGTCGATTTGCGCATGGGTCGAGGTCACCAGATCCGCCGTGGCGTTCAAACCACGGATCTTGCCGCGCAGGGTTTCAACTTCTTCAGGGCTGACCAGATCGACCTTGTTGATGACGATCCGGTCGGCACAGACAATCTGGTCCACCGCCTGATTGTCGACGCCGTCGAGCTGCAGATCTTCCAGATGCTGGGCAATGTGCTTGGCATCGACCATGGTCACGATGGCGTCGAGTTCCACTTCCTCGGCAATCGGGTCATTGATGAAAAAGCTCTGCGCCACCGGGTACGGATCGGCCAGACCGCTAGTCTCGATAAGAATGTGATCAAGGCGTACCGGGCGTGCGACCAGCTCGCGGACGATGCGCACCAGGTCCTCGCGAACCTCGGCGGTGCAGCACACGCAGCCGTTGACCATCTCGTAGATTTCTTCGGTCTCGGAACTGAGGACGAGGTCGCCGTCGATGCCGACCTCGCCGAATTCGTTTTCGATCACGGCGATCTTGCGGCCGTGGTTTTCCTTGAGGATGTAATTGAGCAGGGTGGTTTTACCCGCGCCGAGGAAGCCGGTGAGGATGGTCACGGGGATTTTGGTGTTGCGGGTTGGGGCGTTGAATGGGGTGTTCATGGTGAGGCTCCTTTGATTGACCGGTGCACACTGAATTCGGGTGATGCTGCTTTTTTGTAGGAGTGAGCCTGCTCGCGATGGCGGTGTATCAGCCGACATTTATGTGATTGATACAACGTCATCGCGAGCAGGCTCACTCCTACAGGGATTTGGATGTTCTCTCCAGCGGGTGGCGACGCCGGCATCGAGGCCAAACAGATCGAGCACGCGGCCGAGGCTGTGGTCGACCATTTGCGCCAGATTTTCCGGGCGGGCGTAGAAGGCCGGCACCGGCGGGGCGATGATCCCGCCCATCTCGGTGACGGCAGTCATGTTGCGCAGGTGGGCGAGGGTCAGCGGGGTTTCGCGGGCCATCAACACCAGCGTGCGGCGCTCCTTGAGGGTGACGTCGGCGGCGCGGCCGATCAGTCCCGAGGAAGTGCCAGTGGCAATCTCCGCCAGCGTCCTCATCGAACACGGCGCAACCACCATCCCCAGACAACGAAACGAACCGCTGGCGATCCCGGCGGCGACGTCATCGGCGCGGTGGTAATGACTGGCCAGCGCAGTGACGTCAGCGAGTTTGTAGTCGGTCTCGTGGGCCATGGTCAGCAGCGCGGCACGGCTGATGATCAGGTGGCTTTCGATGTCGAGTTCGGCGAGCAATTGCAGGAGTCGCACGCCGTAGATAAACCCGGACGCGCCGCTGATGCCGACCACCAGCCGTTGCCGGTTCACGATTCAAGCCCTTTGAGCAAACTCCGCGCGCGCCCCAGAACTTCCTGATCGAGCTGCGCCTTGATCCCGTCAAACCCGGAACCGCGAGTCGCATCCAGGCCCATCCGCGAGGTGGTGCCGTTGACCGAGGACGACGGATCGAGCGGACTGCCCGGCAAGCCATCGATGGTGAAAATATCCAGGTGCGGCTGAAAGTGCGTGGCCAGCGCCCACAACACCTGGCTGTCATCGCTGATGTCGATATCGCTGTCCACCGCGATCACGGTTTTCAGGTACGGATCCCAGCCGAGCAAGGCCAGCATGATCTGCCGCGCCTCGCCATCGCGGCTCTGATCCAGCGCCACGTAGCAGTGAAAATGCGTGCCGGAATTGGGGTAATGCACAGCGGTGACGGCAGGGAAACGCGCTTTCAGTTTCTCGCTCATCTCGGCTTCGCGGGGCAGGCGGGCGAGGGTTAGATGCTCGGCGTAGCGGCCGCCCATAACGTCGACCAGCCAAGCGTCTTTGCGCTTTAACAAGGTGTCGACACGCAGGACATTGTTGGTCGAGCGATCCGAGGAATAACCGCTGAATTCACCGAACGGACCTTCTTCGGCATAAGCGGCCGGGTCGATGGCGCCTTCCAGCACGAACTCGGCATAGGCCGGGACACCGATGCCGTAGCGCGGGGTTTTCACCAACTCCAGCGGCGCGCCGAACAGTCCGCCAGCCACAGTGCGTTCATCGCTGCCGTAGGGCAAACGTGCAGCGGCGGCGAGCATGAACAGCGGATGCGCGCCAACCACCATCGCCACACGCAATTCTTCACCACGTTCGCGCGCGGTTTGCAGCATCCGCCACAGGTGACCGCGTGAATGCAGGCTGGTGGCGAGGGCCTGGCGGGCGTGGCGCATCGAGCGGTGATAGCTCATGTTGGCGATGCCGGTCAGCGGGTCTTCGGCAACGATGATCGCGTTGGTGATGTACGGGCCGCGATCACTGTCGAAATGCTTGAGCATCGGCAGCAGCGCCAGATCCAGCGCTTCGCCTTCGAACACTTCATCGAGGATCGGGCCGGTCTCTACATAACGCGGTGCGATGGGCTGGTTGGCGCGGGTTTGAAAGGTTTCGTGTAACTGCGCAGGCGTTACGCCGAACAGCCGGGCGATGCGGGTTCTGGAGGCAAACAGATTGGTCGCCACCGGCACGCCGAGGTTGCCGACATTTTCGCAGATCAGCAGCGGATCTCGGCCCTGGGCGGCGAGGGCATCGACCAGGGCGGTGACGTCCTGATCGGCGGAAATCGCTTGGGTAACAGTCAGCACATCGTCCGGGTACTCACGGCGATAGGCGTCGATGAACACGTGAAAGTCCTGAGAATCGCCGAGCGTCGAACGGGTCATGGTGTCACCTCGTAAAAAGCAGGCACGCAGGGGTGAGAGGGCGTTCAAACGGCCAGCCGTTGGCCTGCCGGTCGAGCGAAACGCCGGGTCATCTTCGTGCCTGTAAAGTCGCTGTGTGCTCTGTGTTGAACACCGCTCCCTTGTAGGAGTGAGCCTGCTCGCGATAGCGGTGTGTCATTTAACGGTGATGGTGATTGATCCACCGCTATCGCGAGCAGGCTCACTCCTACAATGAGATTGGCGTTAGCTATAGGTACGTGGTGGTCAGGCGTATGTCGGCCTCGACCAGATCCTTCGGCGGAGGCGTCGGTTCGATCCCGCACAACCGGGCGATGTTGTTCCCCAGGTAGTCCTCGAGATGATCCTCATCAATCCCCAGACCCTGCGGTGCCGGCGAGCACAACACCTCCAGTTCCCTCAGCCACATCCCCGGTTCGTTCGGTGGCGAGTCCGTGCCAAAGACGATCTTGTTGCGCGGCAGTTCCTTGGCGAATTCGACGATCCGCGACTGGAAGCACCAGCCCGATTCGCAGTACACGTTTGGCGTGTCCATGGCCATCCAGAACGCTTCGAACGAGTAGTTGCCGCCGGTCTGGATGCCGAAGTGGCCGATGATGAAATTGACCATCGGGAACTCGCGGATGATCGGGTAGAACATCGTCGGAATCGTGTACGGGCCGTCGCCGGTGTGGATCAGCACAACGATGTTGTACTTGGCGCAGACCTTCATCGCCGGGCGCAACCAGTCGAGTGCGCGATCCGGGCGATAGCCGTGCATGTTGGCGTGCAGCTTGAGCATCTTGAAGCCGTATTCCTTGATGTGGAATTCCAGCTCCGCCGCACCGTTTTCCGGTCCCCAGCGCGGGTTGAAGTTGAAGTTGCCGATGAAGCGATCCGGGTATTTCATGCACAGTTCGGCGATGTACGACATGTAGTCGCGTACGCCTTCGCGGCCTCGGCGGTTGCCGTCGCGATAGCCGGTGTTGCCCGGTGGCGGCTGGATGAAACCCATGTCGATGCGGCGCGGTTTGCCGTTGATCATGTACGGGCCGTCCATCAACTTGAGCATGCGCTCGCCGGTGAATGGTTCGCCGGTGTGGCGCCAGGCCTCGTCGACCAGGTTGGTAGGGTGCAGATGGGTGTCGATGATCATCGGTTCAGCTCCTGGCCAGTTGAGTGGTGACGGGGCGCTTGAGTTGCGCCTCTGCTTCGGAAACGGAACGCGGTGGCGGGGTTGGCTCGAGGCCGATCATCCGCGCGGTGTTGTTGCCCAGGTACTCTTCGAGAGTGTCTTCGTCGAGGTTCAGGCCTTGTGGTGGTTCGTGGCAGAGCACTTCGAGCAGGCGCAGCCACATGCCCGGTTCGTTAGGCGGCGTGTCGGTACCGAAGAGGATTTTGTGCGTCGGCAAGACCTTGGCGAACTCGACGATCCGCGATTGCAGGCACCAGCCGGATTCGCAGTAGACGTTGGGCAATTCCATCGCCCATTGCATCGGTTCGAACACGTAGACGCCGCCAGTCTGCACGCCGAAGTGGGCCATGATGAAGTTGACGTTGGGGAATTCCTTGATCATCGGCACCCACTCCGACGGGATGCTGTAAGGGCCGTCGCCGGTGTGCAGCTTGACCGGGATGCCCAGTTCGGCGCACTTCTCGAAGCATGGGCGCACCCAGTCGAGTGCACGGTCAGGACGGTAGGCGTGCATGTTGGCCTGCATCTGCACCATGCCGAAACCGTGTTCCTTGACGTAGCGCTCGATCGCCTCGACGCCGTTTTCCACGCCGCAGCGCGGGTTGTAGACGAAGCAGCCGATGAAGCGGTCCGGGTAGGTCTGGACCATTTTCAGGGTGTAGGCCATGTAGGCGTCAATGGATTCGCGGCCGCTGAGGTCGCCGTCGGTCCAGGTGTAAATCGTGTTGCCCTGCGGCGGCTGGATGAAGGCTTTGTCAATGCGGCGAGGCTTGCCGTTGACCATGTACGGGCCATCCATCATCTCCAGCAGACGCTCGCCGGTGAACGGGTCACCGTCATGCCTCCAGGCGAGGTCCACGAGATCCGTGGGATAGCAGCTGATATCGATGATCATTGCAGTCGATCTCCTGATAGCGGGGAAGGGAGCCTTGCGGCTCTCGGCATCCACGTCCCGGGCAATCGGCCGTTTCTATGCGCAGGATTCGCGCATTCCCTCGCCTGTTCGCATCCGGCCCGGGTGGGTGGCTGCTGAGGGCGAGTATTGGAAAGGGGGGGCGGGTTCGTACAATATTAATTGGGCGCGGTGGTGATACTTGTTCGATATGGGCAGGTCAAAAGCGACCCTCACCCCAGCCCTCTCCCGGAGGGAGAGGGGGCCGACCGAGGTGACTTGCCTTGTACATCGACCTGAAAGAACCAGTCGATTATGGATTCACAGCAGGAGGTGCACGTCGGTGTCATTCGCCAATATTCCCCGATCGGTCCCCTCTACCTCTGGGAGAGGGCTAGGGTGAGGGCAGGGTTCTCAAGCGTACACAGGACTAGCTGCCTAACCGCATCAACCACCGGCGCCACACGCTCAGCCTGCCCATGCGGCCACACCGCGTAGAGGTTGTAATGCGCCGCAATCTGCGCCTCGTTCAACACCACCAACCGCCCACTGCGCAGCGCATCGGCCGCCAATAATCCACGCACCAGTCCTGCGCCAACGCCTGCTTCAGCCGCCGCAATCAAATTCGCCGCATTATCAAAAATCACCCGCGCCGGCGGTTCGGTCGGTGTCATTCCGGCCGCATCCAGCCACGGAATCCACGAGCGCCGCGTATACCCCAACAACGGCAACGCCAAAATCTGCGCCGGGCTCAACGGCGCCTGCAAACCATAGCGCTCCAGCAACGCCGGCGAAGCCACCGCCAACACCCGATCGCCACAAATCTGCGTCATCTCACAGTCATCCCAATCGCCATAGCCATAACGCAGCGCCAGATCGACTCGCTCAAACGTACTGCGATCACTGCGCGGCATCGACAGCAGTGTCACCTCGTAATCCGGCAGCTCATCAAGCAACTGCGGCAGACGCGGATTGAGCCAGCTCTGCGCCAGTTCGCTGTCCACATCCAGGGTCAAACGCTGCGCCACGCTACGGTTTTTCACGGAGGAGATCGCCCGGTCAATCTGCGCCAGACCGTCCGACAACACGCTGGCAAACAACTGCCCGGCGTCGGTCAGGTTGCTGCCGCCACCTTCACGCACGAACAGCGGCTGGCCGATGAAATCTTCCAGCGCACGAATCTGCTGGCTGATCGCGCTGTGGGTCAGATCAAGTTTGCGCGCAGCGCTGGAGAAACTGCCGCTGCGCGCCGCGTGGATAAACGCGCTCATGGACTGCACCGACGGGTATCGCTTGTACATGTTGTTAGTCCTGCTTACAGCGGTTGGCAGAAATCGTCGCTGGCCGCGTGTTGCTCAGGGTTCCAATAATCGGTGACAGGCCCGCACAAAGACGGGCCGCTCTTCTGGAGCCTGACAATGATTGCATTCACGGTTAACGGCGAACGATGCGAGCTGGATGAAGCGTCCTCCTCCATGCCCTTGTTATGGGTACTGCGTGATCAACTGAAGCTCACCGGCACCAAGTTCGGTTGCGGCATGGGCCTGTGCGGTGCCTGCACCGTGCATCTGAACGGCGTCGCGGTGCGTTCCTGCCAATTGCCAGCGGCCGCCGTCGCGGGTCACAGCATCACCACCATCGAAGGTTTGTCGCCGACGCAAAGCCATCCGTTGCAACTGGCCTGGGTCGCCGAAGATGTGCCGCAATGCGGTTACTGTCAATCCGGGCAGATCATGTCCGCCGCCGCGTTGCTCAACACCGGTGCGGCGGTGACCGACGATTCGATCCGCAATGCCATGTCCGGGAATATCTGCCGCTGCGGCACTTACGGACGCATCAACAAAGCGATCAAGCGCGCGGCGAATGCGCCGAAGGAGGCCTGATGAGCCTTATCGACGACACTCGCATCGAACTGCCGCGCCGGGTTTTTCTCAAGCAAGCGGTGACGGTTGCTTCAGGCTTGGCGATTGCTCTGTATCTGCCGGGAGGCATCGCCGCCACTGACCCGAAAGCCATGGCGCCGGCCAACGAGTTCGAACCGAATGCCTGGGTGCGGATCTTTCCCGACGGCACGGTGAAACTGGTGGTGCACAAGCACGATTCCGGCACCGGCACGCAAACCGCATTGGCCGCGTGCGTGGCAGAGGAGCTGGACGTCAACCCGATGACCGTACAGGTCATCACTCCAGAAGATCCGTTTTTCGAGACCTACATTCACCCGGTCTGGAAGGTGTTTTCCACTGGCGGCAGCACCAGCGTTTCCCTCGAATACGATCGCTTGCGCATGGCCGGTGCCACGGCGCGGGCGCTGTTGATTGCGGCGGCGGCAAAACAGTGGAAAGTCAGCCCTGACAGCTGCGCCACTGAAGACGGTCGGGTCGTTCATATTGCGAGCAAACGCAGCCTCGGTTATGGCGAACTGGTCGGCGTTGC
Source organism: Pseudomonas sp. SCA2728.1_7 (assembly GCF_018138145.1). NCBI lineage: Bacteria > Pseudomonadati > Pseudomonadota > Gammaproteobacteria > Pseudomonadales > Pseudomonadaceae > Pseudomonas > Pseudomonas sp. SCA2728.1_7. The sequence goes on along the minus strand of NZ_CP073104.1, from coordinate 1,507,926 downwards.
GGCGAATCTGCCAGCGCCGACCAACGTCACGCTGAAGGATCCGGCGCAGTTCAAATACATTGGCAAGCTGCGCCACAAACGCGATGCGGCAGCCAAGGTCTGCGGGCAATTCAAGTACAGCATCGACGTGCAATTGCCGGACATGCTGGTGGCGGTGATTCAGCGTGCGCCGGTGGTCGGAGCGAAAGTGCTCAGCGTCAATTCTGCAGCGGCGCTAAAGGTGCCGGGCGTGCGCAAAGTGCTGGCGATTCCGGGGCGTCCGGATGTGCTGGGCGGCAACCTGGAAGGTGTCGCCGTATTGGCGGATACCTTCTGGGCCGCGCAGCAGGGCCGCCAAGTGCTGGATATCACATGGAGTGATTCGCCGCTGGCCGGGTTCGACAGCGAGCAACTGGCCAGCGCGCAGGCTAAAGCCATCGGCGATCCAAAAGCTCAAACCGTCAACGCCATGACCCAAGGTGATGTCGCCGGGCAATGGACCGGTGCGGCGCAGCTGATCGAAGCCGATTACACCATGCCCTACAAAGTGCAAAACCCGCTGGAACCGATCTGCATCACCGCGCAGGTCAAGGACAAGGCAATCACCTATTGGGGCGGCGTGCAGGTGCCGTCCTCGGCGCTGGAAGCGGCGCAAACCGTGTGCGGGATCGACAAGGCCAACGTGACCATTCATGAGTTGGTCTCCGGCGGCAGCTTCGGCGCGCGGGAGGCCAAATACTGGTTGTTCGAAGTCGCGTACCTGGCGCAGAAAACCGGCGTGCCGGTGAAATTGCTCAACAGCCGCGAAGATGAAATGCACGCACTGTTCAATCATCCGGCGACTCTGCATCGGGTCAAAGGCGCGCTCGACGCTCAAGGCAAACTCAGCGCGCTGCAACTGCACGCGGTATCGCCAGCCTCGCCGGAACAGTGGGAGCCGGGCTATTTCGAGCGCCCCGACAAGATGGATTACAGCACCACCGAGGCAATCACCGCGTGGGACTTCGCCTATCGTCCGCCGCATCTGGAGCTGAACTGGGTCAAGCACGAAAGCGACGTGCCCAGCGGCTGGTATCGTTCGGTCAGTTTCATCCCCAACGTGTTTGCCGTAGAAAGTTTCATGGATGAGCTGGCTCATGCAGCAGGCTCTGATCCGCTGGAATTTCGTCTCGCCAATATGCAGGAAAGACCTCGCCATGTGGCAGTGCTCAAGCAAGCTGCCGAGCGCGCCGGTTGGGGTAAACCGCTGCCACCCGGCACGGCGCAGGGGATCGCGACCAATCAGGGTTACACCAGTTTTATCGCCATCGTCGCGCGCGTGGCGACGGTCGATGGCAAGGCGAAAGTCGAGAAACTCACCTGCGTGGTCGATTGCGGTCTGGCGGTCTCGCCGGGCGGTGTCGAAGAGCAGATCTATGGCGGTCTGATGTGGGGCTTCGGCCACGCGTTGTTCGACAGGCTCGACATCAAACAGGGCAGGGTGGTGCAGAGCAATTTCCACGATTACCGCGTTACGCGCATGTCGGACATGCCGGCCATCGACATCCTCGTGCTCGACGGTGAGCCGAGCAAACCCGGTGGCGTCGGCGAATTGGGCAGTCCGTCGGTGGTGCCGGCCATCGCCAACGCGCTGTTCGCGCTGACCGGCGTGCGCCAGCGTTCGACACCGCTGAGTCTGGGGTAAGCGACCATGGACTTGCGTCTGCTCCGCTACTTCATGGCGCTCGCCGATGAGCTGCATTTCGGTCGCGCCGCCGAGCGCTTGCATATCTGCCAGCCGCCACTGAGTCAGCAGATTCGTTTGCTGGAAGAAGAGTTGGGCACGCCGCTGTTCGAGCGCAGCCATCATCGGGTTGAACTGACCGCAGCGGGGCAGATGCTCAAGGAGCAGGCGCCGCTGGTGTTCGAGCAACTCGAGCGGGCGCTGGACCTGACGCGACAGACCGGGCGCGGGCAATTGGGCGAGCTGGAAATCGGCATGATCAGTTCGGTGATGGTCGGCGTGTTACCCAAGGCCTTGCACCTGTTTCGAGAGCGCTATCCGCAGGTCAACTGGCGTTTGCATGAAATGACCCCGGCAGCGCAGGTCAAGGCGTTGAAGGAGAAGCGTATCGATGCCTGCGTGTTTCGCGTCGGTTATGACGATCCGCTGTTGCGCAATGAATTGCTGATCTATGAGCCGATTCATGTGGTGATGCCGGCGGATCATCCGCTGGCTGAGCGTGCGGTACTGGCCCCGGCGGATCTGGCGCAGGAGTCGTTTGTGGCGCTGGAGTTGAAGCAGTCGCGGTTTGCCAATTTTCTTTATCAGTGCTGCATTCAAGCCGGGTTCACCCCGCAGATTCGTCAGCAAGTAATCGAGGTGCAGACCTTGCTGAGTCTGGTGCGCGCCGGGTTTGGTGTGGCGCTGTTGCCGGCGTCCATCGAGCAATTGGCGCCGGCGGGGCTGGTGTTTAGGCGGTTGACCCCGGCGTTGCCGGAGGTGCCGTTGTATGCCACTTATCGGGCGGACGATGCTTCGCCAGTGCTCAAGCTGTTCCTCGACACGTTGCGTGAACTGAAAACCCAATCTCCCGGTTAATCACTTCTTCCCTGTGGGAGCGAGCCTGCTCGCGAAAGCGTAGTGTCAGTCGGCATCTGCTTCGAATGACATACCGCCTTCGCGAGCAGGCTCGCTCCCACAGGAGAATGGTGATCGAGTAGAAGTAGTCGGCACGATCAGAGGCCGCCGCGGTCGTACTCTTCACATGGGCGTATCACTTGTGGAGATCCAATGAGCCAGGAAGTCCTGACCACCGAAACCAACCGCCGCCAGTTGCAGCAGATCATCGCCGGGCTGTCCGACGGGGTGATTCTGCTGGAGCTGGATCAGAGCATTCTCTGGGCCAACGAAGCCGCGCTGGCCATGCACGGTGTCAAGCGCATCACCGATCTGGGCCACAATGCCGACGAATACGCCAAACAGTTCAACCTGCGTTATCGCAACAATCACTCGATCACCGCCGAAAACTACCCGATCAGCCGCGTTGCGCGCTGTGAAAGTTTCAATGACGTATTGATCGAAGTGTCGCCCGCTGACGATCCGGAGCGCATCTGGGTGCACAGCGTGCGCAGCATGATTCTCACCGATCGCGAAGGGCAGCCCGAGTCGCTGGTGCTGATCATGAGCGACGTCACCGACTGGGCCAATGCCGAGCAGCGCTTCGAAAGGACGTTTAACGCCAACCCGGCACCGGCAGTGATCTGCCGGCTCAGTGATCTGCGTTACATCAAGGTCAATCCGGGGTTTCTGGAAATGACTGGGTACACCCGCGAGCAGGTGATTGGCACGTCCTCTTATGAAATCGACATTTTCGAGCAGGCCGAACACCGCGATCTGGCTATTCAGCGCCTGCGCGACGTCGCGACCATCCCGCAGATGCAAGCCGAGCTGCGCCTGCCCGATGGCAGCAGCAAGCAGGTGATCGTGGCCGGCCAGCCGCTGACGCTCAACGATGAGGATTGCATGCTGTTCTCCTTTGTCGACATGGAGCTGCGACATAAGGCGGAAGTGGCGTTGCGGCAGAGTGAGGAGCGTTTTGCCAAGGCGTTTCGCCTGACGCCGGTGCCGATCCTGATTTGCAGTGCCGACGAACAGCAGGTGATCGACGTCAATCAGGCGTTCCTCGAAACCCTGGCCTATGACAGCGACGACGTGCTCGGCAAAACCGTGCCGCAGCTGGACTTTATCGATGACAGCGGCGCGCGCTCGCGGTTGCTGGCGGCGCTGGCGAAAAACGGGCGGGTGGATCGGGTGGATGTGCGGGTGCGCAAGAAGGATGCGGACCTGCTCGAATGTGCGCTGTCCGCCGACACCGTGAATATTCAGGACACGCCGTGTTATTTGCTGGTGTTGATGGACATCACCGAGCGTAAACGCACCGAGCTTGAGTTGGTGGCGGCGATTGAAGAGGTGATGAAGGACGCTTCCTGGTTCAGCCGTACGTTGATCGAGAAGCTGGCCAATGTGAAGAAGGTCAATTCGCCGCAATTGCCTAGCGTGTCGTTCACCGATCTGACGGCGCGCGAGCGTGATGTGCTGGGGTTGATCTGCGAAGGTTTGGCGGACAAGGAGATCGCGGCGCGGCTGAAACTGGCGCCGAACACCGTGCGTAATCATGTCGCCACGGTATATTCCAAGCTGGATGTGCACAGTCGCAGTGAGGCAATTGTCTGGGCGCGGGAGCGTGGCTTGTTTGCCGGGGATTCCGGCGTCAAGGGCCAGCGATAGGGTGCAAATGCACTAGTTGATCTGGTGCAATTTGAGGTGTTGGTGTCGGGCGGCTGTTCTTAGTCTGTTGGGGTGCGGCGCGAGCCTTTTGAGGTTTGTGGTCGCGTCCCTTCGAAGTTGCTAAAGGAACAGCCGCAATGATGAATCTTGCGCAGTTGCGCGCGCAGCTTGAGCGTAGTTTTTCGCCGCTGGCGTGTGAGTGTCTGGTGGATGGTGAACATTCGCTGACGGTGAAGCTGTATCACCCGGTGTCGGGGCAGGTGGATCTGGTGATCAGTGGGTTGAAGCTTGATGCGTTGCGTACGGCTGAGTCGGTCGAGGCGTTGGTTGAAGAGTTGCGGTATGAGCTTGAGAGCAACTCTTTGCGTTCTTCTCGGGATCCGGATTTGGCTTAGGGCTTTTGGGCTTGGCGGCCTTTGGGCTTGGCGGCCTTTGGGCTTGGCGGCCTTTGGGCCGACCATGCTCTTGGGGTTTGGGGGGGATATCCGTTTTTTTGGGGGTTGCGGCTGGCGGTTCCGCTCTTACAGCCATCCCTTTCAAGGTCTTTTCGTTTTGGCAGCCTTGATAACTCTGTCCGTTGAAACATGAGCATGGACCGCTGTGCCTTGAACCCATGTCTTGGGTTTAGGCACCTTGGGACCGCGGGGGCTTTTCGCAACTTGTTTGGGCTGGATGTTTCTGGCCAACTCCAACAGGCGTTGGGCCAGTTGCTCCAGAGGGACAACGGGAAGATATTCTGAGGGCAGTGCAATCTGCATTCCCTCATAACCACTCCTGACCTGAACCGCCAAGTGATAGATGGAAGCTTCCCATCCTTCAGGTTGAGTCTCCCGGTGAGCTTGCTCGACACTTCGTTTGAGGACGGCCAGGACGTTGTAGGCCAATACCGCAGTAGCGAACCCGAGCAAGGCAGCCTTCGGGCTGCCAAGGGTTTCGATTTCACTTTCCAGAATCGCTTCCAGTCGCTGGAACATACCTTCAATGCTCCAGCGGCGGCGATAGAGCTCTGCGATCTGCTGTGCACTGACGCTCTGGGGTAGGTTGCTCCAGAACATCAAGCTGCTGTCTCCCGAGTCCGTTGGAGAATGAAGCGTCAGCTCGACCCGCCGACATTGGTAACCGCCTCTGACCTGGATGATCTGCTCGCGCACAGTGCCTGTTTCCACAGGTACCGGCTCTTGCCACTCACCTTCTTGAATCAAGCGTGGATGCTTGGCTTGCTGGCGAATGACAAAGGACGTCTGGGCCTGCTCACAAGCTTCCATGACCGGGAGCGTGCAATAGAGTCGATCAGCCAGCCACACCTGGCCCGGCTCGGCACTGGCCAATAGAGGCAGCACACACACTCGCTCGCTTGCGTAGGCATCCTCACACGCCTGAAGGTCGATGACCTGATCCAGGTCCGGGTCGTAAGCCACCACCGAAAAGCCGGGACGAGCAGCACCGCGCTCGTGGCGTAAAGCCCCCAAGCGTTTCTCAGTAGATGCCAAGTGATTACCGTCCACTATCCGAATCTGCCAACCCGGCAGCATCGCCGTACAACCCAGCTGTTTGATGGTTGGAGCCAGGCGTTGTGCACAGCCTGTAACCAGAGCGCGCAACAGCGCGGGTTCGGTACGACTGATCTTGTCGTAGAGGGCCGCCAAGCTGACAGGAAGATCTTCCAGTTGCCGCGCGGCGGCGTGCAGGGATGGCTTCAAGCCCAATGAAACAAGGGACATCAGCTTGACGATGGTCGAGAACAGTAGCTCACGAGAATACTGCCGTTGCCGATGCTCTTCGAAAACCTGATCGACCCACTCAGGGGCAATAGCCTGCTCCAGCGCCAATTTAGCCATGACACTGGCGGGTGCTTTTTTCTCGAAACGCGCTAGAACATCGGCCCATATCGTTTGGGATCCCTGAATGAAATTTCAGGGGATTTTACCGAAGACCTTGAAAGGGATGGCTCTTACAGCGGGTCACTTTTTCAAACGCCAAAAAGTAACCAAAAGGCTGGGCCCCGGCGTTCGGCCCGCTCGCTGGGGCTCGGGGTTCCTTCGTTCCGGGATCGATCCGGGGGCAGCGCCTACGGTTTGCTTCGCTGCACCTCCTCTCGCTGTGTTTGGCTTCGCCAAACGGTCGCTGCGCTCCCACCCCCGGATCAATCCCTCCACTCAGCCTGCCGAAGGGGCCAGCACGGCAAGATCAAGAGCTGCAGCCGAGCTAACGCTCATCCTGTTGAGTGGTGAAAAGCAGAAGCGATGCGAGGTGGGAGCTGCCTTGTTTTTGCTTTTGCTTTTCTGTGGGAGCGAGCTTGCTCGCGAAGGCGGCCTGACAGCCGACCTGTTTCTTGCAGATGTACTCATTCCAACTGTAGGAGTGAGCCTGCTCGCGAAGGCGGCCTGACAGCCGACCTGTTTCTTGCAGATGTACTCATTCCAACTGTAGGAGTGAGCCTGCTCGCGAAGGCGGCCTGACAGCCGACCTGTTTCTTGCAGATGTACTCATTCCAACTGTAGGAGTGAGCCTGCTCGCGATGGCGGTCTGCCAACCGACCAATTTTTTGCTGGCGGCACTCAATTCCACTGTGGGAGATTCTATGGTTCATGCCTAGCCCCTAAACGGCTTTAGGTGAGTATTCGCTCTGGTTTTTCAACAGAGCAAATACCACCCGAGCAAGCTTGCGGGCTAGTGCGACCAGTGCTTGGGTAGTGCTCAATCCGCGCTCTCTCAAAGCCTCATAAAATCCTTTCCACGCCGAGGTCCGGCTCGCCGCCATTGCAGCGTTGTGCAGCAACCGACGCGCCTCTGAGTCGCCTCGTTTGGTCAGGCAGCGACGGCCTTTCTTTTTGCCTGAGTCAGATATGCGCAGATCCAGGCCTAGAAAGGCGATGAAAGCGTCGGCATTCCTGAAATCCCCACGCTGAAAGGATGCGAGCAAGCGGGCGCCGGTCAACGTACCGATGCCTTCTACCTTCATGCAACGCTTGAGCTGAGCGCCTAAACCAGCTTCGTCTATCTGCGTCAGGATCGTTTTCTCCAGCAGGATTTCCAGTCTTTGCATGGCGTTTATCTGATTTTTGAAAGCGGTTTTGAGCAACGGCTCATTCTCCCAACTCTGCTTGAGGCTGACACGAGCCTGGACCAGAGCCGCACGGCGCCGGAAAAGACTGATGAGCCGGCAATACAAGGGCGACGGCGGTGTCCAAGGGCGTAAGTGGTCCCCTTCGTTTGTCAGATAACGGGCCAGTAATCGGGCATCCAGCGCATCAGTTTTAGCGCGAACGTTCACGCCTTTGCGGTAATGGCTGAGCTCATAACCGCCAACCATATAGATCACGCAACCATTGGCATACGCCAGATCAGCAAATTCCTGGTGATAGATATTGGTGGCTTCGATGGCGATAGCCACTGGCTTGGCTACAGTTTTGAGCCATTTTTTGATTGCTGCTTTGGTGTTAGAGATTGTCTCGAGTTGATCTGATTCGGTGCAATAAATCACCAGTTCATCCTTGGCGACATCAACCCCGATGATCGACTGAGTAGTAACGACGGGCATTGCCATGAGAAATCCTCCGGGCTAAGGTTTGAACACTTGAAGGGTTCACCCAGAGGCGCAGGCTTGTTCCTATCGTCGGTCTAGGCCAGATGCATTCTTTATCGGCGCTTGGGTGAAAGGAGGAGGGTGAAATCTCCCACGGTCTGTACTGCGCTAACAGTCAGAATCGAGCCTTGTCCCTCCTCCTCCCTTCAAGTCCTACCATACAAGCGAGCCTGCTCGCGAAGGCGGCCTGACAGCCGACCTGTTTCTTGCAGATGTACTCATTCCAACTGTAGGAGTGAGCCTGCTCGCGATGGCGGTCTGCCAACCGACCAATTTTTTGCTGGCGGCACTCAATTCCACTGTGGGAGCGAGCCTGCTCGCGAAGGCGGCCTGACAGCCGACCTGTTTCTTGCAGATGTACTCATTCCAACTGTAGGAGTGAGCCTGCTCGCGATGGCGGTCTGCCAACCGACCAATTTCTTGCTGGCGGCACTCAATTCCAATGTGGGAGCGAGCCTGCTCGCGAAGGCGGCCTGACAGTCGACCTGTTTCTTGCAGATGTACTCATTCCAACTGCAGGAGTGAGCCTGCTCGCGATGGCGGTCTGCCAACCGACCAATTTCTTGCTGGCGGCACTCAATTCCAATGTGGGAGCGAGCTTGCTCGCGAAGGCGGCCTGTCTGGCAAAGCGAATCCAAGCCTGCCGACCCTCGCTGATTCCAACGCAAAATCGACAGCCATACCCCTCCGGTCCTGCCGATTCACTGGCGCTTGCGGGGGTCTCGGCTATAAAGAATGAGTGGTCAGGTCTTCCGTGGTCGGTTGGGTCGCGGGAGTTGCTCTTCCATTCATCGCGGGTCGTCCTATGAACAATCTTGGGAAACGCGTGTTGCCGTTGGCTTGTTTTGCCGTTTTGCTGGCGGGTTGTGCCAGTCCACCGCCACCTCCGCCGGTAGCGCCACCTCCGCCACCGGAACGTACTTGCCAGGTGCTCGAAAACACCGAGGTCGCCGGTGACGTGTACGCCGACGGTCAGGTCACTCGTCACATCACCACCACCCGTTGCGTCACGCAATAGCGCCGGTGGGGCGTAAGTCCCGGGTTGAGCGGATTGTGCTGGTGGCCGACCTGGTCGGCACGGCGGTGTTTGCTGTCGAGGGTGCGATTGCGGCGATGCGCAGTCAGCTCGATCTGCTCGGGGTGATGGTGATTGCGTTTATCGTCGCCCTTGGTGGCGGGGTCACCCGTGATCTTTTGATTGGTGCGACGCCACCCAATGCCGTGGCCGATTGGCGCTACCCGGCGCTGGCGTTTTTCATGGGTGGGTTGGCGTTTGTCTTTCATGAGCAGGTGCTGGGTTGGTCTGGATCGACGCTGATTGTGCTCGACGCTGCGGGGTTGGCGCTGTTTGCCGTGGCGGGTGCGCAGAAGGCGTTGAATTTTGGCATCACGCCGTTCGTGGCGATGTTGATGGGCACGATCACGGGGGTTGGCGGCGGGGTGATTCGCGATATTGTGCTGGCGCGGATTCCGGTAGTGTTGCAGGCGGATTTGTATGCCAGTTCGGCGTTTGTTGGCGCGGCGGTGTTGATCGGCGGGCGCAGGCTGGGTGTTTCGCCGGTCGCGGCGGCGCTGTTGGCCGGGGCGGCGTGTTTGATCCTGCGATTGCTGTCGGTGCATTTCGGCTGGCAACTACCGAAAGTCATTGCCTGATACAAAACCCTTGTAGGAGTGAGCCTGCTCGCGATAGCGGTGTGTCAGATCATGAATGTTGACTGACACACCGCTATCGCGAGCAGGCTCACTCCTACAGGGGGTATGTGTTTGCTTTGGGGATCAGGACAGGAACCCGCCATCCACATTCAGCGCAACACCCGTGGTGTAGCTCGACGCATCACTGGCCAGGTACAACACCGCACCGGCCATCTCACTCGGATCCGCCACACGCTTGAGCGGGATCTGCGTCAGCGCTTGCTTGAGGATCGCATCGTTCTTCACCAGTGCCGAGGCGAATTTGGTGTCGGTCAGGCCCGGCAGCAGGGCGTTGCAGCGGATGCCGAATTGCGCGCATTCCTTGGCGAAGACTTTGGTCATGTTGATCACCGCCGCTTTGGTCACCGAGTAGATGCCCTGGAAGATCCCCGGCGAAATACCGTTGATCGACGCGACGTTGATGATGCTGCCGCCACCGTTTTCACGCATCAGCTTGCCGGCCTCAACCGACATGAAGAAGTAGCCACGAATGTTCACGTCGACAGTCTTCTGGAACGCACTCAGATCGGTGTCCAGCACGTTGCAGAACTGTGGGTTGGTCGCGGCATTGTTGACCAGAATGTCGAGGCGGCCGAACTGTTCCTTGATGCCGGCGAATACCTGGCTGATCTGTTCCATTTCACCGATGTGGCACGCCACTGCGGTGGCTTTGCCGCCCGCAGCGATGATCGCGTCGGCGACATGTTGGCAGCCGTCGAGTTTGCGGCTCGAAACAATGACATGGGCGCCTTGCTGGGCGAGCAGTTTGGCGATGGCTTCACCGATGCCACGGCTGGCGCCGGAAACGAAAGCGATTTTGCCGTCGAGGTCGAACAACTGAGTCTTGGACATAAGGGTTCCTGGGTGTGGGCCGTCAGAGGCTCGATTTCGCAATGACCTGCAAGCTCATCTGCTCCAGCAATTTGTTCATGTGAATGAACTGCGCGAAGCGTTTGTCCTGGGTCTGGCCATGGTAGAAGCGGTAGTAGATCTGCTGCACGATGCCGGCCAGGCGGAACAGGCCGTAGGTGTAGTAGAAGTCGAAATTGTCGATCTGGATGCCCGAACGCTCGGCGTAGTAATCGACGAATTCGCGGCGGGTGAGCATGCCCGGTGCGTGGCTCGGCTGGCGGCGCATCAGTTGCACCGGTGCCGGGTCATCGGCCTGAATCCAATAGGCGAGGGTGTTGCCCAAGTCCATCAGCGGGTCGCCGAGGGTGGTCAGCTCCCAATCCAGAACACCAATGATCTGCATCGGATTCTGCGGATCGAGGATGACGTTGTCGAAGCGGTAGTCGTTGTGGACGATGCTTGAGGTCGGGTGGTCGGCCGGCATTTTGTCGTTGAGCCAGGCTTTGACCTTTTGCCAGTGTGGCGCGTCGGGGGTCAGGGCTTTCTCGTAACGCTCGCTCCAGCCTTTGATCTGGCGCGCGACATAGCCTTCCGGTTTGCCCAGGTCGCCGAGGCCACAGGCGTTGTAATCGACGCGGTGCAGTTCGACGAAGCGATCAATGAAGCTTTTGCACAGCGCTTCGGTTTTTGCCGAGTCGAGGCCCAGCTCCGGCGGCAGTTCCGAACGCAGGATGATCCCTTTGACCCGTTCCATCACGTAGAACTCGGCGCCGATCACCGATTCGTCGGTGCAGTGCACGTAGGCCTTCGGGCAATACGGGAAGCCGTCACGCAATTGATTGAGGATGCGGAATTCACGGCCCATGTCGTGGGCGGATTTGGCCTTGTGGCCGAACGGCGGACGGCGCAGGACGAATTCCTGTTCCGGGTATTCCAGCAGGTAGGTCAGGTTCGACGCACCGCCGGGGAACTGGCTGATCGCAGGTGTGCCGCTGAGGCCCGGAATGTGCGCCTTGAGGTACGGATCGATCAAGCTGGCATCGAGTTCTTCGCCAGAGCGGATACGGGTGGACTGGTCAGTAAGCGCCATGCTTATCCCTTCTGCTTATTTTGGAGGCCAGACATCATTGGCTAATCTAATGGCGCGCCCGATTGCTCACAAGCGCGGTGCGGTCTTATAGGTTAGCGTGTTGCCGGATAATCACCTTTGAGAATGTGCGCGAAGGGCCGTGGCAGACTAAGGTTTAGCGGGTATGCCATGGGCAAAAAGGAGCGTTGAAATGGGCTGTCCGCAAGTCTGTGCCACGGCCACGTTGCAATGCAGCTTCGGCGCCGCGCCGTCGATGCTCAACGTGTTGCCGGTCAATCGCACGCTGACTGGCGGGATGCCGGCGGCGAACATCATGGATCACATTCCGCTGGTCAATATCCTGCCGTTCGGTGTGTGCATGAGCATGGCTAACCCGATGGTCGCCGCGGCCACCGCTGCGGCATTGGGGGTGTTGACGCCGATGCCGTGTATACCGGCGACGGCCACGCCGTGGATCCCGGGCGGGGCGCCGACGTTGTTGTTGGGCGGGATGCCGGCGATCGATGCCAACTCGACGTTGATGTGCAACTGGGCGGGGGTGATCAAGATTGTGGTGCCGGGGCAGATGCAGATGCTGATTCCCTGAACCGTTGAACCCTCACCCCAGCCCTCTCCCAGGGGGAGAGGGAGCCGACCGAGGTGTCTTGCGCTGTACATCGACCTGAACGACCGAGTCGATTATTAGCTCTGCGCATCGAACCGAGTTGATTTTGGATTCAGCGCATATCCTTCACGTCGGTGAAGCTCTTAAATCTCTCCCAATCGGTCCCCTCTCCCGGAGGGAGAGGGGGCCGACCGAGGTGTCTTGCGCTGTACATCGACCTGAACGACCGAGTCGATTATTAGCTCTGCGCATCGAACCGAGTTGATTTTGGATTCAGCACATATCCTTCACGTCGGTGAACCTCTTCAATCTCCCCCGATCGGTCCCCTCTCCCTCTGGGAGAGGGCTAGGGTGAGGGGCTCTTCAAAGGTTCTCAGGCCTGCTGCGGATCCGCCCACTGCCGATACCACCAGCGCACCCGCGAAATCGGCTTGCCATCCGCCCCCAGCGGCCGCCCGTCCTCGGCAAACCCTTGTTCCGGCTCCAGCAATTGCCCGTTCACATAGCGCGCTTCCAGCGCCGGCTTGCCATTGGGATGAAAGCGCTGATAACGCCCCTCACGTACGCCATCGCGATAGAACTCAGCCTCCGCCACCTGGCCATCAGGGAAATAGTTGAACGCTTCGCCATGCAGCAGCCCGCGTCGATACGTCGCCTTACGCTGTAAAAATCCCTCCGGAGCGTAAAAACTCGCCACGCCCTGCAGTTTGTCGCGCACAAACGGCATTTGCGCCGAGACCTTGCCGTTGGGGCGATAGAGCAGCGACGTGCCCTGTAACTCGCCCTGGCTGTAATTCAGATCGGCTTGTTTGTGTCCGCCATCCTTGATGTTCAGCGCGCCATCAAGCTGACCGTCCTGCAAACGTCCCTTGAGCTGCTTGTCATCCTGCTGCAGATCCAGTGGTGTGATCGCCATGGCTTCTCCTTGTCAGTTGACCTGCACCAGACCGCCCTTGATGGTCAGCATGCCGCCGCCATCCACAGTCTGCGAGGCCGCGCCCTTGTTGGTCAGGCTGATGCCGGCGTCATTGGTCAGCGTGGTTCCGGCCTTGTTGTCCAGTGACGTGCCGGCCTGATTGGTCAAGGCAGTGCCAGCCTTGTGCGTGATCGAGGTGCTGGCGGACGTCGCCAGATCGGCGCCGCTCTTGATCGTGAAACTGCCGCCGCTTTGCAGGGTGAGGGTGCCGCTGACCTTGATCGTCAGGTTGCCATCCACCGTCAGGTTGTAATCGCCGGTGACCTTGTCGGTGTAATTGCCGCCGGTGCTGTGATTCTGGTCGGCGCCGACTTTCACCGTACGGCTGTCCTTGACATCGAGGCTGTCGCTGCCGGTCTGAATCGTCACGCTGCGTTTGCCTTTTTCCAGCGTCACCGTCTCGTCGCCGTCCTTCACTGTGCGGGTGCGCGCATTTTGCACCGTGAGGGTTTCGTCGTGGCCGACGGTGGCAGTGGTGTCGTTGAGCACGTTGATGTTGAAATCCTTCTGCGCCTGCAAGAACACCTCTTCAGCGTCCTTTTTGTCCTCGAAGCGCAGTTCGTTGAAACCGCCGCCGCCCTTGGACGATTGGGTCTTGATCCCTGATTGCGTCTGATTGGCCGGGAGGGCGTAGGGCAGGGCGTTGTCGCCGTTGTACACGCAACCGGTGACCAGTGGCCGGTCCGGATCACCGTCGATAAAGGTGACGATGACTTCCTGGCCGATGCGCGGGATGAACTGCATGCCGAAACCTTTGCCGCTCCAAGGCAACACCACGCGCACCCAGCAGGAGCTGGTTTCGTCATTCTTGCCGTCGCGATCCCACGGGAACTGCAGCTTGATCCGGCCGTATTCGTCGGTCCAGATTTCCTCGCCGGATTTGCCCACGACAATGGCCGTCTGCGGATGCATGCGCGGCTTTGGCGTCATACGTTGCGGACGAAACGGCGTAGCTTTGGGGATCGCTTCGAAACGGTTGCGATAACTTTCGTGGCTGGCGTCATGGGTGACCCGCGTCACCACCCAATCGATGTTCAGACTGGCATCGTCGTGCCCTTCGAGAGTGAACCAGTGCCCCGGAACCAGCCAACGGCAGTCGCTTTCGCCGACAAAACGTTTCTCCTCGCTGCGCAAGCCATCGACCCGTTGCTTGGTCAACGCATCACCGCGCGCCTTGGCGTTGTAGCCGCCCGGATGCTCGTAGATCGAACGCGGCCCGGCCACTGCTTCGGCCTGCCCGTACAGTGAAGTCGTCGGCGTGGTGAACTCATAATCCGTCGCCCGATACACCCCGGCCACCGCCTGCAGACACACCTGCCCGGAGCGAATGCCATGCAATTCACGCTCGCCCAGGCCCTGGCCCAGGTACTTGACCGTCGGCCCGTTGGGTATCTGTACGAAGGCATCGTTGCTGTCGCCGAGCACCAGCGTGTGCTTGCCTTCATCGTGGGTGAAGAACCAGAAGATGCCTTCCTCTTCCAGTAACCGCGAGACGAAGGCGAAATCGGTTTCTCCGTACTGCACGCAGTACTCGCGTGGGGTGTAACTGCCGGTCAGCGACAGCTTGAAGTCGGTGAAACCGTGAGCTTTGAAAATCGTCGTGACGATGTCCGAGGTGGCGAGGTTCTGGAACACGCGGTTGTTGCTGGCTAGCGTCAGCCACCATAGCCATGGCCTGAGCAGAAGCTGATAGCGCTCTGCGGTCGCATCGGCAGGCAACTGGCGTATCTCCGCGACCAGCGCGTCGAACGGGCGCAGTTGTGCGTCATTGTGCAGAGTGGTGGTGACGTGTGTAGCGACGGCTGAAGTCAGGGTGAGGGACGTGCCGTCGTTGAGGCCATTGAGCGTTTGCACGCCTAACATGTTCAGGGATTCGTCGCCAGACAACGACTCCGGGTAAAGCGCCGACAGCGAATTGGCGGTGAGGGAGAGGCTAGTGTTGCTGTCTATGGCGCGGGGCATAGAAACATCTCCGCAGAGAAACAGAGAGGGATGGCTGCACGATGTAATTCTGTCGAGTAAAGACGATTACCGGACGCCAACGCTGCCAGCTTCATTTTTTATCTTTCCGTGGAGAAATTTTGCGCAAGAACACTTGTTGATTGAGGAATACAAACTCGTAACCGGCGCGCAACAGGGTGGCGATTTCCAGTGCTGTCCAGGTCGGCCGATTTTCATCGCCGGCGTCGTACCAGAGCAACGTCCCGCTCCCTTGTTCTCTACAAAGGACAAGGAAATCGTCGCAGTTTATGCTGGGGCGCCCCTGAAGGATGGTGAGAATACCGGGCGGTATAGTGTGATATGGGTTGTCAGGATTGAGGACAAGTTCGAAATCCGCTTTCCCGTTAACGCCGCCTTCGACCCATGAGATATTCAATCCCCATGACCAGTTGGCAGCATCAAGGATCTGCGCCGGGGAGAGTACCGATACAAATTGCCGGTTGCCCAAAACCAATCCGCCCGAAGCATTTTTTTTCGCATGACCTGCAACCACTGCCGCGTCCCTTTCAATGACGTCAGGGTTAGTCATTTCATTCAGTCTTCTGGCCAGTCCGGCCAATTCCTCTGTCATGGAAACAATAAGGTCAAAGCACAGTTGAATTTCTGTGTGCATCATCAGAAACGCCTCGTTCGCAAAGGCTTTTGCTTCTGATTTGAAGCGTTTTCCGAAATTCAGCTCAAATTCCTTTTCTTTGTTTTTCCGCGTTTCACCGAGGCCTTTGATGACTGTTTCTTTTTGTTTATAGAACACCACCGTTTCTTCGTAGGTGTGTCGTTCCTTCGCCAATATCGTCGGTGCAAGAGGCCCAGTGTAGTCGAGCCATTGATTTTCAGTACCGCATTGAATGCAGTACGCCCCCTTTGGTAATCCAGGTGATCGATTTTGATGAGTGGTATTTAGCTCCCAGGAAGATTTTGAGGATTCCCTGATATAGCGACATCTGGAACATTGCACCCATGGCATACTCATGTCTCCTGGATAGTTGTATTACATGTCGTCGTTATTTCCGCTTTTCGGTGGAGTCACCACAGGGAATGCAGTGATGATCGGATGAACCTCATCGTGTTCATCAGAAATAAACATAGGGCGGGTGACAACGCGAATATCGCTAGTATGTTCGTGGGTTTTGTAGATTTCCCCCTCTTTGACCGGCCCGGTACCGATATGGGCGTCGTAGTAGAGGCGAGCATCCTGAACATTCGTGCCATGCTTTTGGGTGAACTGGTTCAGGGGCCTCCCGTCTTTTGCTCCGCCGAACATAATGTCGGCCATTCGCGCCAAGTTGCCCAGGATCGATAGATTCGCAATTTTATAGTCGACGTCCTTTATACGAAACAGGCTGTCGTAGTTTGCTTCTATATCCTTCATGGCCTGAAGCTTTTCTGTTTCCAGGAAGAAATGGCTTTTGCCCAGTTTTGCAGGCCCATAAATAGAATGGTCGCGAATGTGTTGAATGGCTCGGTCTGACAGGAAGTATTTTTTATAAAGCAGACCAGTCTGCTGATTAATAATGACCCTCTGCCATTTTGGTTTATACAAAACTGGAATATATCTGCTCATGATCGCTCCCTGAATTAAGTTGTGCTCACTCCAATACCCACTCCGCCAACTTCCCCGTCACTTGCGTCATCAACACATTCTCGACATCCCGCGCACCCGCCGCGCTGCACTTGGCGAGCACCGCTTTGACAATCCCGGAATCAAACTCGAACTGCTTGCCGGTCGCCGCTTTATAGCGGCCACGCAACTTCTCAAGCTTGGCCAGCACAATCCCTTCCAGCGTCGCCTCATCCAGCGGCCGATAGGCAACCACGGTCATGCGCGCCAGAAACGCCGGGCGGAAGGCTTGCAGCAAGACCTTATGCAACGCCTCGTTGAAAGCCTCGGAACCCAGTTGTGCAACCGGCGTATCAAGTAAAAGCTCGGCGCCGACGTTGCTGGTGGCGAGCATCACGGTGTTCTTGAAATCCACCACCAACCCCGTGCCGTCCTCCATCAAGCCTTTGTCGAAGACGTTGTAGAACGCTTCCAGCACATCCGGATGGGCCTTTTCGATCTCATCCAGCAACACCACCGAATACGGTTTGCGCCGCACCGCTTCGGTCAGCACGCCACCGCTGCCATAACCGACATAACCCGGTGGTGCGCCTTTGAGTTGGCTGACGGTGTGGGCTTCCTGATATTCCGAAAGGTTGATGCTGATCAGATTGCGTTCGCCGCCGTACAACGCATCGGCCAGGGCATAAGCGGTTTCGGTTTTACCGACGCCGGTAGGGCCGACCAGCAGGAACACACCCACTGGTTTTTGCGGATCGGTCAGTCCCGCGCGGTAGGCCTGCAAGCGCTGGGCGATGGTGTTGAGTGCGGTGCTCTGGCCCATCACCCGTTGGCCCATACGCGTGCCGAGTGTGCGCACCGCGTGGGCTTCGTCGGCGAGCATTTTGCCGACGGGGATGCCGGTCCAGCCGGCAATCACGGCGGCGACCGTTTTTGTGTCGACCTGCTCGGGTACCAGTGGATCGTCCTGGCGAATCGCGTCGAGTCCGGCCTCAAGGCGCAACAGCTCGGCGGCCAGATGATCGATGCGGCTGTCGGTGGCTTCATCGGGTTTGTCGCTGTCGGCACGTTCGCTCAAGGCCAGCAGTTCGCGCCGGGTATCGAGCAGTTCGCGTACGGCCACGCGCTCTTCGCTCCAGCGGGTTTGCAGTTCGCGAATCGCCTGCACGTTGCTCTTCGACTCACTTTCCAGCAGCGTGATGCGTTCGCGATGGTCCAGCCCGGTGGCCTGTTCGCGGCGCAGACGGTCGACTTCCTCTTGCAGACTTTGCTGGCGGTGGCGCAGGCTCTCCAGCGGCGGCGGCACGTCGTGCTGGCCGAGGGCGACCCGGGCGCACGCGGTGTCGAGCACGCTGATGGCTTTGTCCGGTAATTGGCGGCCGGAAATGTAGCGGTGCGAGAGCTTCACCGCTTCATGAATAGCGGC
This sequence comes from Pseudomonas sp. SCA2728.1_7, assembly GCF_018138145.1. Lineage (NCBI taxonomy): Bacteria > Pseudomonadati > Pseudomonadota > Gammaproteobacteria > Pseudomonadales > Pseudomonadaceae > Pseudomonas > Pseudomonas sp. SCA2728.1_7. Next base: position 1,489,892 of record NZ_CP073104.1, on the reverse strand, counting down.
ATCGAGCACCTGTACGCCGTGGTGCTGTTCAAGTTTGGCGGCCACGCCGCGAAGCATTTCCACGGCAGTGATTTCGTCCGGTTCTTCAACCTGCACCAGTTGAAAGCGGCGGGCGAGGGCCGGGTCTTTCTCGAAGTATTTTTTGTACTCCAGCCATGTCGTGGCGGCGAGGGTGCGCAACTCGCCACGGGCCAGCGCCGGTTTCAGCAGGTTGGCCGCATCGCTGCCACCCTCGGCACCACCAGCGCCGATCAACGTATGCGCTTCGTCGATAAACAGGATGATCGGTTTGTCGGCACTGCGCACCGCGTCAATCACGCCCTTCAAGCGCTGTTCGAATTCACCTTTGACCCCCGCGCCGGCCTGTAACAGACCCAGATCCAGCACGCGCAAACTGACTTCCTGCAACGATGGCGGCACGTCGCCGGCGGCAATGCGCAGGGCCAGGCCTTCGACCACGGCGGTCTTGCCCACCCCCGGCGCGCCGACCAGAATCGGGTTGTTTTGCCGGCGGCGCAGCAGAATGTCGATGCATTGGCGAATTTCGCCGTCGCGACCCACGATCGGATCAATACGCCCGGCATGGGCGTCGGCGGTCAGGTCCTGGGTGTATTGATCGAGCACCGAGTCCTGACGTGTTGCTGGATTTGCCGATGACACCGCGCGCGGGCCGACATGCTCGCGAGAGTTTTCCGTCCATTCCAGCAGATTCGCGCGCAGTGCTTCTTTGGGAATCCGCAGTAGCGACGAGGCACTGTTGAGCAACAGACTGCGGCGCTCATCGCGATCAACCAACGCCAACAACAGCAACCCGGAACGAATGCTGTCGAGCCCCAACACACTGGCCTGGACCACCGCGTCTTCGAGCAAACCCAAGGTGTGCGACGACAGTGCTGGCGTGCGCGTGCTGCCGGCCTTGAACAGATCCAGCGCCTTGTTGATCTCCGCCGTCAGCGCATCACGTTCGAGGCCGAAACGCGGCAACAGAAAAGCCAAGTCGCCGCCCTCGATGTCGAGCAGTTCGAGCAACAGATGTTCGATCTCGACAAAGTGATGGCCGCGCTGCAAGCAGCGCTGGGCGGCGCGTTCGAGAGCGCGACGATTGTCCGGGTTGAGGCGTCCGATCAGGCTGGCCAGTTCCATGTTCAGGTGATCTCCAGCTGACGAAGTCGGGTTTCGATCGTTTGCACGGTGAGGCTGGCCTGACGCTGCAAACCGCCGTTCCAGCTGACCAGGGCCGGCGCCTGTCGACTGAGTTTCAGCGGCACGGCACCGCGGACCCGCAGCACCAGTCTGACCTCCAGATCCGGGCCGAAATACAATGCTGCGAGGCTGGCCAGTGCCGGGTGCGCTTCGCCATCCGGCAAGAAGCATGCGGCCTGCGCCGACGGCAACGGTCCGAGGGTCAGGCGAATGCCGGCATGTTCATCCCAGACCCGGGTGCCGGCCACGGCGCTGCGGCCCAGTTGCAGGTTGCGTCCACCCGGTTTGATCACGCTGCGGCTGGTCGGCGGGATCCGCCGCCAGGCGCCCTCGTAGGCGCTCAACTCGACTGGCACGGCAAACTGCTCGCGCACAATCGCGGCGAACCCGGCCAGCGACCGGCGGCCGTCGGCAAACAGCGCGGTGCAGGCCAATACCGCGCAATCGGGCACCGCCTGACGTTCCTGCAAAGCCTTGGGCAGCAAACCGGTCAACGCGCGCAATTGCGCCTGCACCGGTGACGCCCCCGGTGTGACGAAGCCTAGCGCCACCCGGTGTTTGCGCATCACTTTGTAAAGCAGGCTGAGCAAGCGATGCTGGAACAGATCGAGAAACGCCGCCGGCGCGTGATCCTTGGCCCGCGCCCGTTGTTGCAGCCAATCCTGATAAGCGTAGGGGAGTGGGCCGTCAGGGCCGCCGAGACCGAATATCGGCGTGTCGATCGTCAGCGGCTCGCCGGGTTCTTCGTGCAGGGCTTCAAGCTGGCTGATGGCAAACATCGGCGTCAGTGGTCCGCGCAGTTTCACCGCTTCGGCCTGAGGCGAGGTACCGCTGCCGAGGGGTTCGGCCTGAGGTTGCTCGCGTTCCAGCACCAGCAACGCCTGCAACAACTCGAACGCCTGTGGATCGCGGCGCAGACGTTGGCTCAGCGTCAGAGCGACAGAGGCATGCCGGCTTGGGGTTGCCATGCCTTGACCTCCTTGTCGGACTGCATCAGGACGGTGCGCACAAAGCGATTGGCCGTGGCGTACAGGGAAAAGAATTGCGCCAGCACCGCCGAAAACAACACCGCGCTGCTGCCGACAAAGTGCTGCGGATCGAGCTGCAACTGCACTTCAAGACCATTGCGCCAGCCGCGCCAGGCATCGGCGCCGACATGGCCGATCACGCGTTGGCAATTGAGCTGCAGCAAGCCTTCGATTTGTCGTAAGGCGCTGGCCTCATCACGCAGGTTATGCAGATGCAGAATCTCTTTCAGTGCGTCCAGCGCCTGGGGGCCTTCGACCAGTGACAGGTGATTGAGGGTCAGTTGCGACACCAGTCGCCAGCGCGAATCACCGTCCAGGCGCGGCAGACTTTGCGCGCTCGGCGGATTGCGCAGGCGTGCCCAGGCAACCGGGCCAGGGCGCTCGAAACCCAGCGGCGTACCGGCCGGCAGACTTTGCGCCAGATGACGGTTGGTGCAGAGCAATTCTGCCGTGAGGCTGTAATCGGGCAGGTCGGTCTGTGGCTCGAAACGGGTGTCGACCACGCTCACCAGCAAATCGCTGCCGAGCCGGTTCGGCGTCATGCCGTTGACCCGCCGCGCATGCCAGTAACGCTGTTGATCGCCGCCGCTGTGCTGGCTGCCGTAATACGCCGGCAGACGTTGCACGCCAGCACTGGAGCTGGCGCGCATGCCGCGAATGCTGTGGATCTCGACGCTGTTTTCGCGGTGGCTGTCGGCGATCAACCGATACTCGCTGCGCGTACCGTCGGGGCGCAGCGGCTCGGAAGTACGCGGGAACAGGTTGATCACCGGCGCGCAGCCCAAGGCGATGTCGCTGGCCTGCAAGTGCACGCGGCTGCCTGGGGCACGGTCGAAAACGATGTACAGATAGAGCGTCTGACTGTCGCTGGAGACACCGCCCAGTGGCAGATCGAAGAAGTGGAATTTGTCCGGGAAAGCAAAGTATTCGGCGAGCAAACGCATGCCCGGATGGACCCCGTCTTCATCCGGCAACAGCGCTTCGTCATCAGCGAAACCGACGATCTTCGGCAGGCCTTTCAGCGCTGTCGGAACGCTGCCCGGCGATCCCGCCAGCACTTGCACCGCATGGGCGCCGAGCAGGTCATACAGGCAGGCATTGACCACCGGTGAGGCCGCCAGATGAATGCGCAATTGCTCGATGCCCAGCGCCGACCATTGGCTTTCACCGCGGCAGCGCAGACTCAGGCGCAATGCCGAACGCGACTGCGCCACTCCGGTCAATGCCTGGGCTTCATCGCTGCCGAGCAACAACGCCTCGGTGACTTCGATCGGCCACAAACGCACGGCGGCCGACGTGCGAAAGTGAATGCTTTCACCCTTGCTGGTGGTCACGAACAGCGGCGTGTCACGGGGCAGGGGATAGCCGTCATCGAGATTGCCTTTGCTCGGATCAGGCTCGAACTGCACGATGGCGCAGGACGGCAGCGGCCGCATCGCCAACGGATATAGTTGCTCAAGCAGTGCATCGCTGAACTCGGCGTAGTCGTCATCCAGACGCCGTTGCAAGCGTGCGGCGAGCAGGGCGAAACCTTCCAGTAAACGCTCGACGTGCGGATCGGGGCACTCGCCCGGTGACAGCTCCAGACGCCGCGCGACTTTCGGATAGCGCTCGGCAAACTGGCTGCCGGCGTGGCGCAGCCAGGTCAGTTCGCGTTGGTAGTAGTCGAGCAGTTGCGGGTCAATCGAGTCGCTCATGGCGCACCTCCAGCCCTTGGCCACCGGGCTCGATGACAAAGGCCACCGGCCAGTGTTGCTGGCCGCTACGCAACTCACCGAGCAGGCGAATGCTCATTTGCTGCGGGTGCTCGGGCAAGGGATTGACCTGAACGTCGGCCAGCAGCAGGCGCGGTTCAAAATGCGTGATGGCTTCGCGGATGTCCCGCGCCAGCCGCCGACGGTCGTCGCTGCGCTGTTGTTGCAGAGCGCTCCAGTCGGCGATGCCATAGTCGATCACACTGGGTGGCGTGGTCAGCGTGCGCGGGCCACGTCGCGTATTGAACAAGCGCCCGAGCTCGGCGTGCACCGAGTCGAGCAAGTCCTGCCGATCGAACTCGCGCGCGCCTTCGGCCTCGCTGGACGCGAGGCGTTCGAACAGTGGCGCGCGCATGCCGGTGCCTGCCATGGCCAGAGCGCCGGGTTAGCTGACAAGCTTGTTGGCGGCCATATCCCAGGTCGACGCGGCGGTGCCTTCCTTGGTGCCGTCGTCTTTCTGTGCGGTGAGTTCCCATTTGATCTTGGTGAAGTTCAGCGACACGGTTTCCACCGGTTTGCCGCCGGTGCCGCCGCTGACGCTGACGTTGGACAGCACCACGTTGGTGAGCGTGTAGACGATAAAGGGCATCAACTGCCCGCTGCCTTCGGCGGCGTTGCGGCCGATGGTGATGATGGCTTCGGGGATCGGTTTGCCGGCGCAGCAGTATTCGTTGAGTGACGGGGTCGAGCTGTCGATAAACTTGGTCACGGTGAACTCGCCGACATGGGGTTTGCCGGAGGTGCGTTCCGAGTTGCTGACGTCGTTGGTGACTTGCATCGCCACGTTGTGGCTGTAGGACATGACTTCGATCTTGTCCGCAAAACCTTCGAGCAGGCTGTCGCCTTTGATGTCGCCGCCGAGGTCGAGAATGATTGCATCCATCGCTTGAAACTCCTGAAGGGTGTCGCGCTAGATAGAGAAAACCCCCACCGCAGCGGCGGCGGGGGCAAAGCAGGTCAGGCAGCAACCGGTGGCGGCAACGTCGCCACCAGGCGGATCGACGCGGTCAGCTCTTCGAGCTGGAAGTGCGGCCGCAGGAACACCGTCGCCCGGTAGGCGCCAGGCTTGCCGGCGACTTCGGTGACGTCCACCCGCGCTTCACGCAACGGATACTGCGCCTTGATTTCCTGCGGCGCGTTGTCGTTGATCAGCACGTAGTCGGCGATCCAGTTGTTGAGGTAGGTCTGCACGTTGTCGCGGGTCATGAAACTGCCGACCTTGTCGCGCATGATCACCTTCAGGTAGTGGGCGAAACGCGAGGCCGCGAGCACGTACGGCAACATCGCCGAAATGCGCGCGTTGGCGTTGGCCTCGTTGGTGTTGTAGACCTTGGATTTGTTGGTGGTCTGGCCGCCGAAGAACACCGCCACATCGCTGTTTTTCTTGTGGCACAGGGCGATGAAACCGAGGTCGTTAAGTTCTTTTTCGCGGCGGTCAGTGATCGCCACCTCGGTCGGGCATTTCAGCGACAAATCGCCGGAGCTGGTGCGGAACGTATGCGCTGGCAGACCTTCCACCGCGCCGCCGCCTTCAGCGCCACGAATCGCCGCGCACCAGCCGTACTTGGCGAACGCTTCGGTGATGCGTTGCGACAGCGCCCACGCGGCGTTGCCCCACAGGTATTTGCTGTGGTCGGTGCCGTTGACGTCTTCGACGTAGTTGATGCCTTCCACCGGCGAAGTGTCCGGGCCGTAGGGCAGACGCAGGAGGAAATGCGGCAGCACCAGAGACACGTAACGCGAATCCTCGCTCTCACGGAACGAGCGCCACTTGATCAGTTCCTGGCTCTCGAACACCTTCGACAGATCACGCGGCACCGCCAGTTCGGTGAAGCTGTTCATGTCGAACAGGCGCGGGCTGGCGGCGGCAATGAACGGCGCATGCGCAGCGGCGGCAACGTTCGACAGTTTCTCCAGCAGGCCGATGTCCTGCGGGTGCCGGCCAAAGGTGTAGTCACCGACCAACAGGCTGAACGGGTGGCCGCCGAAGGTGCCGTATTCTTCTTCATAGATCTTCTTGAACAGTGCGCTCTGGTCGAACTCGACGGCTTTTTCCAGGTCGTTCTGCAACTCTTTCTGCGTGACGTTGAGCAGGCGCAGTTTCAGCCGCGTGCTGGTTTCGGTGTTCTGCACCAGCAGGTGCAGACCACGCCACGAGGCTTCGAGTTTTTGCAGGTCGGGGTGATGCAGGACCTCGTTGAGCTGGGCGCTGATCAGCTCGTCGATCTGACTGATGCGGTCGTTGATCATCGCCACGGTGTCCTTGTCGATGGCCATGCCTTCGTCGAGCACCTGGGTGGCGAATTCCGCGAGCATGTCGCGGGCGTAATCCTGCTGACTGTCATCGTGGGCCATGCGGCCGTCGAGAATGATCTGGTCGAGCAGGGAAAGTGTCTCGGTCGTACTGCCGCTGGCTTGTTTCTGAGCAGAAGCGGGCATGGCGAATTCTCCCCTCGATTAAGTGGACGATCAGGCTTGCGGTTCGGCCGGTGCCTCGGCGTCAGCGGCCGGGGTAGCGGTGTCTGGGCGGGCCGATTTGATTTCCTGCAGGCCTTCGGTGTTGGCGATGACGTCGCGCAACAGCTTGTCCAGGTCATCGTTGCCGTCGAGTTTGGTCAGCAGATCGCGCAGACGCTGGCGGGCCTCGAACAGGCGCCGCAGCGGCGTGACTTGCTCCACCACTTTGACCGGGTCGAAGTCGTCGATGTGTTTGAAGTTGAGTTCGATATTGAGCTTGCTGTCGTCGCCGCTGAGGGTGTTGTTGACCTGCAGCGTGGCTCGCGGGCTGATCGAGGCGAGCACTTCGTTGAAGTTGTCACGGTCGATTTCGGTGAAACGCCGCTCGGTCAGTTTTGCCAATGGCTCAAGCGGTTTGCCGGAGAGGTCAGCGAGTATCCCGACCACCAGTGGCAATTCCTTTTTCTCGATGGCGTTGCCGATTTCGACGTCGTAAGTGATTTGCACTCGGGGCGGGCGCACCCGGTCGAGCTTGTGTTGAGTACTTTCTGCCATGTCGGCGGACTCCGATGCGATGAGCGGGCGCAATGCATCGGGGTGGCCCGTTCATCGCTTTCCCTTGCTGGACCGTAGGTTAGAAAGGGAGGCAGATGACCTGTCGTTCCTTTGACAAACCTTCCTCATTCGGCTGTAGGAACCGAACTACCCAAGACGCTAGAACAGGTCTATAAAAATGCAAGCAAAAACATTTTTGGACAGGTTCGCGAAAAGGAAAATTCATTTTGCGTAGACGACTTTTTCTAACACTGCTGTTTGCGTCCCTGGCCGGTTGCTCGCTCTTCGGGCCGAAGGTGGACCTCGACAGCCTGACCCTCGACGTCGCGCCGAAAGCCAACGACGACACGCCGATTGCCGTGGACTTCATTGCGGTCGTCGACCCTGATCTGCTCAAGCAACTGTCCGGCATCAGTGCCAGTCAGTGGTTCGCCGAACGCGAGCAGTACCAGCGCGACTATCGCCAGCTGATGAGCGTGTGGGGACTGGAGCTGGTGCCGGGGCAATTCATCGACCGTCAACCCTTCCCGTTAGGGGGCAAGAAGGCCGCTGGACTTTTGGTTTTCGCCAGCTATACCACACCCGGAGCACACCGCTTGCGCCTCGACGATCAGAGTGAGGCGTGGCTGAAATTCGACAGCCGCGAGATGAGCCTGGTCAACACCGAACACTGACACACCACCGCTGCCGCCGGATTGCGGCCTTGTCGAAGGGAGTCGTATGAGTCTGCTACCTGACGCGGTTTGCTGGCACGAAGGCATGCAATTGCTGCCGCAGCATTTTCAGTTGCAAGGGCTGCGAGCCGAAGCGCTCGGCGCGCATCTGGCGCAGGCGTGCAATCCGTGGTTCTGGGGTGTCAGCCATATGGAGTTCGATCCTTCGGCGCTGAGCGCTGGCGTGGTGCGCGTCTTGTCGCTGCAAGGGACGATGCCCGACGGCTTGCCGGTGGATTTGCAGGCCGGGATCGGGCCGGCACTGGAACTGGATGTGAGTGCGCCGATCGATGCCACCGACGATGCCACTGTCACTGTGTACCTGGCGATCAGCCCGATGTGGCGGGCCGGGCAGTTGCTGCCGCTCAAGGGCCGCTTGCAGTCGGTGGTGGGCGATGCGCTTCCCGATCTCACCAGCGGCGAATTCCCTGAATCGATCACCGTGTGGCGCCCCAATCCACGCCTGTGCACGCAACAGAACAAGGCCGATTCGATCTGTCTGCCGCTGCTGAAAATCCGCAAGGAGGGCGGTGGTTTCCTGCCGCTGTCTTATACCCCACCGACGCCGACTCTGTTGCCGGAATCGGCGCTCGGTCGACGCGTCGCCGGCCTCTGTGCGCGGGCACGGGAAAAGTGCCTGTTTCTCGGCGGCCGTTTGCGACAGGCGCAGCAGGCCGGCAATCAGGACGACGCGCTGGAAATCCGTCGGCAGTTGACCGCGCTGTGGGTTCGCCTGCCGGAAGTCGAAGGCGCGCTGAACAGCCGCATCGCCCATCCGCAAGCGCTGTATGTGCACCTGCTCGGACTGGCGGGCGCGTGGTCGGCGCTGGATCCGCTGGCCGGCGTGCCGGCGTTTGCCCCGCTGGATTTTGTCGAATTGCAGCGCGGTTATGACGCGGTGCTGCAATGGCTGGAAACCACCCTCGAACTGATTCGCGCCGGCTACCGCAGCCTGCCGTTCGAACGTGGTGAGCAGAGCTTTTCGATTCAACTGCCGGACGAGCAGCCGAGTCAGCGCCTGGTCATCGGTCTGCGCATGCCCAACGGTGCCAGCGAACAAGCCGCGATCGACTGGTTGCGCGGCGCGATCATCGCTTCGGCGCCGCACATCGCGCTGCTCAGTCGTCAGCGCATGAGCGGTTTGTCCCATCAGGCCATGAGCCGCAGCGAACAGGTGGCCTATAGCGTCGGCGAGGACACCCGGCTGTTTGTGCTGACTGCAGAAGGCGCGTGGTTCGACGCGCAACTGCCGCTGATGATCGCCGCACCGGCGGCGAAGTTGACCAGCAGTCCGTGGCAAGTGGTGCTGTTTGTAGCCCAGAACAGTGAAAGCGCCTGATCACACAAGGAACGCCGTATGTCGCAAGGAAGTGCCGCAAGCCTTGGGTTGCAGGACGCACCGTTGAGCAGCGCGTTCCGTCAGACGTGGCAGCAATGGCAGCAGGACTGGGTGCAATTGCCCAAGGACAGCGAGGACGAAGCGGCGCTGGTGGAGACCGTTGTCGAACTCTCGACACAGGCTTCGCAGCGACTGTGGCGCACCGCTTATGCGCGGGTCGGTGATTCGGCGACCGAGCAGGTCAAGGCACTGGTGTATGCATTCGTCGCGCTGGTCGATGAAACCCTGCTGTTCACACCATGGCCCGGGCAGTCGGCGTGGCAGGACAAACCCTTGGAGTCGCGTCTGTATTCCAGTCGTCAGGCCGGCGAACAAGTGCCGGCGGCGATTCAAACCTTGCTCGACGAGCAGCAACCGACCACCCGCGATCTGGCCAATGTCTATCTGCAGTGTCTGATCCTCGGCTTCCACGGGCGTCTGCGTGGCGAACACAGCCAGGCGCAACTGGAGAAGTGGCGGCTGGCGCTGTACACCTTCGCCTGGCAGGACGATGCCAGTTACGCCGATGTCAGTCAGCGCCTGGTGCAGCCGTCGCTGACCCCGCCATTGCAACTGCCGGTGCGCACGGCGCTGCCGGACGGCTTTCGCCTGGCGCTGGGGATTCTGGCGATGGTGCTGTTGCTGACCGGGCTTGGCCAGTTCCTCTGGCGTGATATTCGTTCGGAGCTGGACCCGGTGCTGCAGATCATCGATTCGGTGGCGCCAGCGGAGCAAGACTCATGAGTACCCTGACGATGGTCGTGTGGGGTGTCGCGCTACTGCTGGTCGTGGTGATCATTGCGGTGGCGGTGTGGTGGTTGCGCACTCAGAGCGGCGCCGCTATCCGCAGTTTCTACGCAGCCGTGCGACAAATGGAGCAGGAGCAGGGCAGTCACGATCGCTATCAGATGCCATGGCTGCTGATGCTCGGCGACGAAACCCAGGGCACGCAACTGGTCAGTGAATGGCGTCTGCAACCGACCGACAAACCGGCGTGGTTCGGCCGCTGGTGGTCGGACCCGGAAGGCGCCGTGCTGGTGGTGCCGCAGGCGTTGTTTCTGCCCGACGACGGCATGCATTTGCAGCGTGGCGGCTGGTGGCGGTTGCTCGGTTTGATCTTGCGGATGCGCAGCAAGCGGCCGCTGGACGGGGTGGTCTGGCTGGTGCCGGTGAGTCGCCTGAGTAATCTCGAACAGGCTGCCAGCCTAGGTCTGGCGGCGCGCCGGCGCTTCATCGATCTGCTGCAACGCTTTGGCCTGAGTGTGCCGGTGTACGTAATCATCACCGGGCTTGAAGAGTTGCCGGGCTTCCAGGAACTGATCAGCGCGCTGCCCGACGAGGCCCGCGAACGTACCCTTGGCTGGTCGTCGCCTTATTCACGTGATGCGGTTTGGCAAGGGCAATGGAGCGATCAGGCGCTCGATCGCATCCATCGCGCTGTGGCGGAAGCGATCATCGAAATCGGCACCTTGTCCGGCCAGTTGAGCGCCGATCTGTACGCCTTGCCGGAGCGTCTGGAAACCTTGCGGCGTGGTTTGCAGAGTGTTCTGGAGCCGGTGTTTCAAGGTAACGCCCAGGGTGAAGCACCGTGTTTTCGCGGTGTCTATTTCAGCGCCAGTCAGGCCTCGGAGGATGCCAAGGATGGATTTTCCGCTGATGACAGCGGCTTGCAGCAAAGCGTCTTTGTGCGCCAGTTGTGGCGCCAGCGTCTGGTCGGCGAGCGCGGGCTGGCGCAAGGCGTGCCGCGTCTGTTGCGCTTGCGTCAGCGTTGGCAGCGGCTGACGGCCGGCGTGGCGCTGGTGGTCGGGGTGATCTGGGTGGTGGCGATGCTTTGGGTCTGGCAGGTGTCGGTCAAGGATGCCCACGAACTGGCGCGGCAGATGCAAGGCGCGCAAAAGGGCTACGTGGCGATCAGCGACGAGGCGCAGCGGGTCGACTCGACCCGACGCAACGTGCAGACCTTCTGGCGCGTGCTCGAGCGTGCGCCGCACTGGAACTATGTTTCTCTGGTGTTTCCGACGTCGTGGTTTTCCTCGCTGGACAATCAGCTTGAGCAGCAAGTCTTGCAGTCCACCCAGCGCCACATCATGGTGCCGCTGCATGACCTGTTGAGCGCGCAACTGGCACAGATCAAGGCAATCCGCAGCACCGACCGGCGCAGCAGTGTCGAAAGCGACGACCCGGCGCAGTGGCAGAACTATCTGAAGGCGAACGATCTGGTGGATCGGGCCTTGCGTCTGGAACAGCAGAACCAGTTGTTCAATCAAGTGCAGAACAACCCGCGCGCGCCCCTGGACGACCTGGTGCAATTGAGCAACAACGCGCTGTCACTGAACCTCAACACGGGCACCTTGCCGTATGCGGCGTTCTACAATCGGCTGCTCGTGGCCGGGGAAGACGGCAGCTTGCAGGCACTTGATCTGAGCGTCGACCGGCCGCAGATCGTCAGCAACTTTTCCGGGTTGATGCAGCGCTGGCTGGATCAGTATTTCCTCGCCGACAACTTTGTCAGCAAGGCTGGCTACCTCAAATTGCATCTGGATCAATTGCAAGCCGGCAGCGGCAACAGCCTGCGGGAGCTGGAAGACCTGACCGCGCTGGTCGACGATCTGCAAGCGGCGATTGCCCTGACCAATTCGACGTGGAGTCGCGGCAAAGGCCAGGAACTGGTGCCGGGTTATCGCGATTTCCTCACCAAGGTCGGCAAGAGCACATTGCTGGGCACGCAGGTCGAGCAAGACCTCGATACGCAAGCGACACGCCTGCAGCAGAGCTTTCGCGATCAGTGGATCGCCCAGATCGGCTCGCGGGACAACCTGCTGGTGCAACAAGTCAGCGGGCAACTGGCCTTGCAGGAACAAGTGATCAAGCTGGATAACGCGATACAGGCGCTGTTCAAGCGTGAATTCGTTTCGGTTGCTCTGCGCGACAGTGAAGACAACGTCAACCTGCAAGGCCAGACCGTAGACGGCGATGATCTCAATGAGTCGCTGAAGTATTTCGCCGACTACAACAGCTACGTCGCTGAAGAGCTGCCGCGCATTCCGCCGGACTATCGGATTGCCTTGCTCAAAACCGCCGAACGCGCCGCCGCTCAGGCGATGTGGCTAAGCCTCAAGGATCACAACGACCAAGCGCATCCTTACGCCGTGTTCAACGTCCAGGCCGAGCAAGCCATGGCCCTGCAGAAGGCGTTTGTCGAGGTGCACCGCGCGGATCTCTCCACACGCCTGCAAGCGGCCCTCAACCGCCGCGCCATGGCGCAGATTACCGGGGGGCTGGAAGACATCACCGCACAACCGATGTTCGGCGGCCGTACCGAAATCAGTCAGTGGGACGGTTCGAAAAACCTCGGCCTGCAATTGTTTGGCGCCAGTGATGTGCAGGACCTGAAGCTGAGCCTCAAGCAGCAGTTCAATACCATGCTCGGCATCACTGAGCGGCGCACGTCTTCGTTACAGTGGTTGACGACACAGCAAGCCAATCTCTCGGCGCTGGATTACGAACGCGTGACGCAGTTCAGCGCGCTGAACGATGAACTGCGTAAATACAAGGAAGCCAATCCGGCCAGCTCGCCAGCGCAGATCGAACAACTGGTCAGCCGCGATTTCATCGAAATGGACGTCAACTCCTGCCTGCAAATGTTGCAGACCGCCAACCTTGCCGGTGGGCGCGGCACCCTGGCGATGCGCGCGGTCGAGCTGCAACAGGAAGCCATGCAGCGTTGTCAGCAGTTGCAAGTACAACAGGCGGCGGCCGCGTGGAATGAGCTGGCCAACTACTTCAATCAGTACCTCGCTGACCGGTTTCCATTCGCCAACGGCGTGCAGATGCCGGATGCCGAACCGGCGCGGGTTCAATATTTGCTGGAGTTGATCGATAAGCGCCTGCCGGTCGCCCAGGCCGGACTGGCCACGAATCAGACGCCGGAACGCGTCGCCGCTGAAGACTTTCTCAATCGTTTGAAGCAGGCCAGCACCTGGCTGACGCCGCTGTTCGTGCGCGACAAGAGCGGCATCCTCGGCGTCGAGCTCGACGTGCGCTGGCGCACCGATCGCGATAATGAACAGGGTGCCGATCAAGTGATTGCCTGGGGTTTGCTCGCCGGCAATCAGCAGATCAACTACCCGGTCGCGGCCGAGCAGCCGAGTCTGCGCTGGATGCTCGGCCAGCCGATTCGCCTGACCCTGCGCTGGGCGCGCAACGGCAAGGAACGTCCGGTCAATGATCCGCTGCAACCGAATCTGGTGGTGCGTGATCTGGAGGCCGGTTGGGAATACGGCGGGCCATGGTCGTTGCTGCGGATGATGCGTGCGCACTTCTCGGTGCAGCGTCAGCCGAGCATGGATTACACCGATTTCCCGCTGACCCTGCGCCTGCCCGTGACCGCGTCGGCCAACAGCGTCACCAGCGAATTCACGCGGATGTTCGTGCGCCTGTCATTGATGAGCCAGGGTTCGAAATTGCCGCTGTCGATTGCCCCGTTGCCCACCCGTGCGCCGCGCTCACCGTTTCAGGTGACCGGCAGCACTGTCGCCCTTGAATCGCAGAAGGAGGGCATGTGAGCCTGCCATCGACCGCTGTGCCAGACCTGATTGATCAACTGCTCGCGCCGATCAGCGCGGATGCGCCGTGCGGTGTCGATTTGCGTTATGAGCGTGAGTTCGATCAGTTGCGCGACTTGCGCCGCGAGGATGATGCAAGCCTGCCGACCGGGGTCTGGCAGTCGACACTGAAGCGGGCGAACTGGCCGGAGGTCGAGAAACTCACCACTGCTTTATTGCTCGAACGCAGCAAGGACTTGATGCTCAGCGCCTGGCTCGGCGAAGCGTGGCTGCACCTGCAAGCACTGGACGGTTTGCCCGGCAGTCTGGCGCTGATTGCCGGTTTGTGTGAGCGCTTCCCTGAACACTTGCATCCGCAAGCCGAGGAGGGCGATCAGTCGTGGCGCGTGATTCCGCTGGAATGGCTGGTGCGTCGCTACAGTGAAGTGTTGCTCACTCGCGTGCCGCTGTTCGGCACTCGCAACAGCGATTTCGAAGCTTATACCCTGGAAGTCTGGCGGCGTTTGCAGATTCAACAGGTGCAGGTCAACGACAGCAAGAATGCCAAAAGCTCGGCAGAAACTGCACGCAATGAACAGAAAAAACTCAGCGACCAGATCCGTGCCACACCGCTGGCATTCTGGCTGCGCACCCAGGGCAATCTGCTGTTGAGCCTGCAACACCTGCAACGGCTCGACAGCTGGAGCAATGCTTATCTGGGTGAGCAAGGCCCGGGATTACGCCCCTTGCAGGACATCATTCAAGCGCTGCTGAAGCTGGTTCAGGAGTTTATCGCCATGCACCCACAACAACCGGCGCCGCCCGTGCCCGTGGTCGAAGCCACTGCAATCATGACGCAGCCTGAAGAGCCTGCGCCGGTTGCTCAGGTGTTTCGCGAGCCGGCCAATCGTGAGGAGGCCTATCGACAATTGCTGCTGATCGCCGAATACCTGGCCCGCACCGAACCCCATAGCCCGGTGCCGTATCTGATCCGCCGGGGAGTCGAGTGGGGCAACAAACCGCTGAGCGAGTTACTCGGTGAGCTGATCAGTGCCGACGCCGAATCGCGGCGTTTATGGACGTTGCTCGGCGTGCTTTAGTGCACACGCTGGTTGTTGAGTTTCGGTGGCAGCGCGATGGGCGTCAGCACGGGCTCGCCTGAGAAGAACGCCACGAGGTTTTTGCCTACCAGTTCGACGGTGCCTTGCGTCGCTTCCGGTGACAGGCCGGCGACGTGTGGCGTCAGCAGCACGTTGCTCAGTGTTTTCAGCGCATCCGGCACTTGTGGCTCGTGGTCGAACACATCGAGTGCGGCGCCGGCGATTCTGCGTTGTTCAAGGGCAGTGATCAGATCCGCCGTAGCGATGACGCTGGCGCGGGCAATGTTGACGATGAAGCCTTTCGGCCCGAGCGCATCGAGCACCGCGCGGGTGACCAGATGTTGGGTGCCAATGCCACCGGGCGTGGCGACAATCAGAAAGTCCGAAGCCCGGGCCAGTTCGGTCGGCGTCGAGCAGAACGCATAAGGCACATCGCTACGCACCTGGCGGCTGTGGTAGCTGATTTCCATGTCGAAGCCGAGGCTCGCACGTTTGGCGATCGCCAGCCCGACGGCGCCCAGCCCGAGAATCCCCAGGCGTTTGCCGGCCAGCGACGGGCGCATGATCTTCGGCCATTCACCCCGGCGTACTGCGGCATCACACCGCGGGATATCCCGGACCAGTGCCAACAACATCGCCATCGCATGGTCAGCCACCGACGAGGCGTTGACCCCGGCGCCGTTGGTGACGGTAATGCCACGGTTGCTGGCGGCTTGCAGGTCGACCTGTTCGTAGCCGGCGCCGATGACGGTAATGATCTTCAACGCGGGCAGGGCGGCGATCTCTTCCGCCGTGAGGCCCAGCGGACCGCGGGTCAGCACCGCATCGATGCGGCTGCCTTGGGAGGCAATGGCGTGCGCACGTTCGGCGGGTGTGGGGGCGAGAATCAGGTGGAAGCCCTGATGTTCGAGGATCGGCAAATAGTCATTGATGGTTTCAACCAGTACCAGAACGGTTGCGGGCATTGCGCGGCTCCTGTGAACGTCGGCGGGTTGGTCGAGAAAGTCGTTTCAGAGTGCTGAATCCGCAGCGACTTGGCAATCGTTGTCATTCGCGCAGTGGTGCTTTGATTCTGGACGGCTTCGGACAAGAAGCAAGGCTGGCAGCACACCGGTGATCCGGTGTGCTGCCGACATCATTGAGCCGCTTGGGCTTTGGCTTGCTCAGCCATCGCGATCGGCTTGAAATCGTAGGTCGGATAGAACTCGGTGCGGTAGCTGCCCCAAGCAGTGTTTTCCAGTGCAAGATTCACTTCCGCCAGACGCGAGACAGGAAATCGCACGGTCACGACCTGGCCGATACCCATCATGATGTTCCAGCTCACCACCTCGACTCCGGCCGGGGGAAAGGTTTTATGGAAACCCTGTTGCGCGAGCTGGGCCTGAGTTCACTTAATGGTCGGGTTTGATCATGCTTCAGAAACACAGTCAGCATCATCGCGTTGTCGGCAGTGGCGACGGCATTTTTTGCGGGTTGGGTAGCGGTTTGTGCGCTGACCCCGGCGCAATAGACGGAAGAAATCAGTAACGCCGACATCAGCAGGTTTTTAAGTGATTTTTGCATATTGAACTCCTGGTTTTATTATTTGATGACGGACCTGGTTTCTATCGTTCCGGTATAGGGCTCGTGAACGACATGAATGCGAACGAGAGGGTTGTTGTCGACCATGTCGCGGGGTACTTCCCGAGAGTAAGTGAATTCACGGTTGTTCAATGTTTCCAGACGTCTGGCCCATGTTCTGGTCGGGCCGACATCCGGCACAAGAATGTGCTGTTGCTGATCGCCGGTGACAAAGAAATAACCGCCGCCGCCGTTGTTGTACTTTGATTCGCCGGTATCGGTGTAAAAGAATTCGTATCGATTACGCTCGGGATCCCAGGTCGATATGCCAACGACGCCGGGGTACTTCGCTTTGACGTCGGTTTCAGGGGCGCCGTCGAGGTAGACCTTGGTGGTCAGCCATCGGGGCGAAGAAGCCAGCTCGCGGACGTCGGCGTTGGCGCTGGCGAGCGGGGCAAGCAGTGCGGCCAACAACAGGCCGGTCATCATGTTCTTCTGCATGCTGTGTCCTCTTGATCACACTTTAATTGTTGGTCGTTCAACTTCAGGGCGATAAAAATATAGACCTGCCGCGGAATATTGTTCAATGGCTGGGTAGTTGTTTGTAACAAATGGCTGGCATTCGGCTTTAAGTAATATTTTGTTGTTGGTTTTTTTTGGCTGTTTAGGCTGTAGGAATATTCTGAAAAGTTGGTGTTCGATTTGCTTGTTTGTTGGTGTTGTCTGTAGTTGAAGTCGCTGGCACCCTTAATTAATTACACGATGCTGTAGGACAGAGGATGCCGTAACAAATGTCTGGTTGACGCAACCGCAGCAAGTCAAGTTGCGTCAACTTCAGAGTGGATTTCCTTAGAACGTCACTTCAGCGCAGTTGATTAAACGCGCGAAGGCAGCGCCGAGGGTTGCGTTGTGATGCTGGATGATTGCTGCGGCCGGTAGCGCGGCAGTGTCCATGCAGGTGTGGGCGTCAACGACCAGCAATGGCTTGAAGCCGAGATCCGCGGCGGCGCGGCAGGTGCTGTCGATGCAGAACTGGCTTTTCATACCGACGATATAAAGGTCATCGACTTGCGCGGATTCGAGTTGCCGAGCCAATTGAGTGCCATGAAAGGCATTCGGGCGGGATTTGTCGAAGAGGGTATCGATGTCTGCGTCCAGCTCAAGCGCTGGCAGTAATTGCCAGAAAGGACTGCCAGCGGCAATCGGTGAGCCGTCCGGGCCGGTGTGGCGCACGGCAAAGATCGGCACTTGATTCGCGCGGGCCTGAGCGACCAGGCGCTGGATGTTGGCCAGAACCCGTTCGCCCTGGTAGGGCTTTTCCGGTCCGTGGAACAGACCAACCTGCATATCGATGATCAACAGTGCTGCGGGCATGGTGTTTCTCCTTGGGGGCTGCAGATGCCGCACGGACGGGAGAAACAACAAGGCCCCGTCCATTGCTGGCGGGGCCTTGGGTTTGCTGCGCTGGGTTTACCTCAGGCAGAAACACCACGACCCGCCGGTGGCGGTCGTGGTGGTACGGGTGAGTTGCAGCGCGCGAATGTTCATGGGGCCGATCATGCTGGCACCGATGCCGGGCTGTCAATCACCCGCTCAAGTGACGTATTGCGCAATGCCGTTACCGAATGACCAGTTCTCTTTTTTCACCTCCACCAGATTGATGAACACGTCTTCCAGGCGCACCGCCAGTTGGGTGTGCAGGCTTTCAGCGATGGTTTTGAACAGCAACTGTTTCTTCTCTATCGAGCGCCCTTCGCTGATGGTGATCTGAATGAACACCACGCCATCACTGCGCTGGATCCCCAGATACTGCGGGTCGTAAACGAGGTGCTGACTGTCGTGCTCGGTGAGGATCTGGAAGTTGTCGTGCTCGGGCACATCGATACAACTGCGCAGGGCAGCGTAGATGTGCTCGCCGATGCGTTTGGCGAAAGTGGGGTCGGGGTTTTGCTGGATATCGACGCGAACCAGTGGCATGGGAAGGCTCCGCAGGGCAGGGGATTCATCTCACGCTAGATCAAGTGGGCCAAATTGAAAGAATAGGGCGCTTGATCTCTGCGCATTACCTAAAAGTCTCTATTTGAGGCGACCTACCTGATTTGAGGAATTTACCTACGAATCCGCCAGACTCGTCTGCTACCTGGCAAGTGATGAATGCGAAATCATCAGGATCCAAAGCAGCCTGTTCAGTCACTGCCAACAGCCAAGGAAGGCAAATGCTTCAGAATGATCGGGAAAATCTGGAACTCGAAAGGCTACAAAACGAATCACGCAAGCTCATTGTCGAGAGACGCAAGCTTATGGCTGAGGAAAACAAACTAAAACGAGAGCGGTTCTGGTACCCGGTAGCAGTAGGCACGGGGCTGCTAACTGCGATTACTGCTGTATTCGGAATATTGACCAGGTTTTAAATGAAGCGCTTCACCCATCATGGTTTGCGATCAGGCGTACCGGCTGCTCAATAACGTTTTACATAACAGATTGGTCTCGCGACTTAGCAAAGGACGTTAAATATGTACAGAGAAGACCCTGAAGCCAGAGTTGAACGACTTCGACGAGAGGACGCCGAGTTTGCTGAAGAGGCCAAAGGTCTGTCCCCAGCGGAGATTCGCTCAGAATTATTCAGGTTCGGTATGGGGGCAGTGTTTGCGCTGGTCGTCATCACAATCGGGACGATGATTCTTCGTGTGATCTGAAATGTTTTCCTGACGGGGGCGCTTGTCGCTGATACGGGCCAAAAACGACATTCGACGTAGTTGTGGGCGACAGCAGTTTTCCAGAAAACGACACCCCACTGATCTGCTCCGCACAACCATTCCTCAGCTAAGTCTTTGCTTCTGCTCATTTATCGCGGAGAATCGCGCCCCTGTTTCGGCCGGAGCATGTCTGTCGGTTTTTTCCGACGCGTCCTGACCGAGTGGCAAGTGACCGGAATGCGGAGATCCGACCGGATGAATGATCAGGCCAATAGCGTCGAAGAGCGCTTTGATGCAGCAGCACCCGCTGAACTCTCGAGCTGGAATCGCCAGGACACCACCTGGATGTTGGGGTTGTTTGGAACGGCCATTGGCGCCGGTACCCTGTATTTGCCGATCAACGCAGGCTTGGGTGGCTTCTGGCCGCTGGTGGTCCTTGCGCTGTTGGCGTTCCCGATGACGTTCTACGCTCACCGCGGTCTGACCCGTTTTGTGCTTTCCGGTCGCGAAGGCGCCGACATCACTGAAGTGGTCGAACAGCATTTTGGCATCAAGGCTGGTGCGTTGATCACGCTGCTTTATTTCTTTGCGATCTTCCCGATCCTGCTGATCTACAGCGTCGGCTTGACCAACACGGTCGCCAGTTTCCTTGAGCATCAATTGCACATCACACCGCCGCCACGTGCGCTGCTGTCGTTCGTGCTGATTCTTGGTTTGCTGGCTGTGGTGCGTTGCGGCCAGGAGGCGATCGTCAAGGCGATGAGCCTGATGGTGTACCCGTTCATCGTCGCGCTGCTGTTTCTGGCGGTATACCTGATTCCGCACTGGAACGGCGGTATCCTGACCACCGTTTCGCAGGTGCCGCCGCCGTCGGCGCTGCTGCACACGCTGTGGCTGGCGATTCCGGTGATGGTGTTCTCGTTCAACCATTCGCCGATCATTTCGGCGTTTGCAGTGGATCAGAAGCGTCAGTACGGCGTGCATGCCGATGAGCGCAGCTCGCAGATCCTGTTCCGCGCCCATGCATTGATGGTGCTGATGGTGCTGTTCTTCGTCTTCAGTTGCGTGCTGACGTTGTCACCGGAGCAATTGGCGGAAGCCAAAGAGCAGAATCTGTCGATCCTGTCGTACCTGGCCAACCACTTCAACAATCCGACCATTGAGTTCGCCGCGCCGTTGATCGCGTTTGTCGCGATCTCCAAGTCGTTCCTCGGTCACTACATCGGCGCCAGTGAGGGCCTGAAAGGCTTGATCGTGAAGAGCGGCAAGCGTCCGAGCGCCAAGGCACTGGATCGCATCGTGGCGGCTTTCATGCTGGTGATCTGCTGGATCATCGCGACCCTGAATCCGAGCATTCTGGGCATGATCGAAACCGTCGGCGGCCCGGTAATCGCGGCGATTCTGTTCCTGATGCCGATGTATGCGATTCGCAAGATTCCGGCGATGGCGCGCTATCGTGGTCAGGCCTCTAACGTGTTTGTAACGGCGGTAGGTCTGGTAGCGATTTCGGCACTGGTTTACAAGCTGACGATGTAAAAGTTCGCAGCCTGCGGCAGCCACTGCCTGAATCCCTGAGCAGACGCTGCACAAGGCTGCGATCTTTTGTTTTTGAGCTACAGTACGCCGCTGCGCATCACCGATGCGCAGCGGTTTTTTTTCGTCTGGAGACAGTGGATTGTCGAGCCTCGCGCCACCTGTTGCACCCATCAATCGCTGGCAGGACGTGCTCGCCGGCCTGTCCATCGCAGGCCTCTTGCTGCCCGAAGCGGTGGCGTATTCGACCATCGCCGCGCTGGCGCCTCAGGCAGGGGTGATCGCCCTGTTTGCCGGGTTGCTGTGTTATGGGGTGTTCGGCACCAGTCGTTTTGCGATTGTGTCGGCGACGTCCTCGTCGGCCGCAGTGCTGGCGGCCGCGACGGCGACGCTGGCCAATGGTGACACGCAATTGCGCTCGACCCTGGCAGTCGGCCTGGTGTTGGTCACGGGCGGCTTGTTTCTATTGGCCGGGCTCTTTCGTCTGGGCAGTGTCACCGCCTTCATCGCCAAACCGGTTTTACGCGGATTTGCCTTCGGCCTGGCGCTGACGATCATTCTCAAACAGGTCGCCAGCGTGGTCGGCGTGCATCTGACTGACGCCAATCTGGTGCGCTTCGCCCCGCAATTGCTTGAACAACTGCCGCAATGGAACTGGCCAGCCGCCGCTGTCGCTGCCGTTGCGCTGGTGTTGCTAGGGTTGTTTTCACGATTCCCTCGGTTACCCGGTGGCTTGCTGGTGGTGGTGATCGTCATCGTCGCCGGGCAATGGCTGAACCTGCCGGCATACGGCGTGAAGATGATCGGCATGATTGACCTCAGCCTCGAAGTGCCCAATTTGCCAGTGCTGCCGTTCGCCGACTGGCTGCGTTTGGGCGAGGTAGGGTTTGCGCTGGTGATGATTCTGTATGCGGAGTCGTATGGCTCGATCAGTGCGTATGCGCTCAAGCATGGCGACCGCGTCACTTCAAACCGCGATCTGCTGGCGCTGGGCGCGTCGAACCTGCTTTCCGGGTTGTTTCATGGCATGCCGGCAGGCGCCGGGTATTCGGCGACTTCGGCGAATGAAGCAGCGGGTGCGACGTCACGCTGGGCCGGCGCGGTGGCAGCACTGGTGGTGTTGATCATCGTGCTGACGGTGTTGCCATGGATTGCCCTGACGCCGGAGCCGATCCTCGCCGCGATTGTCATGCATGCGTTGGGTCGCGGCTTGAGTTTGCAGCCGCTGGGCCGGTATTTCATCTGGCGCCGGGATCGTTTGCTGGTGATCTGCGCAGTCTCTGCCGTGCTGCTATTGGGCGTGCTGGACGGCTTGCTGGTCTCGGTGGCGATCAGTGTGCTGTTGATGCTCAAACAGATGTCGGCGGCGGATATTCAGGTGCTCGGGCGGATTGATGGCGGGCACGATTTTGTTGATGTGCAGCGTCATCCCATTGCCCAGACGGAGCCTGGCGTAATGATCATTCGGCCCAGTGAGGCGTTGTTCTTTGCCAACGTTGAACGAATTCTGGGGGCGGCGTTAAGACTGGTCCGCCATGCAGAGGTGCCGGTGCACACGGTGATTCTGAGTCTTGAAGAGACGCCGGACCTGGATGGCACCAGCATTGAGGCGATGCAGGAGTTTTTCTTGCGGGTGCATCAGGAGGGCAAGCGGCTGATTCTGGCGCGGCTCAAGCATGAAGCGCTGACGGTGTTGGAGGCTTTGCCTGAAGTGCAGGCCAACGGTGTGATTCTCAGCGGTTTGAGCGTCGATGGCGCCGTGCAGAAAGCCCTCAAGTTCAACCCATAACTCTATGGGGGAAATGCAGTTCTCTTGTCTGGCAAGAATCAAATGTGGGAGCGAGCCTGCTCGCGAAAGCGGTGTGTCAGTCGATGTAACTATTGGATGATGAATCGCTTTCGCGAGCAGGCTCGCTCCCACAGGGTCTATATGTGAAGCATAAAAAAAACGCCGCTCATCTCACGATGGGCGGCGTTTTTCATTGCGTTGTAACGTTAGGCTTGAACGACCGGGATGTTGGCGTTCGCAGCAGCTTCACGGAACTCGGCGATCTGGTCGAAGGACAGGTAGCGGTAGATATCGGCCGCCATGCTGTCGATCTTGCCAGCGTATTCCATGTACTCCTCGACGGTCGGCAGGCGACCCAGGATCGAAGCCACGGACGCCAGCTCGGCCGAAGCCAGGTAGACGTTCGCGCCGTCGCCCAGACGGTTCGGGAAGTTACGGGTCGATGTCGACACCACGGTGCTGTTCGGCTCTACACGTGCCTGGTTACCCATGCACAGCGAGCAGCCCGGCATTTCCATGCGTGCACCAGCCTTGCCGTAGATGCCGTAGTAGCCTTCTTCGGTCAGTTGGTGAGCGTCCATCTTGGTCGGCGGCGACAGCCACAGACGGGTTGGCAGCTGACCCTTGACCTGATCCAGCAGTTTACCGGCAGCGCGGAAGTGACCGATGTTGGTCATGCACGAACCGATGAACACTTCGTCGATCTTCTCGCCAGCAACGCTGGACAGCAGACGAGCATCGTCCGGATCGTTCGGCGCGCACAGTACCGGCTCGCTGATGTCGGCCAGATCGATTTCGATGACTTCGGCGTATTCGGCGTCGGCATCGGCTTCCATCAGTTCCGGGTTGGCAACCCAGGCTTCCATCGCTTGAGCACGACGCTCCAGGGTACGCGCATCGCCGTAGCCTTCGCCGATCATCCAGCGCAGCAGGGTGATGTTGGAGTTCAGGTACTCGGTGATCGACTCTTTCGACAGCTTGATGGTGCAACCGGCAGCCGAACGTTCGGCCGAGGCGTCGGACAGTTCGAACGCCTGCTCCAGGGTCAGACCTTCCAGACCTTCGATTTCCAGGATGCGGCCGGAGAAAGCGTTTTTCTTGCCTTTCTTCTCAACGGTCAGCAGACCGTTCTGGATGGCGAAGTAAGGAATCGCATGAACCAGGTCACGCAGGGTGATGCCAGGTTTCATTTTGCCTTTGAAGCGCACCAGGATCGATTCCGGCATGTCCAGCGGCATAACGCCGGTGGCTGCAGCAAACGCAACCAGACCGGAACCGGCCGGGAACGAAATGCCCATCGGGAAACGGGTGTGCGAGTCACCACCGGTACCGACGGTGTCTGGCAGCAGCATGCGGTTCAGCCACGAGTGGATGATGCCGTCGCCCGGACGCAAGGAAACGCCGCCGCGGGTCATGATGAAGTCAGGCAGGGTGTGGTGGGTAGTCACGTCGATCGGCTTTGGATACGCCGCGGTGTGGCAGAACGACTGCATTACCAGATCAGCGGAGAAGCCCAGGCACGCCAGGTCTTTCAGTTCGTCACGGGTCATTGGACCGGTGGTGTCCTGAGAACCTACGGTGGTCATCTTCGGTTCGCAGTAGGTGCCAGGGCGGATGCCTTTGCCTTCTGCCAGACCGCAAGCCTTGCCGACCATTTTCTGCGCCAGGGTGTAACCCTTGGTACTTTCGATCGGTGCATCAGGCTTCTTGAACAGGTCGAACGCTGGCAGACCCAGTTCGGCGCGAGCCTTCTCGGTCAGGCCACGGCCGATGATCAGCGGGATACGGCCGCCAGCGCGGACTTCGTCCAACAGCACCGGAGTCTTCATTTCGAAGGTGGTCAGGACTTCGTCGGTGCCGTGTTTGCAGACTTTGCCAGCATGCGGGTACAGGTCGATCACGTCGCCCATGTGCATGTTGGAAACGTCGAACTCGATTGGCAGTGCGCCGGCATCTTCCATGGTGTTGTAGAAGATCGGAGCGATTTTGCTGCCGAAGCAGAAACCGCCAGCGCGCTTGTTCGGCACGTAAGGAACGTCGTCGCCGAAGAACCACAGCACCGAGTTGGTAGCGGATTTACGCGACGAACCGGTACCGACCACGTCACCGACGTAGGCGATCGGGAAGCCTTGACCGCGCATTTCTTCGATCTGCTTCATCGGGCCGATGGCGCCCTGTTGATCAGGAACGATGCCGTCACGGGCCATTTTCAGCATGGCCAGGGCGTGCAGCGGGATGTCTGGACGCGACCAGGCATCTGGAGCAGGGGACAGGTCGTCGGTGTTGGTTTCGCCGGTGACTTTGAAAACGCGCAGGCTGATCTTGTCTTCCAGCGTTGGGCGGTTTTTGAACCACTCGCCGTCAGCCCAGGATTGCAGCACGGCTTTAGCGTGAACGTTGCCGTTCTTGGCTTTCTCCGCGACGTCGTGGAACGCATCGAACATCAGCAGGGTGTGCTTGAGTTGCGCGGCAGCGACTGGCGCCAGCTCGGCGTCGTCCAGCAGGTCAACCAGAGTGACGATGTTGTAGCCGCCCTGCATGGTGCCGAGCAGTTCTACAGCGCGCTTTTTGTCCAGCAGAGGGGAGGAAACTTCGCCCTTGGCCAGTGCAGACAGGAAGCCGGCTTTGACATAAGCCGCTTCGTCCACGCCTGGTGGAATGCGATTGGTGATCAGGTCAACGAGAAATTCTTCTTCGCCAGCCGGAGGGTTTTTCAGCAGCTCGACCAGGCCTGCTGTTTGTTCGGCGTTAAGCGGCTGGGGAACGATACCCAGGGCTGCACGCTCTTCGATATGTTTGCGGTAGGCTTCAAGCACAGTTATTACCCTCATCAGTGGTCCCAAATGGGTGTCCGGGACGCTCATCCCGAAATTGCCGTACTCATGCTCCTCACGACGTTGTGGGTCGTTCGGCCAGAATTACCGGCAATTCCTTACAGAAGCTGCTTTCAAAGTTTTACGCCTGCAGAACGGGGAGCTGATGAGGGTTGGCGCTGGATTTTTCCCCGCTGGAAAAATCCCTCGCCAACACCGCTCTGAAGGAACGACTGTGCTCGTGACGCTTTGAAAACAGCTTCTAACGGACATTGGCGCCTTAAAAGGCTGGCTGATTCTACGGCAAAAAAAATTTAAAGGTAAGTCGCGCTCTATTGGACTTTCGTGGCAATGCGCGCGGCCGGGTCAAACGCGCGGTACGGCTGAGACCCTGATGTTTGAGGGGTGATCAATGGCCGACAAAGGGCTAACATGCCGACCTGTTCCGCGTTTCAGTGTTTTGCCTATCTTATGCCCAATCAGACCATCAAGACCCCTTGCGTCGGCCTCTGCTCCACTGTTTACGGTGATCTGGTGTGCCGTGGCTGCAAGCGTTTCCACCACGAAGTGATCCATTGGAATGGATACAACGAGGAGGAAAAGCGCGCGGTGTGGCTGCGTCTGGAGCAATTGCTGTCACAAGTGATGGCGGGCAAGGTCGAGATTTTCGATTCGGCGCGCCTGCGAGAGCAGCTGGAACAGCGCAAGATCCGCTTCGTGCCGCATCAGTCGGAATATTGCTGGGCGTATCAGCTGATTGCCCGGGGTGCGCGGGTGATCATTAATCTGGAAGCGTACGGGATGGTGCTGCTGCCGGAGTTTCGTGACTGGAACCTGCCGGAACTGCGCGATGCCATTGATCGGGAATTCTTCCTGCTGTCGGAAGCGCACTATCAGCGCTACATCGCCCCCGGCTTTCTGAAGGACGCCTTCGGCGCCTGAAGGTCGAAAGCTTCGCGAGCAGGCTCGCTCCCACAGGGGAATGCATTCCAACTGTAGGAGTGAGCCTGCTCGCGATAGCGGTAGTGCATTCAAAGAAGGTGGTGACTGACAGGACGCAATCGCGAGCAGGCTCACTCCTACAGGGATCGCATTTCAAATGTGGCTGTTCAGTGCTTCACCGCCAACTCCACCAAATGATCCTCAACCTCCTGCGGCTTGAGCACCAGCACATCGCTTTCCAGCGCATCCAGAATCACTTCCGCCGTATTCCCGATCAACGCCCCGGACAACCCGGTACGCGCCACCGTGCCTATCACGGTCACCGCTGCCTGCAGCTTGTGCGCCATGAACGGGATCAACACATCCGCCGGGCCTTCCTCGATGTGCAGATGTTCATCATCAACATCGAATTCGGCCTGAAACGCCCGACATTGCTCGCGATAACGCGCCGCGATGGTTTCACTCAGTTGCAGCGTCGGGTCCGCTGCTGACAGCATCGGCGATGGATGTGCGGCGATCACATGCAGATGCGCTTTGGCCAGACTGGCAATGTCGTAGCCATGATCAATGATCGTCGTGTGCAAATGCCGGTGCTCGCCATCGGCATTGCCTACGTCCACGGCTGCCAGAATCACCTTGTCCTTCCAGGAACCGGCGGTTTTCACCAGCAACACCGGGGTAGGGCAGTGGCGCAGGAGTTTCCAGTCGGCCGGGGTCAGCAGGGCTTTTTTCAGTGAACTGTCCGGGAAGTGCTGTTTGATCACCAGCCCGCAGCCCTCGGCCTGCTGCACATCGATGATGGTTTCATGCAGGCTCTCGTTCCACGCCTGCTCGGTGGTCACGCTGTAGCCATCGGCCACCAGCGCAGCCTTGAGTACGCCAAGCATGCCGGCATGGTCGTGTTTCTTGTCGCACACCAGCAGGTGCAGATGGGCCTGGGTCACGCCCGCGATCAGCTTGGCGCGCTTGAGCGCCAGGCTTTCCGAATGTTCGGGTTCGATGACCACCAGAATGCTGCGAATGGCTTGCATGAGCGGAGTCTCCAGCAAAGAAAAGGCACGGCGTTGCACAACTATAGTTGCTGCTCGATCGTGCGCGACTTGATGCATATCAACGCCAGCCGCTGGTGGTCTGCGGACAGGCCGGTATAATCGGCGCCCTTCGCTCGAACACCTTTTACCGTGAGCCCCATGATCCTTCCCGAAATCCACGAATTCCTTGGCTGCCGCACCCCCGACGCCTGGGTTCAGGCGGCACTGGCCGATCAGGACACCCTGCTGATCGACCACAAGAACTGCGAGTTCAAGGCTGCCAGCACCGCCCTGAGCCTGATTGCCAAGTACCATTCCCACGTCGACCTGATCAACATGATGTCGCGTCTGGCCCGGGAAGAACTGGTGCACCACGAGCAGGTCATGCGCATCATGAAACGGCGCAAGATCGAACTGCGCCAGCTGCATGCCGGTCGTTACGCCTCGGGCTTGCGCAAGGTCGTGCGCAGCCATGAGCCGGTGAAACTGGTCGATACGCTGGTGGTCGGCGCGTTTATCGAAGCGCGCAGTTGCGAGCGGTTCGAAGCGCTGGTGCCGCACCTGGACGAAGAACTCGGCAAGTTCTACTTTGGCCTGCTGAAAAGCGAGGCGCGGCATTTTCAGGGTTATCTGAAGCTGGCCTATCAGTACGGTGATGCGAAGGATATTGCTCAGGTCATCGACAAAGTCCGCGTCGCCGAGCAGGAACTGATCGAATCGCCGGACGAAGAGTTTCGCTTCCACAGCGGTGTGCCAGCATAAGATTGTTAAAAACTCTTAAGAGTATGAAACATCACCGAAAACCGGCCCCAGCGGCCGGTTTTTGCTGTCTGAAGCAAACGCCTTGCCCGCGATTGCCGCCATAATGCCGACCACTTCACACTTGGGTGGCAGACGGTCGTTATGGATAACCTGGGTTTTGGCAAAGTCCTGTTGGTGGAAGACGATGAGCGTCTGGCGGCGTTGATCGCGCACTTTCTCGAACAACACGGCTACGAAGTGCGCACCGTGCTGCGCGGCGACCTGGCCGTGGCGGCCTTTCTCGAATTCAAGCCGAAAGTCGTGGTGCTCGACCTGATGCTGCCGGGGCAGAGCGGGTTGCACGTGTGCCGCGAGATTCGCAGTGTGTCGGACACGCCGATCGTGATTCTGACCGCCAAGGAAGATGACCTCGACCACATTCTCGGCCTGGAATCCGGCGCCGATGACTATGTGATCAAACCGATCAAGCCGCCGGTGTTGCTGGCCCGGTTGCGAGCGCTGCAACGGCGCCAGGTGCCGGACAGCAATGTGGTCAGTTTTCTCGAGTTCGGCCAGTTGAGCGTTGACCGCAGTTGTCGGGAAGTAAGGCTGGCGGGCGAGGTCATTGAAATGACCACCATGGAATTCGAACTGCTGTGGTTGCTGGCCAGCGCCGCCGGCAAGGTTCTGTCGCGTGACGACATCCTCAATCGCATGCGCGGGATCGCCTTCGACGGCCTCAACCGCAGCGTCGACGTGTACATCAGCAAGTTGCGCAACAAGCTCAAAGACAATCCCCGCGAGCCGATCTGTATCAAGACCGTGTGGGGCAAGGGTTATCTGTTCAATCCGTTCGCGTGGGAGCTGTAGATGCTGCGGTTATTTCTCGGGCTGTTTCTGGTCATGACGATGGGGCTGGTGCTGGCCTTGCAGACGGTCGAGCGTACCTTCGATGCCTTGCTCGATTATCAGATGCAGGACTACAACCGTGAGGCCGTGCGCGGACAGGCCTGGACGTTGGGTCAGCAATTGCGTGAACTCGACGGCCCGGCCCGGGAAAACCAGCTGAAAACGATTCGCCCGCATTACGGCTTGGGACTGACGCTGGTCGACGCCTCTGAACTGGCACTGAGCGAAACGGAAAAAGCCGAGCTGGCCAAAGGGCTGCTGGTGATCCGTGACAAATACACCCAGTACATTTCCGCGATTGACGATGGCCCGCAATTACTCAGCATCCGCTTGCCGGCCGAGCCGAGTCTGATGCCGTTCTACATCGCCGGCGCCTATCTGATGATTGCCGTGATGATCGGCATCGTCCTGTTTTTCTGGGTGCGTCCGCACTGGCGCGATCTGGAGAAACTGCGCCTCGCTGCAGAGCGTTTCGGCGATAACGATCTGTCGGTGCGCATTCAACTGTCGAAGCGCTCGAACATCCGCGATCTGGCCGAGCACTTCAACCTGATGGCGGCGCGCATCGAAGGTCTGATCGCCAATCAGCGTGAACTGACCAACGCCGTGTCCCACGAACTGCGCACACCGATTGCGCGGCTGTCGTTTGAACTCGACCAGCTCAAACAGCAACCGGACGCCAGTCAGAACCGTGAGCTGATTGCCGACATGTACGCCGACCTCGGTGAGCTCGAGGAAATGGTTTCGGAACTGTTGACCTACGCCAGCCTCGAGCGCGGCGCGACGGTGATCAAGCGCGAAAACATACAGGCTGCCAATTGGCTCGACAGTGTGGTCGGCAGCGTGGCGCTGGAGGCAGAGGCGGCGGGCGTGCAGTTGCTGATCGGTGATTGCCGGCTCGACACCGTGCGCATTGAACCGCGATTCATGGCGCGGGCGGTGATCAACCTGCTGCGCAACGCGATTCGCTATGCCGAGCAACGGGTTGAGGTGACACTGGAGCGCACGGGCGATTATTACCAAGTGCGAGTCAATGACGATGGGCCGGGCGTGCCGCTGGACGGGCGGGAGAAGATCTTCGAGCCGTTTTCGCGGCTGGATGCCAGTCGGGATCGGCGTACGGGTGGGTTTGGTTTGGGCCTGGCGTTGGTGCGCCGGGTCTCACAGTCCCATGGCGGGCAGGTTGAGGTGGGGGATTCGGCTTGGGGTGGGGCGTCGTTCCGGATGACCTGGGCGCATCTGGATTAATGCTGTGATCTGTGCCGGCCTCTTCGCGAGCAGGCTCGCTCCCACACTGGATTTGTGAGCACCACAGATCACTGTGGGAGCTTGCTGGCGAAGGGGTCAGTCCAATCAGCATTTTTGCGGCTGACCCACCGCTATCGCGAGCAGGCTCACTCCTACAGGGTCTTGTGTCTTGCTCAAAATTTGTAGGCAACGCAGCCCCCCCTGTAGGAGTGAGCCTGCTCGCGATAGGGCCATCCATGGCGCCGCTATTTCAGCCCAGAATCAAAAATCCCACTTGGTCGTCAGCATCAAATTGCGCGGCTCACCGTAGAACGTGGTGTCGAAGTTGCCCAGGCCGGTCAGGTAGCGCTTGTCGAAGACGTTATTGGCGTTGACCGTGAAGCTCAGGTGCTCGTTGTACTGATAGCGGCTCATCAGGTCGACGAGGGTGTAGCCGCCCTGTTTGATCCGCGTGTAGTCGCCGGCCGGGGCGCTGTAGATCTTTCCGTAGAACGCGCTCTGCCAGCTCACGCCGCCACCGACGGTGACCTTGTCGAGCACGCCGGGCAAACGGTAGGTAGTGAAGGTGCGCACCGTATGCTCAGGCTTGGTGGTCGACAACGGATAACCGTACATGCGCTGCTCATCGGCATCACGGGTGCGCGCGTAGGTGTAACCGGCGGAGACGTTCCAGCCTTCGGCCAGTTCGCCGGCCAGTTCCAGCTCCACGCCCTTGGTGGTGGCGCCGTCGATGGCTTTGTAGATGCCTTCGTTGGTCACCGCGTTGGTGCCGATCGACTCGGCCACGCCGTCCTGCTCGATGCGGAAGAACGCCAGGCTGGCGTTGAGGCGACCGTCGAAATACGCCGCTTTCAAACCGGTTTCATAGCTGTCGCCCTCGACCGGCGCAAGCGTCGAGCCGTTGGCGTCCTTGTAGGTCTGCGGCTGATAAATGCTGGTGTAGCTGGCATACAGCGAGTAGGTGTCGTCGAGGTCATAAATCACCCCGGCGTACGGTGTGACCACGCCGTGTTCCTTGTAACTGGTGTGGGTGTCGTCGAGGCCGGCGCCGGGGTTGTAGCGGTAGTCTTCGTTGTATTTGAAGGTGCTCAAGCGGCTGCCGAGAATCACCGAGAGATCGTCGGTCGGGCGCAGGCGCGTGGCCAGGTAAATGCCGTTCTGGCTCTGGGTGCGCTCGTATTTGCCGTTCTTCGGGAAATCCTGTTTCGGCAGATTGCCGTCCCAGTCGTAGATGCTCCCTGGCACTTCGGAAAACGCACTGGTGTCGTAGGTCGCGCCAGTCTGTCGCGAGTGCGAGGTCATGACCCCGACGATCAGTTCATGCTCGCGACCACCGAGGGTGAAAGGGCCAGAGACGTTGACGTCAGCGGTGTTCTGCACGCGGTGACCTTGCCAGCGTCCCCAGTACATGAACATGCCTTCGCCGCTGGCGCGGTTCGGATTGCCACCGCTGGCCGAAGCGAGGCGGGTGTCGTGATCGGTGGTTTTCTGGTCGAGGCTGACTTTGAATTTCCAGTCATTGGCCAACGCCTGTTCCAAGGAGGCGAAGTAGGTGATGTTGTCGAAATCGCGGCGGCTCCAGTCAGCGGCGGAGTTGAAGTGGCGACCAAAGTCGGTTCGCCCGCCATCGGCGAAATACACCGGGTTGCCGGTCCACGACGAACCGCGCGGGGTCGTACTGGATTTGTCTACGCCGAAGGTCAGCAGAGTGTCGTCGCTCAGATCCGCTTCGAGGATGCCGTAGAACAGGTCTTTGCGTTGACTGTAGTGATCCAGATAGGAATTCTGATCGGAGTAGGCACCGACGAAACGCCCGCGCACGTTGCCCGAGTCGGTCAGCGAACCGGAAATATCACCCACGGTGCGGTAGGCATCCCACGAACCAACGGTGCCGCTGATCGAAGCTTTGAACTCTTTGGTCGGCTTCTTGCGGATCAGGTTGACTGTGGCCGACGGGTCGCCGGAGCCTGTCATCAGGCCGGTGGCGCCTTTGATGATTTCAATGCGGTCGATGCTGGCGGCGTCGTCGCCGTTGTTCGGGTTCTCGCCGTACACGCCGTCGTATGGAATGTTGACGCCGTCGTACTGGAAGTTGGTGATCGCCAGTCCGCGCGCGGAAAACTCGGTACGGTCGCTGTCGTACTTCTGCATCGAAATGCCGGGGGTATTGCGCAACGCATCACCGACACTTTGTACGCCGCGATCGTCCATTTGCTGGCGAGTGATGACCGTCACTGATTGCGGGGTTTCGCGGATCGAAAGTGGCAGGCCGGTGGCCGAGGACATCGCGCCGGTGGTGTAGGAGCGGGTGTCTTCGGTAGTGGCGCCGAGGCCTTGGGCGGAAATGTTGGTGGCGCCCAGTTGCAAGGTCTGGTCGGTTTTTTCAGCGGCGTTGGCAGAAATGCTCAGCAAGGCCAGTGCCAGCGGGCACAGGGCGAAACGGACGTGCGACATGGAGATCCCTTTGCATCGAATCGATCGGTAGTTGAAGTGCTTCTGAGGGGTTAACCGAACGAACAACGCAAAGGGGAACTGCTGGAACAAAAAATAGTGAAGCAGTGGCGATCCCCTGTAGGCCTTCGCCTGCTCGCGATAGCGGTCTATCAGTTGACATTGTTGTTGTCTGACACACCGCTATCGCGAGCAGGCTCACTCCTACAGGGGTAGGCTGGAGTTGCGAGGTCAGCGGGTCAAGCCGAGGCGTTCATGCCATTCGGCAATGGATTCTTCGGGGTAGACGTCGAACTGTTGGTCTTTGGTTTTGGCCTCGACTTCGACCCAGGTTGCTTTCGAACCGAGCATCAGATGCGTGTGCTCCGGCGGCACCGGCAACGGTGTATCGATGGCCGAGGCGAACGGGTGGATCAGCTCCGGCCACTCCGGGCTGAACAGCCACAAGCCGCTGCCGCACAGTGAACAGAAATGCCGCTCGGCGCTGCTGCGATGGGCGCGTTTGTCGCCCTCGTCTTTCATCTTCGCGTGATAGACGCTGATATGTTTGCGCCCGCGTACCTTGAGGCTGGTCGCGTCGCCGCCGAGGTTGATCGCATAACCGCCACCGCCCTGGGTCTTGTGGCAGATCGAGCAATAGCAGCGTTGATAAGGGTAGGGGTGGGCGCTGGTGAGGCTGAACGTGACCTCGCCGCAATGGCAGGAGCCTTCGAGATGCATGGGTGCTCTCCGGTTTCTGAATGTGCGCTTGAGCCTAGAACATTCAGTGCGATGCAGGCCGGTGTGATTCGACGGGCGGGCGCAGCGTCTAGCCCCAGTGTCCCCGCAATCCCATGGGGCGAGACTTCGGAACCCGGCATGCAAGCGCTGTTGAACGAGATTCTTGACGCTGTCCGCCCGCTGATCGGGCAGGGCAAGGTGGCTGACTATATTCCCGCCCTCGGCACGGTGCCGGCCAATCAACTGGGCATCGCCGTGTACGGCAACGACGGCGAGATGTACTGCGCCGGTGACGCCGAGACGCCGTTCTCGGTGCAGAGTATTTCCAAGGTGTTCAGCCTGGTGCAGGCGATCGATCATTCCGGCGAAGCGATCTGGGAGCGCCTCGGTCACGAGCCTTCCGGGCAGCCGTTCAACTCGCTGGTGCAGCTGGAATTCGAGCGCGGTCGGCCACGCAATCCGTTCATCAATGCCGGTGCGCTGGTGATCTGCGACATCAACCAGTCGCGCTTCGCCGCGCCGACCCTGTCGATGCGCGATTTCGTCCGGCGCCTGTCCGGCAATCCGCAGATCATGATCGACGGCAAAGTCGCCGACTCCGAATACCAGCACCGCGCGCGCAATGCGGCGATGGCGTATCTGATGCAGTCGTTCGGCAACTTTCACAACGACGTCGAAGCGGTGCTGCGCAGCTATTTCAGCCACTGCGCGTTGCGCATGAACTGCATCGATCTGGCCCGGGCGTTCTGCTTTCTGGCCAACGACGGTTTCTGCAAACACAGCGGCGAACAGATCCTCACGCGTCGGCAAACCCAGCAGGTCAACTCGATCATGGCCACCAGCGGGCTGTATGACGAAGCGGGCAACTTCGCTTATCGCGTCGGCTTGCCGGGCAAGAGCGGTGTCGGCGGCGGGATTGTTGCGGTGGTGCCGGGGCAGTTCACGGTGTGCGTGTGGTCGCCGGAGTTGAATGCTGCGGGGAATTCGCTGGCGGGGATGGCGGCGCTGGAGATGCTCAGTTCGCGGATTGGCTGGTCAGTCTTTTGATCTGAAACCCAATCCCTGGAGTGAGCCTGCTCGCGATAGCGTAGTGTCAGTCAACATGTGTGTATCTGATCCACCGCTATCGCGAGCAGGCTCACTCCTACACTGGTTTTGTGTTGCCTGTGGGGAGGCTGTTCCTATACATTTTCCGGCCGCTCCCTGCATGGTGAATCCGCTTCATGTCTCTTGCGCTCGAACGTCTAGTCGCTGGCACGCCGATCCCTTTCGCTGGTAACCGCGTCACCGTGGTCAGCCCCGAACTGGCCGCGCGTTTTCAGCCCGGTGACCACCTGTTGGTGGAGCAGGTCAGTGGCGAGTTGTTGTTGATTCCCGTGGCGGATCAGCAGGCGGCGTCCGTGGCCATCGAACGCGCGGCAGCGGCATTCACCGCACTGTCGGCGGTGTCCGATGAGGCCATCAGCCAGTTCTTCGACTTGTTCGCACAACGTCTGGAAACCCCGGACTGCTGGGCGCACATCGAAACCGCCAACCTTGCCGATATCGAACGGGCCAAGGCGCGCGGCCGCTCGACCACCCGTTTGCTCGCCGATGGGCGCATGCGCGACGACATGATCGCCGGCCTGCGTGCCTGGCGCGATGCCGCCGCCACGCGCGGCAAAGTCATCAGCAGCGTCGAGCACGACGGCTGGAAGGTTGAGCAGGTGGTTTCGCCGCTGGGCATTGTCGCGTTTGTCTTTGAAGGTCGACCGAACGTGTTCGCCGACGCGGCGGGTGTCTTGCGCACCGGCAACACCGCCGTGCTGCGTATCGGCAGCGATGCCTTGGGCACCGCGCAAGCCATCGTCACTCACGCACTGAACCCGGCGCTGGCTGATGCAGGTCTGCCGGCCGGCGCGGTGTCGTTGGTGGAAAGCGTCAATCACGCCGCCGGTTGGGCGATGTTTGCTGACCGACGTTTGTCGCTGGCGGTGGCGCGTGGTTCGGGTCGTGCGGTCAGTCAGTTGGGCAGCATTGCCCAGCAGGCTGGCACCGCCGTCAGCCTGCACGGTACGGGTGGCGCATGGTTGATCGCCGATCGTGCTGCCGATGCCACACGCTTTGCCGCCGTGGTGCGCAACTCGCTGGACCGCAAAGTGTGCAACACCCTCAACGTCTGTCTGATCCAGCGTGATCGCGCGGCGGAACTGGTGCCGTTGTTTCTTGATGCATTGCAGCAGGCCGGCACCGCGCGAGGCCAGGGCTGCAAATTGCACATCGTCGAAGGCAGCGAACGTTACCTGCCAAGCGAGTGGCAGAACGCGACGGTCGAGGTCTATCGCGCTGAGGGTTATCAGACTGAAGCACTGGCTGAGCCCTTGGCGGAATCCGCATTGGGTCGCGAGTGGGAATGGGAAGAAACCCCGGAAGTCAGCCTGATGATTGTCGACGATCTGGATCAGGCGATTGCGTTGTTCAATCGCTACAGCCCGCAATTTACCGTGTCGTTGATCAGTGAGGATCCAGCCGTACAAGAGCGTTTTTACAACGCGGTGAATGCGCCGTTCGTGGGCAATGGCATTACCCGTTGGGTCGACGGCCAGTACGCGCTGAACAAGCCGGAGCTGGGGCTTTCGAACTGGGAGAGTGGGCGCTTGTTTGCGCGCAGTGCGATTCTTTCGGGGGATGGCGTGTTCACTGTGCGCAGCCGCATGACGCAGATCGATCTCACAGTAAAACGCTGATCTGGCGGACAATGATCGTTCCCACGCTCCAGCGTGGGAACGCAGCCCGTGACGCTCCGCGTCACTGGACGCAGAGCGTCCCTTGAGGCATTCCCACGCAGAGCGCGGGAACGATCAGTTGCTCAGGCCGCGTGCGTGGTTTGTGCATGGATCGCGCAAGTCGCCGGTTGCTCGGCCAGTGGCACAAACGTGCGGCGGTCGGCGGACAGCGCATCGATCGAGCCGGTCTCGATGTCATACACCCAGCCATGCAGATTCAGCAGGCCTTTTTCCTGGGCCAGACGCACGCTCGGGTGGGTCTGGATATTCGCCAGTTGCGCGATCACGTTCTCGCGCACCATCGAACTCAACTTCGCCGCGTCATTGGCGTGTGGACGCGCCTCGTTAACCACTTTCGCCGACTCGGCATGCTGCAGCCAGCCACTGACGGCGGGTAAGTGATCCATGCATTTGCACTGGGCAATCGCGGTCATCGCGCCGCAGTCAGAATGCCCGCAGATCACAATATCGGTCACGCCAAGCACCGCCACCGCGTACTCCACCGTCGCCGAAACCCCGCCCGGATGCGGGCTATACGAAGGGACGATATTGCCGGCATTGCGGATCACAAACAGTTCGCCGGGTTCTTGTTGGGTCAATAATTCCGGCACTACACGGCTGTCGGAACAGGTGATGAACAAGGTGCCGGGCTGTTGCGTGGTCGCCAGGTGTTTGAACAGTTCGGTGCGTTGCGGGAACGCTTCGTTCTGGAATTTCAGGAAGCCATCAATCAGGTTTTTCATGGTGTTGTCCTCTCAGTTCGAGCAACCGCTGCCGAATTCGCTGTATTGAAGAATGTGTTTGCCGCCGTGGCTGTCCAGATACGTCATCTCCACCGGCACCACGCCACACACGTCGGCAACCGGGGTAATGCTCAGCACTTGGGCGATATCCAGTTGCATGCCGTAGCGGTAGGCAACGGCCTCGTCAGTGGCAGATGCCTGGGCGCAAACGCCGCCGAGCAAAGCCAGAATCAACAGAATTTTTTGCATGGGGCAGCCTCCAGATGTGTTGGTGACGGGTAGCCATTTGGGATGGGTTGACCCGCACGCAGGGTGCGGGCCGGTGCGGATCAGAACGGACGCAGGGGCAGGAATTTGCCGTCGAGGGTGACCACAGCGCGGGAGCCGCCTTCCGGGTCTTCGACTTTCTTGATGTCGAGTTTGAAGTTGATCGCGCTGATGATGCCGTCGCCGAATTGCTCGTGAACCAGCGCTTTGAGGGTGGTGCCGTAGATCTGGATCATCTCGTGGAAGCGGTAGATGGTCGGGTCGGTCGGCACGCCGCTGAGGCTGCCACGCAGGGGGATGATCTGCATCGCCGCGACGTCTTCAGCGCTCAGTTCAAGCTTGTCGCCGACCACTTGGGCGGCGTTTTCTGGCAGCGGGTGTTGGCCAAGCAGGGCTGCGGTGACGTACGCCAGGCTCAGGCCGGTGCCGTCGGCCAGATCCTGCCACGACAGATCTTTGCGTGCCTTGGCGTCGAGAACGCGGGTGGTCAGGGCCAGGCTGGTGTCGTTGTAGGCGTGGGACTGTTGCATGGTGTCACTCCTTTCAGGGGTTGGCTTGCTGTGTGGGATTGATCTTCTGCTGATTCATCCATAGCGTCCAAGACCGATATACAATGCTTGGCATAAGTCCTGCCTATAGATGGTGATTCCCATGCTGCTGCGACATTTGCGTTATCTGCTGGCCGTTGCCGATCACGGCGGCTTCACCCGTGCCGCCGAGGCGTTGCATGTGTCGCAGCCAACCCTGTCGCAGCAGATTCGCCAACTGGAGGAAACCCTGGGGGTGAGCCTGTTCGATCGCACTTCGCGTACGGTCAAACCGACGGACGCCGGCGTGGCCTACATCGAATGCGCGCGGCGGGTGTTGGTCGAGCTGGAGGCGGGCAAGCGCGCGTTGCATGACGTGAAGGATTTGTCTCGCGGGACGTTACGTCTGGCGATGACGCCGACATTCATGGCGTATCTGGTCGGGCCGTTGGTGCGCGACTTTGCCGCGCGGTATCCGGGGATTCATTTGCAGATCTTCGAGTTGTCGATGGATGACATTGAGGCGGGGCTGGCGGATGACTCGCTGGATATTGCGATTGCGTTCACGCCGGTGCGCAGCGCCGATATCGAGTGTATTCCGGCGTTTATCGAAACGTTGGGGATCATGGTCGGGCGGGAGCATCCGTTGTATGACAGTGTGGCGGTGCTGACACCGGAGGATATCGCTTCACTGGATTTCGCCTTGTTGGCGCCGGACTTCATCACGCGGTTATCGGTGGATGAGTATTTCCGTCAGCAGGGGATTACGCCGCAGGTGCGGATCGAGGTGAACTCGGTGAGTACGTTGCTGGAAGTGGTGCGGCATTCGCCGCTGGCGACGATGTTGCCGGAAGCGATTGCGACGGAGGATCGGGCGTTGCGCAGGTTGCGGGTCGAGAGTGATGCGCCGCAGCGTGGGGCGGCGTTGTTGCGGCGGCGCAATAATTATCACAGTGCGGCGGCGGTGGCGTTTGTGGAATTGGTGTTGGACATGGGAAGCCCCTCACCCTAACCCTCTCCCAGAGGGAGAGGGGACTGACCGCGAGATGTTGAAGAAATACGCCGACCTGGGAGTCTTTTGCTGAATCCATAATCAACTCGGTGTTCCGGGTTGACGAATGACTTGAGATCACTCGGTCGGCTCCCTCTCCCTCGGGAGAGGGCTGGGGTGAGGGGCTACAATTCCAGTCACGCCAAATCAATGCAAGCGAACAAAAAAAGGCCTGCTTCCTTTAAGGAAGCAGGCCTTTCAATTATTTAATGACTAACTCAGCAAAACCGATCAATCACCCGAACTTCATTGTTGTTCTGCATCGAACCCCACGCCTGTTTCAGCGTTTGCAGAACATTACCGATGAAGTCCTTGTCGGCCGCGGCTTTCTTGCCAACATAACCGTGGCCGCGACGGTACATCTTCAGGCGGGCCAGCAGGTTCTGATGGTTGCGGTCGAACTCTTCTTCGCCAGCATGAGGCGCCAGGCAGTCGATATGCACCTGCCCCGACTTGCTGATCCACAGAATATGGCTGTCATGGCTGTCTTTCTGCGCAGCGAACATACGAGCCAGTTCTTCGATAGTTGGTTGATTGTTCAGATTCATGATATTGCCCCTTGACCAGTCTGGTGATCTTTCAAAGTTGATTCGCTAATACAGGTAGCCCATCGGTTAGTTGATCCCTGGCACCGAAACCAGGACGTCAGCGCTCGCCCGTGGACAGTACGGGGTCGTGCATCTGTTGCATGTAGTCGTGTTGAATAACTGCTACGCAATAGCGTCACAACGAGGAGAAGCAGCGAAAACCGGGAGGCTCCTTGACGACATTTTCAGTGTCGACCACAAGCGTCTTGAGAATTTTCGCCAGCGCTTCTCGTCCTTGTACTGGACGTTCAGGCCAGGTCAGCTTCTTCAATCTGCCTTGTGGGCAGCGTGTATCCGGAAAAAACAACTCGGCGGTCAGACGAGTTTGCTCAAGCGTGTTACCGATGTTCCCGATCGGGGAACGTCTTCATCATGCAAAAGCAAAACGATGCCGTCAACGGTTTTGTAGTGATTATTTTTGTTCACTACATATTGTCGGACAAAGCTGTTTTGGAATGAGAAAGAATCCGTTCAGGCAACGGAAAAAGGCGTGCGCAGCCCGTAGAAGGTGCACGGATAACCGTCTACTTCGCGCTGCTGCAGGGTGAAGCGGCCATTGCTCAACAACGGAATCAGCCTGGCCCAGAAGCGCTGGGCCGGCAGGTTGGCGTCGATATGGAAAATCTGCCATTGACCGGGGATCTGGCTCAAGAGGGCAGAGACGACAAACTGCGCGACGCCTTGGCCACGAAAGCGTCGGGCGATGAAAAAGTAGCCGATGTTGTGTTCGGCACCGGGAATGTGGATTTCGTCATCGACGGTCACAAACCCGGCCAGTTCGCCGCCGACGCGAATCAGAAAGGGGCGGGTAGCCGGGTGGCGCCAGTAGTCGGTTTTCGGCTGGATGGAGAAGAAACCATGATCAGCGAGCTTCAGCGGCAGCCATTCGCTAAAGTCGTACATGTAGAACTGCATGAGGTTTTCGAGGACTTCCAGCTCATCGCGCTGAGCAGGGTGCAGTTCGATATTGGCCATGCGCCGGGTTCCTGACAGTGATGAGCCTTGCAGAAACACTAGCGGGTTTTATTTGCCAGCCGGTTTCGGCACGCGTTTGGTGGTGCCTGTGGTTTTGCTGCGCGTCGATTTGCGTTTCTTCTTCCACGGTGCCGCGGCTTTGCCGGCCGGCGGCGGGCCGCTGATGGTCAGGCTGAGGCTGGAGCAGCGTGTCACCTGTTTGCTCATCCACGCCGCTTGTTTGGTAACGAATTCTTCCAGGCTCATTTCGCCACTTTGCACCATGTCCAGCGCCTGCTCCCAGATCGCCGTGGTGCCGGGATCGGCAATCGCGCGGGGCACCGCATCGATCAGGCTGAACGCCGCCGGTGTGGCGGCGAGGGCCTTGCCGTTTTTCACCAGATAGCCCCGATCAATCAAGCCCTGAATGATCGAGGCGCGGGTGGCTTCGGTGCCGATCCCGGTGGTGTCCTTGAGTTTCTGTTTGAGCAGTGGATCCTCGACCAGTTTGGCGACGTTTTTCATCGCCTTGATCAGATCGCCCTCGGTGTAGGGTTTCGGTGGTTGCGTCCACAGATCCTTGAATTTCACTGCGGCGATGGCGCATTCGACGCCTTGGCTCAGAGCCGGCAAGGTTTGCGGCGCGGGTGCTTCGCGGCCCTTGGCGGGTGCCAGCGCCTCGGGCAGAGCACGCTTCCAGCCCGGTTCGATGATTTGCTTGCCGACGGCGCGCAGGGCTTCACCGGCGCAATCGAAATCGGCCTGGGTGCGATCGTATTCGTGATTGGGCAGGAACTGCGCCAGATAGCGCGCACGGATCAGCGTGTAGACCGCGCGGTGCTTGCCGCTCAGGCGCTCAAGGTTTTTCGCTGCAGCAGTGGGAATGATGCCGTGGTGCGCGCTGACTTTGGCGTCGTTCCATGCTCGGGATTTGCGTTGCGGCTCGAGAAACCCGTTGAGCGCTTCAAGGCCCGGATCGGCCTGACGCAACGCAGCGAGGATCCCCGGCGCCTCGCTGTGCTGGCTCAGGGGCAGATAACCGCAATCACTGCGCGGGTAAGTGATGACTTTGTAGGTTTCGTAGAGCGCCTGGGCGATATCGAGGGTTTCCTGCGCACCGAGGCCTAGTTTCTTCGAACAGACTTCCTGCAAGGTGCCGAGATCGAAGGGCAGGGGCGCCACTTCGCGCATGCGCTCGGTTTTCAGCTTGATCACTCGAGCACTGGCAGCGCTGCTGATCGCAGCCGCCGCTTGCTGGGCCAGCGCTTGATTCAGGCAGCGCTCCTGATCGTCACAGACATCCGACGGCGCCCGCCACTGCGCGGTAAACGGGATGCCGTTGTACAGCAGATCAACATCGATCGCCCAGAATGGCACTGGCACGAAATCGGCGATGCTGCGGTCGCGATCAACCACCAGCCGTAAGGTCGGTGTCTGCACCCGGCCTACTGGCAACACGCCTTGATAACCCGATTGCCGACCGAGCAGTGTGAACAGCCGGCTCATGTTCATGCCGATCAGCCAGTCTGCCCGCGAGCGGCCCAGCGCCGAGTGATACAGGCTGAACGTCTCGGCCCCCGGTTTCAGCGCGGCCAAGGCTTTGCGGATCGATGCTTCGTCCAGCGCCGACAGCCACAAGCGGCGGATCGGCCCGCGATAACGACAATGCTCGACCAGTTCCCGGGCGATCATCTCGCCCTCACGGTCGGCGTCGGTGGCGATGATCAGTTCGCTGGCCTCGCCGAGCAGGCGCTTGACCGCTTTGTACTGGCTGGCGGTGCGCGGCTTGACGGTCATTTTCCACTTGTCCGGAATGATCGGCAGATCGGCCAGTACCCAGCGCTTGTAGCGCGCGTCATAGGCATCTGGCGGCGCGGTTTCGAGCAAGTGGCCGATGCACCAGGTCACCGTGACGTCCGTTCCCAGCCAGCAGCCGTCGCCCCGACGCTTGGCGCCGAGCACGGCCGCAATATCTTTGGCCTGGGAGGGTTTTTCACAGAGGTACAGCCGCATAACCACCATCGTCGATCAAGGTCTGAACAGGTGCACAGAATGGCCGGACTTGGCGCCAGGGGCAACTTTTATCTGTATGGATATACAGATAAAAAGCATTGCAGCAGGTGACGGGCAATACAGGGACGCGGCCCGGGCTATCGAGAAATTGATTAGCGCCCGGTTTGCGCCTGTGTCAGGTTTTTCGCCGATGCAAACACGCGAGTGACAGGACGATCTCGCCAGAAGATCGCCGTGGTCTGTCGACACTGACTACTCAGAAACAAGGAAGTCCATCATGGCTCAAGCCAAATCGAAAACCAGCAGCGCCTTCGACGAAATCGATACGTTCAGCCACCTGTATGACCGTGGCGTCGGGCTGGTCAACGGCAAACCCTCATTCACTGCCGACCAGGCCGCTGATGAAATCCTGCGCAAAGGCCTGTCGTGGAGCGACAAGAACGCTGACGGCAAGATCGACCTCAGTTACAGCTTCCTGACCGAGAAACCGGCGAACTACAACGTCAAACTGGGCAACTTCAGCGAGTTCAGCGCCCAGCAAAAAGCTCAGGCCGTGCTGGCCATGCAAT
The DNA here is from genome assembly GCF_018138145.1 of Pseudomonas sp. SCA2728.1_7. NCBI lineage: Bacteria > Pseudomonadati > Pseudomonadota > Gammaproteobacteria > Pseudomonadales > Pseudomonadaceae > Pseudomonas > Pseudomonas sp. SCA2728.1_7. The sequence goes on along the minus strand of NZ_CP073104.1, from coordinate 1,447,251 downwards.
CCTGGGCTGACGTCGCCAACGTTACCTTCACTGAAGGCAAGGGCGGTGATGGCCACATGACCTTCGGCAACTACGATGTCAGCACCGGCGGCGCTGCGTTCGCTTACCTGCCGAGCGGCGGCAGCTATGACGGACAGTCGTGGTACTTGATCAACGATCAGTATCAGGTCAACAAAACCCCGGACACCAACAACTACGGGCGCCAGACCCTGACCCACGAGATCGGTCACACCCTTGGCCTGTCGCACCCGGGCGCGTACAACGCCGGTAATGGCAACCCGACCTATAACGACGCCAAGTACGCCGAAGACACCCGTGGCTACAGCCTGATGAGCTACTGGAGCGAAGCCAACACCGACCAGAACTTCAGCAAGGACGGCAGCGGCGCGTACGCCTCGGCGCCGTTGCTCGACGACATCGTCGCGGTGCAGAAACTGTATGGCGCCAACTACGCGACCCGCGCCGATGACACCACCTACGGTTTCAATTCCAGCGCCGAGCGCGATTTCTACAGCGCCACTTCGGCCTCCTCCAAAGTGGTTTTCTCGGTGTGGGATGGCGGCGGTAATGACACCCTGGATTTCTCCGGCTTCAGCCAGAACCAGAAGATCAACCTCAATGAAGGCTCGTTCTCCGATGTTGGCGGTCTGGTCGGTAACGTGTCCATCGCGCACGGCGTGACCGTGGAAAATGCCATCGGCGGTTCAGGCAATGATCTGCTGATCGGCAACGCCGCTGCCAATGAACTGATCGGCGGTGCCGGTAATGACATTCTTTACGGTGGTGGCGGTGGCGATTCTTTATGGGGCGGTGCAGGCGCAGACACCTTCGTGTTTGGCGCGGCCAGCGATTCGACTATGACCGCGCCAGACTGGATCATGGATTTCACCAGCGGCCTGGACAAGATCGACCTGTCGGGGATCGCCGGATTTGCGACTGGCGCAGCATCGCTGAACTTTGTCAGCGGCTTCACCGGGCATGCGGGCGACGCGATCCTGACCTACTTCGAGCAGACCAATCAGACCAGCCTGATGGTTGACCTGACGGGGCAGGGTTCGGTGGACTTTGCTGTGGGTGTGGTGGGGCAAGCGGTGGCGACTGATATTGTTGCGTGATGCCTGAAGAGCGGCCCTCACCCTAACCCTCTCCCAGAGGTAGAGGGGACCGATTGGGGGATGCTACAGAAATACATCGACCTGATAGCGCTTTGCCGAATCCATAATCGAAACCGCACGCTCAGGTCGATGTAGAACGAAAGACACCACCGTAGGCTCCCTCTCCCTCTGGGAGAGGGCTGGGGTGAGGGGCTTTTGAAGTTGATGGGCCGTTCGGCTGTAAATCCACTCCAACCATTACCAATGGGCTATACCTGAACCGGTCTCTTCGCCGTACCCAGGAGAACCCCATGAAAACCTCCGGCCCCAGTCCCGTCATTGCCCTCGAACAACTTCCCGGCTGCCTGATAGTTAAATTCCACGGCATCCAGGTTGCCGCGTCCTCCCACGTACTGATCCTCAACGAAGCCAACTATCCGCCGGTCTATTACATCCCTCGCGAAGACATCGACGAAAAGTACTTCGCCCGCACCGATCACACCAGTTACTGCCCGTACAAGGGCGATGCCAATTACTTCAGCCTGCAAGTGCCGGGGCATGAGGGCGCGAACGCGGTGTGGACTTATGAGAAACCGAAAATCTCGGTCGGGCCGATCAAGGACTACGTGGCGTTTTATCCCGATCAGGTGAAGTTCGAGGTGATCAAGGCTGATGCCTGAGCAAAAAAAACGGCGAGGGTAAAAGCCCTCGCCGATATCTGTCTGGTTGAGTTTCAGTTCTTGTCGAGATCGATATTCTTCGTCTCACGCAAACAGATCATCCCCACCACTAGGCTTACGCCGGTAATCAACACGGGATACCACAGCCCATAAAAAATATCCCCGGTGTACACCACCAGCGCAAACGACACTGTCGGCAGGAACCCGCCAAACCAGCCATTGCCGATGTGGTACGGCAGCGACATCGAGGTGTAGCGAATGCGCGTCGGGAACAGTTCGACCATCAGCGCTGCCAGTGGGCCGTAGCACATGGCCGAGATGATGATCAGCGCCACGATCAGGGCGACGATCATCGGTTTGTTGATTTGCTGCAAATCAGCCTGTTGCGGGTAGCCGGCGAGGGTGATCGCGCCGCGCAGGGCGGCCTCGTCGAAGCCATCGAGTTTGACGTCGCCGACGCTCACTTGCACGGCGCTGCCAGCAGGCGCAGCTGCGCTGGAGTAGGGCAGGCCTTGCTTGACCAGGAAGGTTTTGACCTTGTCGCACGGGCTGTCGAATTTGGCTTTACCGACCGGGTCGAACTGGAAGGTGCAGGTCGCCGGATCCGCCAGCACGGTGATCGGTGCCTGACGGCTGGCCTGATCGATCGCCGGGTTGGCGTAATGCGCGAGGGATTTGAAGATCGGGAAGTACAGCGCGGTGGCCAGCAGCAAGCCCAGCATCAGCACCGGTTTGCGCCCGACCTTGTCCGACAGCCAGCCGAAAAAGATGAAGAACGGCGCGCCGATGACCACGCTGATGATCAGCAAGGTGTTGGCCACCGCCGGGTCCATTTTCAGGAACTGGGTGAGGAAGAACAGCACGTAGAACTGCGCCGCGTAGAAGGTCACCGCTTGCCCGGCATTGATGCTGAACAGGGCGATCAGCACGACCTTGAGGTTTTCCCATTTGCCGAAGGATTCGCGGATCGGCGCTTTCGAAGTTTTGCCTTCCTCTTTCATTTTCAGATAGGCCGGCGACTCGTGCAGGCTCAGGCGAATCCAGGTGGAAATGCCCAGCAGCACGATCGACAGCAGGAACGGAATGCGCCAGCCCCACACTTCAAACTGATCGCCGGTGAAGTAGCGGCAACCGAGTACCACCAGCAGCGACAACAGCAGGCCGAGGGTCGCAGTCGACTGAATCCAACTGGTGTGGAAACCGCGTTTTCCGATAGGCGCGTGCTCTGCCACATAAGTCGCAGCACCGCCGTATTCGCCGCCGAGTGCCAGGCCCTGAAGCATGCGCAGCAGCACCAGAATGATCGGCGCGGCGATGCCGATGCTGGCGTAGGTCGGCAGCAGACCGACGCAGAACGTCGCCACGCCCATCAAAATGATCGTCGCAAGGAAGGTGTATTTGCGCCCGATCATGTCCCCCAACCGACCGAACACCAGCGCCCCGAACGGCCGCACGATAAAGCCGGCGGCGAAAGCCATCAGCGCAAAGATGAACGCCGTGGTGTCGTTGACCCCGGCGAAAAACTGCTTGCTGATCACCGCCGCGAGGGCGCCGTAGAGGAAGAAGTCATACCACTCGAACACCGTTCCCAGTGAGGAAGCGAAGATGACTTTGCGTGTATCCGGGCTGGTCTCGACGCTGCGCACGGCGTCCAGCGGCTGAACGTGTTCTGACATATCGGTATCCCTCACAGTGATTGTTTTTGTTGTTCCACTGGTGCTCGATGTCCATGAATCAAACGCATATCCCCTGTAGGAGTGAGCCTGCTCGCGATAGCGGTGTATCAGCCAACACAGATGTCGAATGTTATTCCGTCATCGCGAGCAGGCTCACTCCTACAGGTACGGTGTTTACAGCTTTGGAACTGAGGATGAGCTGTGCCGCTTTCTCGGCAATCATCAGCGTAGGCGAACAGGTGTTGCCCGAGGTGATGCGCGGCATGATTGACGCATCGGCAATGCGCAAACCGGGCACGCCGTGGACGCGCAGATGCGCATCGACCACCGCATCGCCGTCATTGCCCATGCGGCAAGTACCGACCGGATGGAAAATCGTCGTGCCGATCTTCGCTGCTGCTTCCTGTAACTCTTCTTCACTTTGCAGGTTGGCGCCGGGCAGGTACTCCACCGGTTTGAACGCTTGCAGGGCAGGGGCGCTGACGATACGGCGAGTCAGGCGAATGGCATCCGCCGCCACGCGCAGGTCTTCGGGATGGCTCAGATAGTTGGGTTGAATCAGCGGCGCCTCCTGCGGGTCCGCCGAACGAATGTCGATGCGTCCACGACTCTGCGGACGCAGATCGCACACCGAAGCGGTGAAGGCAGGGAAGCTGTGCAACGGCTCGCCAAAGCGCTCCAGGGACAATGGCTGCACGTGGTACTCAAGATTCGCTGAGGTCTGCTCCGGCCCCGAACGCGCAAACGCGCCCAACTGACTCGGCGCCATTGACAGTGGCCCGCTACGGTCATACAGATAACGCAGGCCCATGCCCATCTTGCCCCACACGCTGCCGGCGATCTGATTCAGCGTGCGGGCGTTTTCCAGTTTGTAGATCAGGCGCAATTGCAGGTGATCCTGCAGGTTGCCGCCAACGCCCGGCAGCTCATGAATCACGCCGATGCCCAAGCGTTCCAGCAGCGGCCGTGGGCCAATCCCGGAGCGTTGCAGAATGCTCGGTGAACCGACCGCGCCGGCGCACAGGACGATCTCCTTGCGCGCCTTGAACTGTTTGATCTGGCCTTCATGACGCGCGCTGACTTTTGTTGCGCGTCCGTCCTCGAGTAATACCCGATCGACCTCAACCCCGGTCAGCACCGTCAGATTCGTCCGGTCGCGCACCGGTTTCAAAAACGCCTTGGCCGCGTTCCAGCGCACGCCGGATTTCTGATTGACCTGAAAGTAGCCGCAACCCTCGTTGTCGCCCTGATTGAAGTCATCGATGCTGGCGATACCGCTTTGCTCAGCCGCACTGCGAAACGCATCCAGAATCGGCCACGACAGCCGCTGTTGTTCGACCCGCCATTCCCCCTTGGCACCGTGGAATTCAGCCGCGCCGGCAAAATGATTTTCGCTTTGCTTGAACAGCGGCAGCACGTCATTCCAGGCCCAGCCCGGATTGCCCTCGGCCGCCCAGCCATCGTAGTCGTTGGTCTGGCCGCGCATGTAGATCATGCCGTTGATGGACGAACAACCGCCCAGCACTTTGCCGCGCGGATAGCTCAGCGCGCGGCCGTTGAGGCCCGGTTGTTCTTCGGTCTTGAAGCACCAGTCGGTGCGCGGGTTACCGATGCAGAACAGGTAACCGACAGGAATGTGAATCCACGCATAGTTGTCGCGCCCGCCGGCTTCGAGCAACAGCACGCGCTGCTGCGGATCTGCCGACAGCCGATTGGCCAGCAAACACCCGGCAGGGCCGGCGCCGACCACGATGTAGTCGTATTCATCGAGGGAAGTCTGCATTCCCTGACCTCGCTTTTTGTTTTTATTGTCGGACACTCTAGTTGTTAGCTTTCGTTAAAAGAATGTTAGTTTTTGCGCAGCCGCTGTGCGTTTTCAAACAGCCTGCATAGACCATAGCCGACAAGGACACGCCATGTTCGACTGGAACGACCTGCGGTTTTTTCTCGAACTGCAACGCAGCGGCCGCCTGCTCACCGCCGCCCGCCGCCTCAACACCACCCACGCCACCGTCGCCCGCCATATCGAAGCCATCGAAAAAAGCCTCGGCACCGCGCTGTTCGTCCAGCACGCGCAAGGTTACGAAATGACCCCGGCGGGGGAGGCGCTGCTTAAACATGCCGAAGCGATGGAAAACGTGGCGTTGCTGGCGCAGGAAGAGATCACCCAATCCACCGCGCCACTGGGCAAGATTCGTGTGGGGGTGACGGAAGGGCTGGGCATCAAGTTTCTCGCCAGCCGCATGATCGGCTTGTTCGAGCGCTATCCGGGATTGGAAGTGGAACTGGTCGCCGTGCCACGCTTTGTCAGCATCCTCAACCGCGAGGCGGAAATCAGCATTCATCTGGAGCGCCCGGCGGCAGACATGCTCGTCACGCGCAAGCTTACGGACTATCGCTTGGCGCTCTACGCCAGCCAACGCTATCTCGATAAGGCGCCGCCGCTGCAAAGCCGCGAAGACCTCGGGCGGCATGCGTGGATCGGTTATGTCGATGATTTGCTGTTCAGCCAGGAACTGATGTTTCTCAACAGCTTCTGCCGCAGCCCTCGGGTTGTGTTCCATAGCACCAGCGTTATTGCCCAGCAGGAAGCGGCGCGGTCGGGATTGGGCATTGCGGTGTTGCCGTGCTACATGGCGTCATCTGACCCTGACCTTGTCCCATTACTGCCGGATGAAAGCATTGAGCGCAGTTACTGGATCAGCACGCGGCGCGAGTTGCACAAGTCGGTGCGGCTGCGGGTGGTCTGGGATTATGTGGTGGGGTTGTGTGAGGCGGAGCAGGGGTTGCTGCTGGGCAGATCGCAGGTTGGCTCCTCTTTTGCTTGAATGCGCCAAGGCCTTTTAACAATGGAGAGCAGCAATGAGGGAATGGCTTACCGTTCGCGACATCAATGCGGACACCATGAAGGCCATCAGTGACGGCGTCTTACGGCATGGCCGAGCCTTGTCTGAGGCGCGCGGCGGGCGAGCGGAAGCCATCGCCTGTGCGCTGATGGAGGATGGAACACTGATTGGCGGCGCTACCGGCAGAACCGAATTCCGGCGCCTGTTTGTCAATTACCTGTGGATCGACGCGCAATGGCGCGGAACCGGGCTGGGTACTGAGGCGTTGCACAAGCTTGAGGCGTTAGCGGTTGAAAGGGCGTGCGTGGATGCGTTGATCGAAACGCTGGATGACGACGTCGCCCGTTGGTACACCCGTTGCGGCTACCGATTGATCGCGCACGTGCCTGAGTACTGCGGCCCGTGGAGTCGTCATACGCTGTTGAAAACCCTTGGCGCAACCCAAGGAAATGCCGCCGATGACCAATAGCGATCTGGGCAGTACACCCAAAACCGGCAGGCTTCATCACGTTGAAATCAACGTCTCATCGCTGGAAGTCTCGTTGCTCTTTTGGCAGCCGTTGCTCTTGTTGCTGGGTTATACGCAGCATCAAAATTGGCCCGCCGGGCGCAGCTTTATTCTCAACGGCACCTACTTGGTGTTCGTTCAGGCAAGCGATCTGCAACAGGGCTTTAACCGCCGGGGCGTGGGCTTGAATCATCTGGCGTTCCAGGCGGGCTCACAGGCACAAGTGGATGAAATGGCGGATTGGCTGCGAGCGTCCGGTTTTCGTCTTCTCTACGAAAGCGCCTATCCGTACGCCGGCGGCCCGGAGCACTACGCCCTCTACTGTGAGGATCCGGACAAGATCAAAGTAGAGATCGTCGCGCCGGTGGACACGCACCTGTAGTCCCGTTTGCAGGGCTGGCAGGAATGACGTTGCGTGCGGCATTGAAGACTGTGCCTTCTACAGCGCTTTGGCAAAAAGGAAATTCTTGGGATTGATTAATATATGGATATCCGTATATTCGAATTTCCATATGTACAGAGCCCGTCCCATGATCACTCCCACCGAAGTCTTCAAGAGCCTCGCCGACGAAACCCGCGTTCGGGCCATGCTGCTCATTTCCGATCAAGGTGAACTCTGCGTCTGCGAGCTGATGTGTGCGCTCGACGATAGCCAGCCGAAAATCAGCCGCCACCTCGCGCAACTGCGCAGCAATGGCTTGCTGCTCGATCGCCGTCAGGGCCAGTGGGTCTATTACCGGCTCAATCCGGAGCTGCCGGCGTGGGTGCGCGAGATTCTGCAAGTGACGTCCAAAGCCAACGTCGATTGGCTCAAGGACAACGCCGCGCGCCTGCAGAACATGGATGGCCGTCCTGTCCGTGAAACCGCGTGCTGCTGAGGAAGGAGAAACCCATGCGAATCCTGTTCATGTGCACGGCCAACAGTTGCCGCAGCATTCTCTCTGAGGCCATGTTCAATCACTTGGCACCTGCCGGGTTTGAAGCGGTGAGTGCTGGCAGTTTTCCCAAAGGCCAAGTCTTGCCGCGCAGCCTGTTGACCCTGCAAAAGCATGGCATCGCCATTGATTGCTTGCACAGCAAAGGCAACGACGCTTTTGAACGCAACCCGCCAGATATCGTCATCACCGTGTGCGACAAAGCCGCTGGCGAGACCTGCCCGGTGTATTTCGGCCCGGCGCTGAAATCTCACTGGGGACTGGAAGATCCGTCCGAAGTGAAGGGCGACGAAGCCACTGTCGACGCGGCTTTTCACGCCACCCTTATGCGCATCGGCCAACGCTGTCAGGCCTTCCTCGATCTGCCTTTCCACTCGCTCAGCCGCGATCAACTCAAGGCTGAGCTCGACCGCATCGGCACGCTTTAAGGAGGATTTATGTCCGAACTGCCCAACCTCGATCTCAATCTGTTCGATAACGCCAAACCGTCGCAAGCGGGCGAACACAAACCACGCATCCTGCTGCTCTACGGCTCGACCCGCGAACGCTCGTTCAGCCGTTTGCTGGTAGAGGAGGCCGCGCGCCTGCTCGAACACTTCGGTGCTGAAACGCGCATCTTCAACCCGTCCGGTCTGCCACTGCCCGACGACGTCCCGGTCGACCATCCCAAAGTGCAGGAACTGCGCGAGCTGGTGCTGTGGTCGGAAGGCCAGGTCTGGTGCTCACCCGAACGTCATGGCGCGATGTCCGCCGTGTTCAAGGCGCAGATCGATTGGGTCCCGCTGGAACTAGGCGCTGTACGCCCGACCCAGGGCAAAACCCTGGCTGTGATGCAAGTCTGCGGCGGTTCGCAGTCGTTCAACGTGGTCAACCAGTTGCGCGTGTTGGGCCGCTGGATGCGCATGTTCACCATCCCCAACCAATCCTCGGTGCCGAAGGCCTACATGGAGTTCGACGACACCGGGCGGATGAAACCATCGCCGTTCTACGATCGTGTGGTCGATGTGATGGAGGAGTTGGTGAAGTTCACCGTGCTGCTGCGCGATCAACAGGCGCATCTGGTCGACCGCTACTCCGAGCGCAAGGAAAGTGCCGAGCAACTGATGGCGCGGGTTAATCAGCGTTCGATTTGAGGCCGTCCCTCGGCGAGGGACGGCTGCGTTCACGGGGCGGCAACGGCGGGCGCAATCCAGCTTTGATTGATGGTGATCAACCTTGTGTCGGTCAGTTCGGCGCAGCCTTGGAAAGGTGCTGAACTCACTGCAAACACCTGCACAGGAGTCTTGATCATGACCATGATGAAAGCGGCGATATTCGTCGAAAAGAATCGCATCGTGCTGGATGACAAGCCGATCCCCGAGGTTGGCCCGCTGGACGCGCTGGTGCGTATCACCACCACGACGATCTGCGGCACTGACGTGCACATCCTGCGTGGCGAGTATCCGGTGGCCAAAGGTTTGACCGTCGGTCACGAACCGGTGGGCGTGATCGAGAAACTTGGCTCACAGGTGCGCGGATTTTTCGAAGGCCAGCGGGTGATTGCCGGCGCGATTACCCCCAGCGGCCAAAGCTACGCCTGCTTGTGTGGCTGCGGCTCCCAGGACGGGCCGGAGACCCGCCACGGTTTTCGCGCCACCGGCGGCTGGAAATTCGGCAACATCATCGATGGCTGCCAGGCGGAGTAAGTCTTGGTCCCCGATGCCTTGGCCAACCTGTGTCCGATCCCCGACGGGCTGAGTGACGAACAGGTGCTGATGTGCCCGGACATCATGTCCACCGGGTTCTCCGGCGCCGAACGTGGCGAAGTCAGTATCGGTGACAGCGTTGCGGTATTCGCGCTGGGGCCGATCGGTCTGTGCGCCGTGGCCGGGGCGCGGCTCAAGGGCGCGAGCGTGATCATTGGCGTCGACGCGGTGGCCGAGCGCATGAGTGTCGCGCGGCAGTTGGGCGCGACCCATGTGGTCAATTTCAAGGACGGCGACGTGGTCGAGCAAATCATGGCGTTGACCGATGGGCGCGGCGTGGATGTGTCCATCGAAGCCTTGGGCACCCAAGGCACGTTCGAGTCTGCCTTGCGGGTGTTACGCCCGGGCGGACGCTTGTCGAGCCTCGGGGTTTACGCGTCGGACCTGTGCATTCCCTACGATGCCTTCGCGGCGGGACTGGGCGATTACAGCATCGTCAGCACCCTGTGCCCCGGCGGCAAGGAACGCATGCGCCGGTTGATGGCGGTGGTGCAAAGCGGTGGCGTCGATCTGTCGCCGCTGGTGACCCACCACTTCAAACTCGACGATATCGAAGCCGCCTATGAACTGTTCGCGCATCAGCGCGATGGGGTGATGAAGGTGGCGATCACGCCTTGATCGGCAACGCGCCCTGCAACGTTTAAAGGTGCGGGGCGCAGGGATGGCGCTACAGACTCAGGCGATGAATGACCTGGTGGGCATCGTCAGGATCGCTGTGGGTTTCAAAGCCCAGTGATCGGGCGAGGTCGCGCATGTCCGTGTTGCTGGCCGAATCCACCGAATACAGATGCTTGAAACCGTTGTGCCGGGCGGTCTTGATCAGATGTTCCATCAGCAGCGTGGCCAGGCCGAGATGCATCCACTCATCGGCGACCGTCACCGCGCATTCACAGTCCTGTTCGCCCGTGGCGGCGTAGCGGCTGATACCGATCTCGATCAATTCACCATTTTCGTGAGCCAGTGCAATGAAGGCTGCGCGTTGCTTGCAGTCGACGTCCATCAACTGATCGAGCAACGCGGTGCCCGGCTCACTGATCTGCGCGAGAAAACGCAGGTGTCGGGACTCGGGCGACAAGCGTTTGATGAACGCGTATTCGCGTTCGCGATCCTCGGCGGACAGGGCACGGATCAAAACGTGGCGGCCATCCCTGAGCGACTCGATCCAGTATTCACCTGGGTGCGCGGCATAGGCCGGCGCCGCGCGGTCATTGTGGTCTTTGACAGTGAGCATGAGATGAGCCTCCATCGGGGCTGAACGAGCAACGCGCAGGAGAGTGCGCTGAGTCTGTTCTACACCGATGTCAGCCCCGGAAGCTGATCTGGATCAGATTCCGACGCGCGGCCACTGTTTTAACGGGCAATGGCGCTCCTGGCTCCGCAACAGACTCAACCCGGCGGCGGTTCGCGGGTGCTGCGTTGCGCAGCGGGGCGCGGTTGCCCGTCGGGAATCGACAACGTCGCGCGCAGGCCGCCCTCAGCGCGGTTGACCAGAGTGATTCGTCCGCCCAGGCGCGTGGCGATGGTGTTGACGATGGTCAGTCCCAGCCCCGCGCCGTGGGCGTTGCCGCGACTGTAGAAGCGCTCGAACAACCGCGCCCGGTCGGCTTCATCGATGCCCGGCCCCTGATCTTCAACGCTCAAGTGATAAAACCCCTCGGCCTGGCTGAGCAGCACGGTGATCACGCCGTGTTCCGGGGAGAAGTTGGCGGCGTTGGTGATCAGGTTGTTCAGGGCAATGTCGATCGTGCCGGCGCTGGCCATGATGTTGAACGGCTGGGCGCTGTCTTCAAAGGCCAGTTCCAGCTGTTTACTCAGCAACCATGGCGTCAACTGGACCAGGCTGTTGCGCACGGTTTCGCCGAGGTCGATGCGTTGTAGCGGCGGCGGATTGGGTTTCGGTTCCAGCCGCGCCATGGTCAGCAATTGGTTGACCAGACGACTGGTGCGGTCGACCCCGGCGATCAGAAACGCCAGCGATTCGCGCCGTTCCTGTTCGGTGCCGGCCTCCTGCAGGTTCTGCGCATGCACCCGCAGCACCGCCAGCGGCGTGCGCATTTCGTGGGCGGCATCGGCGATAAAGCGCCGTTCACGGCCAAGCACTTCCTGAATCTGCGCGAGCATACGGTTGAGCGCTGCCTGCATCGGTTCCAGCTCACTGGGCAGCGGCGCCAATTGCAACGGTTCCAGCGAACCGCTGTGACGGGCGCGCAGGGTCTCGGCCATGTTCGCCAACGGCTTGAGGCCCCAGCCGATGGCCAGCCAGACCATCGCCGCGAGCAGCAGGCTGCCGATCACGTTCGGCCACAGGGTGTGGCGGACGATGCGGTCGACCAGGTCGGCGCGCACATCGTCGCGCTCACCGACCCAGATGCGCAGGTTGTTTTGCGTGTCTTCGAGGAGAAAGGCGCGCCAGTGACGATTGTTCAGGTCCACTACATCGCTGAAGCCGGGCTGTGTCGGTGGTGCCTTGAAGGACGGTGCGCTGGCGGTGTGCACCAACACATCACCGGCAGGATTCCACACCTGAAAAGCGATTTTGCGTTCGTAAGGATGACCCTCGCCACGCGGCACCGCTTCGCCCAGCGCCGAGTTGAACGCCTGGTACAGTTCAGCGTGCTGTTTGCTGGCCAGGGGCATGCGCATCACGCCTTGCAGCAGGCGCGCGTTCTGCGCCAATTGCGCGTCGTAGACCTCGGCGATTTCGTGGTTGCTGTCGTGCAGGTTGAAGGTGCTGAGGACTGCGAGGCCGGCCAACAACAGACCGATGATCAATGTCAGCGTGCGGCGCCGGATCGAGGTCATCGACGCTCCTCCACCAGATAACCCACACCGCGAATGGTACGGATCAGGTCGGTGGAAAACTTTTTGCGCAGGTGGTGAATGTGCACTTCGAGGGTGTTGCTTTCGGCTTCTTCGTTCCAGCCGTAGAGCAGTTGCATCAGTTGATCGCGGGTCATCACCCGGCCCGGCGGCGACAGCAGTTCGTGCAGCAACTGATATTCCTTGGGCGTCAGGGCCACCGGTTGGCCCTGATAACTGACTTGCTGGGTGCCCGGGTTGAGGCTGATGCCGGCATGCTCGATCAACGCTTGAGCGCGCCCGGCACTGCGCCGCAACAAGGCGCGCAGGCGTGCCTTGAGTTCGTCCAGGTCGAACGGTTTGATCAGGTAGTCGTCGGCCCCGGCGTCGAGCCCGGCGATGCGGTCTTCGGTAGCATCGCGCGCGGTAAGAATCAGCACCGGCAGATTCGAACCGCTGTCACGCAATCGGCGCAGCACTTGCAGGCCGTCCATGCGCGGCAGACCGAGATCCAGTACGGCGACATCGAAGGTTTCACTGAGCAGCGCATGCAACGCACTGCTGCCGTCCTTGAGCCAGTCGACGGTGTAACCCTCGCGGCCCAGCGCCTGATGAATGCCTTCACCCAGCGCCACGTCATCCTCAACCAGTAATAAACGCACGCGGACTCCTGTCAGTCGAGTTTCTTGTTCACGTCCACCAGCAGGGCGACGATCTCTTTGCGACGCCCGGCATCGGCACTTTCCCGGCCCGGACGCGGCGCGGCTTGCTGGGCTTTGATCAGCGCGGCTTTGGCTTCAGCGTAGCGCTTCTGACGGTAGAGGTGATCGCCCCAGAAGTACAGGCTGTCGATGCCGTTGGGGTTGAGTTGCAAGGCTTGCTTGAGCAGTTGCTCGGCCTTGTCGCTGTCGCCGAAACCGATGGGCCAGCCGGGCACGCGGTCATACAGCGCGGCGAGGCTGGTGTAGGCCGAGCCTTGCAGGGCTTTGGCGTCGAGGGTCAGGGATTTCTCCAGATCGGCCTTGGCGTCCTTGGCTTTGCCCAAGGCACCGAGGCCGCCCTCGGCACCGGCCCAACTGCTGGTGACGATGCCTTTCCAGATCCACGCTTCGGCCACCGCCGGGCGCTGGGTGGTGAACGCGTTGGTTTCGTTGGCCAATTGCTCGAACGCGGCAGCGCGCTGTTTTTCCGCCACCTCATATTGGATGTGCGCCCAGCTTTGCTGGATACCCTCGAGACGTTTCTGATCGGCCGGTTCCAGCGCCCAGACGCTTTGACACAGGGCAGCGAGCAACAGGCATGCGGATAGTTTTTTCATGGCTTTGGCGACTCGTTGTCAGGTTTTTCACTGAGGCGGCGGATCAGCGGCAACTGCTTGCGCAGGCCTCGATCCACCAGATGCGGGAGCAGATTGTTCAGGCGGACGAAGAAACGTTCCGGCCAGCCCAGATAGAGGTCGCGACGATCACCGGCAATCGCATGGATCACCGCCGAAGCCACGGTTTGCGGATCGTCGACGTTGGCCTTGAGCGCGTCGTTCAACGCTTGCGCGGCGGCGCTGTTCATCGAGGTGCGCGTGGCGCGGGGCGCGACGTACAGCACGCTGACGCGAGTGTCGGCGAGCTCTCGGCGCAGCGCCTCGGAGAACCCGCGCAAAGCGAATTTGCTCGCGCAATAACTGGCGTAACCCGGGTAGCCGATCGAGCCATAGGTCGAACCGACGTTGACCACCATGGCGCTGTCGGCCTGCTTGAGCAGCGGCAACAGCAGCTTGGTCAGGCACATCGGCGCACTGATGTTCACCGCCAGCATCGCATTGATGTCGCTGTCATCGAGCTGTTCGAGCATGGCGAAGTGATTGACCCCGGCGGCGTTGATCAGCAGGTTGATGCCACCGATGGCTTCGGCGGCGACCAGCACTTTGCGCCGGTCGCTGAGGAAGGTCAGGTCAGCGGCGACCCAGCACAACGACTCGGGGTAGCGCTTGAGCAGCGGCAGCAGTGCCTCCTGATGCCGCGCCACCGCGAGCACGTGGGCACCGGCGGCGCACAAGGTTTCGGCGATGGCCAGGCCGATGCCGCCACTGGCGCCGGTCAGCACCACCCGCGCCTCACGCAGCTGCATGTTGAGCCTCCGCGTCACGCGGCAAGCCACGGAACATGTCGGTGTACAGGCGATAGACGACTTTCGAGGCATGAATCACGGCGGCTTGATCGGCAGGATCTTCCAGCTGATTCATCAGGTGCCGATAGGTTTGCATGTGCTCGATGTCGAGCGAACCGTGGGAACTCAGGTAGCTGAACGCCGTTTCCGGCAACGCCAGACGCTCGCGAATGCTGCCCGCCGCGTGGGTGGCCAGGGCGATGCTGGTGCCTTCGAGTACGTTGACCATCCCGAACAGACCCACCGGATTGCCCCGGGCGATCAGGTCGTAAAGGAAGCTGACCATCAATTCGATCGACAATGACGGCTGACCGTCGTGCACCGCATCACGATCACCGCCACACGCGGCGATGTCGTTGAGCACCCAGTGCTCGTGGCCGTATTCGTCTTCGATGTACTCGGCCACCGCTTTGCGCAGCCATTCCAGACGTGTCGGCAGGCGTGCACCGCAGGCCATCATCAGCGGCACGGTGTGGCGCACGTGGTAATACGCCTGGGCCAGAAACGCCCGATAACTGTCGAGACTGACCTTGCCTTGCAGGGCATCTAGAATGATCGGCAGGTTGAACAGTTCGTGGCGTTCCTGTTGCGTGGCTTCTTGCAGGGTGTCAAAAAAACTCATGATGCGGACTCCTCGGAAACAGCGGATTCGGTCAATTGCGTGTGGTACTGCGCGACGATGGCGTCGCGGCGCGGGCGGCCATTGGCGGTGAGCAAGCCATTGGTGGCGCTGAAGGGTTGCGGCAGGCGCGTCCACTGATGCACCTGGGCGTAATCGGGCAAGGCGTCGTTGGCTTCGGCGACAGCAGCGGTCAGTTCGGCATCGGTGCAGTCCGGACGATGTGGCCAGAGCAGGGCGTGATTGCGCGGCAAGGCCTCGCCGTAAACGAATGCCTGGGCGATGTGGCGGCGCTGGGTCAGCTCGGACTCGACCCATTCCGGGTTGACGTTGCGCCCGAAACTGGTGACGAACTGGTGCTTCTTGCGGCCCTTGAGATAGAGAAAACCTTCCGGGTCGAACTCGCCCAGATCGCCGCTCGGCCACCACTCATCAGCGTACGGTGCATCGCCCAGATAACCGAGCAAGGCCGAGCCCTTGATCAGCACTTCGCCGTCCTCGGCCAGCCGCACTTCGACATGCGGCAGCGGTCGACCGACGCTGCCGGGGCGGCGCGCACCGGGGCGATTGAGGCACACCACCGAGGCGCATTCGGACAAGCCATAGCCTTCGTAAACCGGCAGACCGAGCCGTTGCGCGCGGTGCAGCAGATCCTCCGAGACCCGCGCACCGCCGACAGCGGCAAAACGCAGGGTTTGCGGGTCGAAGGCTTTCTGTTCGGCGGCGTTGACCAGTAACAACAGCAACTGCGGCACCAGGATCAGACTCTCCGGCGCACGGCTGGCCAGATAACCGAGCAAGCGCGGAATCTCGACGCCGCTGGCGCCCTGAATGCCGAGGGTTTTCTGGCTTGGCAAACTCAACATGGCGCCGGCATACAGCGCGGCGTAGCAGCCAAGGTTCTCCAGCAGAATCGCCAACGGCAACAGCGCCAGATGATGCTGCGGGCCGGTCGCTTCGCTGGCCTGATCCAGCTCCCGTGCCACCCGCAGCAGGCTCTCGGCGCTCAGGCACACGCCTTTCGGCGTGCCGGTGGTGCCGGACGTGAAGGTGAGTTTCGCGGTGCCGGCCGGCATGCGACTGGGGCCACTGAACGCGCGGCACCAGAACTCGCCACGTTGTTCATAGCCAGCCGCGAGCAGTTCGGCTTCCAGTTCAGGCTCGGCGATCACCCGTTCGGCCTGGCTCTGTTGCAGACAATGAGCGCGTTGCGCCGCACTGAAAAACGGCGGCAGCGTCACGCAGGTCAAGCCTTCGAACAGCACGGCCAGATCCCAGAGCATCGCGTCGACGCCGTTGTCCAACGCCAGCGCAATCACCCGCGCTTGCTCATCGCGCAGGCGCTCCTGGCGATAGAGCACCTCGGCGTACAGCGTGGCGTAATCGAGTTTCAACGTGTCGCCCCACAGAGCGGTCGCGTTGTCATTGCGCCGGGCATGGTCGCGCAGGGTTTCCTGGAAGCGTTGCAGTTCAAGCGACATGACAGGCTCCTTCAATCGAACTCGGCAAACCCAGGCGGGTAAACAGGCCGATATTGCGCAAATGGATGAACCCGGCGCGGATGTTGCCGACGTGCACCCAAGGTTTACTTTCGTAATAACTGCCCCAGTGTTGACGCTCGTCACCCAATCGTTCCGGGTCAGCGGCGCACAATGTCACTGGCTTCAGACCCAGACGATGGAAGCTGTTGACCAGGCCGATGTTGCCGGTGAACGTCACCCATTCCAGGCCGCCCATGGCCAGCAGATAGGTGATGGCGATGATGCTCAGGCGCGCACTGCCGGTGTCGCTGGCGGCGAGGTTGCCGACTTCGACGATGGCGCTGCGCTCGACCGCACGATCCGCCGCTGCGCTGATCAACGGCTCGATCGGCTCATCCAGATAGCGCTCAAGGAACAGTGATTCCAGATGCGCGCGACGCACCCCGGCCACGGCGCACAACTCGCCGTCGCCGTTGTGCATGCCGAACAGCTCGGGCATGAAATGACGGATGTCGGCGCCATGGGCCTTGCGAAAACGTTGCTGGATAAAGGCTTCGAACGGCTCTCGCAGGGCATCGTCGGGCCGGGCACCGGTCAACGTCATCTGCGGCGTTTCGGCTTGACCGAAGCGCAGGGGCAGGGCGATGTTCCAGTCAAATTCGGGCATCGGCAGAACGCCTCCCTCAATAGGTTTGAGGCGAGTATCGGAGGCATTTCTTAACGAAGTCTGAAGGTGAAAAAAGGTTAACGTGAGGGTCTGTCTTCAGACTCTCTTAAGACTGGGCGGGCAGGGTAACGCCGTCGGTTCGCCCGGCAACCGGATCGAGACCGTCGAACGAATCGACTGTCATTCACGACAATCACGAGGCGCAGCTTATGACCCGCGACATCGCCGTAACCCGTTATGGAAAACTCTCAATCACCCTGCACTGGCTGATGCTGGCGCTGTTTGTCGGCGTTTACGCCTGCGTCGAAATCAAGGGCTACCTGCCCAAGGGCAGCGAAGCACGCGGCTTGCTGATGGGCTTCCACGGCCTGTTCGGCGCGAGCATCTTCGCCCTCGTGTGGATCCGCCTGCTCGGCCGCCTCAGCCCACGCCCACCGATCACGCCCAAACCCCCTGCGTGGCAGACCGGCATCGCGCACCTGACACACCTGGCGCTGTACGGCCTGATGATTGCCACCCCAATCCTCGCCTGGCTGATGCTCGCCGCCGCCGACAAACCGTTCCCGTACTTCGGCTTCCACGTCCCGGCACCCGTGGCCATCGACCCGGACTTCGCCAAGCAAGTGAAGTACTGGCATGAACTGATTGGCAGCGCGGGTTACTGGCTGATCGGGCTGCACGCGCTGGCGGGGTTGTTCCACCATTATTGGGTGCGGGATAACACCCTCGTGCGGATGCTGCCCGGCCGCACCGAATAACGCAGATATCACTGTAGGAGTGAGCCTGCTCGCGATAGCGGTAGTCCAGTCAATGTAAGTGTTGACTGAACAAACGCCATCGCGAGCAGGCTCACTCCTACAGGGTTTCTGTGGTGTCTGGTAGAGCGGGGCAGTTGCCGGAATCGCACTTCGCGTCCACTCTATGACCTGCCGACAAGGAGCGTCCGCCGACCCTCCGTCGTGACCACAGGGAGCTTGCAGCATGAGCGAAGACAACAAGGTAAAAGGCCCGGCGTCATACTTCCCCTCCATCGAGAAAAAATACGGCCAGCCCATCGAACACTGGCTGAACCTGCTCACCAGCATCACCGACAAGAAACACATGGAACTGGTCGCGTGGCTCAAGGATGAACACGGCATGGGCCACGGTCATGCCAACGCCTTGGTTGCGCATCATCTGGCGGGTAAAAAGTGAGGGCAGGGCAGCGATGAATTTCTCCCACCGGCCAGTGACGGCCGACGACGTCAACACCCTCTGCAGCTTTCCGCAGGGCGAACAAGAGCTGTTCTTCATGTTCCCGAAAGCGAACTTCCCGCTCATGGAAGAGCAGATGCACAGCGCAATCAGCCAACGCTTCGACTCCACGGCTTTTCTGGCCAACGACGAGTTCGTCGGCTTCGCCAACTTCTACCGCGCTGAGCACGATGGCATCTGCTGTATTGGCAACGTCATCGTCGCGCCATATGCCCGTGGCCAGGGTGTTGCGCGGTACATTGTCGAGACCATGACTGCGGTGGGTTTCGAAAAATATCAGGCCAAGGAAGTGCAACTGTCTTGCTTCAATGAAAACACCGCAGGCCTGCTGCTCTACCCGAAACTTGGCTTCGTGCCGTTCTCCATTGAAGAGCGCCCGGCACCGGGTGGCAAACGTTCAGCGCTGATCAGCATGACGAGCATCAGAGGCGCAGCGAATGCCACTCACCTTCCATAAGATGCACGCCAACGGCGATGACTTCGTCGTGATCGACACACGCAACGTCACCAACCCCGTCACCGGCCAACTCGCCCGGCGCCTGGGTGATCGTCATCGCGGCATCGGTTTCAACCAACTCGCCGTGGTCCTCGATTGCGCAGACGCCGATGCGCGCGTGGAATTCTGGAACGCCGATGGCTCAGCGCTCGACGTGTGCGGCAGCGCCACCCGTGGCGTGGCGGACAGGTTGATGCGCGAAGCCAGCCGAACATCGATCACCCTGCGCACCAACCGTGGCCTGCTCACCTGCGAACGCACGCCCAGCGGATTGATCGCCGTCGACATGGGCGAACCGTTGTTCGACTGGCAAGACATCCCCTTGGCAAAAGAACACGACACACTTTTTCTACCGCTCGCCGGCGCTCCAACCGCGTGCAACATGGGCAATCCGCACTGCACCTATTTCGTCGACGACCTCAATTCCATCGATATCGCCGCCCTCGGCCCGAGCCTCGAAACCCACCCATTGTTTCCGCAAAAAACCAACGTCCACTTCGTGCAGATCATCGACCGCCAACACATCCGCCTGCGCATCTGGGAGCGCAACGGCGCCATCCCGCTCGGCTCCGGCTCATGCTCGTGTGGCGCGGCCGTCAACGGCATCCGCCGAGGCCTGCTCGACCACACCGTCAACGTCGAATGCGACGGCGGCCCCGTCACCGTTCACTGGAACGGCACCGGCCCCGTAACCCTGAGCGGCCCGGTAGAAACCACTTTCTCCGGCACCCTCCCAGACACCCAACTCGACCTCAAGTGAACACAATCCCCCTGTAGGAGTGAGCCTGCTCGCGATAGCGTCAGCCCAATCACCACCAATCCCAACCCAATCACATAACCCTGTGGGAGCTAGCCTGCTAGCGAAGGCTCCAGCCCAGTCACCGCAAATCCCAAACGCACCACAAATCCACTGTGGGAGCGAGCCTGCTCGCGAAGTCGCCCACCCAGTCACCCCATCAACCACTGAGCGAAATAAACAGTAAAAACCACCACTGTTTAAACGATGCCTCAAGTAACCACCGAAACCCTACAACGCCTTGCGCCGTTACCTACGACTAAGCCAGAATCCGCCGGCTTGTGCGTCTAGGTCGCGGGTTCTATCGTCTGTCGGTCGCTGAAAAACAGTGATCGGGTTTGGTAGCCCGCCATAACTAGTCGCATCGCGAACCGTTCGCAGACCTCATCAGGTCTCTGCTCAATGGTGGCCATGCGCAGGACACCTTCGGGTGTGCCGGGTCCTAGTTACCGGTCTACCAACCCGCGTATGGCCGCCACCTTCGTTTGGTAGCGAATGTGAAGGCTCCTTTTTATTAACTAGGAGTTTCACCATGATCAAACCAACACCCAACCCACCCGAAACCGACCCCACATCCCCCTACGAATCCCCCGACTCCAAGCGATTCCACGAAGCCGCCGAACGCGCCCTCGACCACTACCTCAAACCCGCCAGCCAAATCATGGCCAGCACCCAACAACCCGAACGCATGTACCTCGCCAACCCGAAGTACAACAGCGAATCCCTGCTCGCCAACGCCAGCGAAACCCTCGGCTCCGCCAGCGAAATGCTCCTCAACTTCGCCGCCATGCTCGACACCCCACACCGCAAAACCGCCCTGGGCATCGCCCAAGTCGTGATGCTCGGCGAAATCGCCGTCAACCAAGCGCTGGATAACGTCGAAATCGCCAGCTGACCCCCACCCCGACGAGGGGAAGCCCTCGTCGAACCCCGCTGTCACAACCCGGCTGGCACACGGCCACGGCTTGCGCCCCCCAGCCTCGGCTGTCAACCTTCGGGCCGTTCTCAAGGATCAGAACCAGGAAACATGGATGAGTGGCTACGTACCCAACCCCCCGAAAAATTATCGTTACGAAGAAGCCAAACCCGTCGATATTCACGCCCAGCGTTGGGCGGAATATGAGAAACACGGGAAAGAACCTGCGCGCGAACCTGAGAAAATCGGGATCGCGTTGAGGATTGGGGTTTTCTTTGATGGCACTGGGAATAACGCGAACAACACGGCGGCTGGGTTGCTGTGTGGGGCGCAGCATCCCATTGCGCCGGAAGATATTCCTGCTAGTTGTCAGCCTTACATGAGGGATCCGGACAGCAGCTACGCCAACGACACCACCAATGTTCAGAAACTGAGCGAACTGTACTTTGCACCTCAAAAGGCCGAAGGGGATAGTTCGCAAAAGCAAGCGTTCCGGATGATTTACATCGAGGGAATAGGAACTCAGTCAGGCAAGAAGGACAGTACGTTAGGTGGTGGTACTGGCCGAGGCGAAACAGGCGTGGCGGGCCGTGTTCAGTTGTCGTTTGCAGAGATCAAAACGCGTATCAAGGACGTGTTGGACAACAATCCTAATAGTGAAATTACGTCCCTGACCTTTGATACATTCGGCTTCAGCCGTGGTGCTGCTGCAGCAAAACACTTCGCCAACGAGGTCGTACGTGGAAAGCAGGGGCCACTCGGGGAGGTTTTGCGCAGCAACGCCAATGCCCTCAGCCGGACCTTCATCGAAGAGTACAAAAGCAGCATCAACATGGGTTTTATTGGCCTTTTTGATACGGTGCCATCGATTGCTGGCTGGTCGAATCTGGGGGACATCAAAAGTCCCATCGCAACAGGAATCAAACTTTACCTCGACCGCCGCTTCTTCACTGATGTCGTGCAGTTATCCGCGCGTGACGAATATCGGGCTAACTTCGCTCTGAGCCGCGTTAAAGCGGATCACTTGGAAATAACTCTGCCCGGGGTTCATTCCGACATCGGCGGTGGCTACCGCGATGAGGTCGAAGAGTGCGTGCTCGTCAGTCCGATGCAAACGCTTGAGGTGTCGCAATTTACCGATGTCTCCACTACGTCGATCTACCGTGATGCCGTGACGGTTAAGGCGCAGTGGCTCGCCAAAGGATGGCCTGAAGAAATGTTGGAGATCGTCACGCCTGATGCCCTTCTTCTGCCAATTGATCGGCAGGAACGGCTCAGCCCACGTATGAAGCGCGTTTATGCCGCAGTGCAGCTCAAACGTCCCGTGAGTGGCTTGCTCTCCAAGGTATATCTCCGAGTGATGCACCGATTGGCTAAAGAGAAGGGTGTTCGATTTCAAGACATTCCCGATACGCCTGAGTTGGCAGTGCCCGCGGAGCTTCAAGCGCTGTGTGATCGATTTCTAGCGGGTAGTTACGACACCTCAATCCAAGAAGACCAATTGCTGAAGCTGAAGTACATTCACATGTCTGCAAATTGGAACCATCCTCTCGGGCGCCGAGATGGCAGTGGCGTCCGTGCCGTTTACATCAATGCCCCGACGCCGGACTCGATACGCGTACAACACCCCCATGTAGCTGACTGGAAACTTTGGTGATGAAACTACTTTTTACCCTGCTATGCGCGCTGTTCATTACTGGGTGCCAGTCTGCAGATCCACTTTCAGCAAAAAATGACCCGAAATCCGAGTGGTGGGAGTTGGCGTTTACCGAGCCGGACTACATGAAGGTCTGGGTAGAGAACAGTTCTGTTCAAGACATTAAAGGAAGGATTTTCTACAAAACCGGCGGCGGCACCGCTGCGGGGGGTGAGCCTGAAGATGGAACGGAGTCCGCCCGAGGTTGGACAGGTGGGGTAGGCGGCAGCGGGAGGAGAGTGGTGGGAGCAGATTTACCTGTTCGCATCTGGGTCCGTTGGCAATCGATTGTCGAACAGAAAACGTGGCAGGCATGGGTAGAAATCCCAGAGGAAGCCAGGCAGTTGATGGTGGCGTCCGTCAATCAACGTTGCCCGCAGACGCCTGATCAGGAAGCGAGATTTATGGCGTCGGTTTATCTAGGGTTGGCCCCCGGTGGTGTTGTGCAGGTTTGGGTAAGAGACTCTTGCCACCACCCGGTCAAAGTCGCTCGAGCGCAGGCAGAAATTGAACCACTGGGGCCGAGCCAAGGTAAGAACGAAGGGCGTTACGCTTATCCGGTGAGTGAAAAGGCCAAGCGGTATATAGACAAATATGGCATTCCGTACGGAAGTTGGTAGCCGTGACACTTAACTGAATGGATCTTTTGTAATGAACGCAAGGATTGCGCTGCTGGGCGCTTTATTGATATCTGGCTGCCAAATCGGAGGCACCGAAACCGGCGAAAATGACCCTAAATATCCATGGTGGGAGTTAGTGTTCGTTGAGCCGAATTACATGAAGGTCTGGGTAGAAGACAGCTCCGTTCAAGACATCAATAACAGAATTTTCTTTCGCGCTGGCAAGAGCACTGCTGCTAGCGGTGAGCCCGATATCCGCACAGAGTCTGCTCGTGGTTGGGGGAAAGTATCGGGTACCGGGAGACCTGTGACGGGCGCTGATCTTCCAAAACAGATCTTTGTCCGCTGGCAATCCATAACAGAGCAAAAAACCTACCAAGGTTTCATCGAAATTCCGGAGGAGGGCAGGCAACTGATGTTGAAGTCAACGCACCAGCGTTGCCCGGAAACACCGGAGAAAACCGCTCGGTTTATGGCGTCGCTCTATGTGGGTCTCGCTCCTGGCGGCGTGCTCAAAACATGGGTTAGAGATTCATGTCGAAATCCGGTTGAGATTTCTCGCGGTCAAGGAGAGATAGAGCCTCTGGGGCCGGAACAAGGGAAGCACGGTGGTCGTTATGCCTATCCGGTAAGTGAGAAGGCTAAACGATACGTCGAAAAGTACGGCATTCCGTATGGAAGTTGGTAGGAAAGAGGTAGGAGTCACTTCTCTTGCCTGCTTTCAGTGGCGTTGTCAGGAGTGAATCACATTTGACAGCCACCGCGTCAATGATGAACTCAGCGAAGGTCCGCTTTCGGCCATTTGCTGCCCTTCGCAAAAAACAACAATCGGTCTCCTATGTGTATCGGCTCAGCAAGCATTCAACTGCGTACTAAGATGAAATCCTCGACCAAAAAAGCGGCTTGGCTAATGCGGTTAGCAGGTTCGATTCTGGGCGCCTTTCGCTACGAAAAGGGCAAGTTTCTTAATCAAAATGAATTGTGCCAGCAAACTAGCGATGCATATAATTCGCAACTTTCCGAATGCGGGTGGGTGTAAACGAAGATTTACGCTGTAATTCTCGCGGGCCCTCACATTGCGAGACCAAATCGGGGCGCTCGCTACCGCTTGCGCTCGAACCTACCGAGCCTCAATGTTTTTACTGTTTCAAATTTGGATATCGACAATATCATTTTTTCTGGTTCTAAGAAAAAAAAGAAATCACCAGCATGGCCAACGAAGCGAGTACTTTGAAGGGGATGCGCATCAGGCGTTATAGCAGTGTTATCTATTACATAGTCAAATGCTTTACCGTCCAATACGGCAGCCGCTCTTAATTGACCAGTACCAAAAGCGATAAAAGGCAGAACTGCAAGCAAGAACAAACATAAAGTCCGAGGCCCGTCCGCCGGAATTTGACGTTCTAAAACATTGCGTGCGCTTGCATATAAAGCGATAGGAGCCCCGAACAAAACTGGCAATGCCCCCTGCCACTTCTCAACTGGCCCATAAATCGCAAATAACAAAGTCCCGGCGAGATATAGAAAAATCAATAAACGTTTATGCCTCGTTATAAATTGTGCTGGAGGACTGTTTCTGCCTCCGCCAGGCGGTAGGTCTGGCCCCACACCTACCAGCTGACCTATCATTACTCCAAGAGCCATAAAAACAAAGGTTGAAGCGATGGGGTATATTGTTGACTTCACTATATCTGTGAGGTTTACATACTCTAGAATATTAACACCGAATGGCGACCAATAACCCCATAGATAAAGAGCTCCCGTTGCCACAGAATATAGAGACAGAAAGTAAATGTAGGCACTTGGCGGCCCTCCCAACTGCTCTAAAGACAATTTTTCACTCATGAAACCCCCTTGTTTCATTGATTTGAGCTAATAGTAAAACTGGCGCGCCATGCAACAGTGGTTATTTCTTCCTCCAGCGGTGCAGATAATCTTCGTTATCAAACAAATATTTATTGCTCGGAGACCGAAAACACCTTCATAAGTTTGGCTTTGAGATTTTTATCACATATCTGATAAATGTCTACCGCCCTAATCAAAGCATCCACCTGTTTTTCACTGTGCATGGGATGAGACAACACCGATTCAATTTGAGAGATTGAAAGAAATTTCGCCAAATATTGATAGGGGTTTGTATCATTTTTTGCATGCGAAAGAAGCATGTTCCATTTCTGATACTGCCTCAGACCCTCATGAATCCTTGTATACTCAAAATATAGCTGTAGAGACTGCGCGTTTTGTTCAATCACGACTCCTTTGTGCCATGTGTAATATGCTTGTGCTTGTTTTTTGTATGTTGTGAGAATTTCGTACACGTCAACACTGCCATCTAAGCTTTGGATGTAATGTTTCGCCTTGGCAGTCCATTTTCTCCATGCGAGCAAATCTTCCTTGCTTATCTGAAAATGAACTGTCCGCGTCCCATTTTCCATGTCGTAGTTTATTGACCAGTTGGCTTCAGCAATGCGCCAATGTGTATTGAAGTTGCGTAAATCCTGTAGGAAATCGTGCAATCCAGACGTGGTGAAGAATTCAGCTCTTTTTTTTCTACCCCATTTGTATCATATCTTTTGTCAAAGTTTCTCGCGATGTCTACTAGGGTCATAAGCGAGGAAGTACAATAGTAAAGTTTTCGTTTCACCTCTCTTGTATAGTGCTCTGCCGTTTTTTCATTGCTTTCATTCCAGAATTCTGGATCCTTGCTTCGCTCGCCAAAAACACAAATTTCATCAATAAGTTCGGAAATGCTTGTATAGAAGATCCATACCGTATCATCCAGCCCCTTCAAATCATTCCAAATTTTACCGCCGGGAGTTCTTTGAATTGAGGGATAAACTTCCGTAAATTTGTGCGTCATCGCAGCCATAATCTGCTTCCGATTCCACGGATGAGGAACAGAGTCTAAATAGCCAGTCATATAAAACTCCAACAATGAACTTGTGGTTGCTCTTTATCTGTCTTTTCGGTTCCACAAAACGACGTAAGGAGTCTTTAGCGTAGCGCTTTCTTGGTCGCAGACAAGATCAGCAGTGCACTTGAATCGCTATTTGTTTCTTACTAATTCCAGAAGTTTCTTTAGCTCGTCCAGATTAACCTTCTCTAAAAGCTGCATCATGGGTAGCTTTTCTTCATGTTTCCCGTCTAATGTTTTTGAAGCATTAAAAGCGATTGCTTCGATAGCTTTAGCGATCAACTCTTGCTGCAACAAATCTGCATCTATCTTAAGTTCTTGCAATTGTTTCTTATAGCTTTCATATGATGATGCAAACGCTTCTTTATGTGCGTACTCTTGTTGCAGTCGTTCATATTGGCTACGACGCGTCGCTGAGAATATCGCAAACCAGACTACTGGTATTATTACTGGAAGGCGGGTGAGCAACGTACGGAGCATCTCCTCCCAATCTGCAGCCCTAGAAAGTTCTATGTGAAACGGCCATAACGTGAAGCTATCTATAACTAGTGCTAGCCCGCCCAGCAGCAATGCAAGCATTGCTCCATAGAAGGCCCGTGTATAATTGGATATAGGTTTCTCAAAATTATCTTTGAGAGTCTTGTATGATGAGGCCAACCCCGCACTGGTAGCGCCGGGAAGTAGAGACTCAATACGCGTAAATAGTGCCTCTTGACGTGTTGCTTGTTCTGTTTCGTAAGTAGCAAGCTGTTCAAATCTGAGGTCTAGTTCTCGCTTCAAACCGTCATCTTGGATTTCATCATCATCCGCTGAAGTACGACCAAAAACGCGCTCATAAAAATGTTCCAAATCCTTGTGCTTAGATACTGACTCTTTGGTCAACTCATTCTGCGCATTTCTGAACTCTGAAATTTCCTGTTCGAAATTTGTGATTTTTTCAGACACCGAGCCAGGATTAACCAGTAACTTCTGATGCAAGTCACTTATAGATTGATGTTGACTTTCAGCATTAGAAAGCGCTCGTGCAAAAAATTTCTCTGCAGGATCGTTGCCATCTACCCCGTCGAACAGATACGCGTCAAAATTCTTTACGCGTTGTTCAATCTCCTCAATTACCCTGACCTGCTCCACAGCTTTGCGCACAGATATATCTAAGTTAGATTGGGTCTCCGATGTTTTCGACTGAAAGGCGCCGATGTAATCTGAAACTTGATCGGAGAAAGCTTTGACGGCCACACCGTATGCCTTAATTGCATCTTTAGGGTGTACCATGTAAGGTCGAACATAGGTAAGAAGATTATCGGCATGCTCGTTTGCTTGAATAAGATGCGCCACATTCCGATTGCTGTCATAATGCTGCACTTGACCTAAACATGCATCTGCTTGGCTATAACTGCTTGCCCATATTGACTTGGGTGTGAGCTCAAGGTCGGCACTACTAAATATGCCATCAATGAAGAATAGGGCTTTTTTAACCTTGCTAACTCCTGTACAGTAGTCGCAACAGTAACGTCGTCAACGACTACAGATTTGACTGCTGCCAGCAGATCCTTCCATACATGATTGAACGGGTGTTGGTTGAACTCTTGAATCCATCTAGTCATTTCGCTTTCCTTTTCCACAATCCTCTATACTACATTAGGCGGAAGTGTTTCGCCTTAGACCGGCAACAAGATTTTTCAGTTAGCATAGACAGATTTGCTTTAACGTCTCGACCCTTTTG
Source organism: Pseudomonas sp. SCA2728.1_7 (assembly GCF_018138145.1). Classification (NCBI taxonomy): domain Bacteria; kingdom Pseudomonadati; phylum Pseudomonadota; class Gammaproteobacteria; order Pseudomonadales; family Pseudomonadaceae; genus Pseudomonas; species Pseudomonas sp. SCA2728.1_7. The sequence goes on along the minus strand of NZ_CP073104.1, from coordinate 1,419,623 downwards.
ATTCGGTCGCAATATATCCTCCAAAAAATAGAATCACGAGCATAGCAGTCGCTATCTGACTGACTGTTTTTGGCCGTAAGCTGCTACTCACTAACGACTGCTATTGGCCAAAGCGGGCCTTGAAATTAATTTCACTCGACATCATCAAGTACTGCAATCATTTCATCCAGTTTGCTTTCGCACCCCTCGTTGAATGACTTGCTTTTTCTTAGTTTAACCAGCCATCTCATGTCCGCTTCTAGATGATGACTTTGATTAGGTTGCCCTAAAATATCTAATATCCCAAGGATATCCGAAGTAGAAAACCAGTTTAAGTTTCGGAGATACACGTTCCAGGTAGACCAACATTTACCTAGCTGAGATGGGGCAGACCAACGAAGCACCTTAATAATATGAGTTAACCGAGCCTCAAAAAACTCACTATCTTTAGCTGGGGAAATGCGCAACACATTCCGAAAAGGGCTTTCTGCAGTATAAAAATCCCAGACGCCCTCAGTGTTTGCGCAGACATCTAGCACTGCTCTGTGGAAATTGGACTTTACATCAGGCGACGGGTGGCCAGCCTTGTTAACCAACCAAATAACAGCACCTACGACCAGATCTATTATGCTATATGGCATCCGATTTTCTGGGGCAAGCAAATTTCCACCAAATTTTGTATAGAGATTCTGATCATTGAGGATTTCGACTAGTGCTGAAATTGCTTGATGTCGAGCTTCCTTGGTCTTGAAAACGCCGATTTTGTTATCGGCCTCTACATCTTTCTTTTTGTTTATGTCAGCAAATACAGTATTAAGTCGAGGTATTATGTTTTTATACTCCTCATCAAAGCTCTTGTTTGAGATTAAGTATTTTTTATATTCGACGGATAAGTCATTGATAAACTCTCCGATTTCTGCCTGGATAATATGTATATTCTTACTAGAGAATAATAGGCGCGTTTCTTCGAGCACTTGATCGCTTTCGCTTGGATGTACCACCATGTATGCTGGTGGCTTTTCCTCGCCCATATGAGCATAAACTTCATCATACAGAAAGCTTATATTAGGATCGGTTAGGCTGTAACCTAGAAAAATAGGAGATGCCTCGGAAAATAATGTATAAATCTTTCTATTAAGATATGTATCTTCTCTCTGAAAAGAAAAGTACTGGCTTTGGGTTACAACAATACTGGCGGGACGACCGACATCTCCATGTATCTTTAAAAGGTTTTTACCCTTACTTGAAATTTGTGGGGACTTGTCCTTTCTAACGACTACATTGATCAGGCCATCGAAAATCCTCTCCAATTGATCATCCCAATTGGTTGTAACAATCATGCCAGGAGAGAAACGTCTAAATCGATCTGTCCATTCAGGATCTTTTTGCTTCTTCCTGGAGTCCTGTAAGCATTTTGCAACGAGAGAGTTAAACTGATACTCGCTCCATTCCAACTTTGTTCTGGCGTATGAACATAGTAGTTCAGCCGCCCTGAGCGGACTGCTTAAGTCAAGATCGAGAGGGTACTCAATTTCTTTTCCGATTAGTCTTAATACTTTACCCCAACTTACATATCCAAAATTATAGGAAAATCCAGAGCCAACCCATAAAAAATAATTTCTTGAAAACATTGATCCAAGTAGTTTGGATTTTGCAATATCGTCCAGCTGATCTATGCAGTTCATTGCATTCCTTTTTCTGAAGTCGGCTGCGCTATATTTGTCGGCTTGTATTTTTCAGTGATTGTGGAAGAGCCATCAACGTATTTCTCACATTGGAAGGCAACGTCACATATTATTATATTATCGCTGATTTCACTGAAAATTCAGAGAAAACGCTTGGTAATGGTCAAGGGCTAGAGGACGCGGCCTTTTACGTAATAAAGCCCAAGCTTTTCATGCCGCGAATGTCCGCTTCTGGCCGAAAGCTGCCCCATCCGTAATTCCCTATCAGTCCGAATACTGCCAGATCAGCGGAATCCATTAGCGGTATCAATCAGCAACGATGTCAAACTCAGCACTCCCCAATACCTCCCCATTAACCATAACCCGAACCCCATGCCGCCCCACAAAATGCTTCCGCGTCGTAAAATCCTTAATCACCTGCCGCCTCCCCACAACCACACTCTCGAACCCCGCCAAAACCACTGTCTTCAACTTAAAAACCTTCCCCGAAACCCCGCCATTCGCCTTCACATAGTCAATCGCATAATCAATCACCAACCGCTGCTCATGCGCCACCGTCGACTTCACCACAAACGACAACGTAATCGCTTCCCCCAACCTCACCACCGCCGGCTCAACCCGCACATCCAACAACTCAACCTCAGCCTTCGCCCCGGCGCCAATCACCGTCAGCGCCCGCAAATCCCCCTGCTTGATCAAACTCCTCAAAGCATGCTTGGCAATCCAGGCCGTGTGCTTGTTCTCCAGCGACCAACCTTCAATCGTGTCCAACACCCACTCCGGATGCACTTTCGTCACATCATTCAAATGATTCGCCACGGACTTGCGCACGTACAAACTCTCATCCGCCTTCAACCGATCCAGTATCCCGGCAGCCAACCGCGGATCCGCCTGCACCGCGTCCAACCGGAACGACCAAGGCAGGCGAGGGCGGCTGCCTTCGCTGGCGAGGCGTCGAACGTGGTGGTTTTCGTCTCGGGTCCAGTCGTGCATCCGTTCCAGCGAGCGCTCGAGGTCGCTGCGCAGAAAGTGGCGGATGGCGAATTCGGAGGAGCCGAAGGTGGTGAAGTACTTCAGCGCATCCATGGAGGTGTCGAACGCATGCCCGCCGTAGCTCGCGACATAGTGCGGCAGGCACATGCTGACGAATCCGCTGTTCAGCCTTGGCGCGAGTTCACGCAATACATCGAGGGAATCTTGGTAATCCAGCGGCAACACGGCATGCAGGCTTTCGCTGACACGCGCCATGCGTTGCATTACTGATAATTCAGCGAGTCCGTCTTGGGCATGTTTGAGAAACGCCTTGGCCTTGAATGCCGGGTACACGGCGCTCATTTCGCGGGCGATGTGCTGCAAGCGCTCGGCGTTGAAGATTTCCTTTAATGCCGGGGCGGCGGTGTCGGTGGTGGTCATGGTCAGGTCATCGGGGTGCTGATGAACGCTTCGAGGGTTTCGGCGTAGGCGGTGTATTGGGCGATGTGGGGGTAGCGGCGGGTGTCGATCTGGTCGGGGACGACGAGGTCGGTGAAGCTCCAGGCGACGGCCAGGCTGATGCCGGCCTGGGTGAGGGTGCCGTCGGTGGGCAGGCCGGTTTTTTCCAGTTCTTGCTCGAGGGCGGTGAACGCGGCGGCGAGTTGGCCTTCGACGCGTTCGACCCACGGCTGGTACTGAATGTCGGCCGGGCGCAGGTTGCGTTCGTAATACAGTTGCACGGCTTTTTCGCAGGCGGCGAGGCTGAGGCCGATCAAGCGCAGGGCATGGGCGCGTTGTTTCAGGTCGGTCGGCAGCAGGCTCTTGCCGGAACTGGCTTCGAGGTAGTCGAGGATGAGGGTCGAGTCCATCAGGACCACACCGTCGTCGAGGATCAGCGTGGGGGCTTTGACCACCGGGTTGATCTGCTGGAATTGCTCGAAGTGGCGGAACACCGAGACTGACTCGTGTTCGAGGTCGATCCCTAAGCGTTTGGCGGAGATGGCTACGCGGCGTACGTAGGGTGAGTCGAGCATTCCGATCAGTTTCATGTGCAATTCCTTGGCGGGACTGATGATGACGGGCAATGGATGTCGAATGTAGCGGGAAAGTTTGTCGGCTGACTACTGTAACGCCCTCGAAGCGTTCGTCGTCGCGATCCGTAACACGCATGAAACACCCGAAAATAAAGGCTTCACCTGGCCTTGCCAGTTGTTGCGAGGGTTCTATAGTCAGAGTGCCAGCACCGTCCAGGGATGGAAAAGTTAAGCGAGCTTCAGGCCCTCTGATTCAGTACTCGTTTGTATTACTCCCTTGCAGTCCACGACCCCTAGAACGTTGAGGCGCCGACCTGAGCGCATTCGATGCGGCAGTTCGTGCTTTCGAAACTGGAGGGAGGGGCATCCAATGAGGGAATACAGGTACCTGTGCTGGTGCGTGATCGGAGTGGGATTGGCGGGATGTGGTTCCAGGCCGGAGCCCGGGGTTGTTGCCGAAAACTGGGCGACAAATACAGAGCAGTTGGGCATTCAGGCTATTTATCCTCCTCGCGCCCAGTTCGAGGTCGGGGACGTATTTATCGCGCGCTCGGTCCCGAATGGGCAGAAGGCCAAGACGGCTGACTATGTTCTGGGGTCCTTACGAATCGATCACATCGATCTCAGTGAGGAATTATATGAATCGGCGCCCACTGTCAGGTTCGAGTCAACCGACACCTACGATGACGGGACGGGAAATGGCACCGTCCAGGCGCGCAAGGTCTTGCCACTGATGGTTCGCGACAGGGCGGTCAACAGCCTTGTGGCGTTTCCCGGATTCACCTTTGCATCGCTATCGGAAAGCGACATTGGCGTTAACGTCGCCAGCAACGCGATCGGGGCAATGCTTGGGTTTGGCCGCCGATCACAATACAGCGTGTCTTACTCGGTGCCGGCAGCTGAAACCTATGGTGTCAGCTATCTGCAGGCGAGGCGTCGGTTTGCCGCCCTGGCTCCAAAGCGTTACACCATCGCAGATCGGCAAATGATGCAAGAGGCTGCAGAATCGCTGCGCAAGAAGCGCTCGACATTTTTTGATCGCTCGCCACCCGTCCTGGTGTTGATCACGGATGTTTACCTGGCCCGAGCCATTGATGTGAGTGTTTCTTCGGAGGAGGGAATGAGTGCCTCGTTTTCGGCATTGACCATGGCCATGGTCGATTTGAGTGACAAGAAAAAAAGCCTTGAGGCGCAGTTGACCAAGCTCCGCCCGGCACCGAAGGCCGCAGGCGAAGGGGAAGCGGGCAAGGTGCAAACCAAAGAAGACAAGGTCACAAAAATGGCCGACCCGAAAACCCCGGATACCCCGAAGCCAGAGGAAAAACCGGCAGAAGCGCCGGTAGCAGCGAGTTCTCAAGCAAAGATCGATCAAGTGGAAGCTGAACTGGTGCAAGTCAACGCACAGCTGCGTGAAAAGGTCAGCAAGGTGGCGCCTGACTTGCCTGGCGTTACGGGTTCAGTGGTCAGATCATCTGCATTGGGTGTGACACTGCGTCAGGCGTTCGCCCGGCCCGTAGCCATAGGTTTCCGAGGTATCAATTACAGCGTTGAATCGTTGCTGCCACCGAAGGATGCCGATCAGGTTGCCGACTTGCCGCAGCCATCTCCGGGGCGTACTCCTGTTGTGCTTGTCCGCAAAGGCGATGATCCGAGCACTATCTTGAAAATAATAATGAAGCTAATGAATGAAGACGGCCCCAAGGCGGATTAGGCAATATCCGTGAGCAAAGCTATGCGCCGGCCGATGCTCTGCACCTGCCGGCGCACTAGTCATCAAACCCCGCCTGCTCGTGAATCTCATCCACATTCAACCCCAACCGATAGGCCACCGCCACAAACAACGCCTGACACAAACACAGCGTCGCACTCAGCGAACGAAAGGCGAGAGCGCTGCCTTCGTTGACCAGCAATACGCTGTTGGCGAGTTTCGCTAGCGGCGAGAGATGGCTGTCGGTGAGGATCAGGGTGTTGGCCTGCTGCTGGCGGGCGAAGCGCAGACAATGTTGGGTTTCCTTGGCGTAGGGCACGAAGCTGATGGCGATGACCAGATCGTTGGCGCGCACGCTGCGCATTTGCTCGCGATAGCTGCCGCCTAGCCCGGACACCAGATGAATTTTTTTCTGAGTGTGTTGCAAGTTGTAAACGAGGTAGTCGGCGACGGCGAAGGAGCGGCGCACGCCGACGACATAAATGTTGTCGGCGTTGACGATCAGGTCGACGGCTTTTTCGAATGCGGCGTCGTCGAGTTCGCGGCCCAGGCGTTCGATGCCGGAGCGCGTAGCGTCGATGCATTCGCGGGCGAGGTCGCCGGCGCTGGCTTGCTGCGACTGGTTGGCGATCATGCTGCGGATGCGTTGCTGGTAGTTTTGCACCGGCGAGGCTTTGTGCGTGTAGGCGCTGCGGAACAGCGCCTGCATTTCGCTGAAGCCGCTGAAACCGAAGCGTTGCGAGAAGCGCACGATGGCGGATGGGTGGACTTCGCACTCGCGGGCGATGTCGCTGATGCGGTCGACCATGATCCGGTCGCTCTGCTGGCTGATGTAGCTGGCGATGCGTTTGAGCTGGCGCGGCAGGGCGTCGTATTCGTCGGTGATCAGTTGCAGCAGGCGCTCGGCATTGATCGGGGGGCTGGCGAGTGAAACCTCGTCGGTGGCCGGCAGATCGGGGCGGGGCATAGGTCATCCTTCAGGCTGTTTGATCTCACGGTGGGCCTGATAGTAGGGGGGCTTTTGCGGTTCTGCTTTGCTGAAACGATGCAGTGCGTGGTAAAAAATTGCGTCTGGGCGCTGCTTGGTTAGCCGTTTGTCTTCTATATACAGCCGCTCGACTGAATTTCTTGCTATAAACGCACTCCGATTGCCCGTGTGAACGCTGTGTCAGAGCAGTTTCCGGACGTTGTCGGACAAATTCCCTGTATTTACAGTTGCTGAGGCCTCATTCGGGCCTTAGACTGCCGCCCCTCGTAAATTGAGTGCCGGGTGGCATTTGCAATAAACGATGCCTTTTCGCCGACCGCACGCGGTTCGCCGAAACGCTCCCTAATTCGCCTTAATGCACGTTTTTTTATAGAGATATCAATGACAAAGGACAAGTTGCTGGCCATGCCGGCAGATGACTACATGAATGCCGAGCAGCACGCTTTCTTCACTGAGCTGTTGCAGAACATGAAAGTCGAAACCCACGAGCGCATTGAGCAAAACCGTATCGCCATCGAAAGCCTGGACACCCCGGCTGACCCGGCGGACGCGGCTTCGGTTGAAGAAGAGCGCACTTGGCTGGTGAACGCGATCGATCGCGACCAGCGCATGCTGCCACAACTGGAACAAGCCCTTGAGCGCATCAAGGAAGACAGTTTTGGCTGGTGCGACGACAGCGGCGAGGCCATTGGCCTGAAGCGCCTGCTGATCAGCCCGACCACCAAGTACTGCATCGAAGCTCAAGAGCGTCACGAGCAGATCGACAAGCACCAGCGTCAGGCCTGATTCTGTGAGGTGACCCTTTCGATAGGGGCGCCTTGAAAAGATCGCAGCCTTCGGCAGCTCCCACACGGGCGTTGCTGGAGGCTGCGATCTTTGTTTTTGCTCGTCTGCAATAATCCCGAGCCGTTCCATTGACCTGCCACAAACCCCACGACTAACGGACCATGGATAATGGCGTTGTAGTGGCGTTTAATGCAGTCACAACAATGAGAACAAGCGTGGGGTGTTGATATGACGAGAGACGGATCTCTGGTTGGGGCTTTGCCTGCACCAGTGCTTTTGCCGAAAAACCGCTGGATCGCGCCGACCCTGCAAAGCATCGCCCTGATGCTGTTGTTGGCCGGCATGACGCTGGGTGGATGGTCGCTGTACATTGGCATGCCGTTGGCGGTGCTGATTGTCTGGCTGCCGCGCCTGCGCTCTCGCGCCATCCCCGATACCCAGCCTGCCGACAGCGGCAGTGCCATGTCCGAACTGACCCGCGACCTTTCCTACACCACCAGTCACAACGCCTTATCGGCAGCCGGTGTGGCGTTTTCGGTCAAGGAACTGGCGAGCAAACTCGAATCGCAGCTTGATGCGGCGGCGCGGATCGTCAGCAATGCTGAGGTGATGATTGCCACCGAACACGCGACTTCGCAGCTCAGCCGTACGGCGCTTGAGGCGGCCAGTCAGGCGCATCACAGCAGCGCGGCGGGGCGTACGGAACTGGTGGATTCGATCGCGCGCATGCATCAGCTCAGTCAGCGCGCGAATGCCAGCCGTGAATTGATCGAAGCCTTGAGCCTGCGCAGCGACGATATTCAGCGAGTGACGTTGGTCATTCAGTCGATTGCCAGCCAGACCAATCTGCTCGCACTGAACGCGGCGATCGAGGCGGCGCGGGCCGGGGAACATGGTCGCGGTTTTGCGGTAGTGGCGGATGAGGTTCGTGGGTTGGCGGCGCGTACGGCGTCGGCAACCGGTGAAGTCGGCGAGATGGTCGCTGACATTCAGCAGCGCACGGCGCAGGTCGTGGAGCAGATTCGCGAGTTGTCGAGTGATCTGCAGACCGGTGTCGAGCAGGTCGAACACACCGGTCAGCATCTGGAGAACATCGCGCGACTGGCCGCCGGGGTGGAAACTCAGGTCGGTGAAATTGCCCAAGGTGCGGAAACCAATCGCGAACAACTCGACAGCCTGTTCAAGGCTATCGAGCAGATGCGCAGCGACCTGGCGATCAGCGATCAACAGACTCGCCGCCTCGCCGAAGCGGCGGTGCAAATGGAAGGGCAGGCGGAAACCATCAGCGAGCGTCTGGCCGAAGTCGGTCTGGATGACTATCACCAGCGCATCTACGATCTGGCCCGCGAAGGGGCGAGCCAGATTGCTGCGCGGTTCGAGGCGGATGTCGAGCAGGGGCGGATCAGCCTCGAGGACTTGTTCGACCGCCAGTATCAGCCGATCCCGAATACGCAACCGGCGAAGTTTCAAACCCGTTTCGACCGATACACCGATCAGGTGCTGCCGGCGATTCAGGAGCCATTGCTGCCGCGTCACGAAGGGTTGGTGTTCGCCATCGCCTGTACGCAACAGGGTTATGTGCCGACGCATAATCAGGTGTTCAGCCAGCCGTTGACCGGCGATGCGCAGGCCGACGCGGTGAACAATCGCACCAAACGCAAGTTTGCCGACCGCACGGGTATTCGCTGCGGCAGCCATCAGCAACCGGTGTTGTTGCAAACCTACACCCGCGACACCGGTGAACTGATGCATGACCTGTCGGTGCCGATCATGATCAAGGGCCGGCACTGGGGGGGATTGCGTTTGGGTTATAAGCCGGAAAAGCCGCGTTGAGGGATTGTTACTCTCGGTGCAATAAATCTGTGCATGGAGCTTGCTGTTTCCGTTTGAAAGAAACCATTAATCTGACCGCTTAGTTAGGGTGCTAATGATTTTTGGAGGGCTGCATGCAGTGCAGAGTAGATGTCGCCGTGATGATCGGCAGTGGCGTACCCGCCGGTTTGCGCGCAATGGGTCGTAGCGTCTGCTGGGTGGTGTTGCTCAATGGCGAGCGTCGCGGCACTGCGTTTGCCAGCCGCGACGAGGCCGAGGAGTGCAAGGCTGCGTGGCTCGCGCAATTGCATGCCGAGTGTGGTGACAGCCTGCACTGAGTGCGGTTACTTGCTGTCGTGAAGGCGCACGTTCAGCTCGTCGAAGACGATTGCCCTGTCATCGTCTTTGCCGATCCACTCTTGCAGCGTTTGCTTTTGAGAGTCCGACCAGAAAGGGGCGTCGACTAGTTTGGTGTCAGCATCGAGAGGATGCGCTTCGATGAAATCGTCGATCTCCGGTCCTTCTGAAGGAAGACCCAACTGATCGAACAGCGTTTTCAAGTTATAACCTTCCAGATCCATCGTGTTCTCCTTTCTGATTTACGCCGGGATGGCACAATCGGTCACTCTCTTTATCTGAGGCAGCCATTCGCCAGGAGTTCGATCTTCGACTCAAGTGAGCGGGCGAGGGCGCAGGCTTCGTTGTGATCTTCGCGGAAACCTCTTACGCGGCCGGTCGATGTTTCTTTTATATGGAAAAAAGCATTGCCAGCAGGCACGACCTGGAAGCGCGGACAATGGTCATTGATATCGGTGACACGTAGTATCAGTGGTGATTCGATCCGTGCGTCAGCAGTCATGGCAAAGTGAGTCCGAGTGCACATGTGAAGTCCTTTTCATCAGTTGGCCGGTAATTACAGGCCGTTTCGGGTAGTCGGAATGAGCATCGCTGCTCTAGAATCGCCAGTACCTGTTGACGACAGGGCTTATCTAAAGCAATTTTTCGCCAGCGATATGTCGGAAAAGTGCTTTTTTTCGTGAGAATTTTCCCTAAAGTTCGTAGTCAGACTGCTCTTGCCAGCGGTGAGGAATTTTCCTTCAAGCTTTGGCGACATCGGGATGAGTTTCGCGAGTGACAATCCAGTAGTCTTACGGACCTCGCGCTGAATGAGCACTCTGCTCTATTCGGGTTTTATTTGAGTCATTTGGCAGTTACATCGGCCTGGCCGTTTTTTTTGCCGTGCGCGTTTTCCGTGTGCGGTTTTTTCAGATGTGGGGATGTTTCTTTGGCAGTCAGTAATCTCGATATGCATGCTTTGTTCGTGTTGGGTGATTTGCGTGCAAAGCTGGTCAAGCTGTTCCAGTCGCGTTTTGTTTACATCACCGAGCAGAACGCCGAAGGCATTTACGTGGCCGAGATCGACACCGAAAGCGCCTTGGTGGTCGATGACAAACCGGGGCTCAAGCTCAAGGTCGGCGATCATTTCAGTGCATCGGTCTTGCCCAGCCGCGAAGGCGGCAAGATGGATATCCGTTTTCGCGAAATCAAACTCACGGTCTATGGGCTGGGCGATTACGCTTTCGTCGAAACCGCTGACGGGCACGCGATCCTGTTCAAGGAAGGCCACAGCGTGGTGACCGTGTTTGCGGCCAATCAGCAGTTGCAGGAAGGCCTGACCAAAACCCTGAAAGCCGTGACCGCCAAAGCCGCCAAGTGGCGCAAGGGTGAACTGGTGACGTTCAAGGCCAGCGAGTGAGCCGCGCGGACTTTCATGCGCAGAACCTCGACACTGCACGCGAGGAGGCTCGGCGTTTATTCGCCGCCAAGGCCGAACTGCAAGGCGCCTGGCTGAATTGGCTGGCTGCGCAGATCTACACGCTGCGTCCTGCGGAATACGCCAGCATGGTCAGACGTGAGCTGCAAAGCCTGCAGGAAAAGTCTGATTCATAACCTCGTCCGGAGTGCGGCCCGGAAAAAGCAGGAACCTCGGCTACAGTCAGTTGACTGAGTATTCAGAGGCTTGCGGTCTTCTGTCAGGCCAACCTGCCATTGCTGTGAACAGCACGAGGTGCAATGCATGAACGGATTTCGACGGTTATTGGCCGCCAGCGTGGCCACGTTCGGTTTGCTGACATCAGCGCAATCGGTGATGGCCGCCGAGGCGCCGATCCATTTTGCCGACCTGAACTGGGAAAGCGGCAGCCTGATTACCGATGTGCTGCGGATCATCGTCGAGAAGGGTTACGGCTTGCCGACCGACACCTTGCCTGGCACCACCATCACGCTGGAAACCGCACTGGCCAACAATGACATTCAGGTCATTGGCGAGGAGTGGGCCGGGCGCAGTCCGGTGTGGGTCAAGGCTGAGGCCGAAGGCAAAGTCGTCAGTCTCGGCGATACCGTCAAGGGCGCGACCGAGGGCTGGTGGGTGCCGGAGTACGTGATCAAGGGTGACCCGGCCAAAGGCATCAAGCCGCTGGCACCGGATCTGCGCAGTGTCAGTGATCTGAAAAAGTACAAGGACGTGTTCAAGGACCCGGAAACACCGGGCAAGGGTCGGTTCCTCAACAGTCCGATCGGCTGGACGTCGGAAGTGGTCAACAAGCAGAAGTTGACGGCTTATGGTCTGCAGGACGATTACACCAATTTCCGCAGTGGTTCTGGCGCGGCGCTGGATGCCGAGATCAGCTCATCGATTCGTCGTGGTAAACCGGTGTTGTTTTACTACTGGTCGCCGACGCCTTTGCTCGGCAAGTTCAAACTGGTGCAACTGGAAGAGCCGCCGTTTGATGCCGAGGCGTGGAAGACGCTGACCGACGCTGATAATCCCAATCCGAAACCGACCCGGTCGCTGGCTTCGAAGCTGTCGATTGGTGTGTCTACGCCGTTTCAAAAGCAGTATCCGCAGATTGCCGAGTTTTTCAGCAAAGTGGATTTTCCCATCGAGCCGTTGAACAAGGCGTTGGCCGAGATGAGCGAGAAGCACACGGCGCCGCGGGATGCGGCGGTGGCGTTCATGAAGGCCCACCCTGATGTGTGGCAGGCCTGGTTGCCGAAGGATGTGGCGGAGAAGGTTTCGGCTGATTTGAAATAGGGTTTGATGCGGCTGGCCTTATCGCGAGCAGGCTCACTCCTACAGGGGAGCGCATTCCAAATGTAGGTTTTCGCCTGCTCGCGATGCTTTTAAAACTTCGTTTGCACCGCCAGTTCGAAGGTGCGCGGTGTCCCCAGGTAATACGCCGGCGAAACATGCGCAAACTCGGCATACACCTCATTGGTCAGGTTACGCACGCGCCCGGTCACGGTGGTGTGCGAATCAACCTTGTAGCTGAGGAAACTGCCGAACAAGGTGTACGACGGCACGGTCATGGTGTTGGCCGTGTCTGCATACACCGATGCCACATATCGCGCATCAACCCCACCTTGCCATTGCGGCGAGAAGTCATAGGTCAGCCACAGATTGCCGACTCGATCCGGCACGTTGGTTGGCGTGTTGCCCTTGCGTGACACCACCACGCCAGCGGCATTCTTTTCGGTGAAATCATCGTACTGCGCGTCGACCCAGGCAAAGTTGCCTTCGGCCAAAAGCTTATCGGTGATCCGCAACGAACTGGCGATTTCTACCCCTTTCGAGGTCTGCTGGCCGACCGGAATGCTGCTGGTCGGATCCAGCGGATCAGTTACGGCGAAGTCCTTTCGCTCAATGGTGTAGGCGGCAATCGTCGCCGAGCCGCGTCCATTCAAATAATCGAATTTGCTGCCGATCTCCCATTGCTTGCCGGTCGAGACATCAAAGTCCTGCGTGCCATTCGGTTGCTCAGCGGCGGTGCTGTATTGCACGTAGACGTTGGCCGACGGAATGAATTGGTACGTCAGGCCGGCGCGGCCGGTGACTGGCTCCCAACTGCGCTTGAGGTGCTTGGGGTTGGCGGCGGTCACGGTGCGATGGTTGGTCACGTCGAGATCAATGTCGTCATAACGCAGACCGGTGAGCAGCGACAGCTTATCGGTCAACGCCAGCCGGTTTTCCACGAACAGTGCCTTGGTGGTGACCTCGTTGGTTTTGTCGCTGATCAATTTGGGGTTGGTGCCGGGGATGTCGTAGAAGTGCCCCGGACGGTAGTTGTTCGGGTTGACCGTGCTGGCACCTTTGACGTTCAGCGGCGAGTTGGTGGTCTGGTTGACCTTGTATTCGAAGCCCCCCGACCACGTTGTGTCGAGACCGAACAGCGTGTTGTCGTGGCGCAGTTCGAACTGGTTGCCGTTCTGCTCGCCCTGATGACGCACTTGATAGGCGGTGGAGCGGTTCACCGCGGTGTTGTCGGCGTTGTACTGGTAGCTTTCGAGATTGCGGTAATCGCGCTGGCTGTCGAGGTGATACAGCGTGTTGCGCAGGGTGGTGCTGTCATTGATCCGGTAGTCGATGATCGAGCGTACCCAGATCGTCCGCTGCTCGTAACGCCCATCCTCGACGTTGTAGTTGTTGAAGCGGTTGTGTTTATCGATCTTCAACTCGCCGGCCTTGGGGTTGAGCACGGGCGTGCCCCAGTACGGACTGTCTTCGTGTTCGTCCTGATATTCGAGGGCAAGGGTGTGCGACAGGTCGGGCGTGAGATCGCTGAGTAGCGAGAACGCCACGCTCCAGGCATCGCGCTCCTGGCGGTCGATGTAGCCGTTGCTGGTGTTGTGACTGACGTCGAGGCGCGCGTAGTGCTGCACGTCGGCGCCTGGCTCGGTCAGGGCATGGTTGAGGCCGAACGCGGTTTCGGTAGTGTCGTAGGTGCCGTAGCTGACCCGACCTTCAACATCTTGTTCGTCGCGGCTGGCAAGTTTGGTTACGTAGTTCAGCGAGCCGCCGACGGAGCCTGCGCCATTGATCAACGATGACGGGCCGCCGACCAGTTCGACGCGGTCGTAGATCCATGAGTCGACCGGCCGCGCGAGGCCGCCGGAAACGTTGATGCCGTTGAACATCTGGGTGATCTGGCTGCTGGTGAAGCCACGATAGGAAACGAAACCGCCGAACCCCGGCGGCGCGCTGGCGTTGACCCCGGGCAAGGTGTTGGCGGCGTCCTGGAAGTTCTGCGCGCCGTGGCGTTCGATATCGTTGCGATTGGCGATGGCCACCGAGGCCGGTGTGTCGCGCACGCTCAAACCCAGGCGCGAGGCCATGCCGCTGGATTGGTCGAGGCTCAGGCCCGGTTCGGCGCCGGACTCGCCATCGATGGTGATCGGCGCCAGATCCACGGTGGCTTGCGCCCAGACGTTAACGGACAGGCAGCCGCACAGGCTCGCCAGCAAAGTGAGTTGTTTCATCATTGAATCCTGAATGCTTGTCTAGGAGTCAGCGCACAGGCAAACGCCGCGCGTTGGCGCAGTGGGCTGACAAATCAAAAAGGCAGGGACACTCAGGCGAGCGGTGGGGCGCGAGGATTGGCCGAAGGCCAGGTGAAGCGGGCGGGGAGGTCAGCGCTGACAATGGGCGCCAGCGGTGGGCTGTGCTGTTCCGGCAGGATTGCCAGGGTCAGGCTGGAGTTGAACGCCGGGCCCATGCCGCCGCCGACCGAGCACAGCGGGCAGCCGAATGCCTTGGACAGGGTCGGCAGTTGTTCTTCGGTGGGATTACTGGCGAGCGGCGCTTGGGTGGCCGGGTCGACTGTACAGAACTGGCCGCCGATACCGTTCAGCTGCATGCCGACCATTTGTCCGTGACCGATGCTGCAGGCGAACACGTTGAACAGGACGCAGCAATAGAGCATCCAGGCCAGCAGTGAGCGATCGGAACGGGAGAATTTCATGGGGCGGCACTTTACCGTACCGCTGATCGGTCGTGCACTTGAAAAAAATCCGACTAGGATGATTTGTTCAAATCCCTTTCCAAGGATTTCAACCATGACCTTTGTGTTGGCTCAATGGCTGGTGACAACGTTTGCGGTAATCGCCTTGATGCACGTGTATTGGGCGTTGGGTGGGCAATGGGCGGCAGCGGTGGTGGTGCCGCAGGTGCCGGTGCGCGGATTTGTCGCAACGGTGCGGCCGGCGTTCAAGCCTTCGGGCTGGCTCACGTTGATCGTGGCAGCGGCGCTGTTGGTGATTGCGGCGTTGGTGTGCATGCGGGTTGGCTGGGGAGTGCCGGCGGTGACGCACAAGGCGCTGCAATGGGTGATCAGCGCGATTGCGCTGTTGATGTTTGCCCGGGCGATTGGTGATTCCAATCTGGTCGGGTTCTTCAAGGAAGTGAAGGACTCACGGTTTGCGCGGCTGGACACCTGGGTGTATTCGCCGTTGTGTGCGGTGTTGGGGGCGGGGTTGTTGGCGGTGGCTTGGGTTTGAAATTTGAGGTGATATGAAGATTGCTATCGCGAGCAGGCGAAGGCCTACATTTGGAATGCGTTCCCCTGTAGGAGTGAGCCTGCTCGCGATGGCGTCATCTACAAATCTTCAGCTACCACTCTCGGTACGGCGGCTACTGACCTCTGCCGGCACATCATCCCCAGCCATGCGCTTGCGGAACAACGCCGCCCGCGCCAGCAGCAAAGTAGTCACCGGCACAGTGATCGCCAGCAAAATCGGAATCAGCCAGGCATGTATGACCGGCCCGGACTTCAACGCCGAAAAACAGATGATCGACGCCAGTGCCACACACCACGCGCCCAGTGTCGAAGCCAGTGCCGGCGGATGCATGCGCTGGAAGTAATCCTTCATGCGCAACAATCCGATCGCGCCGATCAACGCAAACAAACCGCTGAGCACCAGCAGGATCGCCACCGGAATCTCGACCCACAGAGACAATTCTGCATTCATTCGATCACCTCGCCACGCAGCAGGAATTTCGCCAGGGCAAACGAGCCGACGAAGCCGAACAGCGCAATCAGCAGCGCCGCCTCGAAGTAAGTGTCACTGGAATAACGAATACCCAGCGTCAGCATCATCAGCATGGCGACGATGTACAGGTAATCCAGCGCCAGGACCCGATCCTGCGCCGACGGGCCTTTGAACAAGCGCACCAGCGTCAGCACCATCGCGAGCGAGAACAGGAACAGCGTCAGCAGAATCGCGTTCGACAGTAATGGGCTCATTCGAAAATCTCCATCAACGGCCGCTCGTAGGTGCTCTTGAAGTGCTCGATGAATTGCGCTTCGTCATCCAGATCCCAGACGTGCAACAGCAGAATGCTGCGATCCAGCGACAGCTCCGACCAAACCGTGCCGGGCACCACCGTGCAGATCATCGCCAGAGTCGCCAGACCGTGGGCGTCGCGCAAGTCCAGTGGCACTTTGACAAAGCCTGAACGCGGCGGGCGACGACCGGCGTTGAGTACGCCCCACGCGACGATCAGGTTGGACGTCACCACGTCACGGCCCACGAGCAGGAACAGGCGCAGGATCGTTCCAGGGCGGCGAATGCGTACCTGTTTCGGACGCAACTTGCGCATCATCAACGGTGCAGCAAAGCCCAGTATTGCGCCGAGCAGCAGATTGCCCGGGCTGACCGACAGGTTCAGGGTCAGCCACAAGGCACACAGTGCCAGCGACAACAACGGTGCAGGAAACACACGCTTCATGGCTGCACCTCCAGCATCGCCGATTTGGCTTCCGGGCTCGGTACGGCACGGGTGCCGAGCACCGCCATGACGTATTGCTGCGGGTTGTTCAGCGCCTCGGCGGTAGCCTGGGTGTAGCGCAGCAGCGGCTCAGCCTTGAAGGTCAGGACGATGCTCAGCCCGAGCAACAGGAAAATCGGTGCGCATTCGAGTTTGCGCAGTAGCGGTGAAGGGCGCTCCTCTGGCGTCCAGAAGCGCTGAATGCCGAGACGCGAGAACGCCATCAACGACGCCAGCCCGGTAAGGATCAGCAGCGCCAGCAACGCCCAGGCCGCGTTGGAAATCGGCGCGCCAGTGCCCAGCCCCAGCGGATTGAGCAATGCACCGATCAGGCTGAGTTTGCCGATGAAGCCGGACAGCGGCGGCATGCCAATGATCAGTAGGGCGCAAGCAATGAAACTCAGGCCGAGAAACGCCATGGTCCACGGGATGACCTGACCGACCACGGCTTTCTGCTCGTCATCGAGGTTGATGCCTTTGGGGGGTTGCAGGGACTCCTGCGGACGCGGCAGCAGTTCGCTTTCGTCTTCCAGCGGGATCTCGTTGGCCGAGCGCGAACGCTCGATCAACTCGGCCAGCAGGAACAGCGCGCTCAATGCCAGCGTCGAGCTGACCAGATAGAACAGCGCCGCGCCGATCAGGTTCGGCTGGGCGAAACCGACGGCGGACAGCAGAATCCCCGCCGACACCAGAATGCTCAGGCTGGCCATGCGCTCCAGGCGTTGCGCGGCGAGAATTGCCAGGCCTGCGCAGACCATGGTCGCCATGCCGCCGTAGATCAGCCAGTCGCCACCGAAGAATGCCGACGCACCGGCCTGCCCTGAGAACAACAGCGTCCACAGACGCAGCAGGGTGTAGACGCCAACCTTGGTCATAATCGCGAACATCGCCGCCACCGGTGCACTGGCCGAGGAATAGGCTGGCACCAGCCAGAAGTTCAGCGGCCACATGCCAGCCTTGGCCAGGAACGCGACAGCGAGAATCCCCGCACCGGCGTGCAGCAAACCCCGGTCGGCCTCCGGCACCAGCGGAATCTTCAGCGCCAGATCGGCCATGTTCAGCGTGCCGGTGACGCCGTAGATCAATGCCGCGCCGATCAGAAACAGGGAGGAGGCGAGCAGGTTGATCGAGATGTAATGCAGCCCCGACGAAACCCGCGCCCGACCCGACCCATGCAACAACAAGCCATAAGAAGCCGCCAGCAGCACTTCGAAGAACACGAACAGGTTGAACAGATCCGCCGTCAGGAAAGCGCCGTAGAGACCCATCAACTGAATCTGGAACAGCGCGTGGAAACTCGAACCGGCGCCGTCCCAACGGGCCATGGCAAACAGCAAAGCGCTGACGCCGATGATCCCGGTCAGCACCAGCATCAGCGCCGACAGGCGATCGACCACCAGCACAATGCCGAACGGCGCCTGCCAGTTGCCCGGCAGGTACACGCCAATGGAGCCGGGCACGCCGGTGGTCTGCGTCCATTGCAGCAGCAGCACCGAAATGAACAGGCCGACGAGGCTGGAGAACAGATTGATTTTCGCCTTCAGCGGTCGGTGCCGCTCGCCGAGCATCAGCATGATGGCGGCGGTCAGCAGCGGCAGCAGAATCGGTGCGGCGATCAGGTGAGTCATCGCCATCATTCTTTAGGCT
The DNA here is from genome assembly GCF_018138145.1 of Pseudomonas sp. SCA2728.1_7. Classification (NCBI taxonomy): domain Bacteria; kingdom Pseudomonadati; phylum Pseudomonadota; class Gammaproteobacteria; order Pseudomonadales; family Pseudomonadaceae; genus Pseudomonas; species Pseudomonas sp. SCA2728.1_7. Next base: position 1,401,409 of record NZ_CP073104.1, on the reverse strand, counting down.
CCCGGCCGTCGACGTGGTCAGTGCCGGTCAAGCCGCGCGAGGCGAGCAGAACGACGAGGAACAGTGCGGTCATGGCGAAGCTGATGACGATCGCAGTCAGCACCAGTGCCTGCGGCAGCGGGTCGGTGTAGTGCAGCAAGTCTTGCGTGACGCCGTCCTTGATCACCGGCTCCTTGCCGATGAACAGGCTGCCCATGCTGAAGATGAACAGGTTGACGCCATACGACAGCAGGCACAGGCCCATGACCACCTGGAACGTCCGTGGCCGCAGGATCAGCCAGACGCCGGACGCGGCGAGCACGCCGATGGCGATTGCGATGACTTCTTCCATCAGACGGCTCCCTTGGTGGCGACGGACTTGGGCAGCGATGCGGTCTTGTGACCCCGCACCGATTGGTGGGCGAGGGCAGTGAGGATCAACAGCGTCGAGCCGACCACCACGCCGTATACGCCAATGTCGAAAAACAGTGCACTGGCAACATGGATGTCACCCAGCACTGGCAAGCTGAAATGCCAGGTGTGCGTGGTCAAGAACGGATAACCGACCAACATCGCCCCGAGGCCGGTAGCGGTGGCGAACAGCAGTCCGGTGCCCATCCAGCGCAATGGTCGCAGGCTCATTTGTGCTTCGACCCACTGCGTACCGGCGACCATGTATTGCAGGATGAACGCCACCGACATCACCAGACCGGCAACGAAACCGCCGCCCGGTTGGTTGTGCCCGCGCATGAACAGGTAGAACGACACCACCAGCGCAATTGGCAGCAACAGACGCACCAACACTGCCGGCACCATCATGAAACCGAGCGCGGTGTCACTGGCCGAACGCGGGTTGACCAGATCGGTGACCACGTCCGGCGCCAGCAAGCGTTGCTGGGCGGGCAGTTGCAGGCTTTCTTTCGGTGGGCGGAAACGGCGGAGCAGGGCGAATACGGTCAGTGCGACGGCGACCAGCACGGTGATTTCACCGAGAGTGTCGAAGCCACGGAAATCCACCAGCATCACGTTGACCACGTTGCTGCCGCCGCCCTCGGGCATGGCGCGGCTGAGGTAGAACGAGGAAATGTCGTTCGGCGTCTGCCGCGTCAGCATCGCGTAGGACAGCAGCGCCATGCCACCGCCGACGGCTATCGACAGCAGCAAGTCGCGCAGACGACGAATCCGCGCCTTGCGCAGGCTGCTTGGCAGTGGCGAGACTTCTTCGATACGGCGTGGCAACCAGCGCAGACCGAGCAGGATCAGCACGGTGGTGACCACTTCGACCGCCAGTTGCGTCAGGGCCAGATCAGGCGCGGAGAACCAGACGAAGGTCACGCAGGTCATCAAGCCGCAGACGCTGACCATGGTCAGAGCGGCGAGACGGTGGTACTTGGCCTGCCATGCGGCGCCAAGAGCACAGGCAATCGCCAGCAGCCACAGGGTCACAAATACGATCGAGCCGGGAATCTTCGGCCGATCGCCCCAGCTCAGCGTGCTGTGCAGCATCGGGATCAGACCGGCGAGTACCGCCGCCAGTACCATCAGGAATAGCTGCATCTGCAGACGCTTGGTGCCGAGTCGCCGCTCGAGGCGGCGGGCCAGGCGCATCATCACTACCAGACTGCGCTCGAACAGGCGCTTGCCGTTGAAACGGCCTACCAGCGGCGGGTATTTGAAACGGCCGAGTTTGAACTGGTTGCGCAGCAGCAGGTACAGAACGATGCCGCCGGACATGGCGATCAGGCTCATGATCATCGGCGCGTTCAGGCCGTGCCAGATTGCCAGGCTGTATTCCGGCAGCGTGCCGCCAACCACCGGTAGCGCGGCTGCCGCGAGCAATGGACCGACGATCTGCGCGGGGAAAATCCCCACCAACAAACAGGTGAATACCAGCAATTCCACCGGCGCACGCATCCAGCGTGGAGGTTCGTGCGGCGTGTGCGGCAGGTCGGTGGCCGGCGGACCGAAGAACACATCGACGGTGAAGCGCAGCGAGTAGGCAACGCTGAATGTGCCGGCAATCGTCGCGACAATCGGCAGCGCCGCTTCGACCCACGCGGTGGCGTTGATAAACACGGTTTCAGCGAAGAACATTTCCTTCGACAGGAAGCCGTTAAGCAGCGGCACGCCTGCCATCGAGGCGCTGGCAACCATGGCCAGCGTCGCGGTGAAGGGAATCAGTTTGATCAGGCCGCTGAGTTTGCGGATATCGCGGGTGCCGCTTTCGTGGTCGATGATGCCAGCGGCCATGAACAGCGAAGCCTTGAACGTCGCGTGGTTGAGGATGTGGAACACCGCCGCCACCGCCGCCAGCGGGCTGTTCAGGCCTAGCAGCAAAGTGATCAGACCGAGGTGGCTGATGGTCGAGTAGGCCAGCAGACCTTTGAGATCGTTCTGGAACATCGCGCAATACGCGCCGAGCAACAGCGTACACGCGCCGGCGCCGCTGACGATGTAGAACCATTCTTCACTGCCAGACAACGACGGCCACAGGCGCGCGAGCAGGAAAACCCCGGCCTTGACCATGGTGGCCGAGTGCAGATAGGCGGAGACGGGTGTCGGCGCCGCCATGGCATGGGGCAGCCAGAAGTGGAAAGGGAACTGTGCGCTTTTGCTGAGTGCGCCGATAAGAATCAGGGGTAAAAGAATAGGGTAGAGGGCGTGTGCACGAATCATGTCGCCGGCGGCCAGGACCTTGTCGAGGTCATAGCTGCCGACGACATGGCCGAGAATCATGACCCCCGCCAGCAGGCATAATCCGCCGGCACCGGTGACCATCAGCGCCATGTACGCGCCGCGACGGGCGTCGGCGCGGTGGTGCCAGTAGCCGATCAGCAGGAACGAGAAGAGGCTGGTCAGCTCCCAGAAAAACACGATCTGGATCAGATTGCCGGAGATCACCAGACCGAGCATGGCGCCCATGAACGCCAGGAAAAACGCGAAGAAACGCGGCACCGGATCGTCCGGCGACATGTAATAACGCGCATAGAGAGAAACGAGCGTGCCGATGCCGAGCACCAGCATCGAGAACAGCCAGGCGAAGCCGTCCATGCGCAGAACGAAGTTCAGGCCGAGGCTGGGCAGCCACATGAATTCTTCGCGGATCACGCCGCCGTGGGCAATTTGCGGGTACAACAGCGCGACCTGGACGGTGCCGATCAGAGCGACCAGACCTGCCAACAGGGATTCGGTATTGCGCGCATTGTGTGGCAGCACCGCTGCCAGACAGCTGCCAATGAATGGCAGAAGCAGTAGAACTATCAGGGACATAGGCTTCTAATCTGCGGAAGTTTGTGAAGCATCATACGTGCCAGCTCCCCGATCACCAAACGCGAGGATGTCTCAGAATCCTACAAAGTAGTCTGGAATTTTCTGTTTGGCATTGTTTCAGGAAGGTCGATGTTGCTTGGAATGGCCTCATCGCGAGCAGGCTCACTCCTACATTTGGAATGCGTTCACCTGTAGGAGTGAGCCTGCTCGCGATAGCAATAATTCAGACTGTGAAGATTTCGGAGCTTTATCCCTGTGCTTCCCGCTCCAGCTCCGCTTCGGCTTCCGCGACCTTCCCCTTGGTCTTCAACTCACTGACAATCACCGCCGCAACAATCAACCCGGCGCCCACCAGCGCGATCGCCGGCAACCGTTCCCCGGCAATCCGCCCGACGATCCCGGCCCATACCGGCTCACCCGCATAGATCAACGTCGCCCGTGTTGGCGAGACACTTTTCTGCGCCCAGTTCATCGCCACCTGAATTGCCGCACTTGCTGCGCCCAACCCCAGCGCGGTCACCAGCAGGGTCCAGGAGAAATCCGGAAGCGCTTCACCGGTCGGCACCACCAGCAGGAACGACAGCACGGAAGTGGTTGCCAGTTGCACAACGGTCACTCGGCGCACATCTACCTGACCGGCATAGGTGCTGATCAGAATGATCTCGGCGGCTATGGCGATGGCGCTGATCAACGTGGCGATTTCGCCCGGACTGAAATTCAGCTCAGCCCCGGACGGCCCCGACAGCAACATCAGCCCGGTGAACGCCAGCATGATGCCAATGCTCGGCATCAACCCCGGTCGCCGCCCCAGCACCAGCCATTGCAGCAACGGCACGAACGGCACATACAACGCGGTGATGAACGCCGACTGACTGCTCGGGATCGTTTGCAGTCCGACGGTCTGCAGGCCATAACCAAGCATGATCGCCACGCCGATGAACGCGCCGGCCTTGAGTTCAAACAGAGTCAGTTCGCGCAAATGCCGCCACGAGAACAGCGCAACGATACAAGCCGCCGCCGCAAAACGCAGGCCGACAAAAAACATCGGGCCGCTGACGGTCATCGCATGCTGAACCAGCAGAAAGGTGCCGCCCCAGATCATGGTGATCAGCACCAGCACGCACTCGGCTTTGCTGAAGCGGTTGAAGCGAAGCGGTGTTTGGGGGCTGTTCACGGACGTCACGACCTTGCGCACTATAAAAGACAGGACGCACAATGCGCCCAACGTTGCGCAGTATACTGCCCAACCTCAGCGAGTGAGCAATATAGTGCACAAAGATTCCAGTCAACGAGCCTCCGTTCTGCAACACGTCAGCCTGAATGTCCGGCGGCTGCGTCATGCCGCCGACATGAGCCAGACCGCGCTGGCGGAAAAATCCGGAGTCAGTCGACGCATGCTTGTGGCGATCGAGGCCGGCGAAAAGAATGTCAGCCTGACCACTCTCGACCGCGTTGCCGAAGCGCTTGATGTGGCGTTTAGCGATCTGATCCAGGCGCCGGATGCCCGTGATCCAAGCCGCATCAACGAGGTGGCATGGGCGGGCACGATCCCGGGCAGCAAAGCGGTGCTGCTCTCCAAAGCCACGGCCACGCGCGAAGTCGAGCAATGGGAATGGTGTCTGCAACCGGGCGAGGTCTACCCGTCGCAAGCGGATGCCGAGGGCTGGAGCGAGCAGATTTTCGTCTTTGAAGGTTGCCTGACGCTGATGCTCGGCGACCAGCCGCAGCACATCGGCACTGGGGAGTTTTTCATGTTTGCCAGTAACCAGCCGCACTCCTATCGCAATGATGGCGATGTTGCGGCGCGGTTTGTGCGTAATGTGGTGATTTGATGAGTCAGAGTGCAGACATCCTGATTATCGGCGGTGGCCTCAGCGGCACGATGCTGGCAGTGCAATTGTTGCGTCTGCCGGGCCAGCGCAAGGTCCTGATCATTGAGCCGCGTAATGAATTGGGACGCGGCGAGGCCTACAGTGCAGTCGAGCTGGGCCACACACTCAACGGCAATGCGGCGCGCATGAGCGTCGATCCGGATAATCCTGATGATCTGACGCAATGGCTGACTGAGCACATTGCCGGCGGAGGCTGGCCGGAGTCTGCAGAGCAGAACGTACCGGTCAGCGAACTGTTTCCGCCGCGTGGATTGTTCGGGGTCTATGTGCAGCAGCGTCTGGCTGAAGCGCGCACTGTCGGGGCGCGTTATGGTTCGAGCGTTGAACACATTCGTGCAGAGGTCGTCGATCTGCAGGTCGATGCCGATTCGGTGCAGCTCACGCTGAGCAATGGTCAGTCATTGCCTGGAGCCTGTGCAGTGCTGGCGACTGGAATGTTCCCTGCCGCACGAACTCCGCAGAAAGCCTCCAGTGGCCTCAACGCCGCCGCCCTCGATCCTTGGGATGTCGCGGCCATGCGCCAGCTCGATCCGCAATCCACCGTGATGATCATCGGCTCCGGCCTGACCATGGTCGATGCCGTGGTGTCGTTGGAGCAGGCCGGGCATCGCGGGCCGATCGAAGTGTTTTCGCGGCATGGTTTGTTGCCCCATGTGCGCAGACAGCCACCGGTTTGGGTTGATTTTCTTGGCGTCGATCACAGCCTGCGCACGCCACGACAGCTGTTGCGTGAATTGCGTCGGCAGTGTCGCGACGCCATGGCCCAAGGCATCGATTGGCAGGCGCCGCTGGACACAGTCCGCGTGCACATCGCCCGGTTGTGGAGTCAGGCGACTGACGTGCAGCGTCGACAATTCGTACGGCATGTACGGCCGTGGTGGGAAAGTCATCATCACCGTTCGCCGCCATTGAGCTCGAAGCTGGTTGAGCGATTGCACAAAGAAGGGCGATTGCGTATTCAGGCAGCTTCGTTCAAAGGGCTTGAGCCGAGCCCTGAAGATGGCGTCAGCATTCGTATTCGACGTCGCGGTGAGTCGCAAACCTGCGTGGTGCAGGGCGCCGCGTTGATCAACTCCAGTGGCATCGAGTACGACTGGCGCCGGGTAGCGCGACCGTTGCCGCAGCAGGTGCTGGCGCGCGGTCTGGTGCAGCCGGGACCGTTGGCGTTGGGGATTGCGGCGGCGGTGGATGGCGCGGTGCTGGATGCCGAGGGGCGTGCGGCTAGCCGGTTGTTTGCCATGGGACCACCGTTACGCGGGATGTGGTGGGAGAGTACGGCGGTGACGGATGTGGCGTTGCAGGCCAAGGCGTTGGCGGCGCGGTTGGTGGGATGAGGTTGATGGTGTTCTTTCAGGCCTCTTCGCGAGCAGGCTCACTCCCACAGGGGGATTCAGGTTGCAAATACCATTTGCGCCACACCACAGACCCTGTGGGAGCGAGCCTGCTCGCGAAAGCGGTGGTTCAGTCAATATAAAAGGTGACTGATATACCGCTATCGCGAGCAGGCTCGCTCCTACATGTGTTGCGTGGAAACCGAAAGAGTTACGCCACCACTCGATAACACGGCACATACGCCGCGCCGCCCGGCAGTTTCATCCGGTGCTGGGCGACGAAGGCTTTGAGCAGCGCATCGAGCGGTTGCATGATCGCCGCATCACCACGGATCTGGTACGGCCCGTGTTCTTCGATCAGGCGAATGCCCTTGTCCTTGACGTTGCCAGCGACGATGCCAGAAAACGCCCGGCGCAGATTGGCCGCCAGTTCGTGCGGTGGCTGGTCGCGGTGCAGTTTCAGGTTGGCCATGTTCTCGTGGGTCGGATCGAACGGACGCTGGAAGCCTTCGTCGATTTTCAGCAGCCAGTTGAAATGGAACGCATCGTTGCGCTCGCGGCGGAACTGCTTCACCGCTTTCAGACCTTGGGTCATCTGCCGCGCCACTTCGGCCGGGTCGTCGATGATGATTTCGTAGTGCTGCTTGGCCGCTTCACCCAGGGTCGCGGTGACGAAGGCGTCGAGCTGTTCCAGATACGGCGCGGCGTGTTTCGGCCCGGTGAGGATCACCGGGAACGGCAGTCCTTTATTGTCCGGGTGCATCAGGATGCCCAGCAGGTAGAGGAACTCTTCCGCCGTACCGGCACCGCCTGGGAAGATGATGATGCCATGGCCAACACGGACGAACGCTTCCAGACGTTTTTCGATGTCCGGCAGAATCACCAGCTCATTGACGATCGGGTTTGGCGCTTCGGCGGCGATGATGCCCGGTTCGGTCAGACCCAGATAACGCCCGCCGTGAATACGCTGTTTGGCGTGGGCGATGGTCGCGCCTTTCATCGGGCCTTTCATCACGCCGGGGCCGCAGCCAGTGCAGATGTCGAGGCTGCGCAGGCCCAGTTCGTGACCTACTTTCTTGGTGTATTTGTATTCTTCGGTGTTGATCGAGTGACCGCCCCAGCACACGACGATCTTCGGCTCGACGCCCGGGCGCAGGGTGCGCGCGTTGCGCAGCAGGTGGAAAACGTAGTCGCTGATGCCTTGCGAGGTGGTCAGGTCGATGCGTTGGCTGTCGAGTTCGTTTTCGGTGTAGACGATGTCGCGCAGGGCGCTGAAGAGCATTTCGCGGGTGCTGGCGATCATTTCGCCGTCGACGAACGCGTCGGCCGGCGCGTTCAGCAGCTCCAGGCGTACGCCGCGATCCTGTTGGTGAATACGGATTTCGAAGTCCTTGTAGGCTTCGAGGATGGTCTTGGCGTTATCGACATGGGCGCCAGTGTTGAGGATGGCCAGGGCGCACTGGCGGAAGAGGGTGTAGGTGCTGCCGGATCCGGCTTCGCTCAGTTGCTGAACTTCACGTTGAGAAAGGGTTTCCAGGCTGCCTTTCGGGCTGACCGAGGCATTGATTACGTGTCGTTGGGTCATGCAATGATCCTTAAAACGATGTCATCTCAAGACTAGGCGATGGCATCCGAATAGTGTGTATCCATGAATGAAGATGGCACGATCTGCGCTGTACCGCCATGTCCCCGTTGGACGCTGAAAAGATGAAAAGGAGCCCCAGCATAGCTAAATCCGCGCTAGAGGCGATAATGCGCCGGCCGGTTTTTTCAGTTAGCCCTTTTGTCGCTCAAGGAAGTCATTTGTGATGTTCGAGATTCAGCCGATGGACGCCGCCACCTTTCGCCAGCAGACGCGACGCAGCACGATCATCATCGCCGTGCTGTTCCTGGTGCTGGCGATGCTGTTTTCCAGCGTCGCGGTGGCGCTGTTCGGCGAGCCTGGCGGCGATAACCTGCGCTTCAATGTCGGCGGGGTGTTTGTGGCGTTTCTGCTGACGGCTGCGCTGTTGCGCGGGCGCTTCTGGAATCAGAGCTGGATGGCGCCAGCCGTCTACAGCTGGCGACTCAAGCGCAACCTGATGAGCATCACCAATGTGATGCATCAGGTGACCGCAGCCGTGGAACAGAATGATCCGACGGCGATGAAGGTTCTGCGCTTCTACCATCTGGGATTGACGCAAATGCACGAACTGGATGGCAACTCCAGTGATCATGGGCAATTGTGGCGGGAAGCTGAAGCACACAAGGAGCGGATGCAGGCGCTGGGGCTCGATACCGAGCAGACGCGCCTGGATCCGGCCTGGCTGGAGGCGTTGAAGCAAACGGCGCGCTGATTACAGTGCGCGGCGCAGTTTCCACGACCGGATTAAACGGCCGTAAACCAGCAGGTTGACCGCGAGTACCACGCTGCCGAGCGCCAGTTGAATCTGCGGGGTGAGCCCGGCCGGATAGATGATCGGCCAGATGTAATGCTCGATGAAGCCGCCGGCGTATTCAGTCTGCCCGGCCGCGTGGCGCATGAGGTTTTCCCAGTACGTCAGCGGGCAGGTCAGATGCAGCACCTCGACCGCCACCCCCCAAGCAGCAGCCGGCAGATGCAGCCACATCAAACGCGGCCATTTGAGTACCAGCAGCCCGCCAAACAGCACGAACAAAATGAAGCACAAATGGAACAGCACCAGCCCGTCGGCTGCGATTCGGTACAGCATGTCGTCTCCCTGACGCAATTGTGAATGGCACTATGTTACGCCGGTCAGGGGATCAAAGGTCAGTGCGAAAGTCAGCGAATTGCGCGCGCATCCGGCCGATTTCCCACAAGTGCGCAAGATTGTTCAAGCCAGAAAGGCGAAACGGCTGGCACAGTCTTCGACCGTTTTCCTGGTTGAAGAACGTTTATGTCTGATTCTCTTATGCCGCGCAGTGCGTTCCTCCGCGGCGCTGCGGCAATCATGCCGTTGTCTCTGGCCACCGCGCCGTGGGGGCTGTTGGCCGGCTCCATGGCGATCGAAGCCAATCTCACACCGCTGCAAGGCCAAGGCTTGTCGAGCATTGTGTTTGCCGGGGCGGCGCAATTGGTGGCGATCGGCATGCTCAAGGGCGGCGCGGGGATTTTCTCGATTCTGTTGACCACGCTGCTGCTGACGTCGCAGCACTTGCTGTATGGCATGAGCATGCGTTCGGTCATTTCACCGCTGCCGGGGCGCTGGCGCATAGGTCTGGGTTTTTTGCTCACCGATGAGTTGTTTGCACTGACCAGTCAACATGATCGTCAACAATTCAATCGCTGGTATGCGCTGGGCGTCGGCCTGACGTTCTACATCGCATGGAACCTGTTCACCCTGGCCGGCATTGTCCTCGGCAGCAGCATTCCGGGGCTTGAGCACCTGGGGCTGGACTTCTCGATTGCCGCCACGTTTATCGCGTTGATCACGCCAGTGGTGCGGAACGTGCCGACGCTGGTGTGTGTGGCGGTGTCGCTGTTTTGTTCGGTGCTGTTCAGTTACTGGCAATGGGGCTCGGCACTGGTGTTGTCCGGACTGGCCGGAATGACCGCAGGGTTTATCTGCAACAAGCTGTATCGGGAGCGCACATGATGGTTTGGGCGGTGATTTTCGGCATGGGGCTTCTGGTGTTTCTCAACCGCTACGTGTTTCTCGAACCGCGTTTGCCGGTGCGTTTGAGCAGCAATGCGCGGCAGTTTCTCGGGTTTGCGGTACCGGGGATGCTGACCGCTATCTGTGGGCCGATTGTCTTCATGCCCGACAAACAGCTGAATCTGCAGTGGGATAATCCTTATCTGCTTAGTTCGCTGGTGGCGATCGCACTGGTGATCTACACGCGCAATACTTTGCTCAGCATGCTGTTGAGCATGGCGTTCTTCTTTTTGCTGCGCTGGTGGTTGTAAGTTGTCTGTTCTACGCTTCCGGGATGGAGGTTTACTGATAACGGGAGGTGCGCATGGCGACTGAGCAAAAGCATCCAGACACGGATGACGAAGATACGGACGAACCGACGCAAGAAGAAATAGAGCGTGAAAAGCACAAGGAACAGACCTGGAAGCACGATGATGGCCGAGAGCTTTCCGATCCTGACCGCAAGTTTTGAGTGACTTCTACGAAAAAGCCCCGCAAATGCAGGGCTTTTTTGTGGTTCAGAGATCGTCCAACTGCGTGAAATCGGGGTGTGTGGCCCGATATCCCAAGGTTCGATCAATCCACGCATTCAGCTCGTTGACCATCACCGGCGCGTGGCCAGGATACCCTTCGAGGGTGGTGCGCAGGATGCGTTCGATATCAGGTACGGAACGCAGGTTTCGGGTCTTGATGTAGTGGCCGATAAAACAGTCGAGTTCAAAGCGTTCTGTCATCGACAGATAAATACACTCCAGGCCGCTGACCTGTTTGATTGCAAAATCGTCGCGCAACTTATTTCTCTGCAAGGCTTGTAGACGTTAGGGGGTTCCTGGTTTGTTGACTCTTTGGTCAACTGGTATACCAAATGGAAATGCGGCGCGCATGCTAGCCGTAGTGCATATAAATGTATGTATGACGGTTGAAATGTCAGACAGGCGGTTAGTTCATTCGAACGTGTGTTTTATTTGCAGCGTCTCAAAGATGAAACAGTTGTTGTAACGATCACGCGTCACCTGTAAGAGCTGCCGAATGCTGCGATCTTTTGATTCTGAGAAAGCAAGTGTCAAAAGATCGCAGCCTTCGGCAGCTCCTACAATTGATAAACGCATGAAGTCGGCAATTGTTTAAGTTTGCCGAATAATCAAACTGGCACCCTGATTGCGTACGTTACCGACAGCTTTGCCGACTTTGTACCATTCGAACACTTCGCTGCGTTCACCTTCGAACAGCAGCATTTGCTCGGCGCGCTCAACGGGTGTCGCAGGATCCAGCCATTCATGCACCAAGTCTGCGCGGAACACGACGGGTCGGCGATCATGGATATCGAGCATGCCGCCGACAGCATCGGCGGTGATGATCACGAAACCGTCGTCATCCCGAGCTGGCGTTTCGGCTGTCGGAAATTGCCCGATGGCTGCGCAGAAAACCGCTTCGTGATCCGCGCGACGGATCAGCCATGGTTGTCGTGTCTTGTCTGCGCTATCGACCCATTCAAACCAGTTGTCCACGGGCACAATCAAACGATGTCGCCAGATCGCGCGGAAGAACGGGCCATGGGCGACTTTCTCGACCCGGGCATTGATCGGTGGTGGGCGATCCTTGGCCCAATGCGGGCGCCAGCCCCAGCGCAGAGTGTCGGCATGCAGGTGTTGCCCATGTTGATGCAGGACGGCCAGCGCGGTGGTCGGCGCCGCGTTATAGCGATCAAGCGTCGCGTCGCCGACGTGATTGATCAACGCGTCGGGAATGCTCAGCACCGCGACGAAGTCGTGAATGCCCCGGTACTGCGAGAGTCTTCCGCACATGGGCTGAATCTCCGGTTGGAGAGTTCAGCTTAGTCGCTGGCGTCCTGCCCGGTGAACGTGTCGCGCCAGTTCAACCAGCGGCGTTCGAGCATGGCCAGCAAGCCGTCACTGAGTTTGCCGAGCAAGGCGAGCACGATGATCGCGGCCAGTACGATGTCCGGCCGCGAGGTTTCCCGGCCGTCACTGAGCAGATAGCCCAAGCCTTTGGTGGCCGCGATCAACTCCGCCGCGACGAGAAACATCCACGCCAGGCTCATGCCACTGCGCAGCCCGGTGAACAGGCCGGGCAGGGCGGCCGGCAGCAATATTCGTCGCACCAGTTGCAAGCGACTGAAACCATAGATGCGCCCGACTTCCACCAGTTTGCGATCAATGTTGCGAATGGCCGCGACCACGTTGACGTACACCGGAAAGAACGCGCCGATGGCAATCAAGACGATTTTCGACGTCTCGTCGATGCCCAGCCACAACAACAGCAGCGGCACCCAGGCCAGGCTTGGAATGGAACGCAGGGCGGCAAAGGTCGGTTCCAGATAAGCCTCGGCTTCGCGGCTCAAGCCAACCCAGGCAGCAAATACCAGCGCGAGACTGGCGCCAATGGCAAACCCCAGCAACACGCGAATCAGGCTGGCGCCGATGTGTTTCCACAGCGCGCCCTCAGCGAGGTCGGTGAGGGTCAGGGCGATCTCGCTCGGCGCCGGCATCTGGTAGGACGGCAGCCAGCCGATGCGGACGATAATTTCCAGCGCGACGATGATCAGCAGCGGCAGGGCCAGGCCTTTGCCGCGGCGTTGCCACGTCGGATTCAAACTCGCAGGACGCTGGCGCGGTACGGCAAGTGGCGCGGGCAAGTCTTTGCTGTGAGTGGTCATGGTTTTGGCTCCGCTCACGACAAATCCGCGACGGGCGCGGATTTGTCGTGAGGCTGATCGGTTACTGGTGGGCGACGGCTTGCTGCACACCGCTGTCGAGCAATTGATCGATGACTTGATCGACATTCACCCCACGGCGCACCAGTTCCTCGGAGACCAGAATCGGCGCCGCTGCCTTGGAGGCGCTGATGTCCTGTTGAGTAAGTTGCGGGCTGCTCAGGTCGGTGCGCGACAGTTGCAACTTGGCCACATCCAGCGGCAAGCCGGACTCCTTGGCGAGGAGGGCGGCGAACTCATCGGGATTTTTCAGCGCCCAGTCGCGTGCCTGTTCGTAAGCCTTGATCACGGTGTCGATGGTCTGCGGATGTTCTTTGGCGTACTGCTCGGTGACGCTGACCACGCCGTAGCTGTTGAACGCCGGGTTGCGATAGAGCAGGCGCGAACCGGCCTGAACCTGGCTGGCGGCCATGTGCGGATCGAGTCCGGCCCAGGCGTCGACATCACCTTTTTCCAGCGCGGTGCGGCCGTCCGGATGCTGCAGATGGACCAATTCGACATCATCTTTTTTCAGCCCGGCCTGTTGCAGGCTGCGCAGGGTGAACAGATACGGGTCGGTGCCCTTGGTGGCGGCGATCTTTTTGCCCTTGAGGTCGGCGACGGTCTGGTAAGGAGAATCCTTGCGCACCACCAGTGCAGTCCATTCGGCGCGGCTATAAACGTAGACCGATTTGATCGGGCTGCCGTTGGCGCGGCTCAGCACCGCGGCGAGGCTGGCACTGGAAGCGAAATCCACGCCGCCGCTGTTGAGGTATTCCAGCGAACGGTTGCTGCCCTGGCTCAGTACCCAGCTGACCTTGGTCTGCGGCAAGGCTTTTTCGAGGAAGCCGAAGTGCTTGAGCACCAGGCTGACTGGCGAGTAATAGGCGTAGTCGAGATGCACTTCTGCTGGCGCCGTTTCAGCGGCGTGGGCGAGCGGTTGCAGGCTCAGCACCATGGCGCTGGCAGCCAGCAGGGTTTTGAGTCGAGGAAAGAACGATGTCATGGGGCGCTCCGGCAAAGGCACAGGTTTCTTATGTCCAAAAAGATATTTTTATCGAATGCTTCCTGCATGAATGGAATATTGCAGGCTCTGTGCCATGTGCTTGAAAGCGCCGATTTATAAGGGTTTTAACGCCAAGTGCAGGATTTCAGCTGTTGCGTGGGCAACAGTGTGATCCGCTACTGTTGCCAAGCAAACAGCATGTATCAACCGTGATGAGCTTATGCACTTATCGAATTTCAAAACGGTTTATCAAGAGCGTTATGGTCTATGCAATTATCTTTGCAGGACTCGCCATGAAGGTTTCTCGTTTCCTCCGCAGTGCGTTAATCACTGCAGTATTCACCTCGCCGCTGTCCTACGCAGCCGAGCCATTGGTCCTGCATGTCGGCGACCAGAACTACTACAACATCCGTGCCTCGGTGGAGGCATCCGGCGTGTTGAAAGACGCGCCTTATACCGTCGACTGGAAGCACTTCCAGGCCGCTGCACCCTTGGCGGAAGCCTTGCAAACGGGTTCGCTGGATTTGGGCTTTTTGGGCGATTCCGGTTTTCTGTTTCTGGCCGCCAAACAGGCGCCGGTGAAATTGATCGGCGTATCACGGCAGAATCCGGACACCATTGCGTTGTTGGTGCCCAAGGATTCTCCGGTGAAAACCATTGCCGACCTGAAGGGCAAGAAGGTCGCTTATTGGCCCGGCGCCTGGAGTCAGCAGTTGACCTTGCGCGCCCTGGAGCAGGGCGGTCTGCCGGAAAACTACGTCGACTTCGTCAAGTTGATGCCTATCGATGCCGCCGCAGCCCTGCCACAGGGCAGCATTGACGCTTTCCCGGTGTGGGAACCGTACATTTCCCAGCAAATCGTGTTCTCCGGCGCTCGGCCGATCCTGACCGCAAAAAACCTGATGCCGGGCCTCAGTGCAATCGCCGCGTCGACACCGTCCATTGATAGCAAACGCGCAGCCATCGCGGATTTTCTCGGACGTCTGAAACAGGCGCGGGCCTGGGTCGACAGCCATACGGACGAATACGCCGATCTGTGGGCAAAGAAAGCCAATCTCGATCAGCAGGTGTCGCGCCACTGGTTGCGTCAGGCGCACATGACGGTCGGGCCGGTGGACACGCAAGCGGCGACGGATCTGCAAAGCACTGCCGACTTCCTGTTCAAAGTGAAAGCGCTACCGGCTCCGTTGGCCACCGCCGGAATTATCGACACGTCTTTTCAGCAGGCATTGGCTCACTGAGCGAGCGCCGGAACCAAACCCTGTGTACCTTATCCAACCTCGGCTCGAATATCCGAGCGCAGGGATGGATAAGGGCGAGGGAGTTTTGCCAATCGATCACATGACGGCAGCCGCCGTGCTCAAGGCAAAACATGACATCCGGATTCAAACTTCTTTGTGCCGCGCTGATTGCTCTCGGGCTGGCCGGTTGTATCGCCGCCCCGATCGAAATGACCGCGCAAACCGAAACGCGCCTGAAAGCCCAGGCACCGGTGCGCTTCCTGTTGACGTTCGATGACGGCCCCAGCGCATCCAGTTTCTGGAATCCGTCGGCCACGGTGCTCGACGGTCTCAAGGACAATGCGCTGATGCCGAATATCAAAGCGGTGTTCTTCGTGCAGATGCGTGCACCGCGAGCGGGCAACAGTGACATCGGTCGCGGCATCATGCGCCGTGAGTATGAGGAGGGCCACATACTGGCGTTTCACACGGCCACCCACTGGCACACCAATCATCGCTTGCTCGACCCGCAAGAACTCGAAGAGTCGCTGACCAACGGCACGGCTGATATCGCTGCCATCACTGGCGCGCCGCCGAAGTTGCTGCGCCCGCCGTTCTGGAATTACGACAAACGTACCTTCGCCGCCTATCAGCAGCATGGCTTGCATGTGTTGCTCACCGATTTAAGCGCCAATGACGGCAAGATCTGGGGCTTCAATGCCAGCCCGCGACGTCGGGCCAACATGCTGCGACAGTTATCGGAAGTCCGTGAACGTATTGCCCTTGGCGAATTGCCCGCCGTGGACGGGGTCATCCCGGTCGTGGTGACGTTTCATGATCTCAACCGCTATACCGCGCGGCACACCCGCGAATACCTGCAGATTCTGCTGGATAGCGCCGCTGCCACGGGCGTGAAGCTGGCGGACAAGCCTTTTTATGATGATCACGCTGAACTTGAGAAAGCCGCGTTGGCGCGCACCGTGGAGAACAGTTCGGAGTCGGTGAATTTGCCGGGGATGTGGAACTGGATCTGGGATCATGACGCGCATTGACGGCGTGCTTGAAAGTTGTGATCGGGTTGGCATTTTTGTGTCAGGCGAGACACAAATTGCTCATCTATGCTCTACGAGTCGACCGACCCACCGCCTGCGAGGCGTCCACTCATGCTTGCCATTGACGATATCTGCCGGATTGTCGAATCCGGCTTTCCTGCGTTCAAGTGCGATTGCATCCCGAGCACGCAGGGGCTATTGCAAATCAAGGTGTATGAGCCGGACAGCGGGCGAGTCGAGTTGCTGTTGAATGGCGTCTCCCCGGAACACCTCGTCACGATTCGTGACATTTCCAACTTCATCGGTGAATTACGCACCGAAATGAGCGCCGGCCGCCGAGCGTTCGCTGGTTAACGCGTCATAAACGCCGTTGAAACGCTTGAACGATGCGCAGCGTCGCCTCGCTGGTGTGCAGATTGCGCACTGCGTCCAGCGGATGCCAGATGCAATCGATGATCTCGTTCTGCGGTCGCGCTTGCTCGAAGTCCAGCACGGACGCTTCGTAGACATGGTGCCGCGTGCTGCCGCTCTGCAGTTCCATCAGATACAACACGTCGTCGGCGTTCAGGCCGGTTTCTTCCTGCAATTCGCGTACGGCGGCTTGCGCGCGGGTTTCTCCGGGCTCGACTTTGCCGCCGGGCAATGTCCAGCGGCAGTGGGGTTTGCGCACCAGGAGGATGTGGCGATCCTGCTCGCATATGACGGTTGCGCGTACTTTCATCTGATACCTGTTTACTGCTTGTCACAAAAAAGAAATAAAACTGCAATATTTGAGCCGAAGCTTGCGGCAAAGGTTTCATTGGAGTTTGGAGCGTTCGCGGCGGCGAAAAGTGCCAGAACCATGACGGGCGCGGCTTGCGACACCCGGTCGGCATTTTTGGCGCATCAAGGTGTAAGGTAAAAGCGTGAAGCGGGATCTGACCGTTAGCAAAAATGGAGGTGTCCATGAGCATGCCGATGTTGAACAAGATGCACATGAACGGCTATGACGTGCTTAGCGTGAACAATGGCCCATGGCGGGTTTGCACCCAGGGCGATCGACTGGCGTCGTTTGGCAGCCGGGAGGAAGCGCTGGCCTACGCCGCCGCACTGCCTGGCTACAAAAAACGCTCGACGCGCGCGCAAAGTCACCAAACCCACTGACTGAACGGCTGCAATGAAAGAGCCCCGGCAATTGTCGGGGCTTCTGTTTTGGGGGAGGGTGGTCTCAGTGGACCTTGGTTCGGCTGATGGCGCGGGCTTTCACTTCCCTGGCATAGAGTTGCAGTCGTTCTTCATCGCTTTGCAGCACCTCGCAGGATCTCAGCACGGATTGCGCATCCGCCTCGTTGCCGGATTTGCGCAGTTGTTCGGCAATACGCTTCAGGTCGACCGCCGACCATCTCAAGTCCGATGCAACGCTTTGCAGGTCGCGTTGAAGTTCGTGTTCGTATTCATTGAGCCGCATGATCACCTCCAGAACATTCTCGGTAGAAAAGAGTAGTCGCATTTTTCGCTGATGGGCAAAGCGCTTTCGTCTGTACGCCCAGCGGTTGTGAAAAGTTGTGCAGATTGCGTCAAGGGCGCGTTACCACGATGGATGCGCGCCGGGTTACGCGCTACATTCACTTTTTTCAGATCAGGAAAACACTATGCGGATATGGATCGGGACGTTGGCGTTGGCCCTGTTGGCGGGTTGCTCGTTGCCGGCGTCGTTGGTGCCGGGTGAGCCGAACGTCAGCAAGACCAGTGACAAGGCACCCAAGGACTATGCCGCGTGTGTATTACCGTTGTGGCAGAAGGATGTGGCCAAGACTTCGCAGACGTCGATCTCCAACGGCTACCGCATCACCGCGCCGAGCATCATCACGGCCGATGAGATTCTCGATATCGTCAAATACAAGGACGGCAGTCGGGTTTCGTTGTATCAGGGGCCGCCGTGGGCGAAGTCCGGTTCGTTGCGCCAATCGGTGCGTGATTGCCTGTAACCACATTTCTGAATGCATAAAAGCAGAAACCGGCTCGACGGTTTCTGCTTTTTTTTGCCTGCTTTCAGGCTGAAAGTCAGTCGGAAATGTCGGTCAGGGCAATGCAGCAGCCCAATGTGCACGACAAGAATCTCACGCCACATGGATTTGGTTCGCGAAATGAACGGTGACAGTTGCGCACGAGGGTTTTTATTCGTGTGCACTAGGCTTTTGAGGGACGGTCGATAGTCAGGTCGGCCGGTCTTTCAAGGAGCCACGGATCATGGATGATCTGGTCAAAGAAGTTATACCGCTGTTGCAGTACTTGATTCCCGGATTCTTGTCAGCGTGGATTTTTTATTCGCTGACGGCGTTCAAGCGACCGGATACGTTCGGGCAGATTGTGCAGGCGCTGATTTTTACGTTTGTGATTCAGGGCGCGGTTTGGGGCGTGGGCACTCTGTGTTTGTGGGTGGGTTCGAAGGGATTTTCTGTCGGGCGCTGGGATGCCAAGGCCGAAACGATGTGGGCATTCGTTGTGTCGGTGACGCTCGGATTGCTTTCCTGCTACCTGGCTACGAATGACAAATTGCATGGCTGGTTACGCAGTCGAAATGTCACGAAACAAACTTCCTACCCCAGCGAATGGTTCAGTATTTTTGCTCAGCACCATCGTTTGGTCACACTGCATTTGAACGACGAAAGGCGCGTGTTTGGCTGGCCCGTGGAGTGGCCGCCGGAATCCAGCAGTGGCCAGTTCGTGATGCAGAATCCCTGTTGGCTGGATGCCGAAGGGGCAGAAGTGCCTTTTGGCGCTGAGTTTTTGCTGATAGATTCCGGGAAGGTCAAGTGGGTCGAATTCGGCCCGAAATCGGAGGTTTCGTTATGACAGCCAGAGCACCGCAACCAATGCCGGATTGGGTAGCGCGTCGCTACACGAAAGATGGCAAGCCAGTGGCAAATGCGCAGCCTAGAGCACCGAGCGCTCCACCACCGTTGAAGAGCTAGTATTTCCTTAGCCCCAACCCTCAGCCACCGCCCGGCGAATCGCTTCCAGCAACATCGCAAACGCCGGGTTGTCGTTGTTCTCCCGCCAGATCAGATGCAGTTCGCTCTGCACCCCTTCGCCCAGATCGATATCGCGAAACACCACATTCCTGAACACCACACTGGTCGCACAACGCGGCACCAGCGCCAGGCCCATGCCGGCGTTGACCAGGGCCAGAATTGTCAGCGATGACCCCAGCCACTGCACATAATCTGGCGCAACCCGTGCCGAGCGCAGCATGCCGGTCAGCAGTTCATTGAACGGCGGATACGCGGCGTGGGAGTACATCAGGAACGGTTGTTTATCCAGGTCACTGACCGCCACTTCAGCCGCCGTTGCCAATGGATGTCCACTCGGCACCGCCAATACAAACGGCTCGCGCACCAGGCATTCGGTGGCGTAGCCCGGCTCCAATAACGGCGCACGGGCGATGCCCAGATCAATGCGGCGGGCGCGCAGGGCTTCGTGTTGTTGGTAAGTGTTCATTTCCGCCAGATCGATTTTCACCTGCGGCTGTTTCAGTCGCGCCTCGGCAATGACCTTGGGCAGAAACTCATACACCGCGCTGCCGACAAAACTGATGTTCACTGACCCGATGTCGCCTTCGGCAAACCGCCGGGCGGTGACGGCGGCCTGCTGCGCGCGCTCCAGCAGATTCTGTGCTTCGATGAAAAATGCACGGCCAGCGGCGGTCAGCGCGACGCTGCGGGTGCTGCGGGTGAACAACTCGACGCCAAGGTGATGCTCCAGCAACTGGATCTGCCGGCTGAGCGGCGGCTGCGTCATGTTCAGTCGCTCGGCGGCGCGGCGAAAGTTGAGTTCGGTGGCGACGGTGGTGAAGCAGCGCAGTTGGGTCAGTTCGAACATTGATCTAATCCGGGTATCAATCGAATGCCAAGTTAGATTAGACGGGATCAATGATCGCCGTCCATGATCGGTCCATCGCTTTACGCCATCCCTAAAAAAACAAGATCGGGAGTCGCCCTTGAAAACCCTCCAGAGTCCGCTGGACGTCACGGTTCTCGCCCGTGCCGCCGCCAAGGTCAAGCGCCACGTGCTGCCGCTGTTCGTGGTGATGTTCATCGTCAACTACATCGACCGGGTCAACATCGGTTTCGTGCGCAGCCACATGGAAACCGATCTGGGCATCGGCGCGGCGGCTTATGGCCTCGGAGCCGGATTGTTCTTTGTCGGTTACGCGCTGTTCGAAGTGCCGTCCAACATGCTTTTGCAGCGTTATGGCGCGCGGGTCTGGTTGACGCGGATCATGTTCACCTGGGGCGCAGCGGCCATGGCCATGGCCTTCGTCAGAGGTGAAACCAGTTTTTATGTGCTGCGCTTTATTCTCGGCGCGGCGGAGGCGGGGTTCTTTCCGGGGATCATTTATTACTTCACCCAATGGCTGCCGGCCTCTGAGCGCGGCAAGACCATGGCGGTATTTCTCAGCGGTTCGGCCATTGCTTCGGTGATCTCCGGCCCGGTCTCCGGTGCGTTGCTGCACATCAGCGGACTGGGCCTGCATGGCTGGCAGTGGATGTTTTTGATTGAGGGCGCGGCTTCAGTGGTGCTCTGCGCATTCGTCTGGTTCTGGCTGCAATCGCATCCGCGTCAGGCCAAGTGGCTGAGCGAAGAAGAGCGCGAAGCACTGGTGGCGGCAATTGCCGAAGAGCAGCGCGCTCGTGAGGCGTCGCAGGTGGCCAAGCCGTCGATGTTCAAGCTGTTGGCGGATCGGCAGATTGCGCTGTTCTGCTTTATCTACTTTTCTATCGCCCTGACCATTTACGGCGCGACGTTCTGGCTGCCGAGCATGATCAAGAAGATGGGCAATCTCGGCGACTTCCAGGTCGGCATGCTCAATTCGATTCCGTGGATCATTTCGATTGTTGCCATGTACGGCTTCGCGGCAATGGCCGGCAAGTGGAAGTTCCAGCAAGCCTGGGTTGCGCTGACGCTGGTGATTGCGGCGATCGGCATGTTCATGTCGACCACTGGCGGGCCGATCTTCGCCTTCGTTGCCATCTGTTTCGCCGCCATCGGCTTCAAGGCTGCGTCGGCGTTGTTCTGGCCGATTCCGCAAAGCTATCTGGATGCGCGTATCGCCGCTGCGGTGATCGCGTTGATCAACTCCATCGGCAACCTCGGCGGTTTCGTTGCGCCGACGGCGTTCGGCATCCTCGAAGAAACCACCGGCTCCATCGAGGGCGGACTGTACGGCCTGGCGGCGACGTCACTGGTCGCTGCGGTGGTGATCTTCTTCGCCCGCACGGCCCCGGGTGCCAAGGGTAAAACCCCGGCAAAGCCCCATGACGAGACCGCCGTTGTTGCGACGGCCAGCCCGGCCGCGAGCCATTGAATTGATTGTTGATCTGTCAGGAGCGTTATCTTGAAAATCACCCGTGTCACCGTGACCCCGATTGCCTTTCGTGATCCGCCGCTGCTCAACGCCAGCGGCATCCACGAACCCTTTGCCCTGCGTTCGATCATCGAGATCGAAAGCGACAACGGCTACATCGGCCTCGGCGAAAGTTATGGCGATGCCCCGGCGCTTGCAATCCAGCAGCAGTTGCAGGCACAGCTGATCGGCCTTGATCCGTTCAACCTCAACCAGTTGCGCGCCATCGTGCAGGCCACCGTTGCCGCGAACAAACCGGCCAGTCTTGCCGGCGCCGAACTGGCGCCCGGTTCCCACGCCAGTAAAGCGGTGAGCAATGCCTACTCGGCGTTCGAAGTGGCCTTCCTCGATTTGCAGGCGCATTACCTGAATGTGCCGCTGGTGGACTTGCTCGGCGGCGCGATTCGTGAAGAAGTGCCGTTCAGCGCCTATCTGTTCTTCAAGTATGCGCAGCATGTCGATTCACCGTACAAACCGGACAACTGGGGCGAAGCACTCAGCGAGCAGCAGATCGTTGCGCAGGCCGCGCGGATGATCGAGGCGTACGGTTTCAAGAGCATCAAACTCAAGGCCGGTACGTTGCCGCCGGAGCATGAAGTGGCGTGCATCAAGGCGCTGAAAAAAGCCTTCCCCGGCTACCCGCTGCGCATCGATCCGAATGGCAATTGGTCACTGGAAACTTCGATTCGCATGGCTGAATTGCTCGGCGATGATCTGCAATATTACGAAGACCCGACCCCGGGCCTCGACGGCATGGCCGAGCTGCACAAGCGCACCGGTCTACCGCTGGCGACCAATATGGTGGTCACCGATTTCGACGAATTCCGCCGCAGCATCGCGCAAAACAGCGTGCAGATTGTTCTCGCCGACCACCATTACTGGGGCGGCCTGCGCGACACGCAAACGCTGGCGAAGATGTGCGATGTGTTCGGCGTTGGTGTGTCGATGCATTCCAACTCGCACCTGGGTATCAGCCTGATGGCGATGGCCCATGTCGCGGCGGCGGTGCCGAATCTGGATTACGCCTGCGATACGCATTACCCGTGGCAGGAGCCGGATGAAGAGGTGATCAAGGGCGGCAAACTGCCGATTGTCGATGGCTGCGTGAAGATCACCCGCGCACCGGGGCTTGGGCTGGAGCTGGATCATGAGCAGTTGGGCAGGCTGCATGATCAGTACCTGACGTGCGGGATTCGTCAGCGTGATGATGTGCGGCAGATGCAGCGGTACAAGCCGGATTGGAGGGCGGTTAAACCAAGGTTTTGAGGTGTCTGAATTGACGCCATCGCGAGCAGGCTCACTCCTACAGGGAAACGCGTTCCAACTGTAGGAGTGAGCCTGCTCGCGATTGGCGTCCTCACGGTTACAACGTTTCTAGCAGCCAATCCCGAAACGCTTTCAGCGACGGTAAATTTTCATTGCGCGGCGGATACACCAGGTAATAGCTGCGTCGACTGGTGATCGGCTCGCCCAGTTGCAGCAACTCGCCATTCAACAACTCATCTTCGACCAGAATTCGCGGCACCAGCCCCACACCAATATTGGCCCGCACCGCCTGAATCAAGTGCGAGGTCATTTCAAAGCTTGGCCCGATACGCATGCTTCGGTGCGGCAGACCTTGATGGCTGAACCATTCCGCCCACGCCTGCGCATTGCTGCTGACATTGAGCAGCAGTTGCCCGGCGATGTGTTGTTCGGCGTCGTCGCGCTCAGCGTCAGACAGTTGCGCGCTGGCGATCACCACCAGTTCCTCGGTGTGCAAGGGCAGGGCGGTCAGCCCCGGCCAGTCACCACCGCCGACACAGATTGCCGCATCGATTTCGCTGGTATCGAAGTCAATCGCTGCGATACGCGAATGCAAATGCACGGTCATGCCCGGGTGCGCGGTGTAGAAATCCTTCAGGCGCGGCAGCAACCATTTCGAACCGAAAGTCGGCAGCGTCGCCAGGCGCAAGCTGTGAATGCCCGAGCCGAACGCCATGGCCTGCAAGGTCGCGCTGCGAATCTGCCCAAGCGCTTCGGCGAGTTCGCGCTGATACATGCGCCCGACATCGGTGAGCACCACTTTGCGACCTTCGCGAGTGAACAAACGCATCCCAAGCATCTTCTCGAGAATCTGCACCTGACGGCTGACCGCACTCTGCGTCAGCGACAGTTCGTGGGCGGCGCGGGTGTAGCTTTCATGGCGCGCGGCGGCCTCAAAGGCCAGCAATAACGACATGGAAGGGGTGAGCGTGCGCGGATTCATTCGTAAAAGTCATCAATAACGGGTCGAATTTACGGTTGTCCCGGCGTTCGTCAGCAATGAACATGGGCACCATGAGATGGCGGAGCCTGACGCAATCATTCGTTGCGTACAACTGTTCACCGCCACGCGGCCCGATTTGACCGAGATAACCTGACCGATGATTGCCCAGCTGTCCCCCGCCAAAGCCCTGACCAGCGATTACCAACAGTTCCTCAAAGCCCTGAAAACCAGCGGCTTTCGCGGTGAAATCAGCGCTGATTACGCCAGCCGCGTGGTGCTGGCGACCGACAACTCGATCTATCAGCGCCTGCCGCAAGCGGCGGTGTTCCCGCTGGACGCCGAGGACGTGGCGCGGGTGGCGCGGTTGATCGCCGAGCCGGCGTATCAGCAAGTGGTGATCACCCCGCGCGGTGGCGGCACCGGCACCAACGGCCAATCACTGACCGACGGCATCGTCGTCGATCTGTCGCGGCACATGAAGCGCATCCTCGAAATCAACGTCGAGGAACGCTGGGTGCGCGTGCAGGCCGGGGTGGTCAAAGATCAGCTCAACGCTGCGCTGAAATCCGCCGGACTGTTTTTCGCTCCGGAATTATCGACCTCCAACCGCGCCACCATCGGCGGCATGATCAACACCGACGCCAGCGGCCAAGGCAGTTGCACCTACGGCAAGACCCGCGACCATGTGCTCGAACTCGACATGGTTTTGCGCGGCGGCGAACGTCTGCACGGTTTGCCGCTTGAGGAAAGTGAGCTTGAAGAGCTGTGTGCCCGCGAAGATCGCGTCGGTGAGGTCTATCGCTGCGCGCGGCAGATCATTGATGAACAGGGCGAACTGATCAAACAACGTTTCCCCGATCTCAACCGTTGCCTGACCGGTTACGACCTCGCGCACCTGCGTGAGGCGGACAAGCGTTTCAACCTCAACAGCGTGCTGTGCGGCGCGGAAGGCTCGCTGGGATTTGTCGTCGAGGCGCGGCTGAATGTGCTGCCGATCCCCAAGCACACGATGCTGGTGAACATCCGCTACGCCGGGTTCATGGACGCACTGCGCGATGCGCGGGCCTTGATGGCGCTCAAGCCATTGTCGATCGAAACCGTCGACTCGAAAGTGCTGTTGCTGGCGATGCAGGACATCGTCTGGCACGGCGTCGCCGAGTATTTCCCGGAAAGCGCCGAGCGCCCGACGTTGGGCATCAATCTGGTGGAGTTTTGCGGTGACGATCCGGAGGATTTGCAGCGCCGGGTCGAAGCGTTCGTCGAGCACTTGAGCAGCGACCGCACGGTCGAGCGTTTGGGCCACACGCTGGCGGTCGGCCACGCAGCGGTGAACAAAGTCTATGGCATGCGCAAACGTGCAGTGGGCCTGCTCGGCAATGTTGCCGGTGAAGCGCGGCCGCAGCCGTTCGTTGAGGACACTGCGGTGCCGCCGCAGCACTTGGCCGAATACATCGCCGAGTTGCGCGACCTGCTCGACAGCCACGGTTTGCAGTACGGCATGTTCGGTCACGTCGATGCTGGCGTGCTGCACGTGCGTCCGATTCTCGACATGAAAGATCCGCAGCAAGCGGCGCTGGTGCGCCCGGTGTCCGATGGCGTTGCCGCGCTGACCCAGCGTTACGGTGGCCTGTTGTGGGGCGAACATGGCAAAGGCCTGCGCTCGGAATACGCACCGGCCTTTTTCGGTGAGCTGTATCCGGCACTGCAAGCCTTGAAGGCCGCGTTCGACCCGTTCAACCAGTTCAACCCGGGCAAGATCGCCACCCCGGCCAACACCGGAGCGGCGCTGCTGAAAATCGACGAAGTCACTTTGCGTGGTGAGCTGGATCGGCAGATCGACGAAAAAGTCTGGCAGGACTACGGCGCCGCGATGCATTGCAACGGCAACGGCGCCTGCTACAACTTCGATCCCGATGACGCCATGTGCCCGTCGTGGAAAGCCACCCGTGAACGCGCTCAGTCGCCCAAGGGCCGCGCCTCGTTGATTCGCGAGTGGCTGCGCTTGCAGGGCGAGGCGGGTGTCGACGTGTTGTCCGATGCGATTCGCAAGCCGGCGTTTTTCAGCACGTTGTGGCAGCGCTGGCGTAACAGCCGTGCCCAATCCGAGGACTTCTCCCATGAAGTCTACGACGCCATGGCCGGTTGTCTGGCGTGCAAATCCTGCGCAGGGCAGTGCCCGGTGAAGGTCAATGTGCCGGAGTTTCGTTCGCGCTTTCTCGAGCTGTATCACAGCCGTTATCTGCGCCCGGCGCGGGATTATCTGATTGCTTCGCTGGAGTACAGCATCCCGTACATGGCGCGGATTCCGGCGCTGTACAACGGCTTGATGGGCGCTTCATTCGTTCGCAGCCTGCTGGAACGGGTCGGCGGCATGATCGATGTGCCTTTGCTCAGTCGTTTTGATTTCCATGCGGCGATGCGCCGTTGGCAGGTGCAACCGGCGAAGGTTTCGACGTTGTCGGCGCTGACCGAGGCGCAACGTGAACGCAGCGTGGTCATCGTGCAGGACGCGTTCACCCGCTACTTCGAAGCGCCGCTGTTGGCCGATCTGGTCGAGTTGATTTCGCGTCTGGGTTATCAGGTCTATCTCGCGCCGTTCAGCGCCAACGGCAAACCGCTTCACGTGCAGGGCTTCCTCTCGGCGTTCAACCGCGCGGCGTTGCGTAATGCGCGGCAGTTGCGTGAGTTGGCCGATGTGGGTGTGCCGTTGCTGGGCCTTGATCCGGCGATGACGCTGGTGTATCGCCAGGAATACCTGAAAGTGCCGGGCATGGAGCAATGCCCGGAAGTGGCGCTGGTGCAGGAGTGGTTGCTCAAGGTGATGCCAGAGCAGGCGGCGCAGGATAAAAGCGCAGCGTTCCGACTGCTCGCCCATTGCACCGAGAAAACCAACGCCCCGGCCGCCACCCGCCAGTGGGAAGAGGTATTCGAACGCGCAGGATTGAAGCTGGCCACGCAAGCCACCGGTTGCTGCGGCATGTCCGGCACGTATGGCCACGAGGCGCGCAATCGCCAAACCTCAGCGGTGATCTACGCGCAGTCGTGGGCACGTCAGGTCGACGCGTCGGCAGAGCAGGGCGAAGCCTTGGCGACCGGTTATTCCTGCCGCAGTCAGGTCAAGCGCCAGTCGGATCAGTCACTGCGCCATCCGTTGCAGGTGCTGCTTGAGGTTCAGCGTCGCTGAGGGATTCGTCCGTGTCCTTGTCCCAGATCAGGCGCGGATCGAAACTCATCGCTGCGAGCATGGTGAACACCACGACCAGGCCAAAAAACAGAATGCCCGGTCGTGGCTCGATGTCGCCCAGCGCCTGAAACTTCACCAATGCTGCGACCAGCGCTACCACCAAAACGTCGAGCATCGACCAATAGCCAATCAGCTCGACGAAGCGGAACAGCTTCGAGCGCTCTTTGCGCGCCCAGGCGCTGTCGCGTTGCACGGTCATCAGCAGCAGCGTCAGGGCGACGAACTTGACTCCCGGCACGGCGATACTGGCGATGAAAATGATCAGCGCAATGTCCCACGCGCCGTGTTCCCAGAACTCCAGTACACCGCTCATGATCGTGCTGTCGGCGCCGCTGCCGAGCATGGTGGTGTTCATCACCGGCAGCAGGTTGGCTGGCACGTAAAACGCCAGCGCCGCGAGCATGTAGGCCCAAGTACGGGCCAGCGAGTTGGTTTTGCGCCGGTGCAGTGGCGCATCGCAGCGCGGGCATTCATGCGGCTCGTCGGTCATGTCGCAGGCCAGGCCGCAGCTGTGGCACAGGCACAGATTGAGTTCGCTGGCAGTCGGTGGCCGTTTCATAGAATGTCCCAGAGGTCGCGAATATCGCGGCCGGCGATCCTGATCATCATCAGGCTCAGCACGGCCAGCGCGAACAGGCCGATGCCGGGCAACACGTCGAGCAATCCCGCCAGTTTGAACACCGCCACCATCGCTCCGAGCAGGCATACCTCAAGCATGCTCCACGGCCGCAGGGTTTCCAGCCAGCGCATGCACAGCTTGAAGCCCGGCGCGCGTCGCGATGACAGCGCGAAGCTGAGCACCCAGATCAGCAGCACCAGTTGAAACGCCGGGGCAATGATGATCGAAATCGCCGCAACCATCGCCATGAAGGTGATCGGCCCCTGACTCAGCGCCAGCACCGAATCCCACAGCGTCGCGCTGTTTTTCAGGCCTTTGAGGCTGATGCTCATCACCGGATAGAAGTTCGCAAACAACCACAGCATCGCCGCCGTGAAGGTCAGGGCCAGACGCTGTTCGACGGTCAAACCGTTGAAGCGCTGGAGTACGCCGCCGCAGCGCACGCATGAGGTTTTCTGGTGTTTGGCCAGCACGGCTTTTTCGTACACACAATCGCAGTGTTCGCAGATGATCAGGTGTTCGGTGTTGACCATGGACAACGCTCGACAGCAGCCGCAAGGGCAGGGGACTTGATCACTATAGAAGCCTGAGGCTATTGGGCAACTTGCCCGGCTTGATCAACTGAGGTTTTTCTGAGAATCGCTATCGATTGGGCTTTGGTTTTTGCTATTTATTGTTATAAGGTAACGCGAATTTTTAGCGGTGTTCCTTTTGGGCGCCTGCTGTTAACCCTTCGATTGCGAAACGCTCATGACGATTGTGCTTCCTCGTTCTGCCCCGTTGACCACTGGCCGACTGCTGTCCATTGACGCCCTCAGAGGCTTGGTCATTCTGTTCATGCTGCTCGACCACGTGCGCGAAACCTTTTTGCTGCATCGCCAGGTCAGCGACCCGATGGACATTGCCAGCACCGAGCCGGCGCTGTTTTTCAGTCGCACCCTGGCGCATCTGTGTGCGCCGGTGTTCATGCTGCTGACGGGATTGTCGGCGTGGCTGTTCGGTGAAAAGTACGCGGGCAAGTCTGATGTCAGCGCCTTTCTGTTCAAGCGTGGTCTGTTTCTGGTGCTGCTGGAATTCACCCTGGTGAACTTCGCGTGGACCTTCCAGCTGCCACCGAGTGTGATTTATCTGCAAGTGATCTGGGCGATCGGCTTGAGCATGATCGCCTTGTCGCTGCTGGTCTGGCTGCCACGCTGGCTGTTGCTGACGTTGAGCCTGATGATCATCGCCGGACACAACCTGCTCGACACTGTGCATTTCCCGGTGGAGTCGGCGCTGCATGTACCTTGGGCGATTTTGCATGATCGCGGCTGGATCGACGTCAGCGACACTCTGCGCCTGCGCACCTCCTATCCGTTGTTGCCGTGGATCGGTGTGATCGGTCTGGGTTATGCGCTGGGGCCGTGGTTCGCTCGCGGCGTTGAAGCGGGGTTGCGTCAGTGGCAACTGCTGATCGCGGGGAGCGCAGGACTGCTTGGCTTTGTCGGACTGCGGCTGATCAACGGCTATGGCGAGAAACCATGGGCCGTGGGCGACACGTCGGTGCAAACCCTGATGAGCTTTTTCAACATCACCAAGTACCCGCCGTCGTTGCTGTTTATCGCGCTGACCGTGAGCGTCGGGCTGTTGCTGCTACTGGCCTTCGAGCGTGTACAGGATCGTCGCTGGATTCGCTGGTTGACCGTGTTCGGTTCGGCGCCGATGTTTTTCTACCTGCTGCACCTGTACACGTTGAAGGTGTTGTACCTGATCGGCGTGGCCTTGTTCGGGCTGAATCAGGACAGCTATTTCGGTTTTTCGTCCGTCTCGGCAATCTGGCTGGCCGCAGTCATTCTGGCGATTGCGCTGTTCCCGGCCGTACGCTGGTTCTCGGCATTGAAGGCCCGCCGCCGCGACATCGCCTGGCTGAAGTACCTGTAAGCGCTAGTGCCGGTTGCGCACGAAGTCGATAAACGCCTTCAGCGCTGCCGGCACATGACGCCGGCTCGGGTAGTACAAGTGCAGACCCGGATAGTACGGGCACCAGTCAGCCAGCACTTGCACAAGGCGCCCGCTGGCGAGGTGTTCGCTGACCATGTCTTCGAACACATAGGCCAGGCCCAGCCCTTGCAGCGCGGGCCCGATCATCAGGCTGACATCGCCAAGAGTCAGCGGGCCATTGACTTCGATTTCCTGGGCGATGCCGCCGCGCTCGAGCTCCCAGCGATACATCGAACCGCTGGGGTAACGGTGGCGGATGCACGGCAGTCCGTGCAGGTCCTCGGGCTTTTGCGGTGCCGCGTGGCGCTCGAAAAATGCCGGTGAACCGACCACCACCGAACGCATTGTCGGACCGATCGGCAGCGACACCATGTCGGCCTCCAGGCGATCGCCGAAGCGCACACCGGCATCGAAGCCGTTGGCGACGATGTCCAGCAGCGCATCGCTCTCGACCACTTCCAGACGAATGTCCGGGTACAGCTGCAAAAACTCACTGGCAATCGGCAGCAACACCAGTTCGCAGGCTTGCCGCCCCGAGGTGATGCGCAAGTTGCCCGAGGGTTTATCGCGGAAATGGTTGAGATCTTCCAGCGCATCGTCGATGTCGCGAAACGCCGGTTTCAATCGCGCGTACAGGCGTTCGCCAGCCTCGGTCAATGCCACGCTGCGGGTGGTGCGATTGAACAGGCGTACGCCTAGACGGTTTTCCAGCGCTTTGACCGAATGGCTCAGGGCCGAGGGCGTGAGGCCGAGTTCGATGGCCGCTTTGCTGAAGTTCAAGTGCTGCGCGGTGTACAGAAAGACCGACAGATCGGCTGCCGAAGGTGATTTCATCTGTGAATACCTTTCACAAAGTCATGCAAAATTGTTGGGATTATCACATCAGTAGCACGGCCTTAAAGTCGCATCAACTCATCAAGAAGACCTGGCACCCTCGCCAAAGGTCGCAGACAGGAGGAGTTGAAATGCGTACCTGGTTTATTACTGGCGCTTCCCGTGGTTTTGGCACCCTCATCGCAGAACGCGCCTTGCGTGCCGGTGACGCGGTGATCGCTACCGCGCGCAACCCGCAAGACATCACCGATCGTCTCGGCGAGCAACCGAACCTGCTGGCGGTGCGTCTCGACGTCACCCGTGAAGACGAAGCGCACCAAGCGGTTGCCGAAGGCATCAAGCGTTTTGGCCGTATCGATGTGCTGATCAACAACGCCGGGTTTGGCGTACTCGGCGCGGTGGAAGAAACCAGTGCCAGCGAGACCGAGCGCCTGTTCGCCACCAACGTGTTCGGCCTGCTCAACGTCACCCGCGCCGTGCTGCCACACATGCGTGCTCAACGCAGTGGCCGGGTGATCAACATCTCGTCGATCGGCGGCTACCAGGCTTATATGGGCTGGGGTGTTTACGGCTCGACCAAGTTCGCCGTCGAGGGCATTACCGAGGCATTGCATCAGGAACTGGCGCCGCTGGGCATTCAAGCCACGGTGGTCGAGCCGGGCTTCTTCCGCACCGATTTCCTTGATGAACAGTCGCTGATCAAAACCCGGCTTGAACTGGCGGACTATGACGAAACCGTTGGCAAGATGCGTGCATTCGCCGAGGCGGCCAACCATGCGCAACCGGGTGATCCGCAGAAGTTCGCCGAGGCGATGCTGACGCTGGTCAATGCGCCGAACCCGCCGCTGCGACTGGCATTGGGCAGTGACACGGTGGCGCGGATCGACGCGAAGAATCGGTTGGTGGCGCAGGAGTTGGCCGATTGGAATGAGCTGGCGCTGTCCACCGACTTCGCCAACTGAACGCCTGAGCTGTGAGAGCGAGGTTGCTCGCTCTCATCTTTTTCGTGCGCAAACTGCGGTGGATTTTTCTGTGTATTTCGCGCCTTATTCGCTGCGTGACGCAGCTTTGTGATTTCTCAAAGGATGGAACGAATGATTTCTTTGACTCAGCCGCACGGAACGCGCAACAAGTTGCTCATACTCGCGGCCGTTTGCCTCTCGGCACTGGTCTTGCCGTTAAGTTTTACTGGCGGCGCGGTAGCGACACCGGCCATCGGCCGTGACTTGGGCGGCAGTCCGGTGGCGCTGACCTGGATCACCAATGCGTTCATGTTGTCGTTCGGCAGTTTGCTGATGGCCGCCGGCGCATTGGCTGACGTGTACGGACGCAAACGCCTGTTCACCTACGGCATGTTGCTGTTTACCGCCGCCTCGATCGCGCAGAGCCTGGCGCCTTCGGTGTTCTGGCTGGATGTATTGCGCGCCGTTCAAGGTGTGGCGGGGGCAGCGGCGCTGGCCAGCGGTTCGGCGGCACTGGCGCAAGAGTTCGAGGGGCATGCCCGGACCCGCGCGTACAGCGTGCTTGGCACGACGTTCGGCATCGGTCTGGCATTCGGGCCTCTGGTAGCCGGGGCGCTGATAGAAGTCTTCAACTGGCGGACAATTTTTGTCTTCACCGCGTTGATTGGAATCATCGCGTTGGTTTTCGGGGTGCCGCGCATGCGCGAAACCCGCGACCCGCATGCCAAAGGGCTGGACTGGCCGGGCACGCTGCTGTTCAGCGCAATGCTGGCGCTGTTCACGTTTGGCCTGATCCAGGCACCGGACAGTGGTTGGGACAGTCCGCAGGTGATCGGTTTGCTGGGCGCTTCGGCCGTGTTGCTGGCAGCTTTCGTGATCGTCGAAATGCGTGTCGAGCGGCCGATGCTCGATCTGACCCTGTTCCGTTATCCGCGATTCATTGGCGTGCAGATGCTGCCGATCGGCACTTGTTTCTGCTACATCGTGCTGGTGGTGATGTTGCCGCTGCGCTTCATCGGCGTTGAGGGCTTGAGCGAGATCGATGCCGGTCTGCTGTTGCTGGCCTTGTCGGCGCCGATGCTGGTGGTGCCGATGCTGGCCGCGTCGCTGGCGCGCTTCGTTTCCCCCGGCATCTTGTCCGGTGCCGGTTTCCTGATTGCCGCTGTGGGCCTGCATTGGCTGAGTTTGTTCAACGTCGGTGACGCGAAATTTGCGCTGGTGGTGCCGATGTTGCTGATCGGTATTGGCGCCGGTTTGCCGTGGGGGCTGATGGATGGTTTGTCGGTCAGTGTCGTGCCGAAAGAGCGCGCAGGCATGGCGGCGGGCATCTTCAGCACTGTGCGAGTGGCGGGTGAGGGGATTGCCTTGGCGATTGTCGCGGCGGTGCTGGCGTCATTGCTGCACGCCGATCTGTCGAGTGCCGTGCATGTGGTGGTGGGTAGCGCCGAGGCCTCGTTGATTGCCGAGACCGCGCACCGGGTGACCACCGGCGATATGGCGCATGCGATCAACACCGTTCCGGGGCTGGCCAACGGACGTCTGGTAGAAGGGTACGCTGCGGCGTTTCAGTATCTGCTGCACATCCTGACGGTGATCACGCTGGTGTCGGCGGCGGTGGTGCTGGGGTTGTTGAGCAAGGATCGCAGCGTCGCAGCACCACAACAGGCTGCCGCATAAACCCACTGCGGGGGCGAGCCACCTATTTTCAATCTGTCCGCGAATCCCTGTGGGAGATTCTATGGTTCATGCCTAGCCCCTAAACGGCTTTAGGTGAGTATTCGCTCTGGTTTTTCAACAGAGCAAATACCACCCGGGCAAGCTTGCGGGCTAGTGCGACCAGTGCTTGGGTAGTGCTCAATCCGCGCTCTCTTAAAGCCTCATAAAACCCTTTCCACGCCGAGGTCCGGCTCGCTGCCATTGCAGCGTTGTGCAGCAGCCGACGCGCCTCTGAGTCGCCTCGTTTGGTCAGGCAGCGACGGCCTTTCTTTTTGCCTGAGTCCGATATGCGCAGATCCAGGCCTAGAAAAGCGATGAAAGCGTCGGCGTTTCTGAAGTCCCCACGCTGAAAGGATGCGAGCAAGCGGGCGCCGGTCAACGTACCGATGCCTTCTACCTTCATGCAACGCTTGAGCTGAGCGCCTAAACCGGCTTCGTCTATCTGCGCCAGGATCGTTTTCTCCAGCAGAATTTCCAGTCTTTGCATGGCGTTTATCTGATTTTTGAAAGCGGTTTTGAGCAATGGCTCATTCTCCCAGCTCTGCTTGAGGCTGACACGAGCCTGGACCAGAGCCGCACGGCGCCGGAAAAGACTGATGAGCCGGCAATACAAGGGCGACGGCGGTGTCCAAGGGCGTAAGTGGTCCCCTTCGTTTGTCAGATAACGGGCCAGTAATCGGGCATCCAGCGCATCAGTTTTGGCGCGAACGTTCACGCCTTTGCGGTAATGGCTGAGCTCATAACCGCCAACCATATAGATCACGCAACCATCGGCATACGCCAGATCAGCAAATTCCTGGTGATAGATATTGGTGGCTTCGATGGCGATTGCCACTGGCTTGGCTACAGTTTTGAGCCATTTTTTGATTGCTGCTTTGGTGTTAGAGATTGTCTCGAGCTGATCTGATTCGGTGCAATAAATCACCAGTTCATCCTTGGCGACATCAACCCCGATGATCGACTGAGTAGTAACGACGGGCATTGCCATGAGAAATCCTCCGGGCTAAGGTTTGAACACTTGAAGGGTTCACCCAGAGGCGCAGGCTTGTTCCTATCGTCGGTCTAGGCCAGATGCATTCTTTATCGGCGCTTGGGTGAAAGGAGGAGGGTGAAATCTCCCACGGTCTGTACTGCGCTAACAGTCAGAATCGAGCCTTGTCCCTCCTCCTCCCTTCAAGTCCTACCATACAAGCGAGCCTGCTCGCGAAAGCGGTGAGTCAGCAACGGATGTGTTGACTGACATTGCCTCTTCGCGAGCAGGCTCGCTCCCACAGGTTTTCCAAGTGTGTGGATTATTTGCGATCCAGCCACACGGTCTGGGCGTTGCAGAATTCGCGCACGCCGAAATGCGACAGCTCTCGGCCGAAGCCGCTCTTCTTCACACCACCAAAGGTCACGCGCGGGTCACTGGCGGAGTAGCCGTTGATGAACACGCCGCCGGTGTCCAGTTCGCTGGTCAGTTGCTGGGCCAGTGCGACGTTGGCGGTGTAAATGGTTGCGGTCAGACCGAACTCGCTGTCGTTGGCCAGGGCCACGGCATGCGCGCAATCGCGGGCGGTGATGATCGAGGC
Source organism: Pseudomonas sp. SCA2728.1_7 (assembly GCF_018138145.1). Classification (NCBI taxonomy): domain Bacteria; kingdom Pseudomonadati; phylum Pseudomonadota; class Gammaproteobacteria; order Pseudomonadales; family Pseudomonadaceae; genus Pseudomonas; species Pseudomonas sp. SCA2728.1_7. The sequence continues at coordinate 1,366,751 of NZ_CP073104.1, read as the reverse complement.
GACCGGGCCGAACAGCTCCTGTTTGAACGAGGTCATGCGGTCGGTGACATTGGCCAGTACGGTCGGCTCGTAATAGTTGCCCGGGCCTTCGGATTTGCCGCCGCCGAGCAACAGTGTGGCGCCTTCTTCCAGAGTGTCGCGCACTTGCTGGTCGAGCTCATCACGCAGGTCGAAGCGTGCCATCGGGCCGATGTAGGTCTCGGCAGACAGCGGATCTCCGACCTTCAATTTACGCGTGGCCTCGACGAATTTACGGGTGAACTCTTCGACCACGCCTTCTTCGATGATCAGGCGTTTCGCAGCGGCGCAAACCTGACCGGAGTTCTGATAGCGACCAATAACGGCGGCTTGCACCGCCTCATCCAGATCGGCGTCGTTGAGCACGATAAACGGATCGGAACCGCCCAGTTCCAGCACGCATTTCTTCAACGCGGCACCGGCCTGAGCACCGATGGCCATACCCGCACGTACGCTGCCGGTCAGCGTTACAGCGGCAATGCGCGGATCAGCGATGGCGGTGGAAACGCCTTCCGGGGTGACGTTGATCACTTCAAACACGCCATCGGCGAAACCGGCGCGGGTAAAGGCGTCGCGCAGCAGGTAGGCGCTGCCCATCACATTCGGCGCGTGCTTGAGCACGTAAGTGTTGCCGGCAATCAGCGCCGGCACGGCACCGCGCAATACCTGCCAGATCGGGAAGTTCCACGGCATGACCGCGAGAATCGGGCCGAGCGGACGGTACTCGATGCGCGCCTTGCCGCCTTCAACCTGGGTCGGTTCAGCGTCGAGCATGGCCGGGCCATTCTCTGCGTACCACTCGCAGAGCTTGGCGCATTTTTCGATTTCACCGCGAGCCTGGGCGATCGGCTTGCCCATTTCCAGGGTGATCATGGTGGCCATGGCATCGGCGGTTTCACGCAAGGCGCCAGCGAGGGCGCTCAACAAGCGCGAACGATCCTGCAGCGGCTTGCGCTTCCATTTGCCGAAGCCGTAGGCGGCGCGGGTCAGCGCGGCGTTGAGGGCAGTGGCGGATTCAAATGCGTAGTGACCGATCTGCTCGCCCGTGGCGGGGTTGATCGAGATGGCGTGGGTCTGGCTGGAAATCTGGCTCATGGCATCGTCCTGCAGGTTCGTCGGATGAGCCTAGAGTAGGGTGGTGTTTGTTTTCTGGAAACTGAATAATAAAGATCGTTTCTTTCACGATTGGAGAATGACTGTGGATCTGGTGCAGCTGGAAATATTCAAAGCCGTTGCCGAACACGGCAGCATCAGCGCCGCCGCCGCGCAGATCCATCGCGTGCCGTCGAACCTGACCACGCGGATCAAGCAACTTGAGCAGGACCTGGGCGTTGATCTGTTTATCCGCGAGAAAAGCCGTTTGCGTTTGTCCCCGGCGGGGTGGAGTTTTCTTGAATACGCGCGACGGATTCTCGATCTGGTGCAGGAGGCTCGGGCTACGGTGGCGGGGGAGGAACCGCAGGGCGCGTTTCCATTGGGTTCGCTGGAAAGTACGGCCGCGGTACGCATTCCCGAATTGCTCGCGGCGTACAACCAGTTGCACCCGAAAGTCGACCTCGACCTGTCCACCGGGCCGTCCGGCACGATGATCGACGGCGTGCTCTCCGGGCGCCTGGCCGCAGCGTTTGTCGACGGCCCGGTGCTGCATCCGACGCTGGAAGGTGTGCCGGCGTTTGAAGAGGAGATGGTCATTATCGCGCCGCTCAATCACGCGCCCGTAAAACGTGCAGCGGATGTGAATGGCGAGAATATCTACGCCTTCCGCTCCAACTGCTCCTATCGTCATCACTTCGAAAAATGGTTCAGCACCGACGCGGCGGTGCCGGGCAAGATCTTCGAAATGGAGTCCTACCACGGCATGCTCGCCTGCGTCAGCGCCGGTGCCGGACTGGCGCTGATGCCGCGAAAAATGCTGCAGAGCATGCCGGGCAGCGCCACCGTGAGTGTCTGGCCGCTGACGGCGGATTTTCGCTACCTGACCACTTGGCTGGTGTGGCGACGGGGCACGGTGTCGCGCAGTTTGAGCATGTTTGTGCGCTTGCTGGAAGAGCGCGGCGTGGTGCGGGCGGAGCGAGTACCTGTCTGACTCAGGCGTGTAATGCAGACGAGTCTGAATCGTGGATCGCTGGTAAAAAGTGGGGCGAAAGGCCATCATTCGGCTCTTATCAGGAACAGCGAAGCCAACGGAATGCTACATGCCTTTAATCATGGAAAAAGTCATCTGTACAGGCGCTATCTCGGTCATCGCGAACACGGTGAAAAACGTGTGTGCGAAGAGGATGAAATAACTGCACTGATCATGGGTCCGCTGGATTATCTGCCGGCCCCTGCTGTGGGACTGTTTTGGCAAGGCCTGTTGAGACGGGAGGGGCGCGTTATTCAGCCCGCGTTTCCGGATGCGCCTGTCAGCCATGCCCGCATGCGTTTTTGGCCGCGCCGTGGCGTCGAGCCAGATCTGGTTGTTGAACTCGGTTGGTCGTCCGGCGAGCGGCGCATTCTGCTGGTCGAGTTCAAGTGGAACGCGCCATTGAGTGGTGAGGACCAATTGCACCGTCAGTGGCATGAGTTTCTGACCGACACAGAGCGTAAGGACGCTTATCACCTGTTTATCGCGCCTGAAATCAGTTCGGGCCTTAACGCGATCAGTCGAGCCGACATCTGGCACGGACAACTGATTCTTCATTCCTGGATCAGTGTTCTGAATGTCGTGCGAGAGTTGCGAGTATCGGAGTTCACCGGACTTGAGAAGTGGAAGGAGCAGATGACCTGCTTTTTCGCCAGGTTGGGGGTTCTGCGGTTTCAGGGGTTTCTTTCGCTTTCCACGCCGTCGACGGTCAGCCGCACACCGGTGTTCTGGAGACCGGTGTGCGGCTTCTCTGAACTCGTAGCTCCCGCCGTTTCTTCGTTTGATCAACCGACAGCCTTTTTTGAGAGTACCGCGCCATGACCACGACTTCCCACATCGGTAAAGCTATTACCGAAAACATCCGATTTATCTCCAAAGTCGGTGCTGAGTGCGATCATCTGGCCAAGTTGATCAGAGAAGAGTTGAGTCGTTTGTTGTTGGTTCCTGAAGTCGCCCATCGTTATCGCGCAGGCGGACAGTGGATTCAAAATTTCAACAATGACGAACATGATTGGGTGAATACCGAGCTTGGCTTTTCGCTGCCTGTGGTGGTCAAACCCAAACGTTCTATCTGCGGTTATATCGTCGTGCAGATCAGTCTTACCGGCGAAGGCATAGACGTTGCAGACAATCATGAGCCGCTGGTGCATGTGGGGTGGTGGGGAGCACCCATCGATTTTGATCAGTTCCTGATGACCTTTCCCATCGAACTGGACAGCGATTTTGATCTCACGCTTGAAGCGGATCGGCTGTTCAAATGGAACCACTCGCATTTCGACGATGAGTGGTGCTACAGCCTCTATCTGACGGATATCAACAGCCCTGCAGATATTCAGGCGCTGATCGTCAAACCATTGCGCGCATTGTTGCTGGGCGTTGATGCCAATCGTGCTTTGTCGGGTACACGCGCCGTGAGGTACGAAAAAATGGACGGGGAGGGGCTGTTTCGGGCTCTTCCTCGTTGAAGCCGTAGTGAGCAGAAGCGCCTTCCCTCCACTTGATAAAGTCGCGCAAGGATCCTTACAGCATGCTTCGTAATCAGTATCTGGGGCTTGCCACGGTCAATGATTTCGTTGATTGGCTCGCAAGCAATCTTGGTCATCCGTCAATGTTTGCTCACTCATACTACGAGCGGCGCCGAAAGACGCCAGTAACGTTTTCGGACCTGTCGGACGCCAGTGTCCAATATTTTTGGAAACACAAAGGCGCTCTCGGGACTTCGGCGGGCACGTCTCTGACCAGCAGCCATACCGCGTTGGAGGCTTTGCGCGATGCCTTGCAAAAGGGCATCAATACGGCCAACGACACGACCACGCTGGACGCAAGCTTGCAAGTGATGACGTGGGGCGGCGTTCGTGCAGGCAACGTCCGCTGGCTGGTCGCCAACGCCGAGGGGCTGGTTCGCACGCTCGCGTCGACGATAGCGGCGCTGGCCAGCGGCAACCTCGCTCACCCGGCCCTGACCACTGACAGGGAGTTGCGTTTCAATGCAGGTATGACCAAGGTTTACTCACTTTTAGTCAATGACTTCATTATTTACGACAGTCGCGTAGCCGCAGCATTGGGTTGGATCGTGGTCAAGTATTGCCAACATAGAAAGGTATCCGTTTTACCTGGCGAACTTGCTTTTCCTTGGGCGCCAGCCAAAGGAACCGCCAACGCCTCGTTGCCGAAAAACCGCAATCCGAGCCAGGGTAACTATCACTTCCCACGTTTGATTGCGGGCCAACATCACGCCGCGTGGAATTTGAGGGCCAGTTGGATTCTGTCTGAGGTACTGGCCCGTGCGCCTAAAAGTCACTTCAACGGCATTTCGCCGATCCCGGGGTTGCGTTGCCTTGAAGCCGCGTTGTTCATGATTGGCTACGATTTGCCGTTGACGAGACCTTCAACGACCACCGCAGTGGCAACTGCTGCCGCCGATTGTGCCGAAGATGACTGGACAGAATGCTTTACGGCGGCAAAAGGCAAGCGCTTCCATTATCGGATTGAAGCGGGCGGTATTCGTCTGCATGACCGTCGTTTCTATCCGATCGCGATTATCAACGCCATGCTTAACATTCTCAGGGATCAGTTCGTGGATAAACCGTTTCCGTTGGCGAACAGTGCAACACTGAAAAACAGAGCGGGGATTGGCAGCGCCTATTTTCAGGCCACTGAGGAAAAAGGTAATCCCCCTGCAACCAGTGCGCTTGTGGCGGTTCTTCATGAGTTGAGCGCGCTTAATTACCAACCGGGCAGCCGAGAACCTTGGTCAATCAACGACAGCGAGTTTGCCGGTCAGGTTCGGATTGACGTGGCCCCGCTCTTTGCGCGTTTTCTTGAATTGGGCGAGAGCCTTTAACGAAGGGACTGGCGCAGAGTTTCATCGGTGGCATTTGCGGATTACGGGCAACGGATATTTTTTCTTTCAAATATCGCAATATATAAAAATATATAGCGCTGAAGACGAGATAAGTGATGACCATAGCTCTGAGCGGTAAAGAAGCGGTCGGCGAAGCTTTTGTATTGGAAACCATGCGCCACGCGCAACAGTTGACCTGGAATGCCGTCGACGCCATCGCCGAGGTGATCAAGCCCGGCATGCTCGAGTCCGAAGCGATGGCGCGGGGCAAGGAAATTCTTGCCGAACTGGGCATGGACCGGATTTGGCATCCGCTGCTGATCCGCTTCGGCGCCAATACGCTCAAGACCTTCAAGCAACGTTCCGATGGCGATCCGGTGCTGGGTGAGGACGATGTTTTCTTCATCGACATGGGCGTGGTCTGGCAGGGCCATGAAGGTGATGCGGGCGCGACTTACACCACCGGTTCCGACCCGGAAATGATCGCTTGCGCGGCGGCCTCCAAAGAACTGTTCGACCGGGTCGAGGCGTTCTGGCGCGAGGGTGTTTCCGGCATCGAGCTTTACCGCTACGCGACGGATCAGGCTGAGGCGATGGGCTGGGTGCTGAACCTGAATATCAAGGGCCATCGGGTCAGCGATTTTCCTCATGCGATTCACCGGGGCGGCGATCTGGGTGACTTCGATCAGGCGCCGCATGCCGGCGTATGGATTCTGGAAATCCAGATCGCCCATCCATCACGGCTGTTTGGCGCGTTTTATGAAGACCTGCTGATCTGAGCCGAGTTGGACCTGGCCAAAGGCGTCAGCGCGACGGCGGTGCTCAAGGCTTCGCACATCATTCTGGGTGTGCCGCCCTGAGTTGATTTTGCAGTAAACAATGCCGGGGTCCCGCATAAGAGCCCGGCATTTTTTTGCCTGTCAAAAAGCCCCGTCAATACTGCGCGGCAGATTCAGCAGATTGCCTTCGCGCAACACTTCTGGCAGCAACTCATCCGGAAACCCCTGATACGCCACGGGCCGCAAGAAGCGCTCAATCGAAGTCATGCCGACCGAAGTGAAGCGGCTGTCCGAAGTCGCCGGAAATGGCCCGCCGTGCACCGTGGCGTACGTCACTTCCTGTGGATGCGCGAAGGCGTTGACCACGATGCGTCCAGTGCGGCGTTCGAGAATCGGCAGCAGGCGCCGCGCGAGTTTCAGGTCCGCATCTTCAAGGTGGATGGCGGCGCTGAGCTGTCCCCTGAACGAGCGGGCGACCGCCAGCAGTTCCTCGGCATCACTGACCGCCACCAGCAGCGCCGACGGGCCGAACACTTCATGGGCCAGTGCCGGTTCGCCGAGCAACTGCTGCCCCTCGATTTCCAGCAAAGTCGCACGCCCGGCGTATGTGGCATCGGCCGGCGTGCCCACGGCGATCACCTGCGCGCCGGCACCTTCCATCGCCATCAGACCCTCGACGTAGGCACCATGAATGCCCGGCGTCAGCATTGTCCGCGCCGGTGCCTTGCTGACCCGTTTACGCATGGCGTTGCGCAGCTCATCAAACCCCGCACCGCGGATGGCGATCAGGATCGATGGGCACAAACAGGCCTGGCCGACGTTGACCAGCATCCGTTCGATAAAGCCGTCGCCGATTTCGGCGCCGCGAGCCGCCAGTGCCTCGGGCAGGATGAAGGTCGGGTTGACGCTGGTCATTTCGGTGAACACCGGGATCGGCTCGGGGCGCAATTGCGCGCGGCGGTAGAGCGCCATGCCACCTGGTTCGGAGCCGGTGAAGGTCACAGCCTTGATCAACGGATGATCGACCAGCGCTTCGCCAATGGCATTGCCGCCACCACGCACCATCGAGAAAACACCTTCGGGCAAACCCTGCGCCTGCACGGCTTTGCGAATGGCGCGGGCCTGGATTTCCGAGGCGCCGGGATGCGCGTTGTGCGCCTTGAGAATCACCGGCGCCCCGGCCGCCAGTGCCGACGCGGTATCGCCACCCGCCACCGAGTAGGAGATCGGGAAGTTGCTCGCGCCGAAAATCGCTACCGGACCGATGGCGATTTTTTGCAGGCGATGATCCATCCGTGGGCGCGGCTGACGCTGAGGTTGCGCCGGGTCGATCGCCAGTCGCAGAAAGCGGCCTCGGCGCACCACATCGGCGAACTGGCGGAACTGGGTCGCGGCTCTCGAAGCTTCGCCCTCAAGCTGAGCTTCGGGCAGTCCGGTTTCCAGTGCCGCGCGTGCCGCCAGTTCGCTGCGTACTTCATCGAGATTGTCAGCGATGCTCTCGAGAAACGCGGCACGCTCGGCCAGCGAGGTGTGGCTGTAGCGGTCGAACGCCGCGTCGGCGAGAGTGACTGCCTGATCAACCTGTGCCGCACCGCCGAAAGCGAAGTCCGGTTCTATCAGTTGATCGGTGGCCGGGTTCAGCGCTTTCATCGTGCCTTCGGTGGCGGCCACATCCGCCGCGCCAATCAGCAAATGGCCGGTCAGACTCATTGCGCTTCACCCTGTGATTTGAGGTTGGCAATCAGTTCGTCCGTGCTGGCAATCACGTGAGCGAATGTCGGGCCGTTGAGCTCGTGGGCGGCGTGCATCATTTCTGCTTTGAAGGCCGCTGTTGCATCGCGTACGAGGGTGACGTGGTAGCCCAGTTCCGCGGCATAGCGCGCGGTGGCTTCGATGCAGGTGTTGGCCAGCAGGCCGACGATGATCACGTGGGTGACGCCTTGCTGCTTCAGGCGAAAATCCAGGTCGGTGTTGGCGAAACCACTGGAACCCCAGTGTTCCTGAACCACGATATCGCCGTCCTTCGGCGCAAAATCCGGGTGCCATTCGCCGCCCCATTCGCCCCGGGCAAAATGATGCATGTGCATGATTTTGCATTGCGTCGGGGTCGGGTGATCCCAGGTCTCGTAGTCGCCTTTTTCCCAGCGGTGATGGGGTACGATGACCACCGGAATTTTCAAGTCGCGCACGGTGCGGTCGAGTTTGCGCAGGTTGTCGAGCAGGCCGTTCTGTTCGGCCATGGGTTTGATCAGAGGGAAAATCTTGCCGCCGTCCGACAGAAAATCGTTGTACGGATCGACCAGCAGGTAGGCGGTTCTGTCCAGTGGATAGAGGGTATTCGACATGGCGGCTTGCTCCGGCAATGGGATTATCGGTGCACAGGGCTTGTCCCGGCATCGTGTAGATATGATAATCATAGTAACTATGAAAGAGGCAAGCCCTGATGGCAGTAAACGATAGTCTTCCTGACACGCTGTGCCCGATCTCCCGGGCCGAGACGATCGTCGGCGACCGCTGGACGGTGCTGGTTTTGCGCGAGTTATTCATGGCCAATCATCGCTATGACGAGATCCAGGCGCAGACGGGCGGTACGCCGCAAATGGTCGCCGCGCGGCTGAAATGTCTGGAAGCGGATGGGCTGGTCGAACGACGCTTGTACAACGAGCGACCGAAACGCTACGAGTACCACCTCACCGCGAAAGGCGAGGCGTTCTACCCGGTAATCATTGCGCTGCGGGCGTGGGGAGAGACCTGGTGCAAAACACCGGAGGAGGGACTGGCGGTGAACATGGTCCATAAAAGCTGCAACCACAGCGCCGGTCTCGGGCCGCTGTGCGAGCACTGCGGTGAACTGTTGCGTCGGGAAGATCTGATCAGCCAGCCACAAGAAGCTTACGCCGCTGAGCGACAGGCGCGTCGTGAGGCGTTCAAAGGCAAATAACCTCGATCACGGCGTACCGTTTCGACCGTGCAGTACGTAGCCGGGGCGCAGGCTCAGGCGCTCGTAATAGGCGCTCACTGCCGGAAAATCCGGGTGAGCCAGTGGCGTTTCGAACCAGCGGTTTACCGACAGTCCGATGGGAATGTCCGCCAGTGAAAACGTCTCGCCGCTGACGTAGGCGCCGGTTCTCTCCAGTTGTCGGTCGAGGATGGCCATGTTCTTCGACCATTGCTCAATTCCGACGGCCAACGCCGCGCTGTCCTGATGCTCCGGCGACTGGCGCACCAGCGACAAAAACGCGTACGACCACGAGCGATTCAGCTCCGAAGCCTGCCAATCGATCCACTGATCAATCCGCGCCCGTGTTTGCGCGTCAGTCGGATAGAGGTGCGAACCGTCATAACGTGCGGCCAGATAACGAATGATCGTGTTCGATTCCCACAGCGTGAAATCACCGTCCTGAATCACCGGCACCATGGCACAGGGATTGAGCGCGAGAAACTCCGAATCGTTCGTCGATCTGAACCCCGATCCCCAGTCTTCACGCTCGAAAGGAATGCGCAATTCAGCGCAAGTCCACAGCACTTTGCGCACGTTGATCGATGAGGCTTTACCGAGTATTCGCAGCATTGGATGTCCCTTTCCTCAGAGTCTTCAGGCTTGAAGAAATACCATACCGAAATAAAGAAGGCCCGCACTAAGCGGGCCTTGGTTTTTCATTAAATCAATCTCACAGACTGCTCGCCAGTTTCCCGCCCATCATCCGCCGACGGTAGGATGTGTCCCGATTCGCCAGCCAGAAATACAGCGGCGAGGTGACCAGCAAGCCCACCAGCCACGACAGATCCGCGCCATTGATGTGCGCCGACACCGGGCCGACGTACAGCGGCGTGTTCATGAACGGGATCTGCACGGCGATGCCGATCGCGTAAGCCAGCAACGCCTGCGGGTTGTAGCGACCGTAGATGCCGCCGTCGACCTGGAAGATCGACTGGATGTCGTACTGGCCTTTGTGGATCGCGTAGAAGTCGATCAGGTTGATCGCTGTCCACGGCACCAGCACCACCAACAACACCAGCACCATGTCGACGAAGTGGCCAATGAAGTCTTTCGAGGCGCCAACGGCGGCAAAGCAGCAGGCCAGCAAGACGATGATCGAGATCACTGCGCGGCTCTTGGCGGTAGGAATCCAGCGGTAGGCGAAGGTCTGCACCAAAGTGATCAGCGACAGCACCGCGCCGTACAGGTTGAGGGCGTTGTGGCTGATCACGCTGAGCAGGAACAGCACCAGCATCAGCGGGCCGATGGAGCCGGTGGCGAGTTTCACCGCGTCCATGGTGTCCATGCCCACCGGTGTCGCCAGCACGGCGACGGCACCGAAGATGAACGCCAGACTCGACCCCAGCGCCGACCCCAGGTACGTGGTCCAGAACGTCGACGAGACTTTCACGTCCGCCGGCAGGTAACGCGAATAATCAGACACGTAAGGCGCAAACGCGATCTGCCACAACGCCGCCAACGACACAGTGGCCAGCCAGCCGGACAGGTTGAAGCTGCCGCGAGTGAGGAAATCATCGGTTTGAATGTGGGTAAAGATGTAGCCGAAACCGACAACGATGCCGATCCCCAACACCCAGGTGCCGATGCGGTTGAGTACATGGATAAAGCGGTAGCCAATGATGCCGATGATTCCCGAACCGACTGCGCCAATGACGATGCCGACCGGTACTGGAACGCTGTCGACCACGCCGTGCAATGACTTGCCGGCGAGCACGATGTTGGAGGCGAAGAAGCCGATGTACATGACGCCGGCAATCAACACCACCAGCAACGCGCCAAGAGAGCCGAACTGCGCGCGGCTCTGGATCATTTGCGGGATGCCCATCTGCGGGCCTTGCGCTGAGTGCAGTGCCATCAGCACACCACCGACCAGATGGCCGACCAGAATCGCGACGATGCCCCAGAGCAGATTCAAGTGAAACAACTGCACGCCCAGCGCACCGGTGACGATGGGCAACGGCGCGATGTTGCCGCCGAACCAGAGCGTGAACAGATCCCTGACCTTTCCGTGGCGATCTTCGGGGGGCACGTATCCTATCGTGTGTTTTTCAATCAGCGGAGCGGAGGATGCTGTTGGGGTAGCCATGACGAACTCCAAGGCAAGGATGAGTACGTGGACGTACTTCGGCAAGCGCCGGCACGGGCGGCGCATTTCTTGTTGAAGTGATCATGTGCAAAGCGTCGGGATAGATAAATTAGTAAGTTTGTTGCTTCAGACCTTAAAAAAAATATGCTTCGGCTGGCGCCTGCGTCCGGTATGTTCAAGCTTGATCGTGCGCCAGGGAAACAGGGCGAACACTCGCGCTCTTCGGGAGACTCACATGGCCGCCTATAACCTGCGCCAGCTCAAGTATTTCGTCACCACCGCCGACTGCGGCAGCGTCGCCGAGGCCTCGCGCAAGCTGTACATCGCGCAGCCGTCGGTCTCCACCGCTATCAAGCATTTGGAAGAAAGCTTCGGTGTGCAGCTGTTCATCCGCCATCACGCTCAAGGCGTCTCTCTGACGCCCAGCGGTTCGCGCTTTTATCGCAAGGCGCTGGAGCTGCTGCGCGTGGCCCACGAGTTCGAACAGAACGCGCTGGCTGACAATGATGTGGTGGCGGGGCAGATCGATATCGGCTGTTTCGAAACCGTCGCGCCGCTGTACCTGCCGCGTCTGATCGCCGGCTTCAAGGCGCGTTGGCCGGGCGTGGAAATCCGCATTCGTGATGGCGAGCAACAAGAACTGGTGCAGGCGCTGACCGCCGGCAGCATCGACGTGGCGATGCTGTTCGAGCACGATCTGGACAGCACCATCGAAACCGCACCGCTGATGCCACCGCAACAGCCTTATGCGTTGTTGCCGGCCAGCCACCGTTTCGCACAACAGGCCAAGGTCTCGCTGGATGATCTGGTGCTGGAACCGATGATCCTGCTCGACGTGGTGCCGAGCCGCACCTATTTCGTGAGCATCTTCGAAGAGCGTGGACTGACGCCGAACATCGTCTTCAGCTCACCGTCGATCGAAATGGTGCGCGGCATGGTCGGCAACGGTTTCGGCTTTTCGATTCTGGTGACCAAACCGTTCAGCGACTACACCTACGACGGTCAGCAAGTCGTCTGTGTGCCGCTGGCGGAAAACGTCACCGGATCGGGATTGTCGGCGGCTTGGTTGCGCCGGGTGCAACTGACCAAACCGGCGCAGTTGTTTGTCGATCATTGCCGCGAAGAGTTGGCCCGACTGCACCCGTGAGTGCCGTCGGGCCGATAGTCAGAGGCTGATAAACGCCAGCATTCGCTGCAGCATGGCATCGCACGCCTGCAACTGTTCGAGGCTGACAAACTCATCGGGTTTATGGCCCTGGTCCATACTGCCGGGACCGCAAACCACCGTGGGAATGCCCACCGCGTCAAACAGTCCACCTTCTGTACCAAACGCTACAGTGCCGAAATCCTTTGAGCCGCAGAAGGCGGAAATCAATTCCGCCGCCTGGCTTTGCGCATCGGTGGCCAGCCCCGGATACGCCGACAAGGCGCTGAAGCGAATATCACTCTGCGCACTGACCGCGCGCATGCGTGGCAGCACTTCGCGTTCGGCATAGGCTTTCAGCGCCTCGGCAACCAGCGCCGGATCCTGTGAGGGCAGGGCGCGGATTTCGAAGTCGAATCGGCAATCGGCCGGGACGATATTCAAGGCTTTGCCGCCGCTGATCACGCCGGTCTGCACCGTGCTGTAGGGCGGATCGAAGCGCGCATCGTGATGCTCCGGCGCTTTCAGTTGCTGGCCGAGACGACCCAGTTCAGCGATCAGTTCGGCGGCGTATTCAATCGCGTTGACGCCGAGCGGCGCATAGGCAGAATGGCACGGATGGCCCTGCACATCGCAGCGCATCGCCAGTTTGCCCTTATGGCCGAGCACCGGTTTCAGTTCGGTCGGTTCGCCGATGATGCACAGCAGCGGTTTGATCGGACGTTGCTGCAAGACCTTGAGCAGCGAGCGCACGCCGAGGCAGCCGACTTCTTCGTCATAGGACAAGGCAATGTGCACCGGCATGCGTAGCGGCGTTTCAACCAGTGACGGCACCAAGGCCAGCACGCAGGCGATGTAGCCCTTCATGTCCGCCGTGCCACGGCCGAACAGTTTGCCGTCGCGTTCGCTCAGTTCGAACGGCGGCAGCGTCCACGGCTGGCCATCGACCGGCACCACATCGGTATGCCCGGACAGCACAATGCCCGGTTGATCCACCGGGCCGATCGTGGCGAACAGGTTGGCTTTGCTGCGCTCATCGTTATAGATCAGCGCACACGGCACGTCGAAACCCGCGAGGTAGTCGCGGACGAATTCGATCAGTTGCAGGTTGGATTCACGGCTGGTGGTATCGAACCCCACCAGCGCCCTGAGCAACTCGACGCTGTTCATCGATCATCCCCGGCCACGCCATAACCCGGCGCCTTGGCCGGATCGAGGGCGCGGTCGATGTAGTCCTGAAGCTGCGGCTCGTAAGCGTTCCAGAGCTTTTGCAACTGACCGATCGGGTCTTCATCGGCCCAATCCACGCGCAGGTTGACGATCGGCCAAGTCTGCTCGCCGACCACCACGACAGCGGCCGAATGCACCGGCCCGGCTTCGCCACCGAGAGCTTGTGCGGCGTGCAGCGCTTTGAGCAGACGATCAGCGAGTTGACCTTCACCATCCTCAAAGGCGCTGACCATGGCTTCGATCACCGAACGCCCGGCGAGCATGTTGCCGGCGGCGACGCATTGTTCGCCGCTCACGGCGTTGTGCACGCCAAGGGTTTGCGCACCGCTGAAATGCGCGGTCTGGCCGAGGTGGTTGATCGCCGTGATCTGCCGGTACTGGCTGTAGCCGTTGCGCGTGAGGACTTTGTCCAGCGCATCGTCCGGCGCCAAACCTTGTTCCATCAGCGCGAGGACTTCCGGGCCGAGGGACGGCAGGGTGATGTTCTGGCTCGACACCGCGCCAACGCCCGGCAGCAGCCACGGGCAACGGGCGCCGACGGCGATGCTGGAGGAACTGATAGCGACACCGAACTGGCCGGTTTCGGCGCAACGGGCTGTGATTGAAAAGGTCATCTCATGAACTCCTTGTGTGTCTGGACTGGCCTCTTCGCGAGCAAGCTCACTCCTACAGGGGAATGCATTTCAAATGTAGGAGTGAGCCTGCTCGCGATTGCCACAACTCGGTTTCCTGACTTACTCAGGAATCACCGCAATCACATCAATCTCCATTAACCACTGCGGCTGCCCCAGTGCCGACACCACCAACCCGGTGGAAATCGGGAATACGCCTTTAAGCCACTTGCCGACTTCGCCATACACCGCCTCGCGATAACGCGGGTCGATCAGGTACGTGGTGGTCTTGACGATGTGGCTCATGTCGCTGCCGGCTTCTTCGAGCAGTTGCTTGACGTTGCGCATCGCTTGTTCAGCCTGCGCACGCGGATCACCCAGACCGATCAGATTGCCGTCGAAATCCGTGCCGACCTGCCCACGGACATACACGGTGTTGCCTGCACGCACGGCCTGGCACAGGTCGTTGTCCAGCGTCTGGTTCGGGTAAGTGTCTTTGGTGTTGAACATGCGGATGCGAGTGTGGGTTGGCTGGCTCATGTGCAGCTCCTGAAAGAGGGGTTGCCCGGCGCAATCGGCGCCGGAGCGAAAAAGGACATCAAGCGTCGACGGTGTCAGCGGCCTTGTTGTGGGCGTTCGAATGCAGTGCGGCTTCACGCTGCTCGGCATCGCGGTAGTCCAGATACTTGCGCTGGGTGGCGATGTGATCGGCGACGTGCTTGGCGTCGTGCCACACGCCCCAGATGAACGACGAACCGCGACGCGACTGCCACGGCAAACCAAGGAAATACACCCCCGGCTCACTCGACACACCGCGCTGATGCACAGGCTTGCCCTTGTCATCGAACGCCGCGACTTGCAGCCACGAGTAATCCACGGCAAACCCGGTGGCCCAGATGATCGAGGTGATGCCAGCCTTGGTAAGGTCGAGATCGGCCAGTGGGTTTTTCACGCATTCAGGCTCAGGGTAGGTTTCGCGCGCTTCCGGTTCCTCCGGCAGATCGAGGCCGTTGCGCTCGATGTAGGCATCGGCGGCATCCAGCAGCGCCAGATAGTTTTCGTCGCCGCGATTGAGGTTGCCGACCAGGTCTTGCTTGAAGGTCACCACGCCGTTATTGAACGACTCGGTAACGCCGACCAGGGTCATGCCGCGATGGGCCAGACCACGAAAATCAATGGTGCGACCGCCATGGGCGCCGCTGACCGCAATGGTCACGTGCTCGCGTCCCGGTTTCATCGCCGCTTGATCCCACTCGCCGAGCACGCCCAGCCACCAGCAGAAATCGCGGTTGCGATAAGCGCGAGGCGGGCGGTCGTGAGCGCCGACCGACAGGTAAACCTGCTTGCCGGAGCGTTGCAGTTCATCGGCGATCTGCACGCCGGAAGAACCGGCACCGACCACCAGCACCGCGCCTGCCGGCAGTTGCTGCGGATTGCGATAGTCGGCGGAGTGGATCTGCAGCAGGCGTTCGTCTTGCGGGGCAATCGCCGGGATCACCGGTTTTTGAAACGGCCCGGTGGCGGCGACCACGCGGTTGGCTTCGATCACGCCTTCGGAGGTCTCGACGGTGAAACCCGGGCGACCGACATTGCGCACCACGCTTTTCACCTCAACGCCGGTGCGGATCGGCGCATTGAATTTCTTCGCATAGGCTTCGAAGTAATCGGCTACGCGCTCTTTCGGGGCGAAACCGTCGGGATCGACGTCATCGAATTCCAGGCCGGGGAAGCGGTCGTGCCACGCCGGGCCGTTGGCCACCAGCGAGTCCCAGCGTCCGGTGCGCCAGCGTTCGGCAATGCGATTACGCTCCAGTACGAGGTGCGGCACACCGAGTTTGCTCAGGTGCTCGCTCATGGCCACGCCCGCTTGGCCGGCACCCACGATCAGCGTGTCTGTTTTTATTATTTCAGGGGTCATCTCTACATCCTTCCTAGCAAGGCAGTGGGATTCGGGCCGCTGTTGGCTTGTCCGTTTGGCTTGAGGTCAGACTAGGGAGGAGGGGGGTATCGGTAAAATATTATTAAGCTGGGATGTGAAGATAAAATTCTGATGCAGCGCCGGGAAACCCTTGAAACACGGGGTTTTCAGATAGTCGCTGCGGGGTTGGGAGGTAAAAAACCGGTTGGCCTGACGTGCAGTGGTGAGCAGAATCTCCGCGCTCACCACTGCGCCGGTTTCAGCGATTGAGAAATGCCAGCAGATCCTCATTCAAGGCCTGCGCATGCGTCACCGCAAAACCGTGCGGCGCCCCGGCGTAAACCTTCAGTTCAGCGCCCTTGATCTGCGCTGCCGCCTGTTTGCCGGTGGTTTCGAATGGCACGATCTGGTCGTCGTCGCCATGGATCACCAGCGTCGGCACGTCGATTTTGGCCATGTCCGGGCGGAAGTCGGTTTCCGAGAACGCCGTGACGCAATCCACCGTGCCTTTGAGCGAGGCCATCAGAGCGATATTCAACGTTTGCGTGAGCACGCCGTCGGAGACTTTCTGGCCCTGATTGGTGCCATAGAACGGCGCGGCGAAATCGGCGATGAACTGCGCGCGATCCTTCAGCAGGCCGGACTTGATCCCGTCGAATACCGAGCTGTCGACGCCCTGCGGGAAATCGGCTTTTTTACCGAACAGTGGCGTCACGGCGCCCAACAGCACCAGACCGGCAACCCGCTCGCTGCCATGGCGGGCGATGTAGCGGCTGACGTCGCCACCACCCATGGAAAAGCCCACCAGCGTCACATCGCGCAGGTCGAGATGGTTGATCAGTTGCGCGATGTCATCGGCAAAAGTGTCGTAGTCATAACCGGTCCACGGCTGATCTGAGCGGCCGAAACCGCGACGATCAAACGCAATGGTGCGATAGCCTCGGCTGCTCAGGTATTCCATCTGGTATTCCCACATGTCGGCATCCAATGGCCAGCCATGGCTGAACAGCACGGGTTTACCGCTGCCCCAGTCCTTGTAGTAAATCTCGGTACCGTCTTGCGTAGTGAAGGTGCTCATGGAAACTCCTGCTTCAGGGTTCGCGGTAGTGCCGGAATGGCGGCATTCACTATCAGCGCAAAGCGATCCGGCTACTTGTATGCAGGTGCTGGTTTTGCGCAGTTCAGTCGTGGATCCGCTCCAGAGTTGTATGATGCAACCCAAAGCAGCATCGCCGACTGATGAATCGAGGGAGTACGTTCAAGTGAAACGCAAAAGCCTGCAGGGCAATGCCTGCCCGGTCGCCCGCACGCTGGACCTGATTGGCGACTGGTGGTCGCTGCTGATCATTCGTGATGCGCTGGATGGCATCCGGCGTTTCAATGATTTCCAGAAGAGTCTGGATATCGCCAAGAACATGCTCAGCGCGCGCCTCAAGGGGCTGGTGGAGCAGGGGATTCTGCAGGCGATGCCAGCCGCCGACGGCGGGGCTTATAAGGAATACGTGCTGACAGAGCGTGGCAAAGCCTTGCAGACCGTGATCGTCGCGCTGTCGCAGTGGGGCGGTGAATTCATGTATGCGCCGGGTGAGCCAGGGTCGGTGATGGTTGATGCAAAGGATCGTCAGCCAATTCGCAAGCTGCAATTGACGGCGGCCGATGGTCGGTCGCTGGCTCCGGAGGACGTTGCGACGCGACTGGGTGTTGAACACTGAAGGGCAATGCTGTTTCAACATGAGTCATGGTGGTTAACCGGCTTTCTTCTCTCTGTGGTTCGGGGGTCGTTGTAATGCGAAGCCGATCCGGGAGGACCGTTACAGGCTCTGCGCCTGATGATTCACCTCATCACGCAGAGCTTTCGCCAGACTTTCCCGGTAATGCTGTTCCCCGTAGATGACGATTAAGTCATGGCTGCAATACAGCCGGCCTCGTTCTTTGACGCCCCAACCGTTGGCCATTTATCATGCGAAAGCATAACGGCATCACTGTGTCGTGAATCATTCGAGTACGTGCCTTCCTTCGGCCGCGCACGTCAACCCTGCCTCACCAATCCCGTATCGGCCCAGGCCGTCATTTCAGGTGCTCAACAACGTGTCTGTCCCGAAAATTTCCGTCGTCATCCCCACGTACAACGTTGAGTCCTACATCGCTGAAACCCTCGATTCGCTGATCAATCAAGCCGTGCCGTTGCATGAAATCATCTTGATCAACGACGGCTCGACCGATGGCACGCTCGCGGTGATTGAAGCCGGTTTTGGCCATCGCCCGGAAGTCAAAGTGGTCACCCAGGTCAATCAGGGCGTTGGCGCTGCCCGGCGCAATGGTCTGGCGTTGGCGAGCGGCGAGTATGTGTTCTTTTGCGACCCGGACGATGTGGTCAGCCCGGAGTTGTTTTCGACGCTGGTGGAGCAGGTGCAGGCCAACGCCGCGCTTGAGTTGTTTTATTTTTCCAAGCGTTCCTACACCGAAGTGGACGGCGAGAAGCAACTGTTGCGACGTAACACCGCTGCCAGTCGCAATGGCTGGTTCGAGGCGGGGCGCGACTTGCTGCAGGATCTGATTTTGTCCGGCAAGTACCACGCGGCGACGTGGCAATACATTTTCAAGCGTTCGGTGTGCGAGCGTTTTGTGGTCCGGCTGGAAGGGCGGGCGCATGAAGATCATGTGTTCAGCATGAATATTTACCTGCACAGCCAGGCCACTTTTGCCACGGCAGCGGACTATTACTTTCAACGGGTCAGGAGCGGTTCGCTGACGCAGAGCCACAAGGACGTTGAGTACGTGATGGGCAGTTATGCCGCGTATCGCGACACGCTGGCAGCGTTGAAAAAGCACATTGCTGCGTTCAGTGCCGGGCGCGAAGTTGCGCTGAATTTCATGGAGCGCAATGTCGACGCACTGATCACCAAGTGCATCAAGTATGGTGTGCCCTTGCCACAGCAGATCACCTCGATGACGCGGCAAGACAGCCGTGATTGCGGGGTGATGTTGCACACTCGCTGGACGCTGTGGTTTCCGCGCATCGTTCATGGGGTGCGCAAGCTGCGTTTCAATCTCAAGCAGTCGCGCCGGAGTCGAAAGACCGCCGCTCAGGGGTAGCGTTCACCTGCCGACAAGCGAAAAAAGGGGCGAATTCATATCGATGAATTCGCCCCTTTTTATTGCTGTTCAATTACGCGGTTCTCAGCGAAACGCTGGCACCACATGCTTGATAAACAGCTCCAGCGATTTCTTCTTCTCTTCATGCGGCAAGCTGTTGTCACACCAGAAACTGAACTCATCCACGCCCAGTTCCTGGTAGTACTTGATCCGCGGAATGATCTCTTCCGGCGTTCCGATCATCGCCGTCTTGTGCAGACTCTCCAGTTCAAACTCCGGACGGCCGGCGAACTTCTCTTCCGGGCTTGGCGCGAGGAAGCCGTTGACCGGGGTTTGCTTGTTGCCGAACCACGCATCGAAGGTGCGATAGAAACGTGAGATGGCTTTTGCGCCGACTTTCCAGCCATCCGGATTGTCAGCGGTGTGCACGTGGGTATGGCGCAGCACCATCAATTGCGGACGCGGCACGTCTGGGTTGTTGTCCCGCGCAGCCTGGAATTTGTTCTTCAGGTCGAGGACTTCTTCGTCGCCCTTCATCAGCGGTGTGACCATCACGTTGCAGCCGTTGGCCACGGCGAAATTGTGCGAATCCGGGTCGCGGGCGGCGATCCACATTGGCGGGTTGGGCTTTTGAATTGGTTTTGGCACGCTGGTGGACGTGGGGAATTTCCAGATGTCGCCGTCGTGGGCGTAGTCGCCTTGCCACAGGGCGCGGACCACCGGGACCATTTCGCGCAATGCCTGGCCGCCGCTGGAGGCAGGCATGCCGCCGGCCATACGATCGAATTCAACCTGATAGGCGCCACGGGCCAGGCCGACTTCCATGCGACCGTTGCTGATCACGTCGAGCAGCGCACATTCACCGGCGACCCGCAGCGGATGCCAGAACGGCGCGATGATGGTGCCGGCGCCGAGGTGGATGGTGGTGGTTTTCGCGGCGAGGTAGGCGAGCAATGGCATCGGGCTCGGCGAGATGGTGTATTCCATCGCGTGGTGTTCGCCGATCCACACGGTGCTGAAACCGCCGGCCTCGGCCATCAGGGTCAGTTCGGTGAGGTCTTCGAACAGTTGGCGGTGGCTGACGCTTTCGTCCCAGCGTTCCATGTGGATGAACAGGGAAAATTTCATGACGCTTCCTCGGATTTTTTGTTGTTGAGGCTACAAAACTTGTAGGAGTGAGCCTGCTCGCGATGGCGGTGTGTCAGAAAAAACATCGACATCGGATAAATCGCTATCGCGAGCAGGCTCACTCCTACAGTTGATTTGTGCGGATCTGACGATCAGGCCAGGACGGGCAGGGCGCCCATCTTGCCGTGGCAATACACCAGCGGCCCGGCGATTTGCTCGGGAACGATCAGATTCTTCACCGCGCCGACCATGATGGCGTGGTCGCCGCCTTCGTATTCGCGCCACAGCTCACATTCGATGATAGCCGTCGCGTTGGCGAGGATCGGGTTACCCAGTTCGCTCAAGGTCCACTCGATGCCTTGGGCCTTGTCTTTGCCTTTGCGGGCGAAGGCGTAGGCTTCGCTTTGCTGGCCGCCGGACAGAACGTGGATGGCAAAGCGTTTGTTCTTGATCAACACCGGATAGGAATCGGAGCTGTAGTTGGGGCAGAACAGCACCAGCGCCGGGTCCATCGACAGCGAGCTGAACGCGCTGGCGGTCAGGCCGACGATCTGACCGTCATCGTCCAGAGTGGTGATGACGGTTACGCCGGACGGGAACGAGCCCATGACTTGTTTGTAGATGGCGGCATCGATCATTGGTCGGTCCTCGGGTGATGTGTTGCTGTTTTTATGTGTTTGTTGGTCTGATGGTATACCAGTATTCGATCTTTGCAAGGCCTTTTAAGCTGAACCGATAAACGTGCCGCGTTCGTCGGATACTCAGTATTTACGGGGCTTTCGGCTGGTCTGCAGGCCACGGTTTCAGCGAGGATGGCGTATCAGTTGGCGCCGCAAACTACGGATCAGTCTTGTGAATTGTTTGGAATACCATAATATGGTCTGCATCTGAGGGGCGGCCAGAGAGTCCCCCCGGTTTGGCTTCATACAACGATAAGAACAGACAAACTCGAGTTCATGCATATGTCCCAGATGTCCCGGCAAGATCCGTTGATCGAGAACCATACGGTCGACTACGTCCCACTCGCGGAACGCCACGGGAAGGCCCGCGACCTATTCACCCTTTGGTTCAGCACCAACATTGCGCCACTGCCCATCGTCACCGGCGCCATGGTGGTTCAAGTGTTCCATCTCGATTTGCTCTGGGGGCTGCTGGCGATTGCGCTGGGGCACATGATCGGCGGCGTGGTGATTGCCCTGGCGTCGGCGCAAGGCCCGCGCATGGGCATTCCGCAAATGGTCCAGAGTCGCGGCCAGTTCGGCCGTTATGGCGCGCTGTTGATCGTGTTTTTTGCGGCGATCATCTACATCGGTTTCTTCATTTCCAACATCGTGCTGGCCGGTAAATCCATCGTCGGCATTGCGCCGTCGGTGCCGGCGCCGCTGAGCATTCTGATCGGTGCACTGGCAGCTACGGCGATCGGTGTGATCGGCTACAACTTCATCCACACGCTGAACCGCATTGGCACCTGGGTGATGGGCAGCGCGTTGCTGGCCGGGTTCATCTATATCTTTGCCCATGACTTGCCGACGGACTTTCTCACTCGCGGCAGTTTCAACCTGTCCGGTTGGCTGGCGACGGTGTCGCTGGGGATTATCTGGCAGATCAGTTTTTCGCCGTACGTCTCCGATTACTCGCGTTACTTGCCTGCGGATATCGGCATTGCCAAGCCGTTTTGGGCGACCTATCTGGGCGCGACGCTGGGCACGATTCTGTCGTTCAGCTTTGGCGCCGTGGCGGTGCTGGCGACCCCGGAAGGCACTGAAGCGATGGTCGCGGTCAAGCAGTCGACCGGTTGGCTCGGGCCGATTCTGATGGTGCTGTTCCTGCTCAATATCATCAGCCACAACGCGCTGAATCTGTATGGCGCGGTGCTCTCGATCATCACCTCGATACAGACTTTCGCCAGCCAATGGACGCCGAGTATCAAGGTGCGCGTAGTGTTGTCGAGCGTAGTACTGGCGGGCTGCTGCGTGGTTGCGCTGGGTGCGTCGGCGGATTTCATTTCCGAGTTCATCGGTTTGATTCTGGCACTGCTGCTGGTGCTGGTGCCGTGGGCGTCGATCAACCTGATCGACTTCTACCTGATCAAGCGCGGCTGCTACGACATCACCTCGATCTTCCGCGCCGACGGCGGGGTTTACGGGCGCTTCAACCTGCACGCGATCATTGCCTACTTCATCGGCATTATTGTGCAGTTGCCGTTCGCCAACACCTCGCTATACGTCGGGCCCTACGCCAATCTGGTCGAGGGTGCGGACTTGTCCTGGCTGGTGGGCCTGGTTGTCACCGTGCCGTTGTATTACTGCTTGGCAACACGCAGCCAGACACAGCAGAGCAGGGCGGCGAGATTGGGTTACACCGACTGAGCTGATCCGTTACTCGACAATGCCCGGCCAAGTGCCGGGCATTGTTGTTTCCGCATCCCGGCGGTCAATCAAATTGGCCACATCGATCCCCTTTTGGCCCATCCCCCACTGTGCTCCAGCTACGCTGTCAGCAAGAATCAAAACCATAACCAGACGCTGAACCTTTTTTACCCTTGGCTACCTTTACAGCCGCTGCCGTGTACAGAACATAAAAACCATCGAACTCACGCTGCCTTTTGGGGAACAACCATGGTCACGATGAAACGCATTCTGGGTGCCACTGTGTGTGGGCTGACGCTGTTGGCCGGGGCCGTCCAGGCTGAGCAACGCGAACTGCGCGTGTACAACTGGGCGGACTACATCCTGCCGTCCGTGCCCAAGGATTTCGCCGCCAAAAGCGGCATCAAAGTGACTTGGGATACCTTCGACACCAACGAATCCCTGGAAGCCAAACTGCTGACCGGCAACTCCGGTTACGACCTGGTGGTGCCGTCGAACCAGTTCCTCGAAACGCAGATCAAGGCTGGCGTGTTTCAGAAACTGGATAAATCGAAACTGCCGAACTGGAGCCACCAGGACCCGGAACTGTTGAAACTGCTGGGCAAGAACGATCCGGGCAACCAGTACGGCGTCCCCTACATGGTCGGCACCGTGCTGATCGGCTTCAACCCGGCCAAGGTCAAGGCTGCATTGGGCGACAACGCGCCGGTGGACAGCTGGGATCTGGTGTTCAAACCGGAGAACATGGAAAAGCTCAAATCCTGCGGCGTGGCGATGCTCGATTCGCCGACGGAAATCCTGCCGCTGGCCCTGCATTATCTGGGCCTCGACCCGAACAGCCAGAACCCCGCCGATTATGAAAAAGCCAAGGAGTTGATGCTCAAGGTTCGTCCGTACGTGACCTACTTCAACTCGGCCAAGTACATGACCGACATCGCCAACGGTGACATCTGCGTGGCCATCGGTTACTCCGGCAGCTTCTACCAGTTCGGCAACCGCGCCAAAGAGGCGGGCAACGGTGTGGTGGTCGACTGGCGCTTGCCGAAGGAAGGCGCGCCGATCTGGTTC